>NZ_AYMQ01000014.1 GCF_000633355.1 Serratia sp. H1w
CTTGAGGTTTATTGGGTATATCCCTGTAATGGAGTGGCTGGACGGCCTGACTCATTCCCTCTGAGTGATGGCAATATATACAGCCATTGCTCACAAATAAACCATTAACAGGCTAATTGTTGACCGGAATCATGCCGGTTATCGGCTCGTTATTTTTGATGATTGGCGCTGGAAGCTCACGAATGACAGGCGATCAAGGGATTAGCGAGCGGTAGTCGATTTTGCTTGGTAAAATTGCAACATGTCGCTGCTAGCGATTTATCGGCCGGATACGGTGGTGATATCTCAAATTGAGACGAATCATATTGGTAATTTTATCAGCCGACCGCTAACGCCCGCGAAGAATGTTATTTTTCACCCAATATCATGTTAAGAAAATCGAAATAAAAAAAGCCTCTTTTGTGATGGTTTTCGCATTTAACACCATCCCTTACGTTATATCCCCCGAAAACCGCCCACTCTGCACACAATATGCATGCCCTTACTCGTGCCGTACATCCATTCTCAGGGGGGTTATCAGGCTGTGCCCTCGAATCGTAGCCATCAGGCATGACAACCTGACCAAGGCCGTACAGGAGTAAGGTTTTATGACCAACTTGAATACTACTTTGCCCGGTGAAAAGGGGGCAGCAGCGGACAAGCCGATCGATAAAGTGGAAGAGATACTGCCCATTGCCCATCTTTTTACTCTGGGGTTGCAGCATGTGCTGGTGATGTATGCGGGGGCGGTTGCCGTTCCGTTAATGATCGGCGGCAGCCTTGGGTTGGATAAATCACAGATTGCCTATCTGATCAGTTCCGATCTGTTCTGCTGTGGCGTGGTGACGCTGTTGCAATGCATCGGCATAGGCCGCTTTGCCGGCATCCGTTTACCCGTCATCATGTCCGTCACCTTCGCCGCCGTGACGCCGATGTTGGCTATCGGTGCCAACCCTGAAATCGGCCTGACCGGCATCTTTGGTGCCACCATAGCGGCGGGTATTATCACCACGTTGCTGGTGCCGTTGATGGGCCGCCTGATGCCGCTGTTCCCCACGTTGGTCACGGGGATTGTGATCACCTCCATAGGTCTCAGCATTGTCCGCGTCGGGATAGATTGGGCCGCCGGGGGCAGAGGTAATGCCGACTACGGCAATCCGGCCTATATTGGCGTCTCGCTGCTGGTGCTGATTTTTATTTTGTTAATCACCCGCTTTAGCAAAGGCTTTATCTCCAACATCTCCGTGCTGCTGGGGATAGGCTTCGGTTTTGTGGTGGCGCTGCTGATGGGGGAGGTCAGCTTTTCTGGCCTGAATGATGCCGCGTGGTTTGCCATCGTGCGTCCGTTTGCCTTCGGTTGGCCTACCTTCGATCCGGCTTCGATAATCACCCTGACGATCGTTATGCTGATCGTATTTATTGAATCCATGGGCATGTTTATGGCACTGGGGGAAATTGTTGGCCGCCCAACCACCAAGCAGGATGTGGTTCGAGGGCTGCGGGTTGACGGCATGGGAACCATCATCGGTGGTATTTTCAATACTTTCCCGCACACCTCGTTTTCCCAGAATATCGGTCTGGTTAGCGTTACCCAGGTGTCCAGCCGCTGGGTGTGTGTGATGGCGGGGTTGATACTGGTGCTGTTTGGTCTGATCCCGAAAATGTCTATTCTGGTGGCCTCGATCCCACAGTTTGTCCTGGGGGGCGCGGGTATCGTGATGTTTGGCATGGTGTTGTCGACCGGTATCAAGATCCTGACCAGGGTCAACTTCAATACCAACCGTTATAACGCCTATATCGTCGCCATCAGCCTGGGGCTTGGCATGATCCCAATCGTGGCGGCCGATTTCTTTAACCAGATGCCTGTTAGTCTGCAACCGTTGCTGCACAGCGGCATTTTGCTTTCTTCCGTAGCGGCGGTGCTGCTGAATCTCTACTTCAATGGCTATCATCCGGAGGAATAACCCAGCCGTTAATTGACACTCTCCGCGAACAGTGGCTTGCCAGCCGGTGGCAATAACGGGTAAAAACACTGTTCGACTGAGAAAGGAGAGATGAATGCGGATTACCTTGGCCCAATTTACCTGCCGTGAAGGGGATATTGCCCATAACCTGGCCGCCGTGCTGGCGCAGATTGAATGTTGTCGCGGCCAAACCGATCTGTTGCTATTGCCAGAAACGCAGCTTACCGGCTTTACCCATCCCAACGGCAATACGGACTATGCGCTGCAACTGCAAGGCCCGGAACTGGCTCAGGTGGCGGCAGCAAGTCAGCGTGCAGGTATCGCTGTCGCAGTGGGTTTTCTTGAGCAGGATGGTGGGCAATTGTTCAACAGTTCGGTGCTGATCACGCCGGAGCAGGGCATTTATCTGCATTATCGCAAAAGCCACCTCTGGACCAATGAACGCGTCGAAGCGCAAGCGGGCGATCGCCTGGTCTGCGGCCTGTGGCGTGGGCGACGTATCGGGTTGCTGATCTGCTACGATATCGAATTCCCCGAGGCATCAAGAGCCTTGGCCCTGATGGGCTGCGACCTGTTGCTGGTGACCGATGGCAATATGGATCCATACGGCCACGTACACCGTAACGCTTTGTTGGCCCGAGCTCAGGATAATCAGATGTTTGTCGCGATGGCCAACCGCGCAGGGCATGGATGTGAGATGCAGTTTGCTGGCGAAAGCCTGGTCGTCGATCCGCTGGGGCGCGAAGTTGCTGGCTTGGGACGCGAGCCGGGCGTCTTGCAGGTAGAGCTGGATTTCAACCTGTTGGAAGAGGCTCGCCGCGAATATCGTTATCTGGACGATCGGCGTCTGGCACTCAGCGCAGAGGCGCAATGGCAGCAGCAAGATGATGAACAACGCTGGTGGCCGCTAATTCCGCGTTAACACCGCTTGCTCAAAGGCCAATGGCTTGGGTAAAGTCATAGGACATCGGTAAATGCGGCCGCAAACTTTGCCGCATGTTAAGGAGCCATACAATGCAATTTCTTGCCCTGAGTAAAAAAGCCGTGCCATTGGCCATGCTGTTAGCGCTGTCGTTGCCCGCTGCCTGGGCGGCACAAAACGCTCCAGCCCCGATCCCTGCGGCATTAATTGGTAATTGGAGAGTGACCAAGGTCATTCCTACCCAGACCGTGGGCTGTTGGGATGAAAAGCAGGCGCAGCAGTTGGTTGGCAATAGCATCAACTATAAAGCAGACGGTTTTACCTGGCATGAACAGCAACTGAGCAATCAGGGGGCAATCACCACCACGGTAGAAGCGCAGGAGTTTGTGGAAGATAACTCGGGCGACAATTCGTATGTTGATTTCCCCATCTTGGGTATCAGCACGCCTTCGGTGCAACGCGTCATTATCCAGCATCAGGATGTCAACGTGCCGGGCATCACCGATCAGGGGAGTGAAGGCGTTCCCGGTGATAACGTGTTGGTGAAAGACCGCAATACGCTGATATTCTCCCAATGTGGCGTGTGGTTTGAGGCGCAACGGCAGAAGAAATAACGGTTTTCCCCCCTCATCCCAACCCTCTCCCACAGGGAGAGGGAGCTTTTAGTCTCTGCTCTTTTGGATGTAAGGAGGCTACATCAGCAAACTCCATCGTTCCTCATCCAAAGTAGATCACTATCATTCCAAGTACACTCGATCGGTTCCCTCTCCCTGTGGGAG
>NZ_AYMQ01000015.1 GCF_000633355.1 Serratia sp. H1w
TGTACAGACCGGGGACATAGTAGACAGGTGTTCAAGGACATGGTGAACACTTTTTAACATCCTTTACCCATGATGATCGACCTATTTCTCAGGTCGATCATCCCCACTTTCGTGCTGTACCACCATACCTCGTAGCCTCCCTCCTTCTCACTTTCCTTCAGTCCAACATATTCACCTATAAAAGCCTTACCCACTTTCAGACTCACGCCTTTCAGGCTCAGCTTTCCACTGATATCTACTTTCCTGACCAAGACGCCTTCGTCATACTCCGCGGACACTGGATTGGCGTTGTACTGCCTCGATGAGGGCTGATAGCGGGAGGCAGGGACCTCCAGTGATAACGCTTCATGTGGCCGTTCCAGGTTGTATGTGTCTCTCCAGGCGTCGAACACCTGCTGCAACTGTCTGGCATCTGTAAACCATCGCCCCTGCAGGAGTTCGGCCTTCAGACTGCGATGGAAGCGTTCCAACTTACCCTGTGTCTGAGGATGATAAGGCCGAGAGTGACCCACCCGGATACCCTGACGCATCAGCCACAGCTCCAACGCGGTCCAACTGCCCGTTGTGTCGCCCCACGGTGAGCCGTTATCCATGGTCATTCTTTCCGGCAGACCATAACGTTCGAACACGGCTATCAACTGGGACTGTACGGTGACACGCCGTTCATCCGGGCAGTGCGCCAGACAGAGCGAGAAGCGTGAATGGTCATCCAGCAAGGTAAGCGGATGACAACGTCCTTCGGCAAAGGGGAAGTGCCCTTTAAAGTCCATCTGCCAGAGTTGGTTCGGGGCATCATGTTCAAAGCGCCCGACGGTTGGAGCCGGTGACAAGCCGCCTGGAAGCAAGTCATGGCAGCGCATCAGGTTATGTACGGTACTGACGGCAGGTAACGTATGCCCCTGCATCTCGAGCGACCGCTTGAGCTTGCGCGCGCCCCACATCGGATGGGCCAGATGGGCAGCGCGGAGGTGTTCAACAACGGTGTCAGGGGTTCTGCTAGGGGAGTGGTGTGGTGCTCGAGAGCGTTCACTCAGGCCGGCCCGCCCATCAGACTGCCAGCGATGTAACCACTTGTATGCGGTGGCAGGTGCTATGTCGAACTGACGGCATAGCGCCCGGATATTAGCGCCTTCTTGCGAGGCGAAAAGCACAAACTCGGTACGTAATGACATGGCAGATCTCTCATCCCACGGCATAAGCAGCTCCACACAGAAGTACTCATACCTAAGTTGTAGTGTCTACCATGTCCCCGAACAAGTGTTCACGATGTCCCCGGTCTGTACA
>NZ_AYMQ01000016.1 GCF_000633355.1 Serratia sp. H1w
TACACATTGAATACATGACCGACTCGTTGGCCGATTGGATGCGCGTTAATGCGCCACAGCTGATTGGCAGTCAATAATCCAGGTAATAGTGTTAAGGTTGAGTGATTCTCCATCACTCGATGCGGAAAGTGCGCAATCGGGTTGAAAGCAGTAGAATTTGTCACTCATACTGCATAATCCCTTATTATGCTGAACAAGGAGTTCCAAATGGCCGAAGAAACGATTTTCAGTAAAATTATTCGCCGCGAAATCCCTGCCGATGTGGTCTATCAGGACGAACTGGTCACCGCATTTCGTGATATTTCCCCACAGGCGCCGACTCATATCCTGATCGTGCCGAACGTGCTGATCCCCACGGTGAACGACGTGACGGTGGAACATGAGGCAGCGTTGGGCCGTATGATCACCGTGGCGGCCAAAATTGCCGAGCAGGAAGGGATTGCCGAAGACGGTTACCGCCTGATCATCAATTGCAATCGCCATGGCGGACAAGAGGTCTACCATATTCATATGCATTTAGTCGGTGGGCGCGTTCTGGGCCCGTTGTTACCACGTTAACCGAGGAATACCATGCGCTATATCCACACGACGCGTTATCTGATGGCGCTGGTGCTCCCTGCCGTGATGCTGATGGGCTGTAGCAGCCCAAAGGGCATCTCGGTCAATGAACGGCAAACGGTGGTGATGGATTCACCGGTGCTGACGGCGGGTATTCTGGCGGATAACCCGTCGATCGCCGATGCGTCGGGTCGCCTGAAGGCCAGTTCGGTGCTCAGTAACACCCAGACGACTCCGGTAACCATCCACTATCGCTTCTACTGGTACGACAAACAGGGGCTGGATATCATGCCTTTTGAGCAGCTGCGTACTGTTACCGTTGCCGCTAATTCAGACGTCGAGATTTATTCGCTCAATGGCAATCTCGATGCCAAGCGTGTGCGTCTGTATTTATACTTATAAGTTTTGGTTACGTTGGAGAAGGTAATGAAAAAGTTTCTATGGGTGGCGCTGGCCGCGTTGGTGTTAACTGGCTGTCCATCACGCCCGCCAGAGCCTACGGCACCGGTTACGGTGGAGCAACAGCCGCAACAACCAGAACCTCAGCCAGAACCGTTGCCACCGATCACTGAACCGGTGCCGCAACCGCCGAAAATCCAGCAGCTTGACTGGCTGGGCAGCGTACAACCGATGGTCAATCAGATGTTGCAGGCCGATGGTGTGACGGCTGGCAGCGTATTGCTGTTGGACAGTGTTAAAAACAACACCAACGGCTCATTGAGTATCGGCAACGCCACCTCGGCGCTGCATCAGGCACTAGCCTCCAACAAGACCTTTGCCGTGGTGCCAGAAGCGCAGTTGGCGAGTGCCAGGCAAACTCTGGGCCTGTCGGCGGAAGACAGCCTGGGATCGCGCAGCAAAGCCATTGGCCTGGCGCGCATCGTCAACGCGCAATATGTGTTGTATAGCGCTGTCAGTGGCGATGTGAAGTCACCGGCGATGGAAATGCAGCTGATGCTGGTACAAACCGGTGAGATTGTCTGGTCAGGCAATGGCGACGTCAAATACTGAGTCCCGGTTACGGCAAATCCTGAGTCACAGGCTACCTGCGGTAAATACCGCCGGTTGTCGTTTTAGCCTGGTACAGGGCTTGAGTGGGGAAAGCTGGCGGATCGAAGGCGACGATGTGCAACTGCTGGCCCGTCCGCAGACGCCGGAAAAACGGGCGCTCGGCGTTGACCGGCGGCGTGAAGGGCAAGCGCTGAAACGCGCAGGGTTGGGCATTGGGCCAAAGGTCTGGTTACAGAGCCGCGATTGGCTGATCGTCGAATGGCTGGTTGGCGAGAGCGTTGACGAAACGGCATTTGCTGGCTTAACGGCCAGCGGCGAGTTGGCGGAGTTGACCGCCCGCTTGCATAACCGTGGGTTGAGTGGCTATCGGCTGGATCTGCAACAGCAGTTTACCCGCTATTGGCAGCAGATCGATCGCCAGCGCATCACGCCTGGCTGGCTGCGTTGGCAGCGTTATTTTACCCACGGCCCAATGCCGCGCCCGTTGAAACTGGCTCCGCTGCACATGGATATTCATGCCGGTAATCTGCTGCTACAGGCCGGGCAGCCCAGGCTGATCGACTGGGAGTATGCCGCAGATGGCGATATCGCCCTGGAGTTGGCGGCCATGTTTCGCTTCAATCAGTTTTCCCCAGATAGCCAACAACGCTTTTTAGAACAATACCAGTCACATGGCTATGCTGATTTGCCGCGCTTGACCTTGCAGGTCCAGCGCTGGTCGCCATGGGTGGATTACCTGATATTGATGTGGTGCGAAGTGCGCTGGCAGCAGTGTCGGGATACGGAATTTTTGCGTTGGGGCGCAGCGTTATACCGGCGTTTTTGTTTATCATCGTCAAATTAATCATGAACAGTTGTGAGGTGGCCGTGGGCCCAGTAATGCTAGATGTCGTCGGCTATGAGCTGGACGCAGAAGAACGCGAAATTTTAAAACACCCGCTGGTAGGCGGCCTGATCCTGTTTACCCGTAATTTTGCCGATCCGCAGCAGTTGCGTGAGCTGGTGCGCCAGATCCGTGCGGCCTCGCATTCGCGGCTGGTGGTGGCGGTGGATCAGGAAGGTGGGCGCGTGCAGCGCTTCCGCGAAGGCTTTACCCGCTTACCGGCGGCGCAGTCCTTTGCGGCACTCAATGATGCCCAGGAAGGCGGGCGTCTGGCTCAGGAAGCCGGGTGGCTGATGGCCTCGGAAATGATCGCGCAGGATATTGATATCAGCTTTGCCCCGGTACTGGATATCGGCCACGCCAGTGCGGCGATTGGTGAACGCTCTTTCCATAGCGATCCGCAGCAGGCGCTCGTGATGGCCGAGCGCTTTATCCAGGGGATGCACAGCGCCGGGATGAAAACCACCGGCAAGCATTTCCCAGGGCATGGCGCGGTCACCGCAGACTCGCATAAAGAAACGCCGCGCGATCCACGGCCATTGGCTCAGATCCGCGAACATGATATGACTATCTTCCGTGAGCTGATTAAACGTGGCTTGCTGGATGCCATCATGCCAGCGCATGTCATCTATACTGAAGCAGACCCGCGTCCGGCCAGCGGCTCGCCTTACTGGTTGCAACAAATCTTGCGTCAGGAACTGGGCTTTGACGGCGTGATCTTCTCCGACGATCTGTCGATGGAAGGGGCCGCAATCATGGGCAGCTACGCCGAGCGTGGCCAGGCGGCGTTGGACGCCGGTTGCGATATGATCCTGGTTTGCAATAATCGGGCGGGGGCGGTCAGCGTGTTAGATAACCTGTCCCCGGTCAAAGTAGAGAAATTGCAGCGGTTATATCATCGCGGTCAGTTCACCCGTCAGGAACTGCGCGATTCCGACCGTTGGCAAAAGGCGCATACTGCGCTGAGCCAACTGCATGAACGCTGGGAAGAGCATAAGCAACGCTCAGTGGGGTGAACGGCCAGGGCGCCGCAAGAAGGCGGTGTTAATAATGGGGGACTGTCAGCGGCCCCCAGCTTGTTGCGAGGAACCACATGATTATTTATTTGCATGGCTTCGATTCCACCAGTCCCGGCAATCATGAAAAGATTATGCAGTTGCAGTTCATCGAGCCGGACGTGCGCTTTATCAGTTACAGCACTTTGCATCCACGCCATGATATGCAGCATTTATTGAAAGAGGTGGACAAGGCGGTTCAGCAGGAAGGGGATGCCCATCCGTTGATCTGCGGTGTGGGTCTTGGCGGTTTTTGGGCCGAACGTATCGGCTTTTTGTGCGGCATCCGTCAGGTAGTCTTTAACCCGAACCTGTTCCCGGAAGAACATATGCACGGCAAGATCGATCGGCCGGAAGAGTATCGCGATATCGCCACCAAATGCGTGGACGATTTCCGTGAGAAGAACCGCGATCGCTGCCTGGTGGTACTTTCTCGCCAGGATGAAGTGCTGGACAGCCAGCGCAGTGCAGAGTTGCTGCACAAGTATTATGAAATCGTCTGGGATGAGCAGCAGAGCCACAAGTTTAAAAACATCTCGCCGCATTTGCAGCGTATCAAGGCTTTCAAGACGCTGGCATAACAACTTTGTAACGCATCACCGGGCCGTAAACGCTGTTCCGTAAGGGCAGCCGTTGCGGCTTTTTTGTTTTTATCGGGCCGGTTTTCGCTGGCCAGCAGCAAAATTCAGAACTGTGATCTCGCGCTAACTATTTGAATCACAATCCTCAAAAAAAGCCTTCGTCCAGCCTTTAACCAAAAAACTTTGATGTACATCAATTTTGGTATGACCAAATAACCTCTCATGCTATTCTGGCCGCAGATAGCAGGTTTAACTTAAGCGAACCCTATGTATTCTAAGGATATTATTTGTTTACCCTTAGGCAACAATTGGTTCACATTCAGGGGGTCATTTTGACAACGCCAAAGAAAAAAATAGTTATTGTCGGCGGTGGTGCCGGTGGTCTGGAGCTGGCAACCAGCCTGGGTCATAAACTGGGTCGTAAGCACAAGGCGGAGATTACGCTGGTGGATCGTAACCACAGCCACCTGTGGAAACCGTTGCTGCATGAAGTAGCCACCGGCTCCCTGGATGACGGCGTGGATGCGTTGAACTATCTGGCGCATGCGCGTAATCATTTCTTCAACTTCCAGCTGGGTTCACTGGTCAACATTGACCGTGAAAAGAAAACGCTGCAACTGACCCAGATCTGCGATGTGCAGGGAATTGAACTGGTTCCTGCTCGTGAACTGAGCTACGACATTCTGGTCATGGCGTTGGGCAGTACCTCGAACGATTTCGGCACTCCAGGGGTACGCGATAACTGCATCTTCCTGGATAACCCGAACCAGGCGCACCGTTTCCATAACGAAATGTTAAACCTGTTCCTCAAGTTCTCTGCCAAGCCGGAAGAGAAAGAAAGCGTCAATATCGCCATTGTCGGCGGTGGGGCTACCGGCGTTGAGCTGTCGGCAGAACTGCATAACGCGGTAAAACAGCTGCACAGCTACGGTTTTGAAGGTCTGGATAACAGCGCCTTGAAGGTGACCCTGGTTGAAGCGGGTGAGCGCATTCTGCCAGCCTTGCCGCCACGTATTTCCGCTGCGGCACACCAGGAGCTGAACAAGCTTGGCGTGCGCGTGTTGACCAACACCATGGTGACCAGTGCCGACGAAAATGGCCTGAACACCAAGGGCGGCGAGTTTATCAATGCCGATCTGATGGTCTGGGCTGCAGGTATCAAGGCTCCGGACTTTATGAAAGACATTGCCGGGTTGGAAACCAACCGTATCAACCAACTGGTGGTTGAACCGACGCTGCAAACCACCCGTGATGCCAACATCTTTGCCATCGGTGACTGCGCCTCTTGCCCGCGCGAGGGTGGTGGTTTTGTTCCCCCACGGGCACAGTCTGCCCACCAGATGGCATCACGTTGCTATAGCAACATCCTGGCAATGATGAACGAACAGCCGATGAAGCCTTATGTGTATAAGGATCACGGTTCATTGGTATCGCTCTCCCGTTTCAGTACCGTAGGCAGCCTGATGGGCAACCTGATGCGTGGCTCGATGATGGTCGAAGGGCGTATCGCTCGCGTGGTGTATATTTCACTGTACCGTATGCACCAGGTAGCGCTTCACGGCTATACCAAAACCGGCCTGATGATGCTGGTTGGCGGTATCAACCGGGTGATCCGTCCGCGTTTGAAAATGCACTGATGTTTTAACCCGCTGGTTTGGTTAATGAAAACCCACGTAGGCTTGCCGCGTGGGTTTTTTGTTGGCTAGCCGTTCGGAATCCTCTCAAATCATCGGATTTTTCCCGCTTTTACCTCATTTTGCTCTCTGAGTCTTATTGCGAGGGTGAACTTCCTTGTGCAGACTTTAGGGAGTTTACAGACGGCGCGTCACGCACGCCGTAAACCGGGGAACGTCTTTTCCCGGTGCATAATGCGTGGTAACACATTCAGGAGGATTTCCTGTGAACAAATCAATGTTAGCCGGTGTTGGGATTGGTATTGCAGCCGCTCTGGGAATTGCTGCCGTAGCCGGTCTGGACGTATTTACTCCCGGCCCACAATATGCGCAGGTTCTCGCCGCAACACCGATCAAAGAAACCGTTAAGACCCCTCGCCAGGAGTGCCGGAATGTCACTGTGACTCACCGTGCACCGGTTCAGGATGAAAACCGTATCGCTGGCTCCGTGCTGGGTGCGGTTGCCGGGGGCGTGATTGGTCACCAGTTTGGTGGTGGCCGTGGCCGTGATGTTGCGACCGTAGTGGGTGCGTTGGGTGGCGGCTATGCCGGTCACCAGGTGCAGGGTGCGATGCAGGACAACGATACGACGACCAGCACACAACAGCGCTGCAAAACGGTATATGACAAATCGCAGAATACGCTGGGCTATGATGTGACGTACAAGATTGGCAACCAGCAGGGCAAGATCCGTATGGATCACGATCCGGGTACTCAGATCCCATTGGATAAGAGTGGTCAGTTGGTGCTGACCAAGGCCTGATCCTCGGTGTTTACCCCTCACCCCAACCCTCTCCCACAGGGAGAGGGAGCCGATTTGGCTTCGTAATCAGGTACGGTGCTCGATCTGTAGATTTGTTCAGTATGTTAGTCAGGTAGGTTTCTGTACCTGATAACTAGCTCGATCAGTCCCCTCTCCCTGTGGGAGTGTACAGACCGGGGACATGGTAGACAGGTGTTCAAGGACATGGTGAACACTTTTTAACATCCTTTACCCATAACGATCGACCTATTTCTCAGGTCGATCGTCCCCACTTTAGTGCTGTACCACCACACCTCGTAGTACCCCTCTCTCTCACTTTCCTTCAGTCCGACACATTCTCCGATAAAGGCCTTCCCCACTTTCAGGCCCATCCCTTTCATGCTCAGTTTTCCACTGATATCCACTTTCCTGACCAAGACCCCTTCGTCATACTCAGCTGCCGCCGGATTGCCATTGTACTGTCGCTGTGAAGGCTGATAACGAGACGCCGGTACCGCCATTGACAGTGCTTCATGTGGGCGTTCCAGGTTGTAAGTGTCTCGCCAGGCGTCGAATACCTCCTGCAACTGCGCGGCATGGGTAAACCACCGTCCCTGCAGAAGCTCTGCCTTCAGGCTGCGGTGGAAGCGCTCCAGCTTACCCTGTGTCTGAGGATGGTAAGGCCGAGAGTGACCCACCCGGATACCCTGACGCATCAGCCACAGCTCCAACGCGGTCCAACTGCCCGTTGTATCACCCCACGGCGAGCCGTTATCCATGGTCATTCTCTCCGGCAGACCATAACGTTCGAACACGGCTATCAACTGGGACTGTACGGTGACACGTCGTTCATCCGGGCAGTGCGCCAGACAGAGCGAGAAGCGTGAGTGGTCATCCAGCAAGGTCAGCGGATGGCAACGTCCTTCGGCGAAGGGGAAGTGGCCTTTGAAGTCCATCTGCCAGAGTTGGTTCGGGGCATCATGCTCAAAGCGCCCGACGGTTGGAGCCGGTGACGGGCCTCCCGGGAGCAGGTCATGGCGGCGCATCAGGTTATGCACGGTGCTGGCGGCAGGTAACGCATGTCCCTGCATCTCGAGCCATTGCTTGAGCTTGCGCGCGCCCCACTTCGGGTGGGTCAAATGAGCAGCGTGAAGGTGTTCGACAACGCTATCGGGTGTTCTGGAAGGCGAATGGTGTGGCGCTCTGGAGCGCTCTTTCAGACCGTCCTTGCCGTCAGAGCGCCAGCGGTGTAACCACTTGTAGCCCGTGGTAGGGGTTATGCCGAACTGACGGCATAACGCACGGATATTAGCGCCTTCTTGCGAGGCGAAAAACACAAACTCGATACGTAATGACATGGCAGATCTCTCATTCCACGGCATAAGCAGCTCCACTCAGAAGTACTCATACCTATGTTGTAAGTGTCTACCATGTCCCCGAACAAGTGTTCACGATGTCCCCGGACTGTACAGGGAGAGGGCTAGGGTGAGGGGACATCGATCGTCAAACCGCCAAGGTATGTTCCCTGAACGCGGCCAACAACTCCCCAATAAACTTCAGCCGTTCGGCACGGTCGCTGAGATCCAGCATAAACTTCAGCTTGGTCGGCCCGTCCAGACGATAAACCTGCGGCTTGCTTTGCAGTAAGCCGATCAGGTATCCCGGATCCACCCGGTTCTTCTCACCGAACTCGATAAAGCCACCGCGTTCATTGCCTTCGATACGCTTGATCCCAAGTATCTGCGCCTGTTGACGCATCGCCGCGCTTTGCAGCAGGTTGCGCGCCGCATCAGGCAACAGCCCAAAGCGATCGATCAGCTCGACCTTCAACTCTTCCAGCTCACCCTCATCTTTGGCGCTGGCAATGCGTTTGTAGAAGGACAAACGGGTATTCACGTCTGGGATAAAGTCATCGGGCAGCAGCGCTGGCATACGCAGCTCCACTTCCGTCTGATTGCTGGTGAGATCTTCCAGCGAAGGCTCACGCCCGTTCTTCAAGGCATCGACTGCGCTTTCCAGTAGCTCCATATACAGCGAGAAGCCCACGGTGGTCATCTGGCCGCTCTGGTCCTCTCCGAGCAGTTCACCTGCACCACGGATTTCCAAATCGTGAGTGGCGAGCGCGAATCCGGCCCCCAAATCTTCCAGCGTAGCGATCGCTTCCAATCGCTTATGGGCGTCGGTGCTCATCACCTTCGGATTAGGCGTTAACAGATAAGCATAGGCCTGGTGGTGCGACCGCCCGACACGGCCACGCAACTGATGCAGCTGCGCCAAGCCAAAGCGGTCGGCCCGTTCGATAATAATGGTATTGGCGCTGGGGATATCAATGCCGGTTTCAATAATGGTGGTACACACCAGCACGTTGAAGCGCTGGTGGTGGAAATCGTTCATTACCCGCTCCAGATCGCGTTCGCGCATCTGGCCGTGGCCGATGGCAATACGGGCTTCTGGCACCAGCTCCGCCAGCTTCTCGGCGGCTTTATCGATATTCTCGACGTCGTTATACAGGTAATACACCTGGCCGCCGCGCAACACTTCACGCAGGATGGCCTCGCGCACGACCAGGCTGTCGTACTCGCGGACAAAGGTTTTTACGGCCAGGCGGCGCGCAGGCGGAGTGGCAATGATCGACAGATCGCGCATGCCGCTCATGGCCATATTCAGGGTGCGCGGAATTGGCGTAGCGGTCAACGTCAGGATATCTACGTCGGCACGCATCGCCTTGATGCGCTCTTTGTGGCGGACGCCAAAGCGGTGTTCTTCATCGACAATCAACAGCCCCAGATCTTTCCAGCGCAGATCGCTCTGCAACAGTTTATGGGTGCCGATAAGGATATCCACTTTGCCTTCGGCCGCGTCTTCCAGGATCTGCTGCTGCTCTTTGGCGCTGCGAAAACGCGATAGCATTTCAATGCGGATTGGCCAGGTGGCAAAGCGATCGCGGAAGTTGTCGAAGTGCTGTTGCGCCAGCAGGGTCGTCGGTACCAGCACCGCCACCTGCTTACCGTTTTCGACGGCCAGGAAGGCGGCGCGCATCGCCACTTCGGTTTTACCAAAGCCGACGTCGCCACAGACCAGGCGGTCCATCGCCAGCGGCTGGCACATGTCGCTCAGCACCGCGTTGATGGCCTGTTCCTGATCCGGCGTGGTCTCAAACGGGAAGGTCTGACAGAACAGCTGATACTGCTCACGATTATGTTTGAACGCAAAGCCGGTTTTGGCGGCGCGTTGAGCGTAGATGTCCAGCAACTCGGCGGCCACGTCACGCACGCGTTCGGCGGCTTTCTGCCTGGCTCGTGACCAGACATCCCCGCCAAGCCGGTGCAGCGGGGCGTTTTCATCGGCCCCCCCGGCATAGCGGCTGATCAGGTGCAGGGAAGAGACCGGCACGTACAGCTTGTCCTCACCGGCGTAGGAGAGGATCAGATATTCCGCTTTGATGCCCCCGGCTTCCAGCGTCGTCAGGCCTACATAGCGGCCAACGCCGTGTTCCAGATGCACCACAGGTTGCCCTGGATGCAGTTCCGCCAGGTTGCGGATCAGGGTATCGGTATTGATGGTACGGCGATTATCTTGCCGACGACGGCTGACGCGTTCACCGAGCAGATCGCTTTCGCAGATTAATGCCCGGTCACGCAGCGTATCGAGGAAGCCACGTTCGGAGGCCCCGACCATCATGTAACGGCCAGGAGCTGCAACCTCATCCAGATGATGGATCAGGCTGGTACTGAGTTTGATGCGGCCAAGCAGATCTTGCAGGGTCTCACGGCGGCCTTCACTTTCGACCGAGAAGACTACGCCACCGGTAAAGCTTTCAATAAAGCGGCGCAGGTTATCCAGCGGTGCTTTCTGCTGAGCTTGCACAGCCAGGTCTGGCAGGGTTTGATAGCCCAGATTGGTGCAACCGGCTTTGGCTGGCAGCTCCTCGGTTTTTAACGCCATCCGCGGCCAGGCTTTCAGCTCGGCAAACAGTGCATCCACCCGTAGCCATAGGGTATCCGGGGCCAGCAGTGGCCGCATTGGATCGATCCGCCGGTTTTCATAGCGTTGATTGACATCGAGCCAGAAACGCTCGGCTGCCCCTTCCAGATTGCCGGTGTTGACCAGCAACGTATTGGCTGGCAGATAGCTGAACAGTGAAGGCAGCGGCTGGCTGAAGAACAGCGGTTGCCAGTATTCGATACCGGCAGGCCAGGTGCCTTTGCTCACTTGCTGATAAATATGTTCGGCATCGCGGCGGACTTCAAACTGCTCACGCCACTGGCTGCGGAACAGCTCGATGGCGGCCTTGTCGGTCGGAAATTCGTGTGCAGGCAGCAGATTGATGGCTTCGACTTCGGCCAGTGTGCGTTGATTATCAACGTCAAAGGTGCGCAGGCTGTCGATCTCGTCGTCGAAGAAGTCGATGCGGTAAGGCTCTTCACTGCCCATCGGATACAGATCCAGCAGTGCACCACGGGTGGCGAACTCGCCGTGCTCCATCACCTGATCGACGCTGCGATAACCGGCCTGTTCCAACTGTGCCCGCAGCAGATCCCGCGACAGCCGTTGGCCCTTTTTCATCACCAACGCGTGGCCATGCAGGAACTCGTGCGGGCAGACGCGTTGCATCAGCGTGTTCACCGGCAAAATGATAATGCCACGCGCCATGGTCGGCAGGTGATACAGGCTGGAAAGCCGTGCCGAGATGATTTCCTGATGGGGTGAGAAGCTGTCGTAAGGCAGCGTTTCCCAGTCGGAAAGGGTGGTCACCATCTGATCGGTAAACTGCTGGATCTCGTCACGCAGCCGCAATGCATTTTGCATATCCGGCGCAATGAGCATCACCGGGCCGGGATGGCGTTCGGCGATCTCGGCGCATTCTACGGCACAGGCAGAACCGGTGAGCTGCCCCAACTGGCGTAAATCACCCGCGCGATCAGGAAGGGAGTAACGGTAGGAGGATGCGGAGCTGCGGCTTTTATCAGAAATGCTCATTCAGTTTTCTTTAATCAATGAATTGAATAACAGTTTTTGTGGTGTTCACCGTGGCACTTGACGCGTGAATACCACAAAATCCTGTTTACGTGGTGCTGCTCGATCTCCCTCACCCCAACCCTCTCCCCAAGGAGAGGGAGCCCGTTCAGCGTCGTTGGTTGCTGATGTGGCTCTCCGCAGGGGCGCCGCGTGCTGCGCCCGTGTTAAGGTCAGATACGGGTATAAAATCGTGGCACATTCAGTCCCTTCTCCCTTTGGGAAAGGGTTAGGGTGAGGGGCACTTCAAGTCACTCAAGCCCATCACCTTTTACCCTGGTTATACTAGCCTAGCGGCCGATAAACTGACACCGGTAAAAGCGCGGGCAAGTGTCCTGTTGGTGGTTATTTGGTCAATCCTGCGCCATGGCGAGGTACTGGCCGATCTTATCGACATCCACGTTACCGCCGCTGACGATCACCCCCACTTTTTTGCCCCGTAGATCGATAACCCGATTCATCGCCGCAGCGGCCGCCAGGCAACCGGTCGGTTCGACCACCATTTTCATCCGCTCCATAAAGAAGCGCATCTGCTGGCACAGCTGTTTATCGGTCACCGTCAGGATATCTTCCACATAGTGTTGAATGATCGGGAAGGTAAGATTGCCTACCTGCTGGGTCTGCGCGCCGTCGGCAATGGTTTTTGGCACCGGGATCCACACTTTTTCACCGCTGCGGAACGCCTGTAGTACATCGTTGCCTGCCTCTGGTTCCACGCCAAATACCCGGCAGCCGGGCGACCAGTGATGCGCCGCGACGGCGCAGCCGGAAAGCAGCCCGCCGCCACCGGTGCACACCAGCAGCACATCCAGCGGGCCAACTTCTTCAATCAGCTCTTTGGCCGCAGTACCTTGGCCAGCCATCACCTGCGGATAATCGTAAGGCGGGATCACCGTTAATCCCTGTTCCATCGCCAACTGCCGGGTAATGGCTTCCCGGTCTTCGGTTTGCCGCTGATAGATCACCACGTTGGCCCCATAACCGCGCGTTGCTGCCAGCTTGGCCGCGGGGGCGTCATGTGGCATCACGATGGTAACGCTCACCCCAAGCTCACGAGCCGCCAACGCCATGGCTTGCGCATGGTTGCCAGATGAGAAGGCAATCACACCTGCCTGGCGCTGGGCCGGGGTCAACTGGCTGATGGCATTAAAGGCGCCGCGGAATTTAAAGGCTCCGATGCGCTGGAAGTTTTCGCACTTGAAAAACAGCTGGGCACCGGCGATGTCATCTGCCTGGCGTGAGGTCATTACCGGGGTGCGGATTGCGTGGTTTTGCAGGATTTCGGCGGCTTTGGCAATATCGGCGGCAGTGATGCAGTGGGGCGTAACGGTCATGGCTACCTCTTTGGTTGGCATTGATTCGTTCAGACTCTTAATTTGCCCGTTGTAAACGGATTGTCAAACGGTTAAGCGCCTGTCAGTAGAAACAACCGGCCATCGGCAACGTCAAAATCCGGCATTTTCTGTAAACCCGTGCAAACATGATGAATAAAACCGGTCGGGTGGTTCCATAAACCCGGTAGAGCCTTTATTATCCCTGATTACTTTGCTTAAGCTACGGCAACAAAACGGATTTCATGTATCAACCTGTCGCGTTATTTATTGGCCTGCGTTATATGCGCGGGCGAGCCTCAGACCGCTTTGGGCGGTTTGTGTCCTGGCTATCTACCATCGGCATTACGCTGGGGGTGATGGCGCTGGTAACCGTGCTTTCGGTGATGAATGGCTTCGAGAAAGATCTCGAAAGCAACATCCTGGGGCTGATGCCACAAGCGCTGATCACCAGCAAACAGGGATCTATCAACCCTGAACAGTTGCCAGCTTCTGCCGTTCAAGGCCTGCAAGGCGTCACCCGCGTGACCCCATTGACCACCGGTGATGTGGTGCTGCAAAGCGCCCGCAGCGTGGCCGTGGGCGTAATGTTGGGGATCAATCCGGATGAAGCCGAGCCGCTGACGCCTTATCTGGTGAATGTGAAGCAACAGCAACTGCAACCGGGCGAGTACAACCTGATTATCGGCGAACAGCTCGCTGGGCAGTTAGGCGTCAAACGTGGCGATCAGCTGCGTCTGATGGTGCCGAGCGCCAGCCAGTTCACGCCCATGGGCCGTATCCCGAGCCAGCGTCTGTTCACCGTCATTGGCACGTTCCACGCCAATAGCGAAGTGGATGGCTATCAACTGCTGGCGAACCAGCAGGATGCTTCGCGCCTGATGCGCTACCCGGCGGGCAATATCACCGGCTGGCGTCTGTTCCTGCAACAGCCGTTGACGGTGGATACCCTCAGCCAGCAAACGCTGCCGGAAGGCACCCAGTGGAAGGATTGGCGCGAGCGCAAGGGCGAGCTGTTCCAGGCGGTGCGCATGGAGAAAAACATGATGGGCCTGCTGCTCAGCCTGATCGTGGCGGTGGCGGCGTTCAATATCATTACCTCGCTGGGCCTGTTGGTGATGGAGAAGCAGGGCGAAGTGGCCATTTTGCAAACCCTGGGCCTGACGCGGCGGCAGATTATGTCGGTGTTTATGGTGCAGGGGGCCAGCGCCGGGATTATCGGTTCGCTGCTTGGAACGCTGTTAGGCGTGCTGTTGGCCACCAATCTGAACAACCTGATGCCGACCCTTGGCGCATTGATCGACGGGGCTTCTCTGCCAGTAGCGGTTGATCCAATCCAGGTGACAATCATTGCCGTAGTGGCGATGGCAGTTTCGCTGTTATCCACGCTTTACCCTTCATGGCGCGCTGCCGCCGTACAACCCGCTGAGGCTTTACGTTATGAGTAACCATCCTTTATTGCAGTGTGAGCGCCTGTGTAAAACCTATCAGGAAGGCAACCTGCATACCGACGTGCTGCGCAATGTCAGTTTTGCCATGCAACCGGGCGAGATGATGGCGATCGTCGGCAGCTCGGGTTCCGGTAAAAGTACCCTGCTGCACCTGCTGGGGGGGCTGGATTCTCCCACTTCCGGTGAAGTGATCTACAAAGGGCAGTCGTTAAACAAGCTGTCTTCCACTGCCAAAGCGGAACTGCGCAACCGCCAACTCGGCTTTATCTATCAGTTCCATCATCTGCTGCCGGATTTCACCGCGCTGGAAAACGCCGCGATGCCGCTACTGATCGGCGGCATGAAACCGGCACTGGCGAAGGAAAAATCGCTGGAGATGTTGGCTGCGGTGGGCTTGGAAAAACGTAGCAAGCATCGTCCGTCCGAGCTGGCCGGCGGGGAGCGTCAGCGTGTGGCCATTGCCCGTGCGTTGGTGAATAACCCGTCGCTGGTGTTGGCAGATGAACCTACCGGTAATCTGGATAAACGCACCGCCGACAGCATCTTCGATCTGTTGGGCGAACTGAACGTGCGTCAGGGCACTGCATTCCTGGTGGTGACCCATGATCTGCAACTCGCCAAACGTCTGAACCGCCAGTTGGAAATGGCAGATGGCCATTTACAGGCGCAACTGACCCTGATGGGGGCCGAGTAATGAGCGCTTCGCCACTATCATTACTGATGGCGCTGCGCTTTAGCCGGGGCCGCAAGCGTGGCGGTATGGTTTCGCTGATCTCGGTGATCTCCACCATCGGTATCGCACTGGGTGTGGCGGTGCTGATCGTCGGGCTGAGCGCGATGAACGGCTTCGAGCGTGAACTACAAAACCGTATTCTGGCGGTGGTGCCGCACGGCGAGATCGAACCGGTCAAGCAGCCGTTCACCGGCTGGCCGGAGATCCTGCAACGCGTCGAAAAGGTGCCAGGTATTTTGGCTGCGGCACCTTATATCAACTTTACCGGGCTGATGGAAAATGGTGCACAGTTGCGTGCCGTGCAGGTCAAAGGTGTCGATCCTGCGCAGGAAAGCCAGCTCAGCGCGTTACCAAGCTATGTGCAGGGCGATGCCTGGGCCAATTTTAAAAGCGGTGAGCAGCAGGTCATCCTGGGCAAGGGCGTGGCCGAAGCGCTGGGCGTGAAGCAGGGCTCTTACGTCACGGTGATGATCCCCAACAGCGATCCCGAGATGAAGCTGTTGCAGCCGAAACGCATTCGTCTGCATGTCACCGGCATTCTGCAACTGAGTGGCCAGCTCGATCACAGTCTGGCAATGGTGCCGTTGGCCGATGCTCAGCAATATTTGGATATGAGTGACAGTGTCACTGGTATAGCCATCAAGGTCAACGACGTGTTCGCTGCCAACAAACTGGTGCGTGACGCCGGGGAAGTCGCCGATGCCACCGTCTACATCAAGAGCTGGATTGGCACCTACGGCTTTATGTATCGCGATATTCAGATGATCCGCGCCATCATGTATTTGGCGATGGTGCTGGTGATTGGTGTGGCCTGTTTCAACATCGTTTCCACCTTGGTGATGGCGGTGAAGGACAAGAGCGGCGACATTGCCGTGCTGCGTACGCTGGGGGCCAAAGACGGTTTTATCCGCGCCATCTTTATCTGGTACGGCCTGCTGGCCGGGCTGGTGGGTAGCCTTAGCGGTGTCGTCGTCGGGGTGATCGCTTCGCTACAGTTGACCAATATTATCAAGGGTATCGAAAAGTTGATGGGTCATTCATTCCTGTCTGGCGACATCTACTTTATCGATTTCCTGCCATCCGAGTTGCATTGGCTTGATGTTGCGATCGTGCTGGGCACGGCGCTGGTGCTTAGCTTATTGGCCAGTTGGTATCCGGCCAGACGCGCCAGCCGCATCGATCCGGCCCGCGTATTAAGCGGACAATAATAAAAACCTGGGGCTGGCAACACGCCCCATTTTTTTACCCAGAGGGCGAGTTATGTACTACGGTTTCGATATGGGCGGCACCAAGATTGAACTTGGGGTGTTCGACGCCAATCTGCAACGTATCTGGCAAAAGCGGGTGCCGACGCCGCGTGACGACTACCGGCAACTGCTGGCGGTATTGCGCGATCTCACCCATGAAGCCGATGCCGTCTGCGGCACGCAAGGGCTGGTGGGTATCGGCATTCCTGGCCTACCCAATGAAGACGGCACCTTGTTTACCGCCAACGTTCCGGCCGCAATGGGCCAGCCGCTGCCGCGCGATCTGAGTGCTCTGATTGGTCGTGGGGTCAAGGTAGATAACGACGCCAACTGCTTCACACTCTCGGAAGCCTGGGACGAAGAGTTCCGCCATTATCCGACGGTGCTGGGGATTATCCTTGGCACCGGGGTTGGCGGTGGTTTGATCGTTAATGGTAAGGTGGTTTCCGGGCGTAACTTTATTGCCGGCGAGTTCGGCCATTTCCGCTTGCCAGTGGATGCGCTGGAGGTGCTCGGGCGTGATATTCCTCGCGTCCCTTGTGGCTGTGGCCATGATGGTTGCATCGAAAATTACATCTCGGGCCGCGGATTTGAATGGATGTATGCGCATTTTTACCAACAGCCGTTGCCAGCGCAGCAAATCATTGCGCATTATCAGGCGGGTGAGCCACAGGCCGTGGCGCACGTAGAGCGTTTTCTGGATGTCCTGGCCATTTGCCTGGGCAATCTGCTGACCATCATCGACCCCCATCTGGTGGTGATTGGCGGCGGTTTATCGAATTTTGCAACAATTTATCAGGCGTTGCCCCAGCGTTTGCCTGCTCATCTGTTACGGGTGGCAAAACTGCCGCGCATCGAGAAAGCGCGCTACGGCGACGCTGGCGGTGTTCGCGGGGCAGCGTTCCTCAATTTGGTGGATAAGTCATAAAAAGGAGAGTTCATGCACACTCGCCATCGGTTGTGTCAGTTTCGCAAGAGTAAGCATGTGCGGCATCAGCGTTTTCGTTCGCGGATATTCCAACGCGATACCATGGCGGCGGCTGAGCTGAAAAAGCCGTTTGTCGTGGTGCTGACGGGGGCAGGGATCTCTGCCGAGTCCGGTATCCGTACTTTCCGCGCTGCCGATGGGTTGTGGGAAGAGCACAAGGTGGACGATGTCGCCACGCTGGACGGCTATCAGCGTGATCCGGCCTTGGTGCAGGAGTTTTATAATGCACGCCGTCGGCAGTTGCAGCAGTCGAATATCGGCCCCAATGCGGCGCATCGTGCGTTAGCCGATTTGGAAGCGTGGCTGGGGCAGGAAAACTTCCTGCTGGTCACGCAGAATATCGACAATCTGCACGAGCGGGCCGGCAGCAAGCAGGTATTGCATATGCACGGCGAACTGCTGAAGGTGCGTTGCACCAGCTCTGGGCAAGTGGTGGAGTGGTTAGGCGATCTGAGCGTGGATGAACGTTGCCACTGTTGCCAGTTCCCGGCGCCTTTGCGGCCTCATGTGGTGTGGTTTGGTGAAATGCCGTTGGGTATGGAGGAGATCTACACCGCGTTGGCCAAGGCCGATTTCTTTATTGCGATTGGTACTTCCGGTAATGTTTACCCGGCGGCTGGGTTTGTCCATGAGGCAAGACTGGGTGGGGCTTACACCATGGAGCTGAACCTGGAGCCGAGTCTGGTGGAAAGTGAGTTCGAAGAGAAGCATTACGGCCCGGCCAGCGAAGTGGTGCCACGCTTTGTGCACAAATTCCTGATGGGCAAGGTCGAGAGGGCAGATAAGCCTTAACGGCTGGCCCTCACCCTAACCGAATGTGCCACATCAGCTGCCAACGACGCTGAACGGGCTCCCTCTCCCTGTGGGAGAGGGGCGGGGTGAGGGGGATATTAGCGTCCGGCCTTCAACTGCTGGAAGTAGGTTTCATACAGCGTACTGGTATCACCGACATCATTTTGCCATTCGCCATTCTCAATCACCGCATCATCCGGATACAGCGACTTGTCGTTGGCGATTTCTTTCGGCAACAGCTTTCTCGCGGCCAGATTGGGGGTTGGATAACCGATGGTTTCCGCTACCTGCACCGCAATCTCTGGGCGCAGCAGGAAGTCGATCAGCTTTAATGCTCCCTCAACGTTTTTGGCGTTAGCCGGAATGGCCAGGCTATCCATCCAGAAAATGCCACCTTCTTTCGGCCAGACGATTTCCAGCGGAGTACCCGCTTGGCGTGCCACGTAGGCGGAACCGTTCCACACCATTCCCAGATCGACTTCGCCTTCCATATACGGATTGCCGGGGTTATCGGAGTTGAACGCCAGCACGTTGGGCATCAACTTTTTCAACTCGTTATAGGCGGCCTCGATCTGTTTGGGATCGGTGGTATTACCCGAATAACCCAACTTGCGCAGCGCGACCTGGAAAACTTCGCGGGCGTCGTCGGTAAGCAGTACGCGGCCTTTGTATTCTGGCTTCCACAGATCGGCCCAGGAGGTCACGGTGTTGGCATCAATCGCGTCCGTATTGATGCCAATGGCGGTTGCGCCCCAGATATACGGAATGGAGTAATCGTTGTTGGGGTCGAACGGCTTGTTTAGCAGGCCAGGGTCGAGATCGTTAAAGTGGCTGAGCTTGCTTTTGTCGATCTTTTGCAGCATCCCTTCCTTGCTCATCTTGGCGATGAAATAGGTGGAAGGCACCACCAGATCGTAAGCGCCGTCGCGATAGGTTTTCAGCTTGGCGTACATGCTTTCGTTGGATTCATAGGTGGAGTAAATCACCTTGATACCGGTTTCTTTGGTGAACTGTTCCAGCAGCCCTGGTGGGACATACTCGGTCCAGTTGTAGAAATAGAGCGTTTTGCCGTCGTCCGCGGCGTTTGCCGAGCCAAGGCTCAGTGCCATCATTCCGGCTGCGAGCAGATGTGACCACTTGTTCATGGTGCGGATCCCTTAGCAGTAGATGTTTTTACAGTATAGCGTGATGCGCCATACCCCAGAGAACGGCCATTATAGGCGGCACACCCAGTGGGGTAAAGACGCTTATCCCGTTGGCAAATCAGTGTTTTTGGCGATCGCGCAACAGCAGTTGGCTGGTCAGCACCAGCGCTAGCGATAACACCAGCAGAATGGTTGCCAGGGCGTTAACTTCAGGAGATACCCCGACCTTCACCATCGAATAGATCTTCAACGGCAAGATTTCGTAGCTTGGCCCGGTGACAAACGAAGAGACCACCACATCATCCATCGATAGCGTGAAGCTTAGCAGCCAACTGGCGGCAACGGCAGGCATCGCCAGCGGCAGGATGATTTTTCGCAGGATCACCATTTCGCTGGCACCCAGATCGCGCGCCGCCTCCAGCATCTTCACGTCAAAGCCTTTCAGGCGCGCATAGACGGTAACCACCACAAAAGGCAGGCAGAAGGTGATGTGCGAGAATAACAGCGACCAGAAGCCCAATGAGACCCCCAGTAGCATAAACAACACCAGCAGTGAGATGGCCATGACGATATCCGGCGACATCATCACCACAAACAGCATGCCACCGACGAAGGGTTTGCCGCGAAAGCGGTAGCGGTACAATGCCACCGCTGCCAACGCACCAATCAGGGTTGCAAAGCTGGCAGAAAGCACCGCCATGGTCAGCGAATGCCCTGCGGCCTGCAACAGGCTGTCGTTGTTCATCAGCATGCTGTACCAGTGGGTGGTAAATCCCCGCCAGTTGATGCCAAAGCGTGAGGTATTGAACGAGTTAACGATCAGGATCACGATGGGAATATACAGATAGGCGTAAATCAGGCTCATAAAGCCGCCGCGCAGCAGGCGTCCGATCATTCCAGCTCTCCCTTTTTGTTCAGCAGCTTGGCGGCCCGGTAATAGACCCACAGCATCAGCCCCATCACCAGCGTCAGGCAAATGCTGGTGGCGGCACCAAACGGCCAGTCACGGATATTGAGGAACTGGCTCTTGATGACGTTACCGATCAGCAGGTTCTTGGCACCGCCCATCAGGTCGGCTACATAGAACAGGCCCATAGCCGGCAACAGCACCAACAGGCATCCGGCGATAATGCCGGGCATAGTCAAAGGAATGACGATGCGGATAAAGGTTTGCAGCTTGCTGGCACCCAGATCGCGGGCCGCTTCCAGGCAGGATTTATCCAGCTTTTCCAGGCTGGAGTAGAGCGGCATCACCATAAACGGCAGCAAGATGTAGATCAGCCCAAGCACCACCGCGCCAGAGGTATACATAATGCGTAATGGCGTATCGATGATCCCGGCCCACAGCAGGAACTCGTTCAGATAGCCACGGGTGCTGAGAAACAGCTTCAGGCCATAGATGCGGATCAGCGAATTGGTCCAGAAGGGGACGATCAGCAGGAACAACAGCAGCGGGCGCACTCTTTGCGGCAGGCGGGCCAGAATAAACGCGAAAGGGTAGCCGAGCAGCAGGCAGCACAGGGTGGCGATCGCCGCCATATTCAGCGAATGCAGCATCACCTGGCCGTAGAGGGGATCAAACAGCCGGGTGTAGTTATCCAACGTGAATACCATCTGCACCAGATTGGCGTCGTCACGGGTCAGGAAACTGGTGCCGATGATCATCAGGTTTGGCAGAAAAACAAACAACAGCAACCAGCCAACGATGCCACTGATCACCAGGTTTTGCAGCAAATTACGCGATTTCTTCATCGGCCAGCACCACCTCCCAGCTTGCTACCCAGGTTAACGCCATCTTCTGGTTTAACGAATGGTCAAAGTCAGGATCGTCTTCGTTGAAAAACTCGCTGACCATCACCATCTTACCGTTTTCCAGCTCAACGACCGACTCCAGCGTCATGCCTTTATAGTTGCGTTCGCGCACGTAGCCGATCAGGCCATCGATCTGCTCGCTGTCGTTGACTTCTTCGACGCGCAGATCTTCCGGGCGCAGCAGAACCTTCAGGGCTTGCCCTGGCTCGACGGCCAAATCGGCGTAGATATCGCATTCACGGCCTTCGACACTCGCGCGTACCCGCTGAGGGTCGATGCGATGCAGCACCACCGCATCAAAGATATTAATCTCACCGATAAAGCTGGCGACAAACAGGTTTTTGGGTTCTTCGTAGATTTCGCGTGGTGTGCCGTCCTGTTCGATACGCCCGTCGCGCATCACCACAATCCGATCGGACATGGTCAGCGCCTCTTCCTGATCGTGGGTGACAAACACAAAGGTAATGCCCAATTTGCGCTGTAGCGCCTTGAGCTCGTTCTGCATCTGCTTGCGCAGCTTGTAGTCCAGCGCCGAAAGCGACTCGTCGAGTAGCAACAGTTTGGGTTTATTCACCACCGCCCGAGCGATGGCAACCCGCTGTTGTTGCCCGCCAGACAACTGATGTGGACGGCGCTGAGCGAACTCGTCCAATTGCACCATGCGCAGAGCGTCTTCCACACGTGGCGTTAGCTCCGCCTCTGGGGTCTTCTGCATGCGTAGGCCAAAGGCGACGTTTTCGAACACGGTCATGTGGGGGAACAGGGCGTAGCTTTGAAACACGGTGTTAACGTGACGATGCTCGGCCGGGATGGCGGTAATATCTTGCCCGTCGAGCACGATCTGCCCGCGATCGGCATTCTCAAGCCCGGCAATCAGCCGCAGAACGGTGGTTTTCCCGCAGCCGGAGGGGCCAAGCAGGGTCAGGAATTCGCCATCGTTAATATCAAGGTTGAGATCGCTGATGATCTCTTTGCCGTCAAAGCTTTTACTTAGAGCACTCAGTGTTACCAGAGAGGATTTTTCAGTCATTTTTGTGTCTCTATCCCGTACGGTGGTGCAGATAGAACCGCCGCTGGAAAAGACTGCGCGAGCTTACGGGGGTGACCCGTCAGGTACTGAAGCTCAAAGCCAGCGGCGCCAATCAAAATTTAAAGAGGGCGCATGATAGACGCTGAATCGCGTAATTGAAAGCCAAACAGCCGCCAA
This sequence comes from Serratia sp. H1w, assembly GCF_000633355.1. Lineage (GTDB taxonomy): Bacteria > Pseudomonadota > Gammaproteobacteria > Enterobacterales > Enterobacteriaceae > Chania. The sequence goes on from NZ_AYMQ01000016.1 coordinate 22,226, forward strand.
GTCATGATAATTGGCCGAATTTAACACCGGTAGTTTCCCCTGAGAACCATCACTTGGTTTAATGATTTGCGTTAAATCTGATTATTAATGACCTGTCTCAATATTTGATCCGGATCGGTTCCGCATAATGAAACGCGAAATTCTGAGGGCGGAACCATGGATAAACTACTAGATCGCTTTTTTAACTACGTCTCATTTGACACACAGGCTAAAGCGAACGTCAAACATGTGCCGAGTACCGAAGGGCAACTGAAGCTGGCGCGTGCGTTGCAACAGGAAATGATTGGGCTGGGGTTTGAACGGGTATCGCTTAGCGAACATGGCTGTGTGATGGGCACGCTGCCGAGCAATGTGAGTTGGCAAGTGCCAGCCATTGGCTTTATTTCTCACCTTGATACCTCTCCCGATTTTTCGGGTAAGCATGTGACACCGCAGGTGGTGGAAAACTATCGCGGCGGTGATATTGCCTTGGGTATCGGTGATGAGGTGTTATCGCCGGTGATGTTCCCCATCTTGCACCAGATGCTGGGGCAAACGCTGATCACCACCGATGGCAAAACGCTGCTGGGTGCCGATGATAAAGCCGGGATTGCCGAGATCCTGACCGCGATGGTACGGCTGAAGCAGCAAAAGATCCCTCACGGCAATATCCGCGTGGCATTCACGCCGGATGAAGAAGTGGGCAAAGGGGCGCATTTCTTTGACGTAACCGCATTCGATGCCGAGTGGGCCTACACCGTTGATGGCGGCGGCGTGGGGGAACTGGAGTATGAAAACTTCAATGCGGCGGCGGTGACGGTGAAAATCGTCGGCAATAACGTGCACCCTGGCAGTGCCAAAGGGGTGATGGTGAATGCGCTGTCGTTGGCAACCCGTTTCCAGCAGGCGCTACCGGCCGATGAAACCCCAGAGCAGACCGAAGGCTATCAGGGCTTCTACCACCTCAACAGCATCAAGGGGAATGTTGAACGCGCCGAGATGCACTACATCTTGCGGGATTTTGAGCGTGAAGGCTTTGAGGCACGCAAACGCAAGATGATTGAGGTTGCGCGACAGGTTGGCCGTGGATTGCCACGGGATTGCTACATTGAGGTAGCGATTGAAGACAATTACTACAATATGCGCGAGCAGGTAGCCGAGCATCCGCACGTGATCGAACTGGCGCAGCAGGCGATGCATGACTGCGATATTGAGCCGGTGATGAAGCCGATCCGCGGTGGCACCGATGGCGCACAGCTGTCGTTCAAGGGGTTACCTTGCCCGAATCTGTTTACCGGCGGCTATAACTTCCATGGCAAGCATGAGTTTATTACGCTGGAAGGGATGGAGAAGGCGGTAGCGGTGATTATGCGAATTGCGACGTTGAGCGCCGAGCGAGCCAAACGCTAGCCCTCACCTCAACCCTCTCCCAAAGGGAGAGGGAGCTAGTTCAGCGTCGTCGGCAGGTTATGTGGTACTGCGTAGGGGCGCTGCATGCTGCGCCCGTGCTAAGGTCAGAATCGGGAGTCAATGGGTGACAGATTAATCATCGCCCATTGATTTTAAACACAGCTGCTCTCCCTTTTTGGTTAGGGTGAGGGGCTGGCTAGTCGTTAAAGTACCAGTAACCGCTGTTGATTAGCGCCGTCAGCAGTGCCAGGAAGGAAGGATCGTTCACCGCTTCCCCCAGCAAGGTGGCGTCAACACTGGTGTGTTGGCACAGCGCGTCGGCAGCTTGCAGATGCTCTGTGTCGATCAGCTCACCGTTCACAAAGCATTGGTCGCCAACGCGCAGCACGCGTAACCCACCCAAACGTTGTAATTGTTCACCCTGTTGCAGCAGCTCATAGATTTCACCAGCCTGATAAGGTGGCTCTGGCGGCGCGATGTCCAGCTCGTGGCGCGATTGCGAAATAAACTCGCCAAACCAGTTCTGGAAGTGTTCCGGCTGTTGCACCAGTTCCAGGATCATCCCACGCAGCGCATCGACCTCATGCGGCAGCACCATCGCCGGGTGATCGCGCAGTGCGATATCTGGGTCGGTGTAACGCTTGCTGCCTAATTCGCGGGCCAGCACGTAGTCGGCATAGCCACTCACCATCTCGCGGCCATTTGGCGCGCGGAAACCTACCGAATAGTTGAGCGAATTCTCCAGCGAGTAGCCTTCGTGCGGGAAACCCGGTGGAATATACAGAATATCGCCAGGCTCCATCTCTTCGTCAATGATGGCATCAAACGGTTCTACCTGTAACAGGTCGGGGTGCGGGCAGTGCTGCTTCATCGCCACTTTTTCGCCCACGCGCCAACGGCGGCGGCCAGTACCCTGAATGATAAACACGTCATATTGGTCAAGATGCGGGCCAACGCCGCCACCCGGTACCGAGAACGAAATCATCAGATCGTCCATGCGCCAGTCCGGCAGTTTACGGAACGGCTGCATCAGGGCTGCGGAGGGTTGATGCCAATGGTCAACGGCCTGTACCAGCAATGACCAGTTGTTCTCACCCAGATGGTCAAAACTCTCGAACGGGCCGTGGCCAACCTGCCAGCGCCCATCCTGATGGCTCACCAGGCGGCTGTCCACCTCGTTTTCCATCGCTAACCCGGCCAGCTCATCCGGGGAAATCGGATCGATAAAGTTGTTAAAACCGCGCTTGATAATTACCGGGCGCTTTTGCCAATAACGTTGCAAAAAGTCGTTCCAGTCCAGATCTAATTGGTAATCCATGTTCTATTCCAGGATAGAGTGAGCCTGAGGGGATTATAACGGAAGTTCGGCCCCGTGGCGCTTATTCCCGATCTCAACGAAAGAACATGGCGGCAGAACTGGACACCATTCTATGAGTTGCTGGTGGCAAAGTGTGAAATTGAAGAGTGAGCAGCGGCGGTAGGGTTCAGCAAAGTTACGCGATAGATTGAGCTAAAATAACATTGAGGCTCTGTCAGAAATGACAGGGCTTTTTCGCTGCATGTTTTGCGAACGTAATAAACCTTTCTATTTTATGAATTTTTTTGCTAGCTTATTACTCTTTGCTGTGGGCACCAATAAGGAATAGAGCATGAAGATTGTTCGGAGAGAATTTGCAATTGGCTTGCCGACTCTGCTGCTAGTAATTGCCACATCGTTTTTATCGGGGTGCGTGAAAACAGAGTCTGTAGTTACAACCACTCCATCCGAAAATGATGTTGATGATCTTTTTACTCCTCTCAGCGGCGGCAGGCCTAATTCATCCTTGGTTGGAGTTGAAAAAGAGTATGCCGCGCAAATTCAAGGCGTTATTCAACGCAATTTTTACGATGTCAAATCATATGCAGGTAAGCAATGCGATTTGAGAATCAAGCTAGCTCCGGATGGCATGCTTTTGGATGTCCAAGCTGTAGATGGCGATCCTGCACTTTGTCGTGCAGCTATAAAGGCAGTAGCGAATACCTCTTTTCCCAAACCTCCATCACAAGTTGTTTATAGTGCTTTTAAAAATTTCACACTGGACTTCAGGCCCATGGCGACTGAGTGAAAAAACCAAAGAGCGGTATCACCAGTGCCGCAATACTGAGTGTAGTTGTACGTTTGCCACTCACGAAACGGTAGATCGACTGATAGTCAGACCACAACTGGTGGCAGTTGTGGCTGTGACAGAATAAACCGTCAGCACGGCCAGGTGGCATCGGCAACAATTCAGGGCTGAGCTTCGGCGTTCTGGCTTCTGAAAAGGGACAGCCAGCGGAAATAGCCGTTTTGGTGAATGTAACAGCTAAATCTCATTAAGCGGCACACGGATTTCAGTTAACAGCTCAGACGGTGAAGTGTTAGAAGGGTCATTGAGATAGATCTCGTAGGGAGGGGCATCTCCCATTGTACGGCCGGAATCCGGCAGCCACGCTTCGAACAACCATTTATATGCGGCGTGCAATCCAGCATAAGGCCCTTTGAAAACCAAAACAGCATGATCGCCGCCCGGAGTGGATCGCTCGACGAGGGGGGATTCGGCTGGGACATCTACAGGGGCGGAAATTGCAGCAAAAGCACGCAATTTTTCAACCGGGGTAACATCAGGATCGTCGTAAAATATAGCAATAACAAGCGTGCCAGGGCGAAAAAGCTGACGGGTAGTCACCAGTTGATATAGCTCATTAAAAGCTTGATTAATCTCTGTGTAGGAACCCTTGTAAGGTAGGCCGATGATACGCATTGGTGCCAATTTCATGATGTTGACGTCATACATAACGGTGTCTCCTTGTTTGGCTGCTTCTGTACGCTAACTATGCTTGCATTTTAACTAGTCAACAAAGATACCACCACTGTGCCTGGTGTCGTTAGTCGTGGGGTTAATTTCCTGCTACTTCTTCGCCTCACTAATTTCTGCATTCCTGCCAGGGAGCCTGAGCGACAGAATTTATTCGTGATGGTGGGAGTCGTGCTGGCGGGAGAAGGTGACCTCCATCCGTGCACCGCCAAGCGGGCTGTCACTGAGGGTGATTTTCCCGTCATATTGCTCGATGATTTCGGCGGCAACCGACAGGCCAATCCCCTGACCGGGGCGCAGCGTATCGACGCGCTGGCCGCGCTGGAAGATCAGTTCACGCTTGCTTTCCGGGATGCCGGGGCCGTCGTCATCAATCACGATCGTCAGGTATTTGTCCGAGTGCAACGAGGTGATTTCCACAAACTCCAGACAATATTTACAGGCGTTCTCCAACACGTTACCCATCACCTCCATAAAGTCGTTTTTCTCGCCCATAAAGGTGACTTCGGGTGAGATATCGAGGGTGATAACCACACCTTTGCGCTGATAGACCTTGTTCAGCGCTACGCTCAAGCTGTCGAGCAGGGCTGAAACCGAATGGATCTCACGGGTCAGCGAGGTCTGGCCTGAGTTGATGCTGGCACGGTGCAGGTAATAGCCGATCTGCTGAGAGATACGGCCAATCTGTTCGAGCATGATCGGCTCGACCTCTTCAATGGTCGTCTGTTTGCTGGAACGCAGTGAGCGCAGGGTGGTCTGCAATACCGCCAGAGGCGTTTTCAGGCTGTGAGTCAGGTCGGAAAGCGTGGTGCGATACTTGGTATAACGCTGGCGCTCGTTGCGGACCAGAATGTTCAGGTTACGCACCAGGCCGCGCAGCTCACTGGGGGGATTTTCATCCAGTTGTTCACGCTCGCCGTTTTCCAGTTCACCCACCTGGGCGATCAGCGCCTTGATTGGCCGCAAACTCCAATAGGCGGCCAGCCACAGCAGCGGCACCACCAGCAACAGATTGGCCAACAGCACGTAGCTGAACCATTCCCACACCACGTCCGAGCGTTGCAGCTCTTGGGGAATGCTGTCGACCACCACGATGCTCAAGGCGGGCAGGCGCGCGGTGGCGGCATAGGTATTGACGGCTACCGAGTGGGTCAACGCGTTATGGTCGGTATCGTCATAATCTTTCAGCTGATCCTGGGCCTTGGGGTTATTGCCAAGCACTTCGCTACTGACGCGGGTGTCGGTGTCGATCTCATAGAAACCGGATTCTTGCAGCCACTCTTTCTGGATCAGCGTTTCCAGCTCCGGCACTGAACGCTGGCTCCACAGCAGATTGCCCTTATCGTCATAGATAAACACCAACGTTGGGGAGTTGAGATCGAGGTCGGGCGGGATGGCAATGGTCAGTTTCTGGTCTTTCCACTGTGCCAGGCTGAAGAACAGGTTGCTCTCACCGCGCAGCAGGCGGAAGGCGGTTTTATCAAAACTGACGATATAACCAACGACCGCCACCAGCCCATACGACAGCGACAGCGCCAGGATCACCCCGGCGGTCGCCATCAGAAAGCGGGCGCGCAGCGAGAAGGGCTTTTTATCTTTGTTGAACATGATGTTCACTTGGCATCGAAACGATATCCTTGTCCACGCACGGTAGTGATCACCTCTTGCGGGTATTCGGCCTGGAGCTTTTTGCGCAGGCGTCCCATTAACACGTCGATGGTGTGGCTTTCGCGCAGCTCGGCATCCGGGTAGAGTTGCAACATCAACGAGTCTTTGCTGACGACTTTACCCGCATTGCGGATCAGGGTTTCGATAATTGTATACTCAAACGCCGTCAGTTTGATTTGCTGTTCGCCAACGCTCAGCTCACGGCGTGAGAGATCGATCTGGAACGGTGGCAGCACGATCACCTGCGAAGCCAGGCCGCTGTTACGGCGCATCAGGGCCTGCATGCGGGCAATGACCTCTTCCAGATGGAAGGGCTTGGTGACGTAATCATCGGCACCGGCTTCCAGCACCGCGACCTTGTCCTGCCAGCTTTCACGGGCGGTCAGCACCAGGATCGGCAACTTCATCTGGTTGGCACGCCAGCGGCGGATCAGGCTCAGGCCATCTTCACCCGGCAACCCGAGGTCGACAATGGCGATATCTGGCGCATGCTCCTGCAGAAAGTAGTCGGCTTCTTTGGCATCTTCTGCGGCATCGACCTGATGCCCCATTTCACGCATTTGGACACTAAGATGGTGGCGCAACAGGCCATTATCTTCAACAACCAGTACTCGCATGGCACAGACTCCTATGGATAGGTGGGGGAAACATCAGGCACCCACACTGGAAGGTTCAACGCTGGTGGCCACGTTATGGCAACGCACACCAACTGACCATTCCCTGATCGTTTCATTCTGTCGTCCATTGATTATCGGTAATAGCTGGTAAACGCAGGATAAACAGCACAAGGGCAAAGGTAAACAAAACTTAAACCAAGGGGAGCCTGCGCAAAGTGTGAGCGCGATCGTTGCAAACCCTTAAAGGTATCATTAAGGTATTATATAGGTATCGTGATGATGCTAATACCAGGAACCCTACACCGCCTTTCCGTGCCGATGCCGGGAAGGTAGCCAGCAAGGATAAAAAAATAATGAAACATCCTCATCTGAAGCTGTCTGTCATGATGTTTATCGAATGGTTTATCTGGGGAGCGTGGTTTGTTCCCCTGTGGCAATACCTCAAAAAGTTGGGCTTTAAGCCAGGAGAAATTGCCTGGTCATACAGCAGTACGGCGATTGCGGCGATCCTCTCGCCGGTGCTGGTGGGCGTTATTGCCGACCGCTACTTCGCCGCGCAAAAAGTCTTGGGATGGCTACATCTGGCCGGTGGGGTGCTGATGTTAATCATCGCCTGGCAAACCACCTTTGCCACCTTCTTCCCGTTACTGGTGGTTTATGCCATCACCTATATGCCAACCGTGGCGCTGACCAACAGCATCGCCTTTGCCAACATAACCGATACCGAAAAAGAGTTTCCACGTATCCGCGTGCTGGGCACCTTGGGCTGGATTGCCTCCGGCCTGGTGGTGGGCTTTATGCTGCCGCCGCTGCTGGGGTTACGCAATATTTCCGATAGCAACCTGCCGCTGATCATTACTGGTGTAGCCTCGATCGCGCTCGGCTTGTATAGCTTTGTGCTGCCTAACACGCCAGCCAAAGGCTCTGGCCCGGTGGACATCAAGGCGTTGCTGGGCCTGAACGCGCTAGGGTTGCTGAAGGATCGCTCATTCGCCACCTTTGCGCTGTGTTCGTTCCTGTTCTGCATGCCGTTGGCGTTCTACTACCAGTTTGCCAATGGCTACCTGACCCAGGTTGGGTTACCGAATGCCACCGGCTGGATGACGTTGGGGCAGGTATCGGAAATCTTCGCCATGCTGGCGTTGCCGCTGCTGCTGAAGCGATATGGCATCAAAAAGGTGCTGATGCTGGGCTTCGTTACTGCGGCGATCCGCTATGTATTCTTTATCTACGGCGGCACCGCCGATGTCTGGGCCTACAGCATGCTGTTCCTGGGCATTCTGCTGCACGGTGTCAGCTACGATTTCTATTTCGTGACCGGCTATATCTACGTCGATAAAAAAGCGCCTCCGCATATGCGCACCGCCGCCCAGGGGTTGATCACCCTGATTTGCCAAGGGCTGGGCAGCTTTATCGGTAACTGGCTGGGGGGCCGTGCGATGACCACCTTCGCCCTCGAACAGCCGCGAGACGGTATGACGTTTGACTGGTTTGCCGTATGGGGTGTGGGTGCGGCGATGGTGGTGGCCGTCATGCTGCTGTTCCTGCTGTTCTTCCGTGAACGCAGCGACAACATCACCCCGATTGACGTGGCACGGTCTTAATTCATTGCGCCGGGCGTGTTGCCCGGCAGGCTAAAAATTCAGGAGAAACAGATGAAGCAGTTAACCCAGGAACAACGCGTAGTGGGCGCACTCTATGGCCAAATGCTGGGCGATGCGCTCGGTATGCCGTCCGAGCTGTGGCCGCGTGAGCGGGTTAAGCGCCATTTTGGCTGGATAGATCGCTTCCTTGATGGCCCGGCGGAAAACTCGGCCGCCTGTTATTTCAAAGCGGCGCAGTATACCGATGACACGTCGATGGCACTGGCGCTGGCCGATGCGCTGATCGAGGCCGATGGTGACGTGGTGCCGGAACTGATTGCCCGCAACGTGATCCGCTGGGTCGACAGTTTTGATGCCTTTAACAAAAACATTCTTGGCCCAAGTTCCAAACTGGCATTGGGGGAACAGAAGAAGGGTACGCCGATTAGCGATCTGGAAAACAACGGTGTGACCAATGGTGCGGCGATGCGGGTTTCCCCACTGGGATGCGTACTGCCTTCTGCGCCATTGGAGCAGTTTTGTCAGCAGGTCTGGCTGGCTTCCAGCCCGACGCATAAATCCGATATAGCGGTTGCCGGTGCGGTAGTGATTGCCTGGGCGGTTGCCAAAGCCGTCGAAGGGGCCAGTTGGGCTGAGATCCGTCTGGCATTGCCAGGGGTGGCCGATTACGCCCAGCGCCGCCAGAGCACCACTTTCAGCGCTTCTTTAGCTGCACGTATCGAGTTGGCCTTCCAGGTGGTGGAGCAGGCTGGCGGCACCGAGCAGGCTTCAGAACGGGTTTATCAACTGGTCGGCGCAGGGGTCAGCACCATCGAATCCGTACCGGCCGCATTGGCGATGGTCGAACTGGCGCAAAACGATCCCACCCGCTGTGCGATCCTGTGTGCCAACCTGGGGGGCGACACTGACACCATCGGCGCAATGGCCACGGCGATCTGTGGTGCCCTGAACGGCGTCGACGCGTTTGATGCAGCTATGCTGGCAGAGCTGAAACTGGTGAATCCGCTGGATATCAATCACTATGCGCAGGCCTTTCTTCGTTTCCGCCAGCGCTGGCAGGAGGGTGAATGAGTCACGAACGACGCGAGTTATTACAAACGCTAACCCAGGGCGGCTGGCATCAGCAGTGCCCGGTGACGGTGATCGGCGCAGCGGTGATGGATATGGTGGTCAGCGCCGATGCCTTGCCGGTGCGCGGTGGCGATGTGTCAGCCCGGATGCAGGGGCTGCATTTAGGGGGTTGTGCGTTGAATATCGCCGTGGCCCTGCGCCAGTTGGGTATTACCAGCCGCAATCTGCTGCCGGTGGGAGAAGGCGTGTGGGCCGAGCGTCTACGTAGCGAGATGGCGCAGCGCGGCGTGAGTTCCGATCTGCAAGTGGGCGGTGAGGATAACGGCTGGTGTCTGGCGCTGGTTGAACCGGACGGAGAGCGCACCTTTATCTCTATCGATGGCATAGAAAACCAATGGCAGCCAGAATGGTTGGCCAACGCGACGCCACAAAGCGGGCTGGTTTATCTTTCCGGTTACCAACTGGGTGCCAAACAGGGGAACGTGCTGGTGGATTGGTTGTTGCGCTTGTCTTCAGCAGTTCGGGTGGTGCTGGATATTGGCCCGCGCATTGACGTGATGGCGGAGAGCCTGCTGCAAAGCCTGATCCGCCCAGGGATGATCCTAACGCTGAACCAGCGTGAAGCCCAGCATCTTGGCTTGCAGGAAGATATGACAGACTTCTGCCAACGGTTATGGTCAACCACCGGGCAACTGGTGATTGTGCGCTGTGGGGGAGAAGGCGGTTATTACTTTGCAGGGCCGGAAGATCACGGTTGGATCGCCGCACGTCAGGTCAAGGTAGTAGACAGCATTGGTGCTGGAGACAGCCATAGCGCAGGCCTGCTCGCCGGGTTAGCATTGGGCCTGAGCGCTCGCCAAAGCATGATGCTGGCCAATAGCATCGCCGGTTACGTGGTATCACAAGCCGGTGGGGACTGTGCGCCAACCTTGGCTCAGTTACTGGCCAGCGAGGAACTCAATCCTCGCTGATAAACTCGTACATGTCGCTGCGGCAGAAGCTTTCGCTGTATTCGATCGGCTTTTTGTGGCTGTCGAACAGCGTTTGCTTGATGATCAGCAGCGGCATCGGCTCTTTCAGCTGTAGCGCCCGCAAGGTTTCGTCATCGCTCATGGCGGCGCTGACCTGGCTACGCAGCGAGCCGAGTTCCACATTGTTCAAACGGAAGTAGTCATACAGAGAAACGCCGATGTCATCGACGTTGGCTATCGCCTCTGCCACCACATAAGACACCGCCACCGACATGGGGCGTTGATCGATAAAGTGAATGCGTTTGAGTTTGTACACCAGCGTTTTTTCGGCCAGCGCCAGCTTCTCCGCCAGTGCGCTATCCGCCGTGATCTGTTCACGGCTGAGCCACATGGTGTCCGGCTTGCGGCCTTGCAGCATCACCTCACGTGAGAAGCCTTTCACATCGGCTAATGAATAGGCCAGCTTAGGCTGCGCCACGGTATTTTGAATAAAGGTGCCATAGCCCCGTGAGCGGCCGATAATACCATCCTGTTCCAGGCAGGCCAAAGCCTTGCGTACCGTGATGCGCGAGATGCCTAACCGTTCGGTGAAATGGCGTTCACTGGGCAGAAAATCGCCCTGGCTCAATAAGCCCAGCTCAATGGCCTGGCGTACCGATTCGTTAAAACGCAGATAGAGCGGCATAGCACCGGCGCTGGTCAGATCTTGTTGCAGTTTATCCAGCAGACGCTGGTTGGGATCCATGCTCATAGACGACCGAAATCCTGAAGCCTCAATACGATAGCTTATTTAAAGTGATTTAAGCGGGTTGCGCAACTGCATCTGTGGAATTGATTGGGCCTGGTAAACCAGGCCCGGTGGGTTGATTAGGGGTGGGTAGGCTTGGCGCTGCTGTTCTGCCGAATTTCTTTGACCTGATCGGCGGTGACCGGAGCGGCGTGATTACCCCAGTTGGTGCGAACAAAGGTAGCGATTTGGGCAACCTGCTGGTCGCTCAGTCGCCAGCCGAAGTCCGGCATGGTTAGCCCGGTAGGTGCGTTTGCGGTCATTGGCGTACGTGAGCCATTGAGGATGATACTGATCACCGAAGAGGGATCGTCTGCCAGCAGCGCCGGATTATGGGCCAACTGCGGGAAGGTATTGCGATACCCCTGGCCATCGCTGCGGTGGCAGGCGGCGCAGTTGTCCAGATAAGCCTGACCACCTGGATTGCCTTTGTCGGTGGTGTAGAGTGCTAGCGGCTGGTTGGCCGGTGGCGAGGGTTGCTTATCTCCCGCAGGCAGCGACTTAAGATAGGTCGCGATCGCCTGCAAATCCTCGTCGCTCAGGTGTTGAGTGCTGTCTTGTACCACATCCACCATCGAGCCAAAAGCGGCAAACCTGTCGCTGTGGCCGGTTTTCAGGAAACGAGTCAGATCTTCAGCGCTCCAGCTACCCAGCCCGTTGATCGTATCGCCACGCAGCGTGGCGGCGTGCCAACCTTCGAGCGTCCCACCGCTCAGATAAGCGTTATCTGTCTGATCCAGTGCCTTCTCCTGGAAGCCAATGCCGCGTGGAGTATGACAACTGCCGCAGTGGCCTAATCCCTGCACCAGATAAGCTCCACGATTCCATTGTGCACTTTGACCCGCGTCCGGCTGATAAACGCCATCCTCGCGGAATATGCCGTCCCACATCGCCAACGGCCAGCGCATACTCAATGGCCAAGGGATATCGCTAGCCTGATTTTTCTGCATCACTGGCGTTACCCGCTGGGTGAAGTAGAGATACAGATCGTGCATATCCTCATCATTAATCTTGGCAAAGGAGGGATAAGGCATGGCGGGATAGAGTCTGGTGCCGTCACGTGCAATGCCCTTGCGCAAGGCATCGGCAAACTCCTGTTGGCTATAGGCACCGATCCCGGTGGTTTTGTCTGGGGTGATGTTGGTGGAGTAGATGGCGCCAACCGGCGTAGTCATCTTCAATCCACCGGCAAATGCCATGCCACCGGGCGCGGTATGGCAGGCGGCGCAGTCACCGGCACGGGCCAGATATTCGCCATGAGCTATTCGAGCAACCAGATTGGTATCATCGGCGGCCAGAGCGCCGCTGCTTAAGGCCAGCAAGGCCAGCAGCGAAGGGGTTAATCCTTTCATTATTTTCTCCTTGCGCATCAGACCTGAACCAGTGGACCGGGATGGTTCAGATACTGATTACGGATCGCTTCCGCCGAATAATAGGCCAGTGCGCCGACGATCCCAGTGGGGTTATAAGCCAGGTTTTGTGGGAAGGCGCAGGCGCCGGTAACAAACACATTAGGCACGTCCCAGCATTGCAGGTATTTATTCACCACGCTGGTTTTAGGGTTATCGCCAGTGATGGCTCCGCCGGTGGTGTGGGTAGACTGATAAGGGCGCACGTCATAGTGCGAACCGCTGTCCATCACCGAAATCGCCATCTGTTTCGGCTCCATCACCTTGGCGATGTTGGCCATCTTGCTGGTAATGTGCTGAGTCATTTTGATCTCGTTATCCTTCCAGTCGAAGGTCATGCGCAGCAGCGGTAGCCCATAGGCATCGCGATAGGTCGGGTCGAGATCGAGATAGCAGTCGCGGTAGGGCATCACGGAGCCTTCGGAGCCGATGCTCATCGCGTGCAGATAATTGTCTTTGATACCCTGTTTCCAGCCGCTGCCCCAGGTAGGTGTCCCCGGCGGTAATGACATCTGCTGGATCGGGCGGCCGCCGGTGCGGGTCGCGGAAATATAGGCCCCGCCGATAAAGCCCAGCGAACCATGGTCGAAGTTTTCCGAGTTGAGATCGTCGATCACTGTGCCCGCGGCACCGGCCCCGATAAACGGGTTAAAGTGGGTGTTTTTATCGTAAAACAGCGAGATACCGCTGTTCATCTGATAGGCATAGTTCTTGCCAACGACCCCTTCGCCGGTGACCGGATCATAAGGCTTGCCGATGCCAGAGAGCAGCAGCAGACGCACGTTATGCAGTTGGAAGGCGCTGAGGATCACCAGATCCGCCGGTTGCTCGATCTGCTGACCCTGAGCGTTGACATAGGTGACGCCGGTGGCCTTTTTGCCACTGCTGTCCAGATTGACCTTGATGACCTGCGACTGAGTGCGCAACTCAAAGTTTTTCCGCTTCATCAGCACCGGCAAAATGGTGGTCTGTGGCGACGCCTTGGAGTACATAAAGCAGCCGAAGCGTTCACAGTAACCGCAGTAGTTACAGGGGCCGAGCTGCACGCCGTAGGGATTGGTGTAAGGCTCGGAGCAGTTGGCCGCCGGAATGCTGAATGGGTGATAGCCGAGCGACTCGGCAGCCTTGCCGAACAGCGAGCCGGAATAGAGTTGCTTGAGGGGCGCAGTGGGATATTCGCGGGTGCGCGGGCCCTCAAACGGATTGCCACCCTTGATGATATTGCCTTGCAGATTGCCAGCCTTGCCTGCGGTGCCACAAACCCGCTCGAACTTATCGAAATACGGCTCCAACTCGGTATAGCTGACAGGGTAATCCTGCAACAGCATGCCTTCGGGCACCCATTTGTCGCCATATTTTTCCGTCACCGTGGTGCGCATCTTCAGATCGGCGGGCAGGGCGCGCCAGTGCATACCGTTCCAGTGGACACCAGCCCCGCCAACGCCGTTACCGGGCAAAAAGGAGCCAAGCTGACGATAAGGTACGGCGAAATCTGCGGGGGTGTGACGCACGGTGACGGTTTCGTGCGCCATCTCCTGCTCCAGCTTCAGGCGGATGCCATAGGTCAGTTCGTCGGCAATCCGTGGATAGGCAAAATCAGGGTAGGTATCGCGTTGCTCACCGCGCTCCAGTGCCAATACGCTCAGGCCGGTTTCGGTCAGTTCCATGCCCATAATGGCACCGGTCCAACCAAAGCCGACAATCACCACGTCTACCGGTGGTTTTTTTATGCTGCTCATTTATGCATTCCTTTTGCTGGAGATACTTACCGGGCCAAGGGGATAGGGCTGATTGGGATGGTCGACCCAGTCGGTGTAATCCGCCCGCGCACCAGGGAAACCGATCAGCTTCCACGAGGCCATCGACTGGTTACCGCCGTGCTGCGGATCGGCCAGATAACCCTCTTTGGTGTTTTGCAGCAGTTGGCTGAAAAAGGCCTTGCCGGGCAGTGCCTCAGAATCCAGTTCACCTTTCTCCAGCGCCGTCAGGATTTGATCCTGTTGGGCAGGATCCAAATCGGCAAAGACCTTCTGGTATTGCTGCTGGCAGTGCGCGTTGAGGCCACGAATGCCGAGGCGATAGATATCACGCGGCGTCAGTTTGGACTGATAGCCCAATTCAGGAGCCGAAGGGACAAACGGCGGGTGCATATACCACAGGCCGCCGTGGCCATAAGGCGTCGTCATCTGCTTATCGATAAAGATCGGCACACCTTCTTCAACCGCGCCAGGACCATTGATGTCACTGGGGATCAGGCGATCGCAGGCCGCTAGCAGAAAACGCCATTCATCGTTATTGAAATAAGCGGGAACGTAGTGGGGGGAGACACCCGCGGCTGCGGCTGGTGGCGTTGTTAGCGTTAGAACACCGCTGCCTCCGGCTGCGGCCAGTGGTATTAGCGCCAAGGTTTTCTTGAGGAAGTTCCGCCGAGGCGGTTCTGGGGAGTGCTGTCGAGACATGATTCCACCTTGAATATGTTTAACAGAAATACCCGCGCGCAGATCGGATGCGCTGCCGCTGTCTTGGGCAGTAAACGGGCTGAGGGACATGACCAATAATGATTAGCAAGCTACTGGTATGGTGAGTTAAGTTTAAGTCTTGGCGGCTAAAACAAACAATAAAGCATCTGTATCAAAACATTTTCTTCACATTGATCTTGACTTGTATCATTCCATTAACAACTTGCCTTGACTATTGCGGTCAACGAGTGTCGGTTGATTGGTCTGGTCGCTGTGGTTAATTGGTCTATAGGATGCGTTCTGGCCTCGGTATATGCTTGATGGTGAGAATCTATTGTTGCAGCAACCAGACGGAAGACTTTTATGGCGATAAATCAATTTGGTCAGCCAGTGGGCGACCCTTTACCACAATGGCAGGCTTTGCCGCGCCCACAGTCGGTATCGCTGACCGGCAAATTTTGCCGCCTGGCGATGTTAGACGCCGAGCGGGACTTTGCCGCGTTGTTTGCGGCTTACCAGTTAGCGCCAGATGGACGCGACTGGACTTACCTGATGGGGGAGTGGCCAGAGAGCCCGCAGGAGATGCGTGCGCATCTGGAAAAGCTGCAAGCCAATCCGGCGCTGGTGAATCTGGTGGTGTTCGATCTAGCCACTGGGCAGCCCGTCGGGACGGTGGCCTTTATGCGAATTGAAGAGGCCAGCGGAGTGTTGGAAATTGGTCATGTCTGCTGGTCGCCGTTGATGAAGCAGCGCTCCTGCGCCACCGAGGCGATCTACCTGATGTTGCGCCACACCTTTGACGAATTGGGCTACCGCCGCTGTGAATGGAAATGCGACAGTCTGAATGCGCCTTCCAGGCAGGCGGCGCAACGTTTTGCTTTTCAGTACGAAGGGCGCTTTATGCAGGCGCTGGTCACCAAAGGCCGCAATCGCGATACCGACTGGTTCGCGATGATTGACCAAAACTGGCCGCAGGTGCGGAGTGCGTTTGAAGGTTGGTTGGCCGATGAGAACTTTAGTGAGGAAGGCCAGCAGAAACAGCGTTTACAGATGTTTATGTCGCAGAACGGCTAACAAACTTAAACCGGTTTATTTTGTAGGGGCGCTACATGCTGCGCCCCTACATAGGGATTTGTCGATAGGCACTTACTGCTCGGTCAGCGCCGCTTTGTTTCTTACCTGTTTAGCCTCGAAACGTGAGATCCACCACCAGGCCAGGGCAGAGAACACGGCGGTCATACAGACGTTGATAAAGAAGGCTCTCATCAAATCTACGCCCGGCGGGAACGCCGATGCCGTCATGCTGACCACAAAGATGGTGATCAACACCGAAACCACACCCATACCAAACTTACGCGATCCCATGCGGAACTCGCGTGGCGTATCGTCATGTTTCCAGCGGAACACAAAGTAGGCCACCATGATAAAGATCGGTGGCAGCATGGCTGTGCCCGCTGTCAGGTTGATCGCGGTGTTCATCATCTGCTGTACCGATTCGGAACCAAAGCCGTTGACCACCAGCATCACAAATACGAAGGCAAACTGCCACCATGCGGCACGTACCGGCACCCCATGCTGGTTCAGCTCGGTAGTTTTCGGGCCGTAAACGCCTTTCGGGATCTCTGAGAAGTGGATTTTGACCGGCGCGGAGGTCCACATCATCATTGAACCGAAGATGGCGATAAACAGCACGACACCCACCAGACGGCCGACCAGCGTTTCGGAAATGCCGAAGTACTTGGCCATGCCGGTGAAGATTTCGACCATCCCGCCTGCGTAGGTCAGGTTTTCACGGGCGACAAACACGTTAACCAGCAGGGAGCCAACGGCATACATCCCGCCGATCACCGCGCCGGCAATAATGATCACCTTGATAAACGACTTCTGACCGCCTTTGACGTCATTGAGGTAGGCCGCTGCCGTTTCTGCCCCACCGGCTGCCTGGAAGATCCAGCACATGATACCCAGCGTTGCCCAGTTCACCGTTGGCGTCATCGCCTCTAGCGTGATGGGTTGTGCCGGGACGTGATCCCCGCTCAGCGCCATCAGCGCGCCCAGAACGTAAATCGCAAACAGGGCGAACACCCCATAAGCCACAACTTCGGCAATCTTGCCCAACCAACTGGCACCCTTGGTGGAAATGTGAGTGGTGGCGGCAAACAGCACGATCGAAATAATCGACACCATTACCGGGGAAAAGGCGTACTCACGGCCCATGATGGCGTAGGACGCGTAGGCAATCACGTTAGGCAGCAGGGACACAAACCAGAACAGGTTGACGAACCAGTACAGGAACGACCCCATATAGGCCGCACGGGTGCCCAAAGGCCGTTTTAGCCAATCATACATTCCCGACTCCGAGTTCTTATTGGCAGAGACAAACTCCGCGATAATGAACACAAAGGGAATGAAGTAAACCAGGGTCGCAAACAAAAATACCGGGGCTGAGCTCAAGCCCAGCTCAATGTTGTTGTTGACGATATTGCGCACGTTGAACACCGCCGCAAAGGTCATCGACAACAGGGCAAACTTGCCAATCGTGCCACGTAAAGAATCGGACATAGTGTCCTCCGATGAACGACATCAATGATGAACTCAAACTGGATTGAGCGGGAGTGATTTCCCGCCCGGTTCGCTTTATTATCAGCAGGATCACTTGTTCAACATGTAGCCATCCTCAATGGTGACCCGCAGCACCACTTTTCTTACCCGGTTGTCGCCGTGAAAACGGTAGGCTTCCTGGTTGTCAAAAATCGCCAGTTGCCCGGCACGCAATTCGCAGCTTTGCCCGCTGCCTTGCAGATATTCGCGGTCGGTCTCATCTCGGTAGGCTGTAACGGGGGAGAGGGCGGATTTTGGTGCGAACTCCACCGTTTCCCCGCCTTCGAGGTAGTAATGGATGGTGAAATAGCGGCGGTTGCCTTCAAAGGTCGCGTTGTTGCGGGTGACGCCGTCTTCAATCATGTAGACCAGCGTGTCGCCGATGGAGTGCATCACGCCATCTTTGATATTGGCAATGTTGTTAATGGCTTCCACGCAACGGTTCCATTTGCGCCCGTCCCGATACACCACTTTGAATTGTTCCAGATTGTCTAATACGTGCATGGATCAGGCCTCGTTTGCGGTTGGCGTGAAGAAGTCATTGCTAAAGTCATTGTTGGCCAGCGCTTGGGCACTGACGTCACCGGCTTGCAGCGGTATCAGGGTCAGGCCGTAGCGGAACGGCGCCATATAAACCCGGTATGAATCGAGGACTTCGCTGCCCCAGGAGTTGGAACCCAGGCCCATGACCTGATGGTCGAGGTTGAGCGTGATATAACCGCTGGGTTGCAGTTCGTTGGTATGCTGCGCCTGATGCAGACCCTGGTTGGTGTACTCCCAGGCGCTGAAGTTGATTGCCTGTTGCGGTTTGACCAGCAGACCGCTGCCGTGTCGATTGGTGAGCGCGGCCCAGCGTATGTGCTGGCGGTTGCCGTTGTTTTGTGGGAACGGGTAGTGCTCGAACATCTCGGCTACCGTGGTCTGGTAGATATCGATCAGGTTGGCCTGTTGGCTGTCCTGATAGTTCTCTTCCGGGCCACGACCGTAATAGTTCACCTGCTCAAAACCGCCGTTGATGCCCAAATCCAACCCGATGGCCGGGATCACATAAGGGTAATCGCCATAGCGCTCGCCGCTGAGTTCCACGTTGAGCTGGCCTTCGGGATTGATCTGGTAGCGGTAGCAGCAACGCATGCCGAAATCGAAGACTGGCGGTGCGATGATGCTGGTCACGGTAATTTCAACGTGGCCGTTGGCCTGGACAACGTCGAGCGTACGGAAGTGCTCTTGCATGATTTGCAGATGCGCGGGTTCCCATAGGCCTTGATACTCTTGCTTATGGTTATCGATCATCGGTTTGAAGAAGCTTAACGCGGGAGCAGAAGCGATGATTTCCTCGCCATGGCTTATCCAGGAAGTCAGTTTGCCGTTCACCTTTGAGAAGATCAGCGCAAAGTCCTGGCCGCTGATGCGGTACGCCAGACGGCTTTCTGCCATTTCTAGCGGCAACGCATTGGGGTTGATAAAGCGTTCAGGCTGCGCAGTATTCTCTTTGAGCTGGAACTGATAGACCGCGATTTCGTGATTGGCCTGGCTGTACAAGGTGCTGGAATTCTTGCGTACGGTGAAGTTCACAAAGGCTTCCCGCTCATCCAGCTCAGGCAGGTCGAAGTTGATTTCCCGCGAAGAGTTGGCCGGCAGATCTTTCAGCCGCAACGGCAGCGTTGCCAGCGTTTCGCCTTCTGCGCGGATCTCAGCGGTAATCGTGTAATCATCCAGATTGGTAAACCACAGTTTATTCTCAACCAGGAAGGTGCCAGGGCGAGCTTCAACCGCACGGATTTTCACCGGCGCGATCACCTGCTTGTACTCCTTCAGACCTGGCCCTGGGGTTTGATCCGGGAAAATCAGCCCGTCCATGCAGAAGTTGTAGTTGTTTGGATAGTCGCCGAAATCGCCGCCGTATTTGTAGAAGGCCTGGCCTTGCTCATCGTGCGCCAGGATGCCGTGATCGCACCATTCCCAGACGTAGTGGCCCTGGATATGATCGTGCTGGTAAAACACGTTCTGGTATTCCGTCAGGCCGCCGGGGCCATTGCCCATCGCATGAGCGTATTCACAGATGATGCGTGGCTTGGCGTGCGGGTGTTCACCAAACTCGTTCATCAGCGGCGCGCGGGTGTACATGGTGGAGATAATATCCACCACCTCGGCGTCGCGATCTTCTTCGTAATGCACCAGGCGGGTATCGTCGATGGCCTTGGTGGCGTGGTACATCGCCTGAATATTGCAACCGTAGCCGGATTCATTGCCCAGAGACCACATCACGATTGATGGATGGTTCTTCTGCGCGTGGACATGGCGCACGATACGGTCGACGAACACCGTTTCCCACGCAGGATCGTTGGTGATGCGGCTCAGATCGCCTACGTTGGCAAAACCGTGGGTTTCGACGTCGGTTTCGGCCATTACGAACAGCCCGTAAATATCACACAGCTCATAAAAGCGCGGATCGTTCGGGTAATGCGCGGTACGTACCGAGTTGATATTGTGCTGTTTCATCAGGATCAGATCTTTTTCGACGCGATCCATGCCTACCGCACGGCCTTTCAGATGGTCGTTATCATGGCGGTTCACGCCATGCAGCATCACATACTGGTTGTTGATGTAGAACAGGCCGTCGCGCACCTTGATATCGCGGAATCCGACGCGTTGCGGGATCACTTCCAGCACGGAGCCATCAGGGGCTTTAAGGGTGATAAACAGCTGATAGAGATAAGGGTTTTCCGCCGACCACTGGGTCGGGTTTGCCAGAGTAATAGCAAAATGGGTTTGGGCCAGCGCACCCAGACTCTGTTGTACCAGGAGGTTATCGCTATCAAACAGGGCATACTCCACCACGTAGTCTGCCAGCGCTGTCCCGGACAGATTTTCGATCTCCAGCGCACAGGAGAGAGTGGCGCTTTGATAGTCGGCGGCAAAGTCGGTGCGAACGGTCAGATCCTGCACATGCACCGGCTCTTTGCCCACCAGATAGACATCGCGGAAGATGCCTGCCGTCCACCACATATCCTGGTCTTCGATATAGGTTGAATCCGCCCACTGCATGACGCGCACGGCCAGCAGGTTTTCCCCGTCATGCACGTAATCGGAGATATCAAATTCGGCGGTCAGGCGGCTGCCCTTGCTAAAGCCCACATACTGGCCGTTAACATAGACTTCAAAATAGGTTTCGACGCCATCAAACTTGATGATGGTTTGTTTGCCACGCCACTGTTCGCCGAGCGTAAAGCTGCGTTGGTAAGCGCCGGTAGGGTTGTCTGTCGGGACGAAAGGCACATCGATCGGGAAGGGGAAGCCCTCGTCGGTGTATTGCAGGATGCCATGGCCTTCCATCTGCCACATGTTGGGCACCGTGATCTGGCCCCAGTCTGCCATCCTTTGTGAATAAAAGGCTTCAGGCACCAGCAGTGGGTTGGTGAAGTAACTAAAGCTCCACTGGCCGCTCAGCGCCATAAAGTGGCTGCTCAGCGCGCGCTGAAAGGTTTGGGCGCGCTTAAGTGAATCATATGAGAAGAAGTAGGCGCGGGGGGCCAGCCGGTTCTCATGCAGGTGTTGAAAATTTTCCCAATTATTCACGTCATCTCTCCTGGTCTGAAGGCTGTAGACCGTAGTCTTAGCTGGAATGCGTCAATGCTTGGAATGGATTTTAGTAAAACATTTACTAAAATATAGCCGATAATTGCTTTTATTTTAACTCGATCACGCTTTATAGCCAGAGGGATGATGGTTCTGTGATCGAGGTAAAGAAATGACCGATAGGTGTAGCAAGCGGATGGGGTTGACAAATACAGAGGTAAAATATAGCCGAATTATTAGTATATTTTACTAATAACGGATAGCTGGCTGCCCCTCACCCCAACCCTCTCCCACAGGGAGAGGGAGCCAGTTCAGCGTCGTTGGCAGCTAATGTGGCGCTACGTAGAGGCGCTGCATGCTGCACCCGTGCCAAGGTCAGATTCAGGAGTGAAAGGGTAGCAAATGCTGTCCCCTCTCCCTTTGGGAGAGGGTTAGGGTGAGGGGCCGTTACATCGGGTCCGCAGGCTATTTGGTGGTTTCGCGCAGCTTTAACTTGCTGGGAACGTAGACTTGTAGCGGCAGGGCGCGGCCATCACGGAATTTTTCCAGCAGCAGGTTGACCCCTTGGATCCCCATCATTTCCGAATGAATGCGCACGGTAGACAGCGGCGGGAAGGTAAAACGCGCGGTTGGAATATCATTTACGCTGATCAGGGCAATGTCCTGCGGGATCTTCAGCCCCATCTCATGGATGCTGCGTAGCACCCCAATGGCGATCGAGTCAGAGGCGACAAACAGCGCAGAGGGATAATCTCCTTTGGCCAACATCTTTTTTGCCAGCTCATAGCCTGAGGCGCTAGAGAAATCACCCCGGTAGATATCTTGCTCACGCACCACGCCCTTCAACCGTCCGTATTCCACAAAGGCGGCTTCGCGGATATCGGCTCTGTCCGGCTCATCGGCACCGCCGATAAAACCGATGCGTTTGGCCCCGTGCTCAATAAAGAAATCGATGATCTCTTTGCTGATTTTCGCCAGATCGATATCCACCGAGTCGTAATCACAACCGGGTTCATTAAAATCAATCAGGCAGATATTGTCGGTAAGCGCCGCGGCTTTACGCAGGGTATCCGGTGTGGGTTTGCTGACGATCAGCACGCCGGTGATCTTTTTCAGCTCCGGCAGCTGGTTGTTTTTGTAGCAGTTGGTGAGCTCAATCCCCAACCTTTCACACTGGGTTTCAATGCCGTGACGAATAGAAAGGTAGTAAGGATCGTTGATTTCCAGCTCTTGCTTGTAGCTGTATAGCGCCAGCACGTGGTGCTGGACCACCGCATTAGTCAGATGCTTTTTGGCATTGCTGGTCTTGTATTCCAGCTTTTCGGCGATTTCGAGAATGCGATGCTTGGTTTCTTCTTTGACGTTGAGCGTGGGATCGTCATTCAGAACCCGGGAGACCGTTGCCAGTGAAACTCCAGCTTCGGCCGCGATATCTTTCAGCGTTGCCATATCTATCCTTATCTCACAGCCTGAACGGCAAACTTGGTTACCTGGCATTGTAAGTGATGTCGGCTGAGTTTCATCTGCTTTTAGTAAAATATGTTAACGAATGTTGTCGTCCTGAAGCACCCAATGGAGGCGTACTTCAGGTTGCCCCTGCACCTGACTACATCACCGTGGCAGCTCCCTCTCCCTGTGGGAGAGGGTTGGGGTGAGGGGGGTAATTCGCTTACTTCAGCTCATCAACCATGGTGGTTGCACGGCCGATATAGTTAGCCGGTGTCATCGCTTTCAGGCGGGTTTTCTCGTCTTCCGGCAGTGCTAGGCTATCGATAAAGGTCTGCATCCCGGCCGCATCGACGCGCTTGCCACGGGTCAGCTCTTTCAGTTTCTCATACGGCTTCTCGATACCATAGCGGCGCATCACAGTCTGGATTGGTTCGGCCAGCACTTCCCAGTTGTGATCCAGCTCATCCAGCAGGTGCGCACGGTTCACTTCCAGCTTGCTGATGCCTTTCATGGTGGCCTGATAGGCAATCAGTGCATAACCCAAGCCTACGCCCAGGTTGCGCAGCACCGTGGAATCCGTCAGGTCACGCTGCCAGCGGGAAACCGGCAGTTTGCTCGCCAGATGGCCCAGCACCGCATTGGCCAGGCCCAGGTTGCCTTCGGAGTTCTCGAAGTCGATCGGGTTAACCTTGTGCGGCATGGTGGAAGAACCGATTTCACCGGCAATGGTTTTTTGCTTGAAGTGGTTCAGGGCGATATAGCCCCAGACATCACGGTCGAAGTCGATCAGGATGGTGTTGAAACGCGCTACGCAGTCGAACAGCTCGGCGATATAGTCATGCGGCTCGATCTGGGTGGTGTACGGGTTCCAGGTTACCCCCAGCGAAGTCACAAACTCTTCGCTGAAACGGTGCCAGTCGACTTCCGGATAGGCCACGATGTGGGCATTGTAGTTGCCTACCGCACCGTTGATTTTGCCGAGGATCTCGACGCGCTCTAACTGGCGATATTGACGATCCATCCGGTAGGCCACGTTGGCAAACTCTTTACCCACGGTAGATGGGGTAGCGGGTTGACCATGGGTACGTGACAGCAGCGGAATATCGCGATACTCCAGCGCCAGCCCTTTGATGGATTCGATGATCTTGCGCCAGTGCGGCAATACCACATCCTGACGGGCGGTATGCAGCATCAGCGCGTGTGACAGGTTGTTGATGTCTTCAGAGGTGCAGGCGAAGTGGATAAACTCGGACACCGCGTGCAGGGCTGGTACTGCCTCCACCTTCTCTTTCAGGAAGTACTCAACCGCTTTCACGTCGTGGTTGGTGGTACGCTCGATGGTTTTGATGCGTTGGGCGTCTTCTTCGCTGAATTCTGCGACGATCTTGTCCAGGTAAGCGTTTGCGTCGGCGTCAAAAGCGGGAACTTCTTTGATCTCTGCGCAAGCGGCCAGTTTTTGCAGCCAACGTACTTCAACCTGCACGCGGAATTTCAGCAAGCCATACTCGCTGAAAATGGTGCGCAGTGCGCTGACTTTATCACCGTAGCGTCCATCAATAGGGGAAACGGCGGTCAGTGAGGATAATTCCATCGGTAGCAACTCCTGGGAAGATTAACAATGAGCAACGATATTTTGCGCCTGCTTGAGCAGACGATTACGGGAAAACATTAATTGCAGGCGGCTGCCGCCAACCTGCTGCCACAGCACGGCGGCACGGATACCGGCGAGCAGGGTGGCACGAACCTTGGCCTGCACCTGCGGATTTTGCAGGATGGCAGGCGAACCGGTGACCTGAATACGCGGCCCCAGTGGTGCAACGACATCGACATAGATACCGGCCAGGGCGCTGATGATGGTTTCCGAACCCAGTTCGAAATGCGCCAACTGGCGCTCCAACTGGCTCAAGCGCTCACCGAGCGTATTCATCGCCGTTTTATTGGCGTTCAGCTTGCGCTCCAGCACCATCAGGCTGATGGTGTAGCGTGTCAGCTCGGCGGCTGGGCCTTTGTTGTTGGCGTTGAGCACGCCAATCAAGGTTTCCAGGCCCATCTTCAGGTTACGCTCTTCACCGCCAAACACCGCCAGGGTAGAAGGCGGATCCATCTGCAACAGGCTGTTGAGCGAGGTATGGAAGGCTTCGCTATCTACTTGCCCTTCATGCGCCAACTGCTGAACCAGACGAGCTGCTTGACTAATTCCGGCCATGGCCAGCGTGATGTCGTAATAATTCTTCGCCACGATTACTCCTGTAAACGCTGTTCAATAATGCCGCCGCCCAGGCAAATATCGCCCTGATAAAACACGGCGGACTGGCCTGGGGTGACGGCGGCGACCGGTTCGTCGAAGCGGACTTCGATGCGATCGGCGTCCAGCGGCGTCACGGTGCAGGGAATATCCTGCTGGCGATAACGGGTTTTGACCGTACAGCGCAGAGGTTGTGTCAACGGCAGGCGATCGACCCAATGTAACTGCTGGGCGATCAGGCCGATGGACATCAGGCGTGGGTGTTCGTGGCCTTGGGCGACCACCAGAATATTGTTGGCGACGTCTTTATCCACCACGTACCACGGATCTTCGCTGCTGTCTTTCATGCCGCCGATGCCCAGTCCTTTGCGTTGGCCAAGGGTGTGATACATCAAGCCTTGATGCTCACCGATGGTTTGACCATCGACGCTGACGATCGGGCCCGGCTGTGCTGGCAGATAGCGGCCCAGGAAGTCGCGGAATTTACGTTCGCCGATAAAACAGATACCGGTGGAGTCTTTTTTCTTGGCGGTAACCAGCTCCAGTTGCTCCGCAATGCGGCGCACTTCCGGCTTTTCCAACTCGCCGACCGGGAACAGGCTTTGCGCGACCTGCTCGTGGCTCAGGGTATACAGGAAATAGCTTTGATCTTTGTTAACGTCGACGCCGCGCAGCAGGCGGCTTTTGCCGTCTACGTCCTGACGGCGGACATAGTGACCGGTAGCGATAAAGTCCGCCCCCAGATCTTCCGCCGCAAACTCCAGGAACGCTTTGAATTTGATTTCTTTATTGCACAGGATATCCGGGTTAGGGGTACGGCCCGCCTTGTACTCTTCCAGGAACAGCTCGAACACGTTGTCCCAGTATTCCGCCGCGAAGTTCACCGTATGCAGCTCGATGCCCAGCTTGTCGCAGACGGCTTGTGCATCGGCCAAATCGGTGGCGGCCGAGCAGTACTCTTCATCGTCGTCTTCTTCCCAGTTCTTCATGAACAACCCAGCGACCTGATAGCCCTGTTGTTGTAACAGATAGGCAGTAACGGAAGAGTCGACGCCGCCGGACATTCCGACGATCACTTTTTTCTGGCTGTTGTCTGACATGGGGATCTCACGAACTTGAACACGTACTGTGCGATAAAAAACAAGCGCAGGATTTTACCACGTTGGCCGCCTGCGCGCACGGCCCTTATTTGCCGTCAAAACGGCCAATTAAAGCTGGCGACCAGCGATAACGGGTAACGTTCCTGCTGCTGATAACAACGGATGGTCTCGGCCACCAGCGGCGAACGCAGGTTTTCGGCCTCCAGGATCTGCTCGGCAGTCAGCCATAGGCAGCGATCGATATCATCGTCGTGCGGCTCGGTGGGCAGCGGCTGTTCCAGCTCAATCACAAAGCTGAAGCGTAGAAATGGCGTGCGGTCTGGTGCGATCCACTGGTGCATGCGCAAAAAAGACTGCGGTGTGGCGCGGATGCCGGTTTCTTCCCACAACTCCCGCTCGGCGGCCTGGATCAGCGTTTCATCTGCTTCGAGATGGCCTGCCGGTTGATTCCACAGGGCCTTACCGTTGATAGTTTCTTCGACCACCAAAAATTTACCGGCGGCATGTACCACGCAGGCGACGGTGACGTGCGGCTTAAACATGGCAGTTCCTTACGTTATAAAGAGTGAGTAATGCTGAGTGTAGGGGCGCTGCATGCTGCGCCCGCCTAGCTGTGTATAGCCCCGCCAGCCTCAATCAATAGTCTGCCATTCCCCAGGCTGTAAGCTCCCCAGGGAAAGCGAGCCCATACTGTAACGAATCAGGCGCAGGGTAGGGAAGCCGATATGTGCCGTCATGCGACGCACCTGACGGTTTCGCCCCTCATAGAGCGTGATTTTCAACCAACTGGTAGGAATGGACTTGCGTTCACGGATCGGTGGGTTGCGCGGCCATAGCCATTCTGGCTCATCAACCAGTTCTACACCGGCGGGCAGGGTTGGCCCATCGTTTAGCGTAACTCCACTGCGCAGCACAGCCAGATCGCTCTCTTGCGGCTCACCTTCAACCTGAACGTAGTAGATTTTGCCAGTGCGCTTGCCGGGCTGGGTTAGCTGCGCCTGTAGCTTGCCGTCGTTGGTCAGTACCAGCAGGCCTTCGCTGTCACGATCGAGCCTCCCTGCGGCATAGACATCGCTGAAAGGGATAAATTTTTTCAGGGTGTCGCGGCCGGCTTCGTCGGTAAACTGCGGTAACACATCAAAGGGTTTATTGAATATCACCACGCGTCGCGGCGCCTGCGATTGTGGGCGTGCTGCGGATTTACTGCGGCTGAATCGTTTAATTTGGTGATTTTTAACAGAGAATTTAGTCATGGTCTTTGCGATTACGAATGATAAGCGCATTATAGCCTAATCTGTTTTGGATTGGCGCGAGTTGAATATTCAAGTAGTATTGACACGCATCTTACAAAGCATTAACAAAAATTGCGCTTGAAGACAGAAAGGAGAGGTTGATGGAAAGCAAAGTAGTTGTTCCGGCAGAAGGTAAAAAGATTACGGTTGATGCCCAGGGTAAACTGGTTGTTCCGCATAACCCTATCATCCCGTTCATCGAAGGTGACGGTATTGGCGTTGACGTTACCCCTGCCATGATCCACGTGGTGGATGCAGCGGTGAAAAAGGCCTACCACGGCGAACGTAAAATCTCCTGGATGGAAATCTATACCGGTGAAAAATCCACCCACGTTTACGGGAAAGACGTGTGGCTGCCGGAAGAAACACTGGAACTGATTCGTGACTACCGCGTAGCGATCAAAGGCCCACTGACTACGCCAGTAGGTGGCGGCATTCGTTCTCTGAACGTTGCGCTGCGTCAGCAGCTCGATCTGTACGTGTGTCTGCGCCCGGTGCGTTATTACCAGGGTACACCAAGCCCGGTAAAACAACCTGAGCTGACCGATATGGTGATCTTCCGTGAAAACGCCGAAGACATCTACGCCGGTATCGAATGGAAAGCGGGTTCTGCGGAAGCGGACAAAGTGATCAAATTCCTGCGTGACGAAATGGGCGTGAAGAAGATCCGTTTCCCAGAGCAGTGCGGCATTGGTGTTAAGCCATGTTCCGAAGAAGGCACCAAGCGCCTGGTTCGTGCGGCCATCGAATATGCTATCGACAACGATCGCGATTCAGTGACGCTGGTTCACAAAGGCAACATCATGAAGTTCACCGAAGGTGCCTTCAAGGATTGGGGCTACGAACTGGCGCGTGAAGAGTTTGGTGGTGAGCTGATCGACGGCGGCCCATGGCTGAAAATCAAGAACCCGAACACCGGCAAAGAGATCGTGGTTAAAGACGTGATCGCCGATGCCTTCCTGCAGCAAATCCTGCTGCGCCCGGCTGAATACGACGTGATCGCCTGTATGAACCTGAACGGTGACTACATCTCCGACGCCCTGGCAGCCCAGGTTGGCGGTATCGGTATCGCCCCAGGTGCCAACATCGGTTCCGATTGCGCACTGTTCGAAGCTACCCACGGCACAGCACCTAAGTATGCTGGCCAGGATAAAGTGAACCCAGGTTCAATCATCCTGTCCGCTGAGATGATGCTGCGGCACATGGGTTGGTTCGAAGCTGCTGATTTGATTGTTAAAGGCATGGAAGGTGCTATCGCTGCCAAGACCGTGACTTACGACTTCGAACGTCAGCTGGAAGGCGCTAAACTGCTGAAATGTAGCGAGTTTGGCGACGCTATCGTTAAACACATGTAATTGTGATTTAGCGTTAAATGAGAACGGGAGCCTGATGGTTCCCGTTTTTTTACCCTCAAAAACCTCTCCGCAAGACGATGTAAAAGATGAGCTTTTTCATGCCTAATAACCAACCGCTAAAATCTCATTCAAGGAGATTAGCGCCTCGGTTTTGAAAGTTATTGTCGAGATGATTAACAAATTCCTGGTTACCACTAAGCAAACAACGCTTGCATCAGTACGGCAAAGACCGCCAACGCGGCGCGCTACCTCTGAGGGATTGCTCTATTCATCACAAAGATGACTAACTAGTTCAGATTGCTGTTTTTCTCACTTTCTTTTGTGTTCTATTGGCATTAGGATGTTACAAAATGTTAGGTATGGAGATAAGGATGTGAGGAAAGTAAGTTTAACTTTTATTCTTTTAGGAACGGTTCTTTTATCAGGTTGCACCTATGATGTAACAGGTAAAGGTTGGGATCTTCATAGGTTTGAATGCCCTAATATATACCCAATAAACCTCA
>NZ_AYMQ01000017.1 GCF_000633355.1 Serratia sp. H1w
CTTGAGCTTGCGCGCGCCCCACATCGGATGGGCCAGATGGGCAGCGCGGAGGTGTTCAACAACGGTGTCAGGGGTTCTGCTAGGGGAGTGGTGTGGTGCTCGAGAGCGTTCACTCAGGCCGGCCCGCCCATCAGACTGCCAGCGATGTAACCACTTGTATGCGGTGGCAGGTGCTATGTCGAACTGACGGCATAGCGCCCGGATATTAGCGCCTTCTTGCGAGGCGAAAAGCACAAACTCGGTACGTAATGACATGGCAGATCTCTCATCCCACGGCATAAGCAGCTCCACACAGAAGTACTCATACCTAAGTTGTAGTGTCTACCATGTCCCCGAACAAGTGTTCACGATGTCCCCGGTCTGTACACTCCCAAAGGGCGAGGGAGTAATCCGGTGTCGTGGGTGAGCCTGTGCGGCTGCGGAAAGAATGGCGGAATATCAACGGGCTCGATCGGTTCCCTCTCCTGGGGGAGAGGGTTAGGGTAAGGGGACTACCTCTTTACCTGCATTAACCACTGAGCAATAAACTGCGCAATTGCCTCAGGCTGATTGATATCTAACAACGACACAATACCTTCTATCTTCTTGTCGCTGGCTACAGCAATAACGTGCTGATCCAGCATGTCTGCAAGAGGTTTACCGACCTCCTCGCGATAGAGAACAATTTTGCTGATCTGCTCATGCTTGAATCCTTCCACCAGGATCACATCCACCTGACTATGATCGAATCTGCTGGCCAGATACTGAAGATCCAAAGGCTGTTGCTCTGGGGTTTCGGTCATCAATGCCCAGCGCCGATCGCTGGCAACCAGCGTCTGGTCTGCACCCGCCTTGCGTAGTTCATAGCTGTCCTTACCAGGCGTATCCACATCCATATCATGGTGAGTATGCTTGATCAGTCCAACGCGTATCTGCTGCTGTTTTAATAATGGGATCAATTGCTTAAGTAGCGTGGTTTTACCTGTACCGCTATAAGCGGCGATAGCCAGCAAGGGGGGTAATGCATCCGTCATTGAGCGCTCTCCTTTTCCTGTTGCCACTGTTGGCAATCTTCCGGCGTATTCAAATTACGGAAGGCATCTTGCTGCTCACTGAATACCACCGGCTGAGCACCGATAGCTGCCATGAACAACATCAATTTACGTTCCCCTTGACCCAGATAGTGACTGAGCCTATCTACCAGGCTGGTATGCAGTAAGGCGAATGTTGGATGATCGCGTTCACCATCGTTGGCATAGGCGGCCAGAGCGTTGCCTTTATGCTGCCACAACTGCTCTACCAGATTGAGAGGATAATCGGGTACATCACAAGGAGCGCAGACAATCCATGGTGTGCGGGCATAAGTGAGACCTGCCAGGATCCCGCCCAGGGGACCAGGGTAATCTGCCGTCAGATCGCCGACGACTGGCAAACCGCTTTGCCGATAACTCTGCTGATTGCGGTTGGCGCTGATGATCACCTGGCCCACTTGCGGTATTAATCGGCTCAGCACGTGCTGGTACAGGGTTTTATCCCCCACTTGCACCAATCCCTTATCTTTCCCTCCCATACGGGTAGAGCGTCCACCGGCCAGAATAACGCCGGTTATATTTGCATGCATTGTCATCATCCAGCCCCTCTCCAATGCCCTGATTGTAGCGCTAAACCTGTTTAGACATCATGATTTACCTTTATTGACACGCTGGTTCTTTCACTACGCAGTTAAGCCTGCTACTTTGTGGGTTTATCACTTCACTGGATGATATCTTGATATGAAAACGCATCGCGTCAACGAGCTGATTGAGCTTTTACACCCGGCCTGGCAGCAGGATCCCGATCTCAATCTGATTCAGTTTTTGCAAAAACTGGCGCAGGAAGCGGGTTTTCAGGGTGAACTAGGCGAACTGAGCGATGACATCTTGATCTACCATCTGAAAATGCGCGGCAGTGCAGGCACCGAACAGATCCCTGGTCTGAAGAAAGACTACGAAGACGACTTTAAAACGGCGTTGCTGCGTGCCCGTGGCGTGATAAAAGATTAGCATTCATGCGGTGCGGTCATCAGTGGCGGTGATTAGTGCTACTCTTTCTTATTCCTGGCACGCTGTTGTCATCTGGCGAACTGAACGGTTGGTATGAACAACTCGGCATTTAATTTTGAAACCCTTTCCCCCGATCTGATTATGGATGCGCTGGAAGGGATAGGTTTGCGTGTTGATTCTGGGCTGACGGCGCTCAACAGCTATGAAAACCGCGTTTACCAGTTTATGGATGAAGACCGTAAGCGTTACGTGGTGAAATTCTATCGCCCGGAGCGCTGGAGTGCCGAGCAGATCGGTGAAGAACACCGTTTCGCACTGGATTTGTCGCACAACGAAATCCCGGCGGTTGCGCCACTGGTCTTACAGGGAAATACGCTGCACACTCATGCAGGCTTTTTCTTTACCGTATTTCCCAGCGTCGGTGGCCGGCAGTATGAGATCGATAATCTGGAACAGCTGGAGTGGGTCGGGCGTTTTCTTGGCCGCATCCACCAGGTTGGCAGCGAAAGCCTGTTTGCCGTGCGGCCGACTATAGGCATTGAAGAATATCTCACTGAACCTCGGCAGGTTCTGGCCAGCTGTGATTTAGTCCCCAAGGCCCAGCGCGAGACTTTCCTGCGGGCTACGGATACGCTGATTGACGCGATCAAACCGCACTGGCAGCTGGATTGGCAGCCGCTGCGTTTGCATGGTGATTGCCACCCAGGCAATATCTTGTGGCGTGATGGTCCGCTGTTCGTCGATCTTGACGATGCTCGCAACGGACCGGCGATACAGGATTTATGGATGTTGTTGCACGGCGAACGGCGCGATCGGCTGATGCAGTTGGATATTCTGCTGGAAGCCTACGGTGAATTTGCCGAATTTGATCAGCG
Source organism: Serratia sp. H1w (assembly GCF_000633355.1). Classification (GTDB taxonomy): domain Bacteria; phylum Pseudomonadota; class Gammaproteobacteria; order Enterobacterales; family Enterobacteriaceae; genus Chania. Next base: position 2,897 of record NZ_AYMQ01000017.1, read on the forward strand.
TGAACTGGCGTTGATCGAACCCCTGCGGGCCATGCGCATGGTGTATTACCTGGCATGGGTAGCACGCCGTTGGCAGGATCCCGCGTTTCCTAAAAGTTTCCCGTGGATGGCGGAGTCTGATTTCTGGTTATCTCAGACCGCGGCATTTACTGAACAGGTTAAGCTGTTGCAGGAACCTCCTCTGCAGCTCATGCCAATGTATTGAAGCGTTAACATAATGGAGAATTTAGTTGTATGAAAAAAATCTGGTTGGCACTCGTTGGTATGGTGATGGCATTCAGTGCCTCCGCTGCGCAATTCAGCGATGGTACTCAATACGTCACTTTGGATAAGCCGGTCACTGGTGAACCACAGGTGCTGGAGTTCTTCTCCTTCTACTGCCCGCACTGCTATCAGTTTGAAGAGACTTTCCATATCTCTGATGCGATCAAGAAAGGGCTGCCTGAAGGCACCAAGATGACCAAGTACCATGTGGAGTTCTTGGGGCCAATGGGTAAGCAACTGACGCAGGCCTGGGCAGTTGCCATGGCTCTGGGTGTAGAAGACAAAATTACTCAGCCAATGTTTGAAGCGATTCAGAAAACCCAAACCGTGCAAACGCCAGACGATATCCGCAAGGTGTTCGTCAATGCTGGCGTAGCTGGGGAAGAGTATGACGCGGCCTTGAACAGCTTCGTGGTGAAATCTCTGGTCGCTCAGCAAGAGAAAGCGGCCGAAGATTTGCAACTGCGTGGCGTGCCAGCGGTATTTGTTAATGGCAAATACATGGTGAAAAACGATGGTCTGGATACCAGCAACATGGACGTTTACGTCAAGCAATTCGCTGATGTTGTTAAGTTCCTGAGCGAGAAGAAGTAACCAGCAGCAAATCACTAACGCCGGTTAATCCGGCGTTTTTTTTACCCTTGTTATTGGCGTTTGAGCCTTTCAAGTAAACTATCTTTTTCCTGCCATAACGTATTCAGCCACAGCTGGAATTTGCGTTTAAATCCTTTGTCATTGAAGTAATCCCCATGCAATGTCTCATCAATCGGCAAGCATTCAATCCTGACGACAATTCGCTGCAATCGCCCACATAACATATCCATAAACGGATGCTCGCGGTTATCTGGGTAGCACAGGGTGACATTCAGGATCTTATCAAATTGCTGGCCAAGCGCACTGAGGGTAAAGGCGATCCCAGCGGCTTTGGGCGTCAGCAAATTACGGTAAGGGGAGCGGGTTTTAATTTTCTTGGCCTCGGTGAAACGAGAGCCTTCAACGAAATTGACGATGGTGGTCGGGCGCAGACGAAACTTGTCGCAGGAGCGGCGCGTGGTTTCGATATCCTGGCCGCGCTTTTGCGGATGCTTGAGTAGATAGGCCCGCGAATAACGCTTCATAAAAGGCATATCCAGCGCCCAGCAGGCGATACCGACAAAGGGAACCCAGGCCAGTTGCTGCTTGAGAAAATACTTATTCATGGGAATGTGGTGGCGGAATAATACACACAGCACCACAATGTCCGACCAGCTTTCGTGGTTGCTGATCAGTAAATACCAATTCTTTTTTTCCAACCCTTGCAGCCCTTGAATATCCCACTGTAGCCAAGGGTTGATGCGCAACAATACCGCCAGGCATTGGCACCAGCACCACATCATCAGGTCGGCAAAGGCGGAAATGTATCGCCAAACGCCGGGCATAGGCAGCAACAGCTTGATGATACCGGCCAGCACAATGGGGATGGAACACAGCATCGTCACGCCAACGGCAAGCAGCGCAGAAAAGATAAAAATAACAGGGGCTAGCAATTTTGGCATGAGTTAAGTGCTGACGGTTAATGAGAACATCGTTGCGTACGTCGGAACGTATCAACAAAAAAATATTTTAGCAGAATACCGGCCAACCACACGTGGCTAAAAGTAAGCGATTTTGACCGGATAGAAATAGCCTGTTTAATGCTATCGGCGTGCAGGTTTCCAATCTTATGCTATGGTCATTGAGGTGCCAAAATTGATTAAACGTGCGATTAAACTCCGGCCCCAGTTATATCCACAAATTGTCTGAAACACGATAAAGAGTAAAACCGCCAAACCTCTCTTTTAACATTGTGATTTCAATAGGATTTTTATTTTTCATTATAACGATATTAGCCTCGTTATAATTCAGTATCTAAACTATGCACAAAGTTATCCACAGGTGCGATCTTGTGGATCGTTTCGCATAATCCCAGCTAATTTGGCCGAAATGCACGCTAAGATTCGTCACCAGCGGCTAGCTATGGCATGCTTACCCCAGTCCTTTTCACGAAAAAGAAACGTTATGGCCCAGATTGCAGAAAACCCATTAATCCTGGTGGATGGTTCCTCTTACCTTTACCGCGCCTATCACGCCTTCCCACCGCTGACTAACTCGGTCGGTGAGCCGACGGGAGCGATGTACGGTGTGCTGAACATGCTGCGTAGCCTGCTGCTGCAGTATACTCCCAGCCATGTGGCGGTGGTGTTTGATGCGAAAGGGAAGACCTTCCGTGATGAGCTGTTTGCCGAATATAAATCTCACCGGCCACCGATGCCGGACGATCTGCGGGCGCAGATCGAACCGTTGCATCAGATGGTTAAAGCCATGGGCTTACCGCTGCTGGTAACGCCAGGGGTTGAGGCCGATGACGTGATCGGTACCCTGGCACTGGAGGCAGAGAAAGCGGGTCATGCCGTTTTGATCAGCACCGGTGATAAAGACATGGCGCAGTTGGTGACACCGAATGTCACCCTGATCAATACCATGAACAACACCATCCTCGGTCCGCAGGAAGTCTGTGACAAATACGGCATTCCTCCCGAGCTGATCATCGATTTTCTGGCGTTGATGGGGGATTCGTCGGACAACATTCCTGGTGTGCCAGGTGTGGGTGAGAAGACGGCCCAGGCGTTGCTGCAAGGATTGGGGGGTCTGGATGCGCTCTATGCCAACCTGGACAGTATTGCCACGCTGAGCTTCCGTGGTGCCAAAACGATGGCCGCCAAGCTGGAGCAGAATAAAGAGGTCGCTTACCTCTCTTACAAACTGGCGACGATTAAAACCGACGTCGAGCTGGATCTCACCTGCGGTGAGCTGGCTGTCAGTCCACCGGATGCCGATAAACTGCATGAGCTGTTTAAACGCTACGAATTCAAACGCTGGATGGCCGATGTCGAAGCCGGTACCTGGTTAGAAAACAAAGGGTCGGGCCGAAAGGCGAGCGCGGCGGCCAAGCCAACCGCAGTGGCGGAAGCACCGAGAGCCGCAGCAGAGGCAACCTTGTCGCAGGAGGGTTACGTCACCATTCTGGATGAGGAAACCTTTGCCGATTGGATGCAGCGCCTGAAAAAGGCCGACGTCTTTGCCTTCGATACCGAAACCGATGGCCTGGATACCTTGACGGCCAATCTGATCGGGCTGTCCTTTGCCATTGAGCCTGGCGTAGCCGCCTACCTGCCAGTCGCCCATGATTATCTGGATGCGCCCCCACAGTTGGATCGTAACCACGTCCTGGCCACCCTGAAACCGCTGCTGGAAGATGAGAAGGCGTTCAAGGTAGGGCAGAACCTGAAGTTCGATAAGAGCCTGCTGGCGCGTTATGACATCGATTTACGTGGTATTGCCTACGACACCATGCTGGAGTCCTATGTGCTCGACAGCGTCGGTGGCCGCCACGATATGGATAGCCTGGCCGATCGTTATCTGGGCCATAAAACCATTACCTTCGAAGAGATCGCGGGTAAAGGGAAAAAGCAGCTCACCTTCAACCAGATTGCCCTTGAAGAGGCTGGCCCTTATGCGGCAGAAGATGCCGACGTAACGCTGCAACTGCATTTGGCGATGTGGCCACAGCTGAAAGAGAGTGAAGGCCTGCTGACGGTATTCAATGAGATTGAAATGCCATTGCTGCCGGTGCTTTCCCATATCGAACGCACTGGGGTGCTGATCGATCCAAATATCCTCGCTACCCACTCCATTGAATTGACCAAGCGGTTGGGCGAGCTTGAGATACAGGCCCATGAACTGGCCGAAGAGCCGTTCAACCTGGCTTCGACCAAGCAGTTACAGGCCATTTTGTATGAAAAGCAAAAGCTGCCGGTGCTGAAAAAGACCCCGGGCGGCGCTCCTTCTACCAATGAGGAAGTATTGGCCGAGTTGGCGCTGGATTATCCACTGCCGAAAGTGATCCTGGAGTATCGTGGTCTGGCGAAGCTGAAAACCACCTACACCGACAAGTTGCCGTTGATGATCAACCCGGTAAGTGGCCGGGTACATACTTCTTATCATCAGGCTGTCACCGCCACCGGCCGCCTGTCATCCAGCGATCCAAACCTGCAAAACATTCCGGTGCGTAACGATGAAGGGCGTCGTATCCGTCAGGCATTCATTGCGCCAGAGGGTTACCGTATTGTCGCTGCGGACTACTCGCAGATTGAGTTGCGCATCATGGCGCATTTATCGCAGGACGCAGGCTTGCTCAAGGCGTTTGCCGAAGGTAAAGACATCCACCGGGCAACGGCGGCAGAAGTCTTTGGTCTGGCGTTGGATAAGGTTACCAATGAACAGCGTCGCAGTGCCAAGGCGATTAACTTTGGTCTGATTTACGGCATGAGCGCCTTCGGCCTGGCTCGCCAGTTGGGGATCCCACGCGGTGAAGCGCAGCGCTATATGGATCTGTACTTCGAACGCTACCCTGGCGTGCTGGAGTATATGGAACGCACCCGCCAACAGGCCGCCGAGCAGGGCTATGTCAGCACGCTGGATGGCCGTCGGTTATATCTGCCGGATGTTCGTTCCAGCAACGGCATGCGCCGCAAGGCAGCCGAGAGAGCGGCGATTAACGCCCCTATGCAGGGCACTGCTGCGGATATCATCAAACGCGCGATGATTGAGGTGGATGCCTGGTTGCAAGGGCCTGAGCAGCCGCTGGTGCGCATGATCATGCAGGTACACGATGAACTGGTGTTTGAAATCCATGAGTCGGCCATTGAACAGGCCAGCCTGCGCATTCATGAGTTGATGGAAAACAGCATGCAGCTGGCGGTTCCGCTGCGGGTGGATATCGGCGTAGGTAAAAACTGGGATGAAGCTCACTAATTACTCAGGAGAGTATTAGGGCCGAGTTAGTGCTAACTGGCGAAAACCTAAGCATTTTTGGTAATTGAGCAACACCCTGCGGCGATAGTTTCGGCTAAATCGCCGCGGTTAATGCCCAGATCGTGTAAGTAAACTACAAAAAATTCTTTTGCAGCGCGAAAAAATGATGTAGAGTTACAGACGTAGGGTACAGAGGTAAGATGTTCTATCTTTCAGACCTTTTACTTCACGTAATCGGATTTGGCTGAATATTTAGCCGCCCCAGTCAGTATTGACTGGGGCGTTTTTTATTGTAAAAACAACGCCAATCCATAGGTTTTTGTTATCCTTCAGCACCAGCCTCCCGCTGCACTCCTGTCTGAATCAGCCGCTTTTCAACGTCCATATCCCGAGTTATGCCATAAGTTTTTATGATGGCTTTTAGTCAAATTTGTAATTAGATAACGAAATCTTCTCTGGTTCGGTGGACGACGGACGTAAAAAAGCCGATGTCTCAGCATCGGCTCGAAATTGCAGGCATTCCCCATCAGACTCACTGCGTAGGGGCGCTGCATGCAGCGCCCTATCATCAATCTGAGCGAGTGGCGGTGATTATTCCCCGCCGAGATCGTCTTCCGGCAGCACTTCCGGTGGGATCTCGTTAAACCAGGTATTCAGCTTCTGGCTAAGTTTATCGACGCCGATCTTTTTCGGTGAAGAGAAGGCTTCTACCTGAATATCGCCCATAAACGACTGCACGGCTTCACGCACCATATTGAGCTGTGCCTTGCGAGCACCGGAAGCCAGCTTATCGGCCTTGGTCAACAGCACCAGCACCGGTGTGCCAACATCAACGGCCCACTGGATCATCTGCTGATCCAGGTCTTTGAGCGGGTGGCGGATATCCATCAACACCACCAGACCTTTCAGGCAGTTGCGCATTTGCAGGTATTCACCTAGCGCCCGCTGCCATTTCTTCTTCATCTCTTCCGGCACTTCGGCATAGCCATAGCCCGGCAGGTCGACCAGGCGGATGCCTTCTTCGACTTCAAACAGGTTAATCAACTGGGTACGACCTGGCGTTTTACTGGTACGTGCCAGGCTTTTTTGATTGGTCAGGGTATTGAGTGCGCTGGACTTACCGGCGTTGGAGCGGCCGGCGAACGCTACTTCAATACCTTCATCCCCCGGAAGGTGGCGAATATCGGGCGCACTGGTGACGAAATGGGTCACATGGTAATTGTAGTTCTTGCTGGTCAAAATTTTTCGTCTCCGTGAGGATGGCTATCTGGTGGGCGATTATAACTGCATCAGCGGCAAAAGGGTGTGTTTCTCGGTTTTTAAGCGATTAACCACAAATTGCTTGTGGCAAACTGGCGCCTGCCGTGTGAGACATTGACCATTCGAATTGGGGGTAATGTCGCTTTATTCGAAAGCAGTAAATATTTTATGCGATATAAAACAATTAGTTATAATTTCGATATGCAGAAAATTGCCGTAAGCCGTCTGTAGGTATCTTGAGCGCACCCCAGAAAAGCGTAAAGTAGGTTGCAAGGCAGGAGGCCAAGGAAACAGGAACATCCAGGAAGGGTGAAAAATCTCAGGGAATACACAGGGCGTGTATAGAGTACCAGGATGATGCCAGATGGAATTGAAACTATTGGTGCCGGAGCGCACGAATAGTACACGGATGAAGAAGTAACGGCAATCGGATGCACGCGGGAAGCGCACTCAGGAAGAGTGGAAGCGAACGGATCGTAACACGGTTGATTTTTTCTTTCAGGATGAAGGACGTAGTTGCAGGGAGCGCGGGTTATCGCAGATGGAAAGACCGGGATGTTGAGTGTGCGCATGGAGCGCGGAGCAAGAATATCCTTCGACTGAAGGAGTGAAAAAGGCGGCAGGTTTTAACCTGCCGCCTTTTTTCTTTGTCTGCTTTCTGCTAGATTCCGCCGCAATCGTATAGCAATTCTATACTGAATCTACATACCTAAGAGTATTAAGCTATGAACCAGCCATCAAAAGCACCTCGCGGCCCACGCAGCAGCGCGGCGACGTCAAAAAGTAAAAAGAAAAGTCGTGTGGAGCTCGATCTGGAAGCTCGCGAGCGCAAGCGTCTGAAAAAGCGCCGTGGCCTGGCTTCCGGTTCTCGCACCCAGAATGACTCTACCAACCAGAAAAATAAAACCGGGTCAGAAGCCAAGGATCCACGTATCGGCAGTAAAGTGCCGGTTGCGCTGGTGGTTGACGCTAAAGTGAAGGCGGCTAAACCGCAGCCAAAACCGAAGGCAGAAAAGCCACCGCGTCTCACGCCAGAAGAAGAACTGACCAAGCTGGAAAACGATGAGCGTCTGGATGCCTTGCTGGATCGCCTGGATGACGGCGCCACGCTGAGTGCCGAAGATCAGGCTTACGTCGATCAAACCCTGGACCGTATCGATGCGCTGATGGAACAGCTTGGCATTGAACTGGGCGATGAAGACGACGAAGAGCAGGAAGAAAAGCAGGAAGATATTCTGAAACTGCTGAAAGGCGGTAACCCGAAAGACGTATTTTAAGCGGTTATGTGGCTGATCCCGGCAATAGCCCTACTGTTGACATGTTATCTACTGTGGTTATTCGGTAAACTGTGGCGGCTGTCGAAGCGCAAAACGCGTTTTCGCAGCGCTTCCGCGGCCAGACAGCGTAGACAACTGCCCATTTCCCGGCCCGGTAGGAAAAAATATCGGAAGGAGTGAGTAAGCATGTCAGAACAGACCATTGTCTGGGATTTGGCCCTGATCCAAAAATATAACTATTCAGGCCCGCGTTATACTTCATACCCCACGGCGCTGGAGTTTAACCAGAGCTACGACGAAGCCGCGTTTCAGCGCGCGGCCAAGCGTTATCCTGAGCGACCGCTGTCGCTGTATGTGCATATTCCCTTCTGCCATAAGCTCTGCTACTTCTGCGGCTGCAATAAGCTGGTTACGCGCCAGACCCACAAGGCCGATGAATATCTGACCGTGCTGGAGCGTGAAATCATCGCGCGTGCGCCTTTGTTTGCCGGCCGCAAGGTCAGCCAATTGCATTGGGGCGGCGGCACACCGACCTATCTTGATAAACAGCAAATCAGCCGTCTGGTCGCCATGCTGCGCCAGCACTTTGATTGCCAACCCGATATGGAAATGTCGATCGAAGTTGATCCACGGGAAATCGAGCTGGACGTGCTGGACCACCTGCGTGCCGAAGGCTTCAATCGCCTCAGCATGGGGGTGCAGGACTTCAATAAAGAAGTGCAGCGCCTGGTTAACCGCGAGCAGGATGAAGAGTTCATTTTTGCCCTGATCGCCCGGGCCAAGGCACTAGGCTTCAACTCGACCAATATCGATCTGATTTATGGCCTGCCGAAGCAGACGCCAGAGAGCTTTGCCTTCACGCTGCAACGCGTGGCGGAGCTGAATCCGGATCGCCTGAGCGTATTCAACTACGCCCATATGCCGAACCTATTTGCTGCCCAGCGTAAAATCAAGGACGCCGACTTACCTAGCGCCCAACAAAAACTCGATATTCTGCAGCAAACCATCGCTTCGCTGACGGAGTCAGGCTATCAGTTTATCGGCATGGACCATTTTGCGCGGCCAAACGATGAGCTGGCCATTGCGCAGCGCGAAGGTAAGCTGCATCGCAATTTCCAGGGCTACACCACCCAAGGGGACAGCGATCTGCTGGGCCTGGGGGTTTCCGCCATCAGCATGCTGGGGGATAGCTACGCGCAGAACCAGAAAGAGCTGAAGGTGTATTACGCCAACGTGGAAGAGCAGGGGAACGCTCTGTGGCGTGGCCTGGCGATGACGGAAGATGACTGTCTGCGCCGTGATGTGATCAAAACGCTAATCTGTAATTTCCAGCTGGCCTATCAGCCGATTGAGCAGCAATACGGCATCACGTTTGCCGATTACTTTGCGTCCGATCTGGAATTACTGGCGCCGTTTGAACGTGATGGGCTGGTGGAACGCGATGAGCACGGTATCCGCGTCACGCCTCGTGGGCGTTTGCTGATCCGTAATATCTGCATGTGTTTCGATATCTACCTGCGTAAACAGGCCCGCGCACAACAGTTCTCCCGGGTGATCTGACGTACAACACCACGGCTGCAACGGGCGGCTGTGGTGTTAACTGAAGAAATTAATCAGTGCGGCGCACAACACTGTGGCAACGGCCGCCTGCGGTGAGTGGCTGACGGCAGAGCCAACGTCTGCGCCTTGGGTAAGAAAGACGATAAGTGTATCCAGCATCAAAAACCTCCTGAGTGTGCGCTTCGATCATACTGCTGCCGCCTACCCGGTAAAAGTCTTCAATCGCTGGTTTTTTGTGCGCTAGATTGTATTTTTAATCATCAATTACCCCTCACACCAACCCTCTCAGGGAGCCAGACAGCTAATGTGGCACTGCTCCCGTGTTGAGGTCAGGTGCGGGAATTAACGGTAGCACGTTCGGTTCCCTCTCCTTTTGGGAGAGGGCTAGGGTGAGGGGTATTTACTCCATTCCCAATTCTTTCAACTTGCGCGTCAAGGTATTGCGGCCCCATCCCAACAGACGGGCGGCTTCCTGCTTGTGCCCTTGGGTATGGCGTAGCGCCGTCGTGAGCAAGGTACGCTCCATTTCTGGCTGAGCTTCGGACAACAGGTTTTGATGACCGGAACGTAACGCTCGGTCGGCCCACTGTGCCAACAACGTGGCCCAGCTGTCCGGCAGGCCGTGGCTGCTGGTTTCGGGAGCTGCGGTTTCAAACAGCTCTGAAGGCAGATCCTGGATCAGCACCTCTTGCCCGGCGGCCATCACGGTCAGCCAGCGGCAGGTGTTTTCCAACTGGCGCACGTTGCCTGGCCACGGCAAACGGGTGAGGGCAGTTTCGGTTTCCGGATGCAGGTTCTTCGCTTCAACCCCCAACTCTTTTGCAGCTACCTGTAGGAAATAGCGCGCCAGACGTGGAATATCCTCACGGCGTTCACGCAGCGGCGGCAGATGCACGCGGATCACGTTCAGGCGGTGGAACAGATCCTCACGGAATTTACCCTCCTGGACGCGTAACTCCAGGTTCTGGTGGGTCGCAGCAATGATGCGCACGTCGACCTTCACCGGAGCATAGCCGCCAACGCGATAGAACTGGCCGTCTGCCAGCACGCGCAGCAAGCGAGTTTGCACATCCAGCGGCATATCCCCGATCTCATCGAGGAACAGCGTACCGCCATCGGCCTGCTCAAAACGACCCTGACGGATCTGATTGGCTCCGGTAAACGCCCCTTTTTCATGGCCGAACAGCTCGGATTCGATCAGGTCTTTAGGGATCGCGGCCATATTCAGGGCGATAAACGGTGATTTGGCTCGTGGGCTATGGCGATGCAGCGCATGGGCAACCAGCTCTTTCCCTGTTCCCGACTCCCCGTTGATCAGCACGCTGATGGAGGAACGCGACAGACGGCCGATGATGCGAAACACGTCCTGCATGGCTGGTGCTTCACCAATAATATCGGCCACGGGATCGTTGGCAGGTTGGCTGCGAGCCGGTTGCTGCTGTTCCTGATAATGACTGATGGCACGCTCTACCAGCGCGACGGCCTCATCAATATCAAAGGGTTTTGGCAGGTAGTCGAATGCGCCCTGCTGATAGGCGCTGACCGCCGCGTCCAGATCCGAATGTGCCGTCATTATGATGACCGGGAGCATCGGGTGACGCTGTTTTATCTGCTTGAGCAGCGCCAGACCGTCCATCCCCGGCATGCGGATATCAGACAGCAGCACGTCGGGAGTTTGCGTTGCCAATGCTTCCAACACGGCATTGCCGTTATCGAAGGTGACGCTGTTCAGTCCGGCCCCGGTGAGCGCACGCTCGAGCACCCAGCGGATGGAGCTATCGTCATCGACGATCCAGACTATCCCTCGTTGCATAGCAAACCTCACTGACGAATGGGCAGGAACACCGAGAATTCGGTATGTCCTGGCCAACTGTTAAATTCAATTTTTCCGCAATGCTGATCGATAAGATTACGGGCGATGGATAATCCCAGGCCGGTACCGCCTTCGCGGCCGCTGACCATGGGGTAGAACAGGGTGTCTTGCAGCAGGGCAGGAACGCCCGGGCCATCATCTTCAACATCGATCCGTGCCGCTAAACGGTAACGGGTGCCATGCAGGGTGATTTGAAACGCGGTACGCGTACGCAGCGTGATGGTGCCACCGGTTTCGCTCAGCGCCTGTAGCGCGTTGCGGGTGATATTGAGCAACACCTGCTCAATTTGATCGGGATCGTGCGCCAGTTCCGGCAGGCTGGGGTCGTAATCACGCACCAGCGTGACGTTATCCGGTTTCTCCAGCGATACCAGTTGGCAGACTCGTTCCGCGACCTGATGGATACTCTGGGTAATATGTTGGCCGGGGCGCTGTGGCCCTAGCAGGCGATCCACCAGATTACGCAGCCGATCGGCCTGCTCGATGATCACCTTGGTGTATTCCGTCAGCGAAGGGTCTGGCAGGGCTTTGGCCAGCAGCTGCGCGGCCCCCCGCAAACCGCCAAGCGGATTTTTGATTTCATGAGCCAGACCGCGCACCAGATCGCGCGCTGCCACCTGCTGAGCGTGCTGTAACTGCTCCTGGCTGAGGCGACGCTGATTGTCCATAGGGGCCAGCTCAAGCAGAATAAAGCCATCAGGCAGCGCCTGAGCGGTCAAGGAGAGGATATGGGCGCGGCTGTCGACCACCAGGGTCACTTCGTTATCGGTAAAGCCCTGACCCGCATGCAGGCTCTCACGCATCAGATCGATATTCAGCGAAAAATAGCCAAGTAAATCGGGCAGCGGTGTACCGAAAAGTTTACGGGAACTTTGTGCCAACAGCTGTTGAGCCGCCGGATTGGCGTAGTGGATCGCCAGTGTGTCATCCAACAGCAAGATGCTATTGATGAGAGAATTGAGGATCTGCCCAGCATCGGGCAGCTTGCCAGTTGCCATACAGCAGTCTCCTGCACCTTTTTAGTGCATCCATCCTACTCCATCCGTAACCGTCACGGTATGAAATAGTTTTGCAGAATATACGGTGGAGAAAAAAGCCCATCAGAAGATGGGCTAAAAGTTTCCACGGCAACAAAAAAACGGCTACTAAAATTCAGGACGCGCCATCGTGTAGACAGCGCGGATAAGACTTAAACGCTGTAGTACAGTTCGAACTCAACTGGGTGTGGCGTCATGCGCACGCGATCCATCTCTTCTTTACGCAGTTCGATGTAAGCATCGATCGCGTCGTCGGTGAACACGCCACCGCGGGTCAGGAATTCACGGTCTTCGTTCAGTGCGGCCATTGCTTCATCCAGTGAACCCGCTACTTTTGGAATCTCAGCTTCTTCTTCCGGCGGCAGGTCATACAGGTTTTTATCCATGGCATCGCCAGGGTGGATCTTGTTGATCACGCCGTCCAGGCCCGCCATCAGCAGAGCAGCGAAGCACAGGTACGGGTTAGCCGCTGGATCAGGGAAGCGGGCTTCGATACGACGCGCTTTCGGGCTGGCAACCACTGGGATACGGATAGAGGCAGAACGGTTACGGGCAGAGTAAGCCAGCATGACCGGTGCTTCGTAGCCTGGGACCAGACGCTTGTAAGAGTTGGTGGTCGGGTTAGCCAGGGCGTTGATCGCTTTAGCGTGCTTGATGATGCCGCCAATGTAGAACAATGCCATTTCAGACAGGCCGCCGTACTTGTCGCCAGCGAACAGGTTGGTGCCGTTCTTGGACAGTGACATGTGGCAGTGCATGCCTGAACCGTTATCGCCAAACATTGGTTTTGGCATAAAGGTCGCGGTTTTGCCAAATGCGTGAGCCACGTTGTGCACCACGTATTTGTAGATTTGGATTTCGTCGGCTTTCTTGGTCATGGTGTTGAAGCGGGTTGCCACTTCGTTCTGGCCTGCGGTGGCCACTTCGTGGTGGTGAGCTTCAACTACCAGGCCCATTTCTTCCATGGTCAGACACATGGTAGAGCGGATGTCCTGTGAAGAGTCGACCGGTGGTACTGGGAAGTAACCGCCTTTTACCGCTGGACGGTGGCCTTTGTTGCCGCCTTCGAGTTTGCTGCTGGAGTTCCATGCGCCTTCGATATCATCGATGGCGACCATTGAGCCACGGATGCTGCTGCCGAAACGAATGTCGTCGAACAGGAAGAATTCAGGTTCTGGCCCGAACAGCACGGTATCGGCGATGCCGGAAGCACGCAGGAAGTCTTCGGCACGCTTGGAGATGGAACGTGGGTCACGATCGTAGCCCTGCATGGTGCCTGGCTCGAGGATGTCACAACGAATGATCAGGGTAGATTCTTCGAAGAACGGATCCAGAACCGCCGTGCTGGCGTCTGGCATCAGGACCATGTCAGATTCGTTGATGCCCTTCCAACCACCGATTGAGGAGCCGTCAAACATTTTACCTTCTTCGAAGAAGTCGGCATTTACCTGATGAGCAGGGATGGTGACGTGTTGCTCTTTACCCTTGGTGTCAGTGAAACGCAGGTCTACGAATTTCACTTCATGCTCATTCAGCATCGTCAAAACGTGTTCAGCGGACATACTTAACTCTCCCGGTTTTATCGTTGTCATCGTCGTGGAACGAATCTGTGTGACTGGCTTGTTTTTGCCTTAAGTAAACTAAAGCGAAAACTGTGCCAACTTTTTAAAAGCGAAAAAATCGCCTATTTGTGCGGGTTTTACTCATGGCCAGTATGCACCATTAGCGATGCAATGCACTATGATGGTGCAAATAACCTAGGGTGGGGCACTGAAATGGTGCAAAACATCATCAATTGCTGCTTTTTGCAGCGTGAAAGGGATCACAAACTGGCCTGTACACAGTTGTTTATAAGAGAGTGTTGTGATCTTGTTTAGTCCCTCGCTTAATACGTGTACAATAGCGCGCTATTTCTAATGCCTGAGGCAAAGCTGTGATCGAAAATTTGCGTAACATCGCCATTATTGCCCACGTTGACCATGGTAAGACCACCCTGGTTGACAAGCTGCTGCAACAATCCGGTACTTTCGGAGAGCGTGCGGAAGCCACTGAACGTGTAATGGACTCCAACGATTTGGAGAAAGAGCGTGGGATTACCATCCTCGCAAAAAACACCGCCATTAATTGGAAAGACTACCGCATCAACATCGTGGATACCCCAGGACACGCCGACTTCGGCGGTGAGGTTGAGCGCGTGATGTCAATGGTCGACTCGGTGCTGCTGGTTGTGGATGCAATGGATGGCCCAATGCCGCAAACCCGTTTTGTGACCAAAAAAGCCTTCGCTAATGGTCTGAAACCGATCGTGGTAATCAACAAGGTTGACCGCCCTGGCGCGCGTCCTGACTGGGTTGTGGATCAGGTCTTCGACCTGTTCGTCAACCTGGACGCGACCGACGAACAGCTCGACTTCCCAATCATCTATGCTTCTGCTCTGCTGGGTATCGCCGGTGCAGATCATAACGATATGGCTGAAGACATGACTCCGCTGTACCAGGCGATTGTCGACCACGTCTCCGCGCCACAGGTTGAGCTGGAAGCTCCATTCCAGATGCAGATCTCTCAGCTGGACTACAACAACTACGTGGGCGTTATCGGCATCGGCCGTATCAAGCGTGGTAAGGTCAAGCCTAACCAACAGATCACTCTGATCGACAGTGAAGGCAAAACCCGTAACGGTAAAATCGGTAAAGTGCTGACCCACATGGGTCTGGAACGTATCGAAGCCACCGTTGCCGAAGCGGGCGACATCGTTGCCATCACCGGTCTGGGCGAACTGAACATCTCTGACACCATTTGTGATGTGAACGCGGTAGAAGCGTTGCCAGCACTGTCAGTAGATGAACCAACCGTAAGCATGTTCTTCAACGTCAATACCTCGCCGTTCTGTGGTAAAGAAGGCAAGTATGTGACTTCACGCCAGATCCTTGAGCGTCTGAACAAAGAACTGGTTCACAACGTAGCGTTGCGCGTTGAAGAAACTGCCGATGCTGATGCATTCCGTGTTTCAGGCCGTGGTGAACTTCACCTGTCGGTACTGATCGAAAACATGCGTCGTGAAGGTTTCGAGCTGGCGGTTTCCCGTCCGAAAGTTATCTTCCGTGAAATCGATGGCCGCAAGCAAGAGCCATTCGAAAACGTTACGCTGGACATCGAAGAACAGCACCAGGGTTCTGTAATGCAGGCGATGGGTGAGCGTAAAGCTGACCTGAAAAACATGGATCCAGATGGTAAGGGCCGTGTGCGTCTTGATTACGTGATCCCAAGCCGTGGCTTGATCGGTTTCCGTAACGAATTCATGACCATGACTTCCGGTACTGGCTTGCTGTACTCCACCTTCAGCCACTACGACGATATTCGTCAGGGCGAAGTGGGCCAGCGTCAGAACGGCGTGCTGATCTCCAACGGCCAGGGCAAAGCGGTAGCATTCGCACTGTTCGGTCTGCAAGATCGCGGCAAGCTGTTCCTGGGCCACGGTGCTGAAGTGTATGAAGGCCAGATCATCGGTATCCACTCACGTTCTAACGACCTGACCGTGAACTGCCTGACCGGTAAAAAACTGACCAACATGCGTGCTTCTGGTACTGACGAAGCGACTACCCTGGTTCCGGCCATCAAAATGTCTCTGGAGCAAGCTCTGGAATTCATCGATGATGACGAACTGGTAGAAGTGACGCCAATCTCGATCCGTATCCGTAAGCGTCACCTGACGGAAAACGATCGTAAGCGTGCCAACCGCGGTCCTAAAGAAGCTTAATTCGCCGATTTAACCCGCAATACTTAGGGCGTGTCACAGCGCCCTGAGTTTTTTCCTCTGCCTTTCCCCCTTTCTGCGGCGCGCCATGCGCTTTTCACACTGCTCCCTGTTCAGCCTTAACTTTTCCCGTTACAGTGAAATCTCACTGGCCCATGGGAGAGGACTATGCTGTATATCTTTGATTTAGGTAATGTGATTGTCGATATCGATTTCAAACGTGTACTGGGCGTGTGGAGCAATCTCAGCGGCACACCGCTGGCGACGCTGTCCGAGCGTTTTAGCATGGGCGAGGTCTTCCAACAGCACGAACGTGGTGAGGTCAGCGACGAAGAGTTCGCGCAAAAACTGTGTGAGGAAATGGGGATTGCACTCAGCTTCGAGCAGTTTGCCACCGGCTGGCAGGCGGTATTTGTCGCTCTGCGCCCGGAAGTGATCGAGATTATGCACCGTCTGCGCAACGAAGGGCATCGCGTGGTGGTGTTATCGAACACTAACCGTCTGCACTGTAATTACTGGCCTCAGCATTACCCGCAGGTCGCTGAAGCGGCCGATCACATGTATCTGTCGCAGGATCTTGGCATGCGTAAACCTGATGCCAACATCTATCAGCACGTCCTCAAGGCGGAAAATACCCTGGCGGCTCAGGCGGTATTCTTTGACGATGTAGAGGCTAACGTGGCGGCGGCAGCAGCGCTGGGGATCAAGGCGGTCCATGTCATCGATCGCCAGGTTATTCCGGCTTTTTTTGCTCAATAATCACCGTACGTTAAGCTTAAGGCGTACCCGTCGTCTTTCAAGCTGCAGCGTTGTTACCTGCACTATCTCACCCCAGTCACTTACTAAACGTAAGCTCCTGGGGATGAGATAGCTTGTCGCCTAGCTGCAACTCGAAATCCATAGGGTAAAGACTGACATCAGAGGAAGAAGATATGTCGTTTTTCCGCCGCAAAAAGCTGCCATCGTCAATCAAACCCGGGATAACCTTCGGGCGGTTGCTGTATAAACGTATCGATGAGGATGGCCTGACCATGTTGGCGGGCCATCTGGCCTACGTCTCGCTACTTTCCCTGGTGCCGCTGATCACCGTGGTGTTTGCGCTATTTGCCGTTTTCCCGATGTTCGCGGACATCAGTGTCCAGCTGAAAAGCTTTATTTTCTCCAACTTTATGCCCGCTGCCGGTAACGTGCTTCAGCGTTATCTGGAACAGTTCGTTGCCAATTCCAACAAGATGACCGCCGTGGGGATTTGCGGCCTGATTGTCACCGCACTGCTGCTGATCTCCTCGGTGGATAGCGTGCTAAATACCATCTGGCGCAGCAAGAACAAACGGCCGATGGTGGTTTCCTTTGCCGTTTACTGGATGGTGTTGACCCTCGGCCCGCTGTTAGTGGGGGCCAGTATGGCAATCAGCTCCTATCTGCTGTCACTACAATGGCTAGCGCAATCCGGCGTTAACAGCCTGGTGGATGAGGTGCTGCGTGTCTTCCCGCTGATCCTGTCGTGGGTCTCTTTCTGGCTGTTATATTGCGTGGTACCTACGGTGCGCGTGCCGCCGAAAGATGCGCTGGTTGGGGCGCTGGTGGCCGGGGTGCTGTTCGAACTGGGTAAGAAAGGCTTTGCGCTGTATGTCACCATGTTCCCCTCCTACCAGCTGATCTACGGCGTACTGGCGGTGATCCCGATTTTATTTTTATGGGTCTATTGGAGCTGGTGTATCGTGTTATTGGGTGCCGAAATTACCGTTACGTTGGGTGAGTACCGCCTTTACCGGCAGCAAAAAGCAGAACAACAGCAGGAGCAGGAAGGATCGTTATGATTGCGTTAATTCAGCGGGTTTTAAATGCCAGCGTTACGGTAGAAGGCCAGACGGTAGGCAAGATTGGCCCCGGTTTGTTAGTGTTATTGGGTGTCGAGCAGGATGATAACGAGCAGAAGGCCCAACGCCTGTGTGAGCGGGTGCTGGGGTATCGCATCTTCGGCGACGAGGATGACAAGATGAATTTAAACGTCCAGCAGGCTGGCGGCAGCCTGCTGGTGGTATCGCAGTTCACCCTGGTGGCTGATACCCAGAAAGGCATGCGGCCGAGCTTCTCGCGCGGTGCGGTGCCACAGGAAGCCGATCGGTTATACCGCTATTTTGTTGAGCAGTGCCAGCAGCGGGGCATCGAAACCCAGACCGGTGAGTTTGCCGCCGATATGCAGGTGGCCTTGGTGAACGACGGCCCGGTGACGTTCTGGTTACAAGTTTAAGTTTTACGAGAGAGAAGGCGTCTATGTATCACCTACGAGTACCCGTTACAGAACAAGAACTGAAAGAGTATTACCAGTTTCGCTGGGAGATGCTGCGTAAGCCATTGCACCAGCCGGTGGGTTCGGAAAAGGATGCCTACGACGCCATGGCGCACCATCAAATGGTGGTGGATGAGAATGGCCGGATTGTGGCGATTGGCCGCTTGTATATCAATGCCGACAACGAAGCCGCTATCCGCTTCCTGGCGGTTGATCCTACGGTGCAGGACAAAGGCCTGGGTACGCTGGTGGCGATCACCCTGGAGTCGGTGGCGCGGCAGGAAGGGGTGAAGCGGGTCGTGTGTAGCGCCCGCGAGGATGCGGTGGATTTCTTTGCCAAGCTGGGGTTTATCAACCAGGGTGAAATTACCGCGCCGCAAACCACGCCAATCCGACATTACCTGATGATCAAACCGGTGGCGACGCTGGACGATATTCTGCATCGCCCCGATTGGTGTGGGCAGTTACAGCAAGCCTGGTATGAACATATCCCGCTCAGTGAAAAAATGGGGGTGCGTATCAGCCAATATACCGGCCAGCGTTTTGTCACCACCATGCCGGAGGTTGGCAACCAGAACCCGCACCATACGCTGTTTGCCGGTAGCCTGTTCTCCCTGGCGACGTTAACCGCCTGGGGACTGATCTGGCTGCTGCTACGTGAGCGCCATCTAGGCGGCACGATTATTCTGGCGGATGCCCATATTCGCTACAGTAAACCGATCACCGGCAGGCCAAGGGCGGTTGCCGATCTTGGCTCGCTGAGTGGCGATCTCGCTCGTTTGGCGCGTGGCCGTCGGGCCCGCGTACAGGCAGAAGTGCAGTTATTTGGTGACGATGGCCAGGGTGCGATATTTGAGGGCACCTATATGGTGCTGCCTGCCGAACCCGAGGAGCCGCTGGAGAAGGGCGGATCGGAGGCGATCGCGAGCTGATATCGCGTTTTATCCTAATGGGCGCTGTATATGCTGCGCCCGGTTAGTTGGCTATCTAACCGGATGGTTTAATAGATTCCTTTATCTTATGTGGGGTATTTCTCACAAAATCTGATTATTTTTCACTAGGAATATTCTTTCACAACTCAGCATGATTGACTGTTTAAAATGCGTACAAAAAATAAAGTGAACGGTTTGAAAAAGATTAACGATATTTACTCTACTTTCTTTTAAGATTTTTCTCTTTTTAGCCTCCATTGAGGGCCGCAGGTTTGTGAGTTCCTGCTTGTCTGTTGCTGAAATCACTCGTTAGAATGCCGCAAAATCATTAAGGCGATTTATCTGAATGGACTCAGTAACTCAACGGTTGGCAGTATCCTTGTTGTTTCTTTCCCTCAGTGCGGGCGTGAGTGCCAATATGCTCAGCCCGGCGGATCGAGATACAATCCAACAGCAGCAGCGTGAACTGTTGCAGCAAAACCAACAGCAACGCCAGGAACTGCAACGCAGCCTGACGCCAGTGTTGCCACAAACGCCAGCAGCCACGACCCCCGGCGGTCCGTGTTTTACCATCAATAATGTGCGCTTTGAAGGCGCCAATCTTCTGCCCGCCAGTGCGCGACAGGCTTTGACGCAATCTTACCTGCAACGCTGCCTGAACCTGGCTCAGATCAACACCTTGGTGCAGCAAGTCTCCGATTGGTATATCGAGCGGGGCTATATCACCAGCCGAGCCTTCCTGACCGAGCAAGACTTGTCCCATGGCGAACTGAAGCTATTGGTGTTGGAAGGCCAGCTAGAGAAGATCCTGCTGGACCAACGGGACGACCGGATGCTGAGGATGGCGTTTCCCGGACTGGTAGGGCACACCCTAAACCTGCGCGATATCGAACAGGGTATGGAGCAGATCAACCGCCTGCGCCAACAACCGGTACAGATTGAAATCCTGCCCGGTAGCCAGCCAGGCTATTCGGTGGTCAACCTGACGGCCAAGCCTGAGTTCCCGGTGATGCTGGGGCTGGGTTTTGACAACAGCGGGCAGAAAAGTACCGGCACCGGGCAAATTAACGGGTCTTTGACCGGCAATAATTTGTTGGGGTTGGCGGATCAGTGGTTTGTTACCGGCGCGCGCAGCAGCGATTTCGCCAACGATCATGATGCCCGTAGCGTACAGGCCGGTGTCAGCCTGCCTTATGGCTATTGGCTGGTGGATTACAACTATTCCTACAGCGATTACCTCTCGACGATCGACAATCAGGGCTTTGACTGGCGATCTAGCGGCGACAGCCAAACCCATCGCTTCAACGTCTCACGCGTCTTGTTCCGCAACAGTGATATGAAAACCGGACTGGCGCTGGGCCTGACGCACCGTATCAACCGCAACTATCTCAACGATACTCGCCTGGACAGCAGCAGCCGCAAACTGACCAGCGTATCGTTCGGCGTCAGCCACAGCCAAAAACTGTGGGGCGGCTTTGCCACGCTCAATCCTTCCTATAGCCGTGGTGTACCTTGGTTAGGCGCGGAAGATGACAGCGGCAAAGTAAGCGAAGCCCCCAAGGCGGAGTTTGATAAATACACCCTCTCCGGCAGTTATTACCTGCCGTTGGCGCAAGACTGGAACTATCTCACCAGCCTGTATGGCCAATGGACGCCCGATCGCCTTTACGGCAGCGAACGCTTGACCCTCGGCGGTGAAAGCTCGGTGCGTGGCTTCAAGGAACAGTATCTCTCTGGCGACAAAGGAGGTTACTGGCGTAACGAGGTTAACTGGACGCCGTTCAGCCTGCCGTATCTGGGCGATATTTCGGTATTGGCTGCCGTGGATGGGGGGTATCTGCGCCACGACTCTGTGGACGCTTACGCCTCTGGCACTTTGTGGGGTGGCGCGGTTGGTTTAGGCAGCCGCAATCGTTATTTCAGCAGTCAATTTACCGTCGGTTGGCCGCTGGCGCATCCGGACTGGTTAGAGCCGGATCGAGTATCGATTTACTACCGCATTAACATCGTTCTTTAATTCACAGGAAAGGGTTTCAAGGATGAAGCAGAAAGATAATCAACCCGTTCATATCAGCCAGCGTTGGCTGAGTTATACCCTGTGCTGCCTATTGGCGGGGCAGCCGCTGCTGCCCGTCATGGCTAACGGTGTTAATGTCGCGGAGGGTAACACCCGCATCGATCAGGCTGGCAATGGCGTGCCGGTGGTCAACATCGCCACGCCTAATCAGGCCGGTATTTCCCACAATAAATACAACGACTTCAACGTGGGGAAAGAAGGGCTGATCCTCAACAACTCCACCGAGCGGCTTAATCAGACCCAGCTTGGCGGCCTGATCCAGAACAACCCCAATCTGAAGGCCGGGCAGGAAGCCCAAGGCATTATCAACGAGGTGGTTGCCCCGAACCGTTCCCAGCTGCAAGGCTACATGGAGGTGGCGGGTAAGCAGGCGAACGTGATGGTTGCCAACCCTTATGGCATTACCTGCGACGGCTGCGGCTTTATCAACACCCCGAATGCGACGCTGACGACCGGCAAGCCGGTACTGGGGCCAGACGGCAAACTACAGGCGTTGGAAGTCACGCAAGGGGCCATCAGCATTCAGGGCAAAGGGCTGGATGCCAGCCAGAGCGAGAAATTCGCTCTGATTGCCCGTGCCACCGAGATCAACGCCCAGCTTTATGCCCAGGATGCCACCATTACCCTGGGGGCCAACCGAGTGGATGCGCAGGGCAACGTCACCCCGATCGCTGGTCAGGGAGATGTGCCAAAAGTCGCGATCGATACCGGTGCATTAGGCGGCATGTACGCCAACCGTATTCATCTGGTTTCCAGTGACAAGGGCGTGGGCGTCAATCTTGGTAATCTCAATGCTCGCGCCGGGGATATCACCCTGGATGCCAACGGCAAATTGACGGTCAACAACAGCCTTGCCAGCGGTGCACTCACGGCGACGGGGCAGAGTATCAGCATGCTGGGTGACCACAAAGCCAGCCAATCCATCGCACTTAATAGCCAGGGTGACCTCAGCCAACAGAACGGCACTTTGGTCAGCGATCGGGATATCGTTCTCTCCAGCGGCGGTAAGTTGCAACTGAACACCGGCAAGTTGACCGCTGGAAACGATATCAGCCTGCGTGCCCGTGACGTGCTGGTGGATAGTTCCAGCCAGATTGATGCAGCACGCCATGTAGACATGACGTTCTTCAATACCGGCCTGACGCAAGGGCAAGTGACCGCAGGGCAAAACCTTACCCTCAGCGGTGCTTCGCTGGTAAACAGTGGCACACTGATGGCCAATGGGGCGATACAAAGCACTCTCGCCAATCTGGGAAATAGCGGCACAGTTCAGAGCCAGGGCAACCTGTCGCTGAGCGGCCAGTCGCTTGCCAATAGTGGCAAGATATTGAGTGGTGGCGCACTGAGCGTCTCCAGCCAGACGTTGGATCAGGACGGAACCCTGAGTGCCAAAGGCAAAGCCGATCTTACCGTCAGCGGTACGTTCCGCAACGGCCACTACGGCGAGTTGCTGAGTGATGACAGCCTCACACTGTGGGCAGGAACGCTGCAACAGAACGGCCTGCTTTCTGGTACCACGGGGCTGTTCCTTGGCAGCGATGCGTTGACCACGGCGGCAGATGCCATCACTACCAGCCAGGGCAACATTTCGGTCAACGCAGCTAATGCCACATTAGGTGGTGAATGGAATGCCGGGGGCGATCTGGCATGGCGGGGCACGACGCTGAACACGCTGTCGGGGGCTCAGGTACAAAGCGGGGGCAACCTCGCCATCCAGGCACAACTTGCCACATTGGCAGGTACCCAGACGGCAAAAGGGGCATTGACGGTAGAGGCCGACTCGTTGTTACACAGTGGCAAAAGTCATGCCGCAACGCTGGCTTTAAATGCAGGCACCTTGACTAACCAAGGCACACTGGTCGCTCCTGTCTTGACGATCAACAGCCAGACGCTGGCCAACAGCGGCCTGCTTCAGGGGACTCAGACCCTGGATCTTATCGCCCGCCTGATGGACAACCAGCAAGGCGGCACCGTTTATACGGCCAACTCCTTGTCCCTGGTTATCCCGACGCTGAAAAACGCCGGACTGTTCACCACCGATCGGGATTTGCTGCTTGGTGGCGATCAACTGATCAACCGCGGCGAAATTAATGCCGCGAACCTGACGGCCAAAAACCAGCAGGTGGATAACCAGCAAGGAGGTTTACTGCTGGCCAAGCATACTTTGTCCCTCACCGGGATGGCGTTGTCCAATGCCGGGCAACTGGCGGCAAACCAACTGACCCTGAACGCCACCAACATCACCAACAGCGGTACGTTGCAGGGCGATAGCACGCTTTCCATCAAGGCGACGGACGTGAGTAACCGTGGGCGTTTACTCACCGGCGGTTCGCTGAGCCTGGTGGCAGACAATCTGACCAACGCCGGGGTTATTCAGGCTTCCATGATAGCCTTGTTGTTGGCCAAACGGTTCATCAACCAGCAGGATGGATCCGTCAACGCGAGCGGTTCCCTGACGTTGGCCACCCCGCAATTCAACAATGACGGCCTGCTGGCCGCGACGGCTCTGACCCTGGATACGACATCTCTGTTCAATACCGGGACTCTGCAAGGTAGCAATCAGATCAACGTTAAAACCTCCTCACTGGATAACCAGCTTGGGGGTGTGTTACTTAGCGCCGGAGAACTGGCATTACAGGCAGACTCACTGACCAATGCCGGATTGCTTCAGGGTAAAACCTTGGATCTGTCAGCTCAGGAGTGGTTCAACACCGGCAATGTGTTGAGTGAGCAAACGGCGAGCCTGAAAGTGGCTAATACGTTGACTAACCAAGGCAAGATCCTCGGCCAACAGGGGATGAATGTCTCAGCGGGTTCATTGGACAACGCGGGCTGGTTAGCGGCCAACGCGCTTTCCGTTATAGGCGACGTTATCAACAAGGGGCTGATGCAGGGGAGCCAGTCGCTGCAACTTTCCGGTAACCAGCTTAATAATGCTGCCACAGGGCAGATGTTATCGAACGGAGCGTTACGCCTCGATGGCCGCCAGTTGGTCAACCAGGGCGCTATGCAAGGGCAACAACTGACGGTTAAAGCTCAGAGCTGGCAGAACAGCGGCAGTGCTCAGGCGCAAGAACGCCTGACGGCGGAGCTTACCGGTGACATGCTCAACAGTGGCCTGTTACTGAGCCAGGATCGGTTTGAACTCACGGCTGCCGATATTCTCAATCAGGGCACCCTGGCGGCAGACTCGGTGATATTGACCGCGCCACAGTTGACCAATAGCGGTCTGTTACAGGGCAACAGCCATCTGCAATTGACCATCCCCAACATCAGTAATCTTGCCAGCGGCAAGCTGATCAGCGGTGGTGCCCTGGAGCTGGCGCTCGATCAATTGAACAACGCCGGTTTATTGCAGGTGAACGATGACTTGTCTCTCACCGGTCAGCAATTTACCAACCAGGGCAGTATTGTGGCGAACAATCTGAGCCTGGATGTGCAGGGGGCTTTTGACAACCAGCAAGACGGCAAACTCGTTGCACGTGAAAATGCCACGTTCCGTAGCCAATCGGTGAACAATGCCGGGGTTCTGGCGGGTAATACGCTGGTGCTGGACAGCGGCACCGTGACTCACACTGGCATCATGCAAGGCAATGCCGGGCTGACGCTAAATAGCGCCGCGCTGAACGTACTCGCCGGTGCACAGTTGCTGAGTGATGGTGAACTGGCCGTCAATAGTGGCGCAGTCACCAACGCCGGGTTCTGGCAGGGAAATAACCTGACGTTTGGCGTCGATAGTCTGGATAACACTGGATCGATAAACGCGGTATCGGGTTTGACCGGCACAGCGAACACGATGCAAAACAGCGGCCAGATTGCGAGCCTGAATACGTTGAACCTCAGCGCGGGCAATCTGACCAACAGCGGCAAGCTGGTGGCCAACCGCTTGACTCTGAATGCCGATACGCTGAGTAACAGCGGATTGTGGCAGGGAAGCGACTGGCTTGATGCCCATGGTGATGTGCTGACCTTGAGTGCATCAAGCCGTGTGCTGTCTGGCGGTGCGTTGTCGCTAAATGCCGGGCAACTGACCTCTGACGGGCTGGTTCAGGGTGGGCAAGCTCATATCGCAGCCACTGATTGGTTGAACCGTGGCAGCCTGCTGGGGAGCGATTCTTTGGCAGTCAACGTCACCAACACGTTGGTGAATGAAGGGTCATTGCTTAGCCAGGGCAACGGCGAGATACAGGCACAAACGCTGACCAACAACGGCGCCGTGCTGAGTGACGGGGATCTGTCTTTGGCTGGTGCTACCTTGAACAACCAAGGTGCAGTACAAGGTAATATCCTCAACCTGGCACAGTCCGTGGTGAATAACTCGGGCACGCTGATCGGTTTGCAGTCACTGACGCTGGGCATTCAGGCGTTTTCCGCCCCGCTGCTGACGCTGGTGAACAGCGCCCAAGGCTCACTGCTGACTCAGGGCACGCTGAGCGTTAATGGCAGTACAGTGACCAATGATGGTCGCTGGCAGGGGCAACAGATCCTGCTGAATGCTCAAACGTTGAATAACAGTGGCGCTATCCAGAGTGCGGATGCGCTGCAAGTGGTTCTGTCTGGGGCGTTGAATGCGACGGCAGGCAGCAAAATTACCGCCAATGGCACTGCGGCGTTACAGGCGCTTTCGCTGACCAACGCCGGGCAGTGGTTGGCAAAAAATCTCAGCCTGCGTGCTGACAGTTTGAATAATCAAGGCGAAATCAGCGGTGTCGACGGGTTGACGGTTGCGCTGAGTGGGGCTTTCACCCAACAGCAAGATAACACCTTGCTGACGGCAGGTGACCTGAAACTGGATGCGGCCTCGATCTCCAACCTGGGGCGTATTCAGGGTGGCGACGTGTGGGTTAACAGCGGTGCGCTGGATAACAGTGGACGCATCCAAGGAGAAACCGGGCTGACGCTGAACTTGTCCGGTTCGTTAACCAATAACGCATCGGGTACCCTTCTCAGCCAGAACGCGCTCACCATCACCACCCCGTACTGGGTCAACAGCGGCCTGATGCAAAGCGGTACTGACACCCGGATCGGATCAGCGATGGCTGGGCGTAATGACGGCAGACTGCTTGCGGGGTCCGAGCTGTCACTCGACGGCTGGCAATTTACCAACACCGGGTGGCTGCAAGCGGCCACATTGTTGCTGAATGCAGATACGGTAGACAACAGCGGCACCTTGTTGGCTGAACTACAGGGCACGTTGACAGGAAACAGCCTGAACAACCAAGGCACCGTCCAGGGAAACAGCCTGGTGTTGAATATCCAGCAGCTGACCAACGGCGGTACGCTGCTCGGCAATTCCGGGCTTAATATCAATGCCAGCCAGGTGGCCCTTCAGACAACAGGGAAAATGTTCAGCGGTGGTGATTTGCTGTTGAGCAGTGGCGGCTTTGACCAACAGGGCCAAGTCGTGGCGTTGGGCAACCTGACGTTGCAACTGGTGAATGCCTTTACCAGCCAGAACGTGATTGCCGCAGGCCAGAACCTGAATATCAACAGTCAGGGAGCGTTGACTAACCAAGGCACTTTGCAGGGGCAGAGCGTCAATCTTACGACGTACGGTGTTTTAACCAACAACGGGCAAATCACTGGCGGGAGCGGGGCCAGCACCCTCAGTGGTAGCGCTATTGCCATGAATGCGGCTGGAACGCTGCAATCAGGGGGCGATGTGACCCTGAACAGCCAGAGCGATATCACCGTTGACGGGTTTACCGGTACGTTGGGTACGCTCACGCTGAATACCACTAATCTGGTGAACACCGCCCTGCTGTATGCCGGTAACAACCTGTACCTGTTGGCCAACAGCATCAAAAACCTGCACGGTGACATTCTGGCTGGCAATAGCCTGTGGATGCAGCGCGATATGGCGGGCAATGCCAACAGCGAAGTCGTGAACAGCTCTGGCACTATCGAGACACAAAATGGTGATATCACCATTAATACCGCCCATTTGCTGAACCAGCGCGATGGGTTGACTGTGACTAGCACCGAGAGCAGCGTACCGCAGTATTCGTGGGTGACAGATTTTGAGGCAAAAGTACCGCTGAGTTTCTTCAACCGAGGCGACTACGGTTACGTCATAAAATCTTGGGAGTCGGGCGGTGGTAGCCCTGGCCACGGCGCCTCCCCGACAACGCATTACAGTTCAACGCCAACGCCTTATCTGAATCAGCGGATCAAGGAGTTCGCTTCCGGCATTTCGACCGTCGCCGTAACGGCAAACGGCGGCGCTGCGCGCATTGCTTCCGGGCGTGATATCACGCTTTATGCCGGGCAATTGGATAATCAGGCAAGTAATATTTTAACTAATAATAACGCCTACCTTTCAGGGAACAACCTGAATAACCAATCCTGGTTCTCGGGCACTGAAACCCGCTATCAGACGTATCAATTTGGTTATGGCCTTAGCCAGGTTCCGCTGCCAGAAACTAATACTGTCAAAGGGGATATTACCGCCAACTATATCCTGTACACGGCGACGGGCGAAGTCCGCTATGAACGAGGCGAAGGTGAGATCTACCGCTCCGTGATCCAGGCGGGCGGCAACGTCGTAGCCAACTTTGCCAACGACCTCAGTAATACCACCACCGCACCTAACGCTGGTGGGGTAACCAATTCCATCAATGCCCCAACGCTAAACACCCTGAGCCAACAAACTATTGGCGGCGCCGTAGATAAACAGGCGTTGTCAGCCAGTGACAACGCGGCGGTCAACTCCCCTGAATGGCAAGACAGCCTGCAGAGTGCTTTGCAACAGATTAACGGCGGTAGCGGCCTGGATAATGTCACACCTGAACTCTCGGGGTTAGGAAAATACGGTGATGGTGGCCAGGGTAGCGCCAACCTGGGGGATGGCACTGCGTTACAAAACACTACCACCGATGGTAAGGATCTGGTTGGTACGGATGGCAAGGGTTTAAATCACTATCAAGGCAAAACGGTCGATACCAGCGCGTATCCGCTGCCTAAGGGTGAGAACGGCTATTTTGTTGCCTCCACCGATCCGGATAGCCCTTATCTGATCACCACCAACCCGAAACTTAACGGCTTGGGGCAACTGGATCCGAGCCTGTTTGGCGATCTTTACGCTCTAATGGGGATCACCCCAGGCCAGAGCCCACGTGAAACTAATGAACAGTTCACGGTGCAGGACAAGTTTATCGGCTCTGCCTATTTCCTTGACCGCCTGAACCTCCACCCGGATTACGACTACCGTTTCCTGGGGGATGCGGCCTTTGATACCCGTTACGTCAGCAATGCCATGCTGAATCAAACGGGGAGCCGCTATCTGAACGGGGTAGGTTCAGATCTGGAGCAGATGCAGACCCTGATGGACAATGCCGCCCGGGCGCAACAGTCGCTGGGGCTGAAGTTCGGTATTGCATTGACGGCGCAGCAGATCGCCTCCTTGGACCACAGCATCTTGTGGTGGGAAGCGACCAGCATCAATGGCCAGACGGTGATGGTACCGAAGCTCTACCTGTCGCCAAAAGACGTGACGATCAATAACGGCAGCGTGATTGCCGGGAAAAATGTCTCGCTCACTGCCGGCAATGTTACCAACAGTGGCAGCACGCTGACCGCACAGAATACTCTGGCGATCGATAGCCAGAACAGTATCAGCAACCTCAATGCTGGCCTGCTCAATGCGGGTGGCAATCTGCAATTGAGTGCGATTGGCGATATCAACAATATCGGTTCAATCATCAGTGGCAAAACGGTGCAGTTGGAAAGTCTGGATGGCAGCATCATCAACCAGACGCTGACTAACCAGTGGGATACCCAGGGTTCCCTCGGTGGCTGGATGCCGCAAAGCCTGTCACTGTCACGTACGGAAATTGGCAATATCGGCTCCATTCAGGCCTTGGATAGCTTAAGCCTGAGCGCTGGCAACAACATCGATATCCTGGGGGCTAAATTGACCTCCGGTGGTGCAATGGATCTGTTTGCGGGTGGGGATATCAACGTCCTGGCCAACACCACTTACAGTGCCGATAAATCCCAGGGCTGGCGGAGCGTAAAAGAAAGCGAAACCTACGGTAGCCAAGGTAGCGAAATCAGCGCCGGTGGGCCGCTGACGGTTGATGCAGGCCGCGATGTCAACGTGAAGGCCAGCCAGGTTGGTAGCCAGAGCGATGCGACGATCGCCGCTGGACGTGACATCAACCTGCAAACGCAGGAAGCGAGCACCCGGCAGAAAGATAACGGCACCGAACAGCGCAGTAACGATGCCACCCGCACTACCCTAACCAGTGGCGGTGATTTAACGCTGGATGCAGGCCGGGATGTGAATTCTCAGGCAGCGGCGATGGTGGCGGATAACAACGTCAGCCTGAATGCCGAGCGTGACGTAAACCTCAATACCCAGCAGACCAGCGAATACCGCGAGAGCAAGGAAGGCAAGCGCCAGCAGGTGGACGAGTCTATCCGCCAACAGGGAACAGAGATTGCCAGCGGAGGAAATACCACTATTCACGCCGATCGCGATGCCACATTGAACGCGGCGCAAGTACAGGCCAGCGGCGATGTCGCCGTCAGTGCCGGGCGGGATATTGCGCTAAACAGCGCGACCGAAAGTGATTACTCCTTCTTCGAAGAAACCAAAACCAAGAAAGGTTTCCTGTCGAAGACCACCACTCATACGGTGCGGGAAGATTACGCCACACAAGAGAAAGGTACGTTGCTGAGCGGCGATAACGTATCGCTATCTGCCGGTAACGATCTGTCGGTGAAAGGTTCCTCAGTCGTCGGTGACGGCAAGGTTAATCTGCAAGCGGGCAATAACGTCGAGATCGTGGCGGCAACCGAAGAGCAATCCAGCTATCGGTTGGATGAGAAGAAAAAGAGTGGGCTGATGGGCACCGGCGGTATCGGGGTGACGATAGGCAGTTCCAGCTCGCGCCATCAGGTGAATGAAGACGGCACCACGCAAAGTCAAAGTGTTAGCACCATTGGCTCAACCGGTGGTGACGTGAACATCGTTGCTGGCAACCAGGCGCATATCGGTGGTGCGGATCTGATTGCCGGTAAAAATCTCAACGTCACCGGCGACAGCGTCATTATCGAACCTGGGCATGACCTGCGTACGGTAGAAGAACGATTCGAGCAGAAACAGAGTGGCTTGACCGTGGCGCTTTCCGGTGCGGCGGGGGCTGCGGCCAATTCGGCGATATCGACTGCACAGAGTGCCAAAAGCGAAAGCGATGGCCGCTTGACAGCATTGCAGGGCACCAAAGCAGCACTGTCTGGGGTGCAGGCAGGCCAGGCCTTGATGCTGGAAGATGCCAAGGGCGATATGCAGAATGCGGTCGGTATCAGCCTTTCCATTGGGGCCCAGAAGTCATCATCCACGCAAAAGCAGGTCTCTGATAATGTCACCGGTTCGACGCTGACGGCGGGAAATAATCTGTCGGTAACCGCGACTGGAAAAGGCAGCAGTGCCAACAGTGGTGATGTGGTGATTGCCGGTAGCCAGTTGAAAGCAGGTGGCGATACCACGGTTGATGCCGCTCGCGACATCCTGTTGGCCGGGGCAGCCAATACCCAGCAGCAGACGGGGAGCAACAAGAGCAGCGGCGGTGAAATCGGTATCGGCCTGAGCTTGGGTAAAGACACCGGTATCAAGGTGTTTGCCAACGTCAATGCGGGCAAAGGCAGTGAAAAAGGCACCGGAACTCAGTGGACCGAGACGACCATCGACAGTGGTAAGACGCTGGCTATGAACAGCGGGCGCGATACTACCCTGGCCGGTGCACAGGTTAGCGGTGATAAGGTGGAAGTTGACGTCGGGCGCAACCTGACGCTCTCCAGCCAGCAAGACAACGATCTGTACGATATGAAGCAGCAGAACGCCAGCGCTGGCGGCAGCTTCACCTGGGGCTCGATGAGTGGCTCCGGCTACCTGAACCTGAGCCAGGACAAGATGCACAGCAATTATGACTCGGTGCAGGAGCAGACCGGGATCTTTGCGGGCAAAGGTGGTTTTGACGTTAAGGTTGGCGAGCATACTCAACTGGACGGAGCGGTAATCAGTTCAACGGCAACGGCGGACAAAAATAGCCTGGATACGGGGACGCTGGGGTTCAGCGACCTACATAACCAGGCGGATTACAACGTTGAACATGTGGGTGTAGGGATCAGCGGCGGCGGTGACTTTGGCGGTAAAGAGTTCCAGGGCAACCTGGCGGGTGGGATGCTGTCAGGATTGAATGGCAGCGGTCATGCCAGCGGCACCACGCAAGCGGCGGTAAGTGAAGGCACTATCACCGTTCGTGACAAGGACAACCAACAGCAAAATGTTGCCGATCTGAGCCGGGATACGGAGAACGCCAACGGCAGCATCGCACCGATCTTCGATAAGGAGAAAGAGCAGAACCGGCTGAAACAGGCGCAACTGATTGGGGAGATTGGTGGTCAGGCGTCGGATATCGCTCGTACGCAGGGACAGATTGTTGCTACCAAAGCGGCGAATGAGAAGATGAAGGACGTTAAGCCTGAAGATCTCGCCGCTGCAGAAGCTAAATGGAAAAAAGCTAACCCTGGTAAGGAGCCGACCTCTGAGGATATCAGCAAGCAGATTTATCAGACGGCCTACGATAAAGCATTTACTGAGTCAGGTTTTGGTACGGGTGGTAAGGTCCAGCAGGCAATACAGGCAGCGACTGCGGCCTTGCAGGGACTGGCCGGTGGTGATGTAGCTAAAGCGTTGGCAGGGGCAACGGCACCCTATCTCGCAGAAGTGATCCACAATAAAACTGTCGACCCAATAACAGGTAAGGTGAATACGGAAGCTAATTTGATGGCGCATGCCGTGTTAGGGGCGGTGGTTGCTCAGGTTAACGGTAATAGTGCATTGGCAGGGGCTTCCGGTGCGGTTATGGGCGAATATATTGCTCAGCAACTTTATCCGAACATTAAACGCGAAGATTTGAGTGAAGATCAAAGGCAGACGATCAGTGCTTTGGGTACTCTTGCATCAGCTCTGGCAGGTGGATTAGTTGGTGACAGCACGGCTGACGTAGTTGCAGGTGCTCAGGCAGGTAAGAATGCGGTTGAAAACAACAACATTTTGGTTGTTGCTAGGACGGGTATACAGGCCTGTGCTGATTTGGCTATTTGCCGCAATAAAGTTATTGAAATGGGATTAGGGGCCTTAGTGGGGGTTGGGGCGGCTACTTCAGTGGTTGAAGATTTGTCTAGTGCCCAGAAAACCAACGTAATGTTGGCGGCGATGTCGGGAGATCCGGCGCAGGTTGATCAACTATCTCCTTCCGAACGGGCAGCCTATGAGGAACTAAAAGGAAGCAAAGGAATCATTACCGTGTTCCCTACGCCTGGTGAAGATCCAACAGGTGGGAAACTGGTGAACCCAATTCCTGATCAGAATAAGGGGACCACACTGGTTGCACCGGATCAGTCTGGTGAGCAAGGCTCTAACCATACGGGAAATACGGATGGTAAGCCTGATACTGGTGGGAATACGACGGTAACACCGATTCCAGATGCGCCATCGTCAAGTGATCTGATATATTTAAATGAAAAAATACCAGGTCTAGAAAATGTTCGACCTGAGAATCCTGGATATCCAGCGAATCAGGATGTTGTTAATAAAATGAATGATCCAAAGTTTATGAGTTGGGCTAATGATACTAAATGTACAGATTGTTCTGATATAGCGCCTACGTTGCTTGATGCAGCTGGTGGTCAAGGGAAAATTATAGAGGTTAGACCAGTTTCTCGTGGGAATTTAAATGTCTTTGAAAGTGGGCAGATTGAGAGAGAAATGGAATTTCATCAAGTTTACACGGACGGTCGTTATGTATATGATCCTCGAGTATCCTTAAAGCCAATACCAAAGGGAGATTGGGAGAAACATATTAAAGCTATTAATCCAGAGGGTGTAACTATCTCTGATAAACTTGAGGGGCTAAAATGATGACCATGCAAGATAAAGTTGAGCGAGCATTGTTTGATGTGCTTTCTAAATTGGGACCTCTTGAATGGAAACGCTATCAAAAACGCTATCCTGAGATGTGGGTTGGCGATCATTTCGAGATTGTCGACCATTCATCATACCCTCCATTTACTAGCTTTCGGTTTAAGGATGAAGACCCTCGAATTATTGAGATATTGGAAAAAGCTCTAGATTCATATAAAGGGAAACTTAAATGGGTTATGATTAGCCAAAAAAAAGAGTATGGGCCTGGAATAAATAGGTGTATTTTACCAATTTATGTTAAAGAGTTAAGAGATAGTTTAGATGACTTTCAAAAGGTTGATGAGTATATTTCTAGGCATAAACCTGATTTCGGGCCTATAGCCTATTCTGATCTTGATAGTTTATCTCAACATATCAAATTAGTTTTAAAGGATTCAGGTATTGATTTTTGAGGTGTTGTAGTTTAATCGAGGTGAAACCTAAAAGGTGATTGGGAAAAGCACATTAAAACGATTAACCCAGATGGAATAACTATCTCTGATAAATTACAGGGGTTAAAATGATACAAGAAGAAGGGAGAGAACTTTTTTCGGTCATTGAAAAGCTAGGGGATCTAGAATGGCAATGCTGCCATTCTAGATATCCAGTTTTTAAATTCAAAGATCAAGAAGAGTTTATGGGGGATAGATCTGTTAGACCACCAGCCACCAGCCACCAGC
>NZ_AYMQ01000018.1 GCF_000633355.1 Serratia sp. H1w
TGTCCCCGGTCTGTACACTCCCGCAGGGAGAGGGAGCCAGTTCAGCATCGAGTGTAGGGGCGCTGCATGCTGCGCCCGCGTGAGGGGCATCACTCTGCAATAAAGCGCTCAAGGCGATGGCGTAACTGGCTATTTTCCCTGCGCAGTTGTTCAATCTCATCGAGTAGCGTCAACGCCACCGCAATCCCGGGCCAGTCCAGCGCCAGTTCACGTTGCAGACGCTGGGCACGATTAAACGCCGCCACCGCGCCATCATCAAACACCCAATCCTCCGCATTCGGGTCACGAGGCTGGATCACTCCCAAGCCAACCACCTCAACCAACTCGGTTTCCGTAACGCCGGTACTCAGACAGAATTCAGTAATGGTAAGGGTTATCTGTAGCTTGGCCATTATGCTTTGCTCCATTGCGTACGAGGATCGAAGGCCTGATTAGCCTCGGCCAGCCGTTGCCAGAGTGCGGCGCTGTCTTCATCGGGTTTGGCCGGCATCACGATCTTGATCACCGCATACAGATTACCAGTTTCTTTCTTGCTGACCAGCCCCTTGCCTTTGACGCGTAACCGCTGCCCGGTCTGGCTCCCGGCGGGGATCGTCAGCAGGATGTTATCAGCCAGCGTAGGCAGCGATACCTTGGTTCCCAACGCGGCCTCCCAAGGGGCCAAGGGCAGAACGATTTCCAGATCGTGCCCAATCACCTCAAATAACGGGTGTGGCGCCAACTGAATAATCAGGTACAGATCGCCATTGGCCCCACCGGCCCTACCTGGCACCCCTTGGCCCTTAACGCGGATCCGTTCCCCGTCTGTCACACCCGCGGGGATTTTCACGTTAAGCGTTTTGGTGATCTCTTTCTCTGCCTGACCAAAAGCGTTGTACACCGGTACCTTATAGCTCAGGGTGCGGGTCTGCTCAGCCAGGGTTTCCTCCAGGAACAGCGCCACGCCGATTTCAACGTCCTGCCCACGGGCCGCACGAGGCTGGCGAGCCCCGCCGCGCTGGCCAAACATCGAGGAAAAGATGTCGGAGAAATCGTCGGCATTGCCATACTCGGCACGCCTGCTCTGGCGACCGAAATTGGGCTCGTTACGATGTTGCCGCATCTCATCATATTCGGCCCGGCGTTCGCTGTCTTTCAGCACTTCATAGGCTTCTGCCACTTCTTTAAAGCGCGTTTCGGCATCGGCTTCGGTACTGACATCGGGGTGATATTTGCGTGCCAGGCGACGATAGGCGGTTTTGATGGCTTTGATATCATCAGAGGGTTTAACCTCTAGAATGGCGTAGTAATCCTTGATTTCCATAATGCTATGGTCTCTTTACTGTGGCCGGAAAGTGGGGTGTGAAGGTCTAGCAGATACGCTTATTGTAGCCCCATCGTTCAATGAGTACAGTAGGGTTTATGACGAGGAAAGCAGAAATTGCGATGCGGGTAGAGTAATGATGACGTGACCCATGTCTGAGCCCGTCATCAATGGTGAGTGTTAGTACGAGTTAACATTGCAAGTTCCGGTTGCTAGCAAGTTTCACGGTTCTTCACCTCCCACGCCCTGCGTGTTATTGACCATCATCACTGGCATTGCCATAAAAGCGGCGACACCCACGATCACAAAAAGAGTAATAATCACTGTCATTAACATGCGATCACCCCATCAACGTGGCGTTGTTACGGCTGACTCTCTATTTTTGGTTAATTACATTGCTGGCCTGGACTACCCGGTATCCAGAGTAGCGGGCAATTTCAGATTAGCTGGTTTTTCCGAATGCTGGCAAGCCCACGCTAACGCTTTTTTTAACTGGCATTTGAGTCGGCCCGCCGTTCGGTGGTTGCGCGGCTGGACCGACCTCAATTTATTTCATCAGAACCAGGGGAATTGGCCCATGACGTTATGGTAAAACAGCATGCGTCCCACAATTTCCCCCGACACCAATGCGACCCCGGCGATCGCAGCCAGCGATGGGGTCAAACGTGTGCGCAGACTCAGTGCCGCGAACAACACTCCCCCCACCAACATGCTGCCAACCAACTGCCACCAAAGCATGATCCCCTGAGCGCTGGCTCCGGCAATCTGGTAACGACCCACCAGCGTTGCCAGTAGCAACAGGCAACCCATCAGCAGGCCATAGCGAACGATCCGTGGAACGGCCAGGCCACAACAGCTCAAATAGATCCCCAAGGTGGCAAACCCCAGCAGTAACGCGGTGCTCAGAAACGCCAACTGGGTCAGTGGCGTATGCCACAGCGGATGGCTGGCCATTTGGTAGTAGATTTGCGCCGAAACCAGGATAGCGGCAATCCCTAACACCGAAGTCACTATCCCCAACGTGGTAACCCAAGCCCGGTTCTGTGGACGCAACCAGCACGTAGCCAAGAGCAGGAACAGGCTGATATTCACCAGGATAAAGGCAATCACCTCACGGCTTAACCAGGAGTGCGGCAGGCCCAGCACGGCGCGATAAGCGCCGAACGGGCTACCCAGGTGCAGCAGTGACAAACTGGAGCCAACCACTTCCACCAACCACAATCCCAACACCAGATATTTCAGTTGCCCAACGGACATCCGGGCTGCTGGGCACAACTGGTAGAGCGTCAAGGCGATAATCCCGCCGATGCCCCATTGGCACAGCACGGTAAAAAACACCAACGGCAGTTCATATTCGTTCATGGCTACACCTTATTATTTGTCCGCTGGAATAATGACCACGTTCGGGCCACTGATGCGATGGTCCGGCATGTGATATCGCGCCTCCACCACCGCCCAATCCGTGGTGTGGATCTTCCTTAATTCCTCGATCTCACCAAACTTCAAAACACCCGCAGGGCAAGACGCCACACAGCGCGGTGGTAGCCCTTCATCCAGGCGTTCGGCACACATGTTGCACTTGCTGGTTTTGCCCTCCTGCGGATCGAAGACCGGTGCGTTATACGGACAAGCCATGATGCACATCCGGCAGCCGATGCACTTTTCATGATCCTGCACCACAATCCCATCCGGGCGTTTGTGATAGGTATCCGCCGGGCATACCTTCATGCATTGCGGATCGTCGCAATGGTTGCAGGACATTGAGATGAACCCTTCCGAATTCGGACCATCCGTCTCATACTCCCGCACACGCCGCCAAAGCACGCCGGGTGGGGTCTGGTTCTCCGACTTGCAGGCCATCGAGCAGGTTTTACAGCCGTAGCAACGTTTAATATCAATCAGAAAGCCATATTGTTTGGTCATCGGTTATCCCTCCGCCCGTACATCAACCAACGTACTGTTACAGCAATGCCCGGTACCTAACGCCTCTACGGCGTCATTGGTGACGTGACTACTGCTTCCTCCCTGCTGTTCCCACCAACCGTTATCCAGCGAAACCACGCCCCGCTTGATATGCGTAGTGACGACGGCAATCGCCCGGTGCTCTCCCCGCTGGTTAAATACGGTCGCCCAGTCGCCGTGTTTGATCTGGCGCTGTTGCGCGTCCTGTGGATGGATCATGACGTTAGGCTTATTGCGCTGTACTTCGAGGATCCACTCATTCATCCCGTGGCTGGAGTGGATACTGCGTGCCAACTTGCGTTGTACCGCCATCAGCGGGTATTTAGCCGCCAGTTCCGGAGAGCCTTTCGGGGATTCATTAACCCGCAGATAGGTCACTACCGGCGAGAATGCTTTCTTCTGCCACTCTTCAATAAAGAAGTGTGCTTTACGGGTCGGCGTACGGAATTCTCCATTTTCAAATGGGATCCAGTCACCGCTGACGGGCAGTACCGGCCCTTGCTTAAGCTGTTCCAGGGTGATGCCGGAACCTTGCAGGCAAGCGTTGATGTAATGCTCTATCGGCTGATTGAATACCTCGCCAAAACCAAAGCGCTCCGCCAGACGGGCAAAGATCCAATAATCCGGCTTGGCTTCACCCGGTGGTTCCACCGCCTGCTCCATCAGTTGCACATAGTGGCTACGCACGCCCGCCATCAGGCTGACGTCTTCAAAAATGGTCGTCACCGGCAGTACCAGATCGGCATACAGCGCGGTAGAGCTCATCAGATTATCGGCCACCACCACAAAGGGAACCTTTTCCAAGGCCTTTCTGACCATATTGGTGTTGGGCAACTGGGTCATGACGCCCATGGTCATAATCCACCAGAACTTGATTGGGTAAGGGCGATCGTTGACTACCCACTCACCCACTTTGGCCACCGGTATCGGGGTGATTTTTTTCACCGTAGCCGGTGGCGCAATGATCGGGCTGAACTTCGCCATCTGGCGCGCTCCGCCTGCATCGCAGATCCCGGCGCCGCGCTTGCCGATGTTGCCGGTGAGTAATGCCAGATAGAATTGGCTGGCCGCGACGTAGGTGCCAAATTCGGTACGCTGGGCACCGGACATGTTTTGCACAATCATCGCCGGGGCAGTCGTGCCGTAGTCACGGGCCAAACGTAAAATAGTGTGGGCGGGGATTTCGGTTTCGGCAGCAACGCGGTCGAGCGTCCAGGGAGCAGCCTGTTGGTAAATGGTTTCGAAAACCGTGCGGTAACCGCTGTCGGCGGGCAACTGGCTTTGGAACAATGCAGGGCTTATCCCCGCCTTGTCATGCCGTACCAGGCTCTGGCTGGTGCAGTCATAAACCAGATAACTTTCTGTATCGGCGGCATCTGCGCGCAACAATTGATCTTTGGCGTCCACCAGATACACCGCGCCGGTATGCTGGCGCAGGAAATCTGCATCGATATACTGTTCTTCGATAATGATCTTCATCATGCCGAGTGCTAAAGCCGTATCCGTACCTGGCACGATCGGGATCCATTCATCGGCTTTGGCGGCAGTCTCGTTAAAACGAGGATCGATGACGACGATACGAGCGCCCTGCTCTTGCGCACGCAGATAGTTTTTAAAATACGCCTGCATGGTCACCGCCGGGTTGTTACCCCAACAGATGATCAAGCGGCTATCGGCAATAGTGTCACGGGTATCGGCATAGCGTAACCCCACCATCGGCATCATCGCCGCCGTGACTGCCGAGCAGCAGAGCGACCCCGCCTGTTTCACCGAACCGCCCAGATAGTCAAAGAACGCCTTGCCCATATCGTTCTTTATCGAGTCCATGTTGCCCGCATGGGTGGATAACAGCAGCCCTTCGTTACCCTGCTCCTTGATAGTGGTACGGATGTTTTTCTCGATGAGATCCAGCGCCTGCTGCCAACTGATCGGCTCGAATTTACCCTCACCTTTTTTGCCTACCCGCAGCAAAGGCGTGGTGATCCGCTGTTGGTGATAAACCCATTTGGTACGGCTGATCCCCCGCAGGCAGCATTTCACATTAAAACCTTCCGTCGCCTCAATCTTCATCAGCTTTTTCTGATAGACGTAAGCCGTCAGGTTGCAGTGCAGGCACTCCATCGCACAGGTCGAGCGGAAGGTTTGATAGTCCGTCAGCTTGAGGTGGATACGCCGTAACGGTTCTTTTTGTTCGGATGTTAAGGAAAAAGCGCAGGGTGATAGGGAAGCCAGACCAATAACGCCAAGTCCTTTCAGCAACGTACGCCGTTTAAGTCGGAGTGAAGAAAGTGTATTCATAGTTTTTTTCTCGGTAATTTTCACGCCCTGGTGTTCACTATAAATAAACCGAGTTCACCAATAGTATATTGAAGCAGATCAATCCACCTCAAAATAGTTAGTCGCTGCATGCTGAAAACGCGTTTGTCACCGATGGCGGATCCTGGTTAGCGCGGCAATCACCGCCTTAAACTGGTAAAGTGAGCGGATCGAAGTCATAGCGAGTCAGGGTAAACAGCATGTCGGAAGTTCAAGGCGTCAATTCGGTCGACATTGCGGTGTCGGTATTGGAGAGTGTCACTGCACTGGGAGGGAGCGCTCGCGCGTCGGAAATAGCCAAACACTGTGGGTTATCGAAAAGCCGGTTGCATAAATATCTGGTGTCGCTGTGCCGCAGCCAGATGCTGTATCAGGAGCAGGAGACCAGCCGCTACTCGCTTGGCAGCAAACTGTTGGCGCTAGCCGCGGCGGCGGGTAAACAGCAGACGTTGGCGACGATAATCAACAATGCGCTGTGTGAGTTGCGCGATGAGCTTAACTACTCCACCGGCTGGGCGATACGCCAAGGGAGTAACATCTTGCTGACGCGCTACAACCGCAGCCATAAAAATATCGATATCGATTACCTCGAAAACACCCTTATCCCGATGAATGCCAGTGCGGCGGGTTATGCCTACCAGGCGTTTGATAGCTCGATTACGCCGCAGCTCGAAGCAAAAGAGCTCGAAAAGATCCGCCAACAGGGCTATGCGGTACGTTACAATGTTACTGAAGGCATCCCCGGCGCGCGCGCGATTGCCTGCCCGATTTTCAGCCAGGATAACGTCCTGCTAGGTATGGCGATCACCATGGGGTTTATTCCAGACGACGCGGCGGAGATAGTCCGTCTTGCAGGCCGCCTGATGGCAAAGGCCAAAACGATCCCGCTTTAACCGGCACGAAGGTGACAACCCGGGGCCTGTAAGGTACGCTAAGTGGGCCTGCCGTAAGCTCTGCGCTGCGGTTAAACGACAAAATCAATTGGGTTAATTT
Organism: Serratia sp. H1w; assembly: GCF_000633355.1. Lineage (GTDB taxonomy): Bacteria > Pseudomonadota > Gammaproteobacteria > Enterobacterales > Enterobacteriaceae > Chania. The sequence goes on from NZ_AYMQ01000018.1 coordinate 6,575, forward strand.
ATTGATACAAGAACATCACCTCTCACTAGTCTGCGCACTCAGCAAATGGGTTGAGACCCACCTTGGACGAGTGATCCACCTTGAAGAGTTGGCCGAGTATTCCGGCTATTCGCTGTGGCATATGCAGAAGCTGTTTAAAGAAGCGACGGGGATTTCGCTGGGCAAGTACATTCGCGAACGCCGCCTTGCCGGTGCGGTGTATCAGTTGCGCAGTAGCGAGGCTTCCATTTTCGATATTGCCTTGGATTTTGGTTTCGGTTCCCAATCACACTTCACCTACATGTTCAGAAAGCGTTTCAACATCACGCCCTATGACTTTCGCCAGGATCTGAGTGTCGATCTGCACATCGAGCCTCCGCTGCACATTATTCACCAAAAGACGGCCTGAGCCAGATGCAAGCTGTCTAATCACTGCAAGATAACCCTCAGAGCGCTTTGGCGATTAATCGTCATTACCAGGGTTTGTTGGTCTGATGGCTATAAAAGATAACGGCCCCAGAAAGGAGCCGTCGGCGGTATGTGCTAGCTACGTCAAAAGCGTTGTTGATTAATCATCCTGCGTCACTTCAGCGCGACCGCTACGAGTACGGCAATGGCAACCCAAAACACCGCCGTAGCGATCACAACATGGGATAATCTTGCATGGGAGAGTAATTGACTCATAACCACCTCGCTTACTTCGGCAATAGGACTGACAGAAACTTCGTACAGATTAATCTCAGCTTAGCAGGGCCAGGCTATTTACGACAGCCCGCTATTTTGGGGTAAATAACAATATTTGATTAACATCACAAATACATTTATGAAATACATTCACGCAAATCATTAATTGTGACTTTAACATAGTTAAATTGAATTTATTTAAATCCACTAATCAACAGAATGCCGCGTTCATCCTCACTAGCCATCATCCGTAAAAGGTTGGGGAAATCGCCCAATCCCTTGCTACACCTGAGTTGTAGCGATATCAGTGTGGTTAAAAAAACGCCTTCAGCGTGCGTTACCCTATTTATATAGCACGCTACCGGCTATTAATTCGCCATCACTTTTGTCAGCGGATAAATCGCAGCAATTGCTGCCTGGCCCCAATAAACTCATGCATTCGGCAAAAATTTTTCATCGTCATAGCAAAGGTACAGCTCAGGCTTCAGCCACCTTTGATATAACAGCTTTTGGTGTCAATCTCTTGATTGGTATGCCGCAGATCGGATAAGTACGTGATGCCAAACAAGATCGACACGACCAGTAGCACCGAGACCAATAAGGCAATAACCGCGATAAGTTTGGTTTCATCGTGCGGATTGTGTTCCATTTTATCTCCTGAAAACAGTAAGTTACTCCCACCTACTGTGTGATCGTCAACGTAAAAATGATCAATATGCAGCAACCCTCGTCTACGCAGTGATGAGCGGTTACGCATCGTCCATGGCTTTCCTGGTATTGCTTGTCTTATGGGGCGTTCGCACCCTCTATTCGCTTATCGCATGCCATACCGTCTCAAGGTTCAAAGCAGCAAACCCCCTGTCTATGCGGTAGTCAGATTTTACACAGGCGATAACTAAGACTTTTCTTGTACGCAGACGCTAACAATTTTCTGCAGCAGGGTCAAGACTCTCGGGGCAAGTCGCCCGCCTACGGGCTGAAAACATTCGTTGGGTTTATCAAATTGAGATTAGAGAACTTGAGGGGTTAGCACTGGAGTAACGCGTGAATCGGGTGAGTGGTGCAGCACAGCGCCCAAGATAGGGCTACGAATGATACAGTCTGAAACCCGAGCAAGCTCGGGCTTCGATAGCCTGGATTTTCTACATCATTGTGGGATGCGCAATACCTGGCCCGGATAGATTTTATCCGGATGGCTTAGCATCGGTTTATTGGCTTCAAAGATCTTATTGTACAGGTTGGCATTGCCATATATCTCTTTGGCAACGGCGCTCAGCGTATCGCCCTTCTTGACGGTATAAAAGCGGCTTTCCGCTTCCGGTTGCGCTACCGCGACATTATCTTCCACACCGCTGATGCCCGCCACGTTCCCCACGGCTACCAGAATTTTTTCTTTCAGCTCCTGGCTGATACCGTCCCCGGTGACCACGGCCTTGCCATCAACGACCTGAACATCAACCTTATCCGTATCCGGCAGGCCGCTGTTATCGAGGTGCGCTTTCAGCTTGGCGCTTTGATCCGCAGCGTTACCGCTCACCGTATCCCACAGTTTTTCGCCAGCTTCTTTCACGAAGTTAAACAATCCCATATTCGCTCCCGTTAATGATTGGATAGTTAAGCATTTTTAAAACTCATTAAGCTTAGCAGTACAGAACGGAACTGCAATGCTCCGATGGATGATTAAACGCTGCCATAATTCTGAAAATACCGTTTTTGTCTGGTCAATTGTTATTTTTTTGTATGAATTAGCTGAATTCAGCCCAATTTTACCTACAATGGTGGGTAGACTCTTAATGGGGACGTGTTGGGTTATGTATGCTTTGGTGATGTTCGTTTGTTATCTGGATGGCGGTTGTGCCGATATTGTTGTCGACGTGCTGCGTGATGAGCATCAGTGCCTGGTAGCGATGAAAGAACAACGGTTACGTCATGCTGGCTGTTTTCCGATCGAGGACTTTATCGACGGCTTCTGGCTGCCTGCCAGCGAGTATGTCTCTCTGTAAACCAACACTGCCATTGATTAGCCAGGCATGCGATGACCCTACGAAAAATTCCGCACTATCGCCACGCTGTTGATGAATTGAAAAAGGCAGAGCTTGCGCTCTGCCTTTTGGACCACGTTCCGACACAGGAATGAGGTGATGAGTAACGCTTAGAAACGGTAGGTCAAGCTGGCTGCCACGACGTTGTCGGTGTTCAGACCCAACGGGTTGTTGTCATCCAGCTGGTTGATTTTATAATCAACATAGGTGTACATATTTTTGTTGAAGTAGTATGTCGCACCGATATCGATATATTTCACCAGATCGGCATCGCCGATGGTCTCAATGTCTTTACCCTTGGATTGCAGGTAAGCGATAGATGGACGCAGGCCATTTTCGAACTGGTATTGCGCGACCACTTCAAAGTTTTGCGTTTTGTTGGCAAAGCCAGCAACTTTGTTAACCGTAATTGGGGTCATGTTGCGGGTTTCAGCATACATTGCCGCCAGATACACCTGGTTGGCATCATACTTAAGTGCGGTGGTCCAGGCCGTAGCGCTGTCACCTTTACCATAGAAGCCGTCTTTTTGAGCTTGGGTGCGGTTAGAATCAGAGAAAGCTGCCGCAGCACCAATGCCGGTACCGCCGATGTCCTGATAGTCTACCGACATACCGTAGCCGTCACCGTTCTGCTTGTGTACGTTGCTGCGGTCATTCTCGTTCTTACCCTGATACTGCAATGCGATATTCAAGCCTTCTACCAGACCGAAGAAGCTACGGTTACGGTAGGTAGCCAGACCGGTAGAACGGCCATTCATGAAGTTATCAGTGTAGGTATAGGTGTCACCGCCAAACTCTGGCAGCATATCGGTATAGGATTCCGCATCGTAAACCACGCCGTAGTTACGGCCGTAGTCAAAGGAACCATAGTTGGCGAACTTCAGACCAGCGAAGCCCAGACGAGTTTTGGTGCCTTCGGTACCTGCTGACTCAGCGTGGTTGGCCTGGACGTTGTATTCCCACTGGCCATAACCGGTCAGGTCACTATTAATCTGCGTTTCGCCTTTAAAACCGAAACGAACATAAGTGGCGTCACCGTCAGCAGACTTGTTATCACTGAACAGGTGCTTAGCGTTAACACGGCCATACAGGTCGAGTTTGTTGCCATCTTTGTTGTAGATTTCGGCCGCATTGGCCATCGAGGCGACGGTGGCAAGAACAACCGCCAGGGCTACTACACTGCGTTTCATCATTTATTTTCCTAGATTTTTATTAAAAGCTGCCCGTCACGCCCAATTTATGCTTTGGGCTGTGATTTTTATCATTTTGTTTTTTTATCAACGCCTGTAATAAAGCGCCATGTGACATTAGCATCATGAATAAAAACTTAAAATAAAAAAGTTCACGAAACAGTGCGTATAAAGCATGTTTATTTGTAACTAAATATTACAATCTATGCAATTTCTAATTTAATGATTTAAATAGACATTTAACGCATAAGCTTTAACGCCACCGTTAAATTGCACCAAAAAGGTGCATTCACGTTTCATTTTGTGTGATTTGCCTACGTTTTCCAATAACCACAAAATTAGCATGCTAAGCAATAGCGTTACTTATTTCACACTTTTAACTGATATAAATCTGAATAGCTGAATTTACGCAAATAGTTCTATCTTTAATCCGGTTTTTACCCATTGATCGCCCTAACCGGGGATGAAACATAATAGAGTAAATACCCTTATTAATTGGCGGAATAAATTGCGCTATGTTGGTGCAGGAGAGAAAATGTCGCCACAGGTCGCAGACCTGCGGCATAACCAACGGGGGAAGATTAAAACAGCGTATTACGTGGTACTTCAGTCAACATCATGCCCGCACGCAATCCCAACGCGACCTTGGGATTGGGAAACAGGATCCATTCGTTTTCATACTGCACCCGATAGCTTTCTCCTGGCTGTTCATAAAGTAACGTCCCCCGCGGCAGAGCGGTGAAATTAGCGGTATCATCACTCAAATAGAGCTTGAACGACTCACTGCGTTTGATCAGCGACCGCTCGACCCGGAATATCCGTAGCGGAACCGGCCCCCGTAAAGGCAAAGGCTGCCCACTGACCAGCGCCTGCAAGGCGTTATTGATAGCGAAAAACTGCTGCAGATCATTGCTGCCAAACGGGCGTGCCTTGCCCAGTTCGAGAGTGCAGCTTGCTGCCTGTGCATATTCGCTGGAGAAGTGGCTGAACGTGCCACCGGGCGCCTGGTGGATCACTAACGCATCCAAATCTGCGGCATCAAGTAACGCCAACATCTCGGGGCTGTAACGCTGCGGCTGATAGGGCAAAATACCAAAGCGTGGCAACAGCGACCCACGGATCGCCGTATGCAGATCATAGTGAAAGCGGGTGGCCTGCTCTTGGGCAAAGAAATGACTGACGACTTGCTCCAACTGCTGTGCCCGTACCGTTTCACCACAGGACTCAAACTGCTGATAACGCCCGCCAAACATCCGGTTCATATCGCTTGCCAGATAGCGTTGATTGGCACGCATCGCCGACGGATTGCCCAACACCACCAGCAAGCGCACCGCCAATGGCCTCACGCCGCTGAGTAGTTCGGTTACCAGTTGGTCAAGCAATTCGATGGGTGCCGTTTCATTGCCGTGAATACCCGCAGAAAGCACCACCGCTTGCCGATAGCCTTGCAGCGGGCAGAGCTCCAATAACCCCTCCCCCAGCCACCGCCAGCGCAACATGGCGAACTCACCGTGGGTATTGGCCGGTATCGTCCCCGCCAGCGTCAGAGCCAATAAATCTTTCATCATTGCCTCCGGTTACTGTTGGAATGGGTAAACATTACCCAACCCAAGGATAGAGGTCAGTGCATCCAGAGCCGCTCGCCCTTCATGCAGCAATTGCGGGTCTGCCAGATCGCCTTGAACCAAACGATCGCGATAATAACGATCGACCCAATCGTTCAGAGTAGCGAATAGCGTATCGTTCATCATCACCCGTGGGTTAACTGCTCTCAGTTCGGCATCGTTCAACGCTACGCGTAACCTTAGGCAAGCCGGGCCACCGCCGTTGCGCATACTTTCGCGCAGATCGAACACCTTGATCTCGTCGATTGGACCGCCGCGGGTCACCATCTCCGACAGATAGTGCCAAACGCCCGGATGCTGGCGGGACTCTTCCGGCACGACGATCATCATCTTGCCATTAGGTTTGGTCAGGATCTGACTGTTAAACAGGTAGGTCGCCACCGCATCCCCCACGCTGACGCTGGAGGTGGGGACTTCTATCGCCACCAACTCCGTTTCCAGCAAGGCCATCTTATGGCGCAACTGATCCAGGCCCTGCTGTTGGTGCAAAAACGCCTGTTGATGATGGAACAGCACCTGCTGATTGCTGACGACAATCACGTCATTGTGAAAAACGCCCTGGTCGATCACCACCGGATTTTGTTGCAGGAATACCGTTTGTTGCTCGTGCAACTGATGCAAACGCGCGATCGCCTCGCTGGCCTCCCGCGTCTGGCGAGCCGGGTAACGGGTGGGAGCACTTGCCCCGCCGAACTCCTGCTTACCATACACAAACACCTGCACCCCACGTTTGGCATAGTCTCCACCAAGGCGGTTATGGTTGGCGGCCCCCTCATCCCCGAATAGCGCCACCTGCGGCAAGGCATCGTGGTGAGTAAAGTATTGCTCATCGCGGAAGATGGCACGCAGTACGCTGGAGGTGGTTTCTGCCTCGATCGCGCGATGGAATTTGTTATTCAGATTGGCAGCGGTGAAATGTACCTTGCTATCCTGACTGTCAGCCGAAGGTGAAACCGTCGCGGCATTAGCCGTCCACATAGATGAGGCCGAACTGAGAGCCGAAAGCAGCTGCGGTGAGGTTCGCATCGCCTGGGCCAGCACGCTCTCATCGCTGCCGCTAAAGCCCAGTTTACGCAGCGTCGGGAGATGGGGCCGCTCCTGCGGCGGCAACACGCCCTGCTGGAAGCCCATATCCGCCAGCGCCTTCATTTTCAGCAGCCCCTGCTTTGCCGCCAGTTTGGGATTCGATACGCTGTTGCGATGCTGTGTCGAGGCTTCATTGCCAAACGACAGCCCGGCATAATGATGCGTCAAACCCACCAACCCATCGAAATTGACTTCATATCCGGACATTTTTCTCTCCTGTAGCTTAATACCTGTCACTTTGGTGCAAGTCCCCTCACCCTAACCCTCTCCCCAAGGAGATGGATCGTACGTGCCACAGATTGACTTCCGTATCTAGCCTCAACACGGGCGCAGCATGCAGCACCCCTACGTAGCACCACATTAGCGGCCAGTTGAGGGGGGGGGGCAGATCAATTGAAGATCAGGCCCGGTGACAGGCTGGCTGGCAGCGTCAAGCTGGCGCTCTCGAGTGAAGCCATAGGCCATGCGCAATAATCCGCCGCATAGAACGCACTTGGCCGATGGTTGCCCGACGCCCCCACACCCCCAAAAGGTGCCGCGCTGGAAGCGCCGGTCAACGGTTTATTCCAGTTGACAATCCCAGCCCGCGCCTCCAGGAGCAGCCGCTCAAACTGCTCCCGCTGCGGGGAAACCAGCCCAACGGACAGGCCATAGCGCGTATTGTTGGCAAGACGCAGCGCCTGATCAAAATCGTCGTAGCGAATAATGGTCGTCAGCGGACCAAAATATTCTTCGTCTGGCACCTCTGCCACGCCGGTCACATCAATAATACCTGGGCTCAATAACGCACTACCGCTCTCTAACGATTTCATGGTCAGCAAGGCTTTGCCTCCCAGAGCCAACAGATGGTGCTGAGCTGCCAGCATGTTTTCAGCCGCAGCGGAGGAAATCACCCCGCCCATAAACGGCTGTGGCTCAGCATCCCAGCGGCCAATGCGCAGTGCCGCAGCTACCTGGACCAGGCGCGCAATAAAGGCATCGCCCTGCGGTCCGCTTTTCACCAAAATACGGCGCGCACAGGTACAGCGCTGACCGGCAGAGATAAACGCCGATTGCACGGCCAGATTCACCGCCGCGTCACAATCTTCTATTTGTTCGACGATCAGCGCGTTGTTGCCCCCCATCTCCAGCGCCAGGATCTTTTCTGGCTGGCCAGCCAGTTGGCGATGCAGGTGGTAGCCAGTGCCAGCGCTGCCGGTAAACAGCAGCCCATCTATATCTGCACTGCTTGCCAACGCCTCACCGGTTTCACGCCCGCCCTGTACCAGATTGATCACCCCAGCCGGTAGCCCCGCTTGCAGCCACAGTTGCAACGTCACCTCCGCCGTCAGTGGCGTCAGTTCGCTGGGTTTGAATACCACACAGTTGCCCGCCAACAGCGCCGGGACGATATGCCCATTCGGTAAATGGCCAGGGAAGTTGTACGGGCCAAACACCGCCAGCACGCCGTGTGGCCGATGGCGTAGCACCGAAGCGCCGTCGGCCATCGCAGTTTCCGTCACCCCGGTACGCGCCTGATAGGCCTGTAGCGAAATACCCACCTTGCCAATCATCGCCTGGACTTCGGTCAGGGTTTCCCAGCGCGGTTTGCTGGTTTCTCGGCTGATGGTCTCGGCCAGATGCTGTTTATTCTCTTCCAGCAACGCTGCAAAGCATTTTACCAACTGTTCGCGCTGGGCAAATGGCGTGCGCGCCCAGGCAGGGAAAGCCTCGCGTGCAGCGGCGTAGGCTGAAGCCACGTCGTCAGCGTTAGCCGCATTGGCTTGCCATAGCGGCAGGTTATCCAGCGGATCGGTTTTGCTGAACTCGGCGCCCCGGCCAGCCAGCCAGACGCCATTAATTAACAATGCAGGATGCGACATTACACTTTCTCCTGAGCTATAAGCTTGATGACCCGCACCGGGCTACCCTGTTCTACGCCCAGCGCCGCTGCTGTCTCGGCATTGATACGCAGGCGATCGTCATGCAGTTGGGCATGCACCAACAGGGCGCGATAATGTTGATAGTTGTCGTTAGCCACCAGATACACCGGGGATTCGTTGTTCACCTGCGCATCATCCAGCACCACTTTCACCAGTTTGCTGCGCTTCACCGCGCGGATCTCGTCGATCTCGGCTTCCAGCGTCGGGCCACCGTCAAAGATATCGACGTAGCCCTGGTAGCGTAGCCCTTCGGCCTCTAGCAGCTTGCGTGCCGGTGCGGTTTGCGGATGCACTTCGCCAATCACTTTCTGCGCATCTTCGGCCAGAAAGTCGACGTACAGCGGGTGTTTCGGCATCAGTTCGGCGATAAACGCCTTTTGCCCGGTACCGCTGAGGTAGTCCGCCTTGGCGAACTCGATAGAGAAGAAGTGACGGCCAACGCTCTCCCAGAAGGGGGAACGGCCATTCTCATCGGAATAACCACGCATTTCCGCGATCACCTTGCGGGAGAATTGGTTACGGAACGCGGCCATAAACAGGAAGCGCACCTTCGACAACAACTTGCCGTTCTCGCCATGGCGGTAGTCTGGATCGAGGAACAGCGTGCAGAGTTCCGAATGACCAGTATGATCGTTACTCAAAAATAGCGTTGGCACCGACTTATAGACGTTAAGCTGTTTTGAGGCATGCACCTGGGTACCCACGCGAAAGCTGTACCAAGGCTCGGTCAGCCCAACTGCCACTTCGATGGCGCTGACGCCAACCACTCGCTGCCGTTCGGTATCCTCCATGACAAACAGATAGCAGCGATCGCTTTGGGGAAGTTCGCCCTGCCAGGTTTTTAACGCCCGCTCAATACGTGCCGACAGCGTGTCTTCATTCTGCGGCAAAGAGGTGAGGCCAATACCGGATTTACCGGCGAGCGCCAGCAGGTCAGCCAGGTCACGGCGCTCTATGGGGCGGATAATCATCATAATGCGAACCTCGGAAGTCACCGGCTGCGCACCAGGCGCAGCCGTCTTGATTAGCTGCAAATCCGCGCCACGGCACGCGCGAACCGCGCCAGCCCCTCTTTCACATCCTGTTCCGGGATGATCAGTGAAGGCGTAAAACGCACCACATCCGGGCCAGCAATCAGGGCTATGACCCCCTCCTCGTTGGCCAGTTGGGTAAGCTGCTTGGCCCTACCGGCATATTTCGGATCCAGCACGCAGCCAATTAACAACCCAGCCCCGCGGATTTCACTAAAGATCGGATGCTGAAGGTTAATTTGTGTCAGCCCGTCGATAAACCACTCGAGACGTTGCTTCACGCCATCGAGTACCTCTGGTGTGTTAATCAGCGAGAACACCACCCCAGCGACCGCTGTTGCCAGCGGGTTGCCGCCGTAAGTGGTGCCATGAGTGCCCACGCCCAGGGTTTTCGCCAGCTTGTCGGTCGTGATCATGGCGCCGATCGGGAAACCGCCCCCCAAAGCCTTGGCGGTGGTTAATACGTCCGGCACTACCCCGTAATTCATATAGGCATACAGCGATCCGGTACGCCCCACGCCGGTTTGCACCTCATCAAAGATCAGCAGCGCGCCGTGGCGATCGCACAGTTCACGTAGCCCTTGCAGGAACTCCGGTGGTGCCGGTACCACACCACCCTCGCCCTGAATCGGCTCAACGATCACCGCGCAGGTACGGTCGTTAATCACCTGCGCAGCCGCCGCCAGATCGTTAAACGGCGTATGGGTAATGCCACCAGGCAGTGGTGCAAAATCCTGGGAATATTTGGGTTGGCCACCGGCAGTCACGGTAAACAGGGTGCGGCCATGGAACGCGTTATTGAAGGCGACAATCTGATTCTTTTCGCCATTGCCGTTATCCAGTGCATATTTTCGCGCCAGCTTCAGCGCGGCCTCGTTGGCTTCCGCACCGGAGTTGCAGAAAAACACCTTATCGGCAAAGGTGGCATCGATCAGTTGCTTGGCCAGGCGTAACACCGGCTCATTGGTATAGCCGTTGCCCAGATGCCACAGCTTGCCCGCCTGTTCGACAAGCGCCTCCTTCACTTGAGGATGGGCGTGCCCCAGAGCGTTAACGGCAATACCGCCGGCGAAATCGATATAGGATTTCCCCTGCTGATCCCAGACCTGTGAGCCTTCTCCCCGCACCAAAATAAAGTCCGCAGGGGCGTAGACCGGGATCATCCAGTCGTCGAAAGACTGGCGGGTAACTGCGATTGGCTGTTCCATAATGACCTCATAACGTCAGCAAAGGCTGAATTTTGGCGGTAAGGACCGCGTTAGGGCCGCAAGGCCGACGAAAAAGCAAAATAACCCGGTTATCCGCTGTATTTTCTGACCGACGATAATGCTGCTGAGTGTCGGCCATTCAGATACAAACCTGTTACATTAAATCGGTTATTCGCTATTAATGCCGCATTTAGCGCCGCTAAGCGGGGAATAAATGTTAATGAGTAGTTAAAATAGCGCCCATTTGATAAATAGTGTAGAGCAGCTATCGTGCCATAACGGGGTTTTTAGCGGATTTGATTATTTTTTTCGTTAAAACAATGAGTTATATTGCATAATTATTCAATAATTATGCATTTGTAATGAAGGGGCGCAAAAATAGAGCCTAAAATCATCGGCGTCCGCGAAATCCTATTCAATCGCAAAATTCTTCCGATTATCTGATCCTGCTCGCAAAAATAATTGCGCCAAATCGGCAGCCTGGCACCCTTTCGCACCAATACCGTGCGTTTTGACCTCATTTAGTGCAGTAAAAAGGCGATAAACCACTGCGATATCCCCTCACCCTAACCCTCTCCCTGTACAGACCGGGGACATGGTAGACAGGTGTTCAAGGACATGGTGAACACTTTTTAACATCCTTTCCCCATAACGATCGACCTATTTCTCAGGTCGATCGTCCCCACTTTAGTGCTGTACCACCACACCTCGTAGTACCCCTCTCTCTCACTTTCCTTCAGCCCGACACATTCTCCGATAAAGGCCTTCCCCACTTTCAGGCCCATCCCTTTCAGGCTCAGTTTTCCACTGATATCCACTTTCCTGACCAAGACCCCTTCGTCATACTCCGCTGCCGCCGGATTGCCATTGTACTGTCGCTGTGAAGGCTGATAACGAGACGCCGGTACCGCCATTGACAGTGCTTCATGTGGCCGTTCCAGGTTGTAAGTGTCTCGCCAGGCGTCGAACACCTCCTGCAACTGCGCGGCATGGGTAAACCACCGTCCCTGCAGAAGCTCTGCCTTCAGGCTGCGGTGGAAGCGCTCCAGCTTACCCTGTGTCTGAGGATGGTAAGGCCGAGAGTGACCCACCCGGATACCCTGACGCATTAACCACAGCTCCAACGCGGTCCAACTGCCCGTTGTATCACCCCACGGCGAGCCGTTATCCATGGTCATTCTCTCCGGCAGACCATAACGTTCGAACACGGCTATCAACTGGGACTGTACGGTGACACGTCGTTCATCCTGGCAGTGCGCCAGACAGAGCGAGAAGCGTGAATGGTCATCCAGCAAGGTAAGCGGATGGCAACGTCCTTCGGCATAGGGGAAGTGCCCTTTAAAATCCATCTGCCAGAGTTGGTTCGGGGCATCGTGCTCAAAGCGCCCGACGGCTGGAACCAGTGAAGGGCCACCCGGAAGCAGGCCATGGCGACGCATCAGGTTATGCACGGTGCTGGCGGCAGGTAAAGTATGCCCGCGCACCTCGAGCCATTGCTTGAGCTTGCGCGCGCCCCATTGCGGGTGGGTCAAATGAGCAGCGCGAAGGTGTTCGACAACGCTATCGGGTGTTCTGGAAGGCGAATGGTGTGGCGCTCTGGAGCGCTCGTTCAGACCGTCCTTGCCGTCAGAGCGCCAGCGGTGTAACCACTTGTAGCCCGTGGTAGGGGTTATGCCGAACTGACGGCATAACGCACGAATATTAGCGCCTTCTTGCGAGGCGAAAAACACAAACTCGATACGTAATGACATGGCAGATCTCTCATCCCACGGCATAAGCAGCTCCACTCAGAAGTACTCATACCTATGTTGTAAGTGTCTACCATGTCCCCGAACAAGTGTTCACGATGTCCCCGGACTGTACACCCCAAAAAGGAGAGGGAGCCAGCTCGGTGTCGCTAGCTAGTACAGTGTCAATCTGTGGCTCGGACACTCCCCTCGCCCTTTGGGTTAGGGTGAGAGGTAATAGCAATTACAGACTACACTTCTAAGCTATCCCCATTTTCCATGTACCCTCCTCGACCTTAAGGATCCCAACATGAGCAAAAAAACCTTTGATCCCACTCAGCCCGCCGCGGTTAAAGACGTCGCGGCTTTTCTGGCAGAGCTGAATGCCAGCGGCGGAAAACCGATGGAACAGATGAAGCCGAAAGAGGCCCGCAAAGTGTTGGAAGGCGCGCAGCGCAGTGTGGAAGTGGTGCAGCATGAGGTTGAGATTGAAGAGAAAACCATCCACGTCGCCGGTCAGGACATCCTGCTGCATATCGTGCGGCCACCGCGGGTAAAGGGCAAATTGCCGGTATTTATGTTTTTCCACGGCGGCGGCTGGGTATTGGGTGACTTCCCTACCCACGAACGACTGGTGCGTGACCTGGTGTACAGCTCTGGGGCCGTAGCGGTGTTCGTCAATTATACGCCGTCGCCAGAAGCCCAGTATCCCACCGCCATCGAACAAGCCTATGCGGCCACGGAATGGGTGGCAGAATTCGGTGACAAGATCAACGTCGACGGCAGTCGGCTGGCGGTGGTAGGCAACAGCGTTGGCGGTAATATGGCGACGGTGGTTAGCCTGATGGCTAAAGAGCGCGGCACTCCGGCCCTGCGCTGCCAAATCCTGCTATGGCCGGTCACCCATGCCAGTTTTGATCGCGATTCCTATCATCAGTTCGCCGAAGGCCATTTTTTAACCCGCAACATGATGAAGTGGTTCTGGGACAACTACACCACTGACAAAGCCCAGCGTAAGGAGATCTACGCCTCGCCGCTCAATGCGACTCTGGAGCAGTTGAAAGGCTTGCCGCCAGCGCTGATACAGACCGCCGAGCTGGACGTGTTGCGGGATGAAGGGGAAGCCTACGCCCGTCTGCTCAATGCTGCTGGCGTTGAGGTAACCGCCACCCGCTACAATGGGCTGATCCACGATTACGGCCTGCTAAACCCGATTGCTCAGGTGCCGGCAGTACATTCGGCGATCCACCAGGCTGGCCGGGCGTTGAAACATTATCTGGCCTAGCCCAGGCCACGGATCAGCCTGGCCAAGGTCTTGATGGCGCTTTCCAGCTTGTCGCTCCACTCAAAAGAGGCGTTCAGGCGGAAACAGTGATTGAAACGATCGCCGGTGGTGAACATCCGCCCCGGCGCAATACTGATCCCCTCTGCCAGCGCACGCTGGTAGAGCTCCATCGATGACTGCGCCGCTTCCAACTCCAACCACAGAAAATAGCCCCCGTCCGGTTGGCTGATCTTCACCGTCGGCGGAAAATGATGGGCAATGGCCTGATGCATGGCGCTTTGCCGTTGGGCCAATAAACGCCGCAGGCGACGCAGGTGAGTATCATAGCCGCCATGCAGCAGATAATCGGCGATCGCCATCTGGGTCGGCACGCTGGTCGAAACGGTGCTCATCAGCTGCAAGCGCTGGATCTGCTGCGCATAACGCCCAGCCGCCACCCAGCCCACGCGGAACCCAGGAGCCAAACATTTCGAGAACGACGAGCAGTGCAAAATCTGCCCGCCCTGATCCAGTGCCTTGGCGGGCAAGGGCCGCTCGGCGCTGAAATAAAGCTCGCCGTATACATCATCTTCCAGCAACGAGATCTGATGCTCACGCAACATCGTCACCAAGCGTTTCTTATTCTCGTCCGACATGCTGGACCCTTGCGGGTTCTGGAAATGGGTCATCAGCCAGCAGGCTTTAATCGGATACTGCTCAATCGCCTGCTGTAACGAATCCAGATCGATCCCATGCTGCGGGTGGGTGGCGATCGCCACCGCCTTCAGCTTCAGACGTTCCAGCGCCTGTAACGCACCGTAAAATGCCGGCGATTCAATCGCCACCGTGTCCCCCGGCTGCGTGACCGCTTGCAGACTCAGGCTTAACGACTCCATAGCCCCGGCGGTGATCACGATTTCATCGGGGGCAACCTGCATCCCGCTCAGCGCATAGCGTTGGGCAATATGGCGACGTAGCGCGTCGTTACCTGGGGGCAGATTGGCAAGCGAACTGTGAGGCGTGAACTTGCGGGCCACGCTGCTCAGCGCCCTCGCCAGCTTGGGTTGCATAAACAGAGTCGCGTCCGGAAAGGCCGACCCGAACGGCACGATGTCCGGATCCTTACAGGCTTGCAGCACGTCAAAGATAAAGGCGTTGATATCTACCTGTTCACTCACCAGCAGCTTTTCGTCCCGGACAGGCTGGGGCAACGCCTGTGAGCGTGCCGCGACATAGTAACCAGACTGCGGCCGTGCCACGATCCAGCCCTGGCTCTCCAGTAGCTGATAAGACTGCACCACCGTCATCAGGCTCAGCCCGGCACGTTTACCGCTTTCCCTCAGCGAGGGCAGCTTGTCCCCGGCGCGCCATACGCGGTTCTGGATCTGTTCGCGGATCTGCTGGGCGAGCTGTTCATATCTGGTCATACAATTCCAACTGTTATAGTCAAAAGTGAAATAACTGTCACTGTTATCGTTACTCTACTCCATGCTCTACTTAGCGCAAGTTTTAATAAGCAAGTTTTCGCTTTCCTAAGAGGCCGATGTATGAACAAATCAAGGAGGCTCCATGTTCGGACTTGATGCATTGGAGTTGGCACGGATCCAGTTCGCCTTCACCGTTTCCTTCCATATTATCTTCCCGGCCATCACCATCGGCATGGCCAGTTATCTGGCGGTGCTCGAAGGCCTATGGCTGAAAACACGCAATCAGGCTTACCGGGATCTGTATCACTTCTGGTCGAAAATCTTCGCCGTCAACTTCGGCATGGGCGTGGTTTCCGGGTTGGTGATGGCCTATCAGTTCGGCACCAACTGGAGCTTCTTCTACGAGTTTGCCGGCAGCATTACCGGCCCATTGCTGACCTACGAGGTCCTGACCGCCTTCTTCCTCGAGGCCGGTTTCCTGGGCGTGATGCTGTTCGGCTGGAATCGTGTCGGCCCCGGCCTGCACTTCTTCGCCACCTGCATGGTAGCACTTGGCACGCTGATCTCCACCTTCTGGATCCTCGCGTCCAACAGTTGGATGCAGACTCCGCAGGGGCACGAGATCATCAACGGCGTGGTGGTGCCGGTTGACTGGTTTAAAGTGATCTTCAACCCGTCATTCCCTTACCGTCTGCTGCATATGACCACCGCCGCGTTCCTGTCGTCAGCCTTCTTTATCGGTGCTTCGGCGGCCTGGCATCTGCTGCGTGGCCGTGATACGCCAGCGATGCGTAAAATGCTATCGATGGCAATGTGGATGGCATTGATCGTCGCCCCTATCCAGGCGGTGATCGGCGATGCGCACGGCCTCAACACGCTGAAATACCAACCGGCCAAAATCGCCGCCATCGAAGGCCATTGGGAAAACCCACCGGGAGAAGCGACACCGCTGATCCTGTTCGGCTGGCCGGATATGGAGCGTGAAGAAACCCGCTTCAAGCTGGAGATCCCTTACCTCGGCAGCCTGATCCTCACCCACAGCCTCACCGAGCAGGTTCCGGCGTTGAAATCCTTCCCACCGGAAGATCGCCCTAACTCCACCGTGGTGTTCTGGTCGTTCCGCATCATGGTGGCGCTGGGCATGCTGATGATCCTGGCTGGCGTGTGGAGCCTGTGGCTACGCTGGCGCGGAGGGCTGTATCAGTCCAAACCCTTCCTGTACTTCATTCTGTGGATGGGGCCATCGGGGCTGATTGCCTTGCTGGCGGGCTGGTTCACCACCGAGATTGGCCGCCAGCCATGGGTCGTCTACGGGCTGCAACGCACCTCTGATGCCGTCTCTGCCCACGGCGATATCCATATGAGTGTCAGCCTACTGGCCTTTATCGTCGTCTACTGCTCGGTGTTTGGCGTGGGTTACTCCTACATGATGCGCCTGATCCGCAAAGGCCCGCAAACCCATGAGGGTGATGAGCCAAGCGGCCACGGTACACCGGCACGTCCGCTCTCTGCGGTACACGAAACTTTGGACGACAGGAGCTGAACATGGGTATCGATCTTCCGCTGATTTGGTTTGTGATCATCGTGTTCAGCACCATGATGTACGTGGTGATGGATGGCTTTGATTTGGGTATCGGCATCCTGTTTCCGTGGGTAAAAGACAGCCACGATCGCGATGTGATGATGAATACCGTGGCACCGGTGTGGGACGGCAACGAAACCTGGCTGGTGCTCGGCGGGGCCGCCCTGTTTGGCGCATTCCCATTGGCTTATGCGGTGATCCTGGACGCGTTGGCCATTCCCCTCACGCTGATGCTGTTTGGCCTGATCTTCCGCGGTGTCGCCTTTGAATTCCGCTTCAAGGCCAAGGAAGAAAAGCGCCATATCTGGGATAAGGCGTTTATCGGTGGCTCAATCCTGGCGACGTTCTGTCAGGGGGTGGTGGTCGGAGCAATTATCGACGGCTTCCCGGTGGAAGGCCGCGCCTATGTCGGTGGCCCCTTCGACTGGTTCACGCCGTTCGCCCTGTTCTGCGGTTTGGGGCTGGTGGTGACCTATGCGCTGCTCGGCTGTACCTGGTTGGTCATGAAGACCGCCGGAAGCCTGCAAGCACGCATGCACCGCCTGACCACGCCGCTATTGGTCAGCCTGTTACTGATCCTGCTGGCCGTCAGCGTGTGGACGCCGATCGCTCACCCTGAAATTGCGACCCGTTGGTTCAGCCTGCCGAACCTGTTCTGGCTGCTGCCGGTGCCGCTGTTGGTGCTGCTCAGCGCCTGGGGCATCTGGCACGGCGTACGCAACGATGCCCACTACTTGCCGTTCCTGCTGACACTGTTGCTGGTGTTCCTGGGATTGAGCGGTCTGGGCATCAGCATCTGGCCGCTGCTGATCCCACCGGCCATCACCCTGTGGCAGGCCGCCGCACCGCCACAGAGCCTCGGCTTTATGCTGGTGGGCGCACTGTTTATTATTCCAATTATTTTGGTCTACACCTTCTGGAGCTACTACGTGTTCCGCGGCAAGGTGAGCCATGAGGATGGGTATCACTGATGGACAAAACAATGAATGAGAAAACCCCCACTCTTCCCTGGTGGAAACGCGTCGGCTGGTTGGTGGTTATCTGGAGTGCCAGCGTGCTCGGGCTGTTTTTGGTCGCCTCGCTATTCCGCCTGCTGATGGCCGCCGCCGGGATGAAGCCGGAATAACCTTAGCGCTTCCCCATCGCCCCTAAAAAACGCTGTTGCATCTGCAACAGCGTTTTCAGATCCAGGCACTGATAATCCAACCCGTATTGAGCCGCCACCTCGGCAATAATCTTCGCCAGCGCCGGGTAATGCCGATGGCTCCAATGCGGGAACAGATGATGGGTCAGATGCAGGTTGGCACCGCCCAGCCAGTAGCCAACCCATTGCGGGGTAGCCTGCCAGTCAAAGGTGGTGGAAAACAGATGTTGATACCAGCCATGCACCATCTTGCCCTGCTCGGGGGCCTGATAAAAATTGGCCTTGGCCCAGTGGGTGCCGACAATCAACATCACAAACACCAACGACGACAGCATCTGGCTCAGCAGATAGGTCAGCCAGATCGCTGTGGCGCTGATGCTTGGGGGCAGCAGCCATAGCGGGATGGCTAGCGCCAGCGTGAAATGTGTCAACTTGCTCAGTAAAAAGACGCTCCAGCCTGGTTTCCCCTGCAACATCATTTTGGGCGTCATGCGCGTTTTACCTGCCCGATCCAACCAGTCAAACAGCCAGATGTAATACGGGAAAGTCAACGCGGCCACTATCGGCCAATAGTATTGCTGCATACGCATAAAGGTTTTGCGCTGCTGGAATGGCGTTTGCCGCAGCACGCCATTGGGTTCGATATCCGGATCGTAGCCTTCGATATTGTTGTAGGCGTGGTGGAAGATGACATGGCGCACTCGCCAACAGTCCGCATCCAGCCCTAACGGAATGCTGACGACAAAGTTAAGCCAGTGGTTCAGCCGCGCCCGTTTGAAAAAGGCATTGTGCGAAGCGTCATGGACTACGTTCACCGTCAGCATCATGGCGCAGAAAATAAAGCCGACGTAGCAGCCAAAATAAGCCCAGGCGTTTTGCTGCTGCAAACTGGCAGCGTAGAAGCCCGCGCACAGCAAAATCAGCAACAACACCTTGGCGAACATCCCGCGATCGGCAAAGCGATGATCGCCCCGCCCTGCCAGATAAGCCTGGCTGCCGCGCATCAGCGCCAGATGAATGTCGCGATTCTCCCGTTGGAACGCCAAGGGTCGCAGCGGCGTGGTGTCTGGCATCTTCATTGCGGCTGCTGCCCCATCGCACGCAGGAAGCGTTGCTGCTGTTGCAACAGTTCCCGGTAGCCGATACAGCGATAATCCATGCCAAAGCGTGGCGCGAGTTCGGCCAGAATGGCGGCCAGCGCCGGGTAGTGACGATGATTCCAGCCGGGGAACAGGTGATGGGTAAGATGATAATTCAGCCCGCCGGTCAGATGGTGTAGCCAGTGTGGCGAGGTGACCCAATCGCAGGCGGTGGCAAAGTTATGCCGATACCAGCCCTGCGGCATTTGGCTGCCTTCTGGCACCGCGTAAAACTCGGCCTGCGCCCAGTGGGTTCCAAGCAGTAAGAACACCACCAGCAGCGAGGCCAGCATCTGGCTTAGCAGATAGGCGAGCAACACCGTTTGCCAGCCGATGCCGTGTTGCTGGCAAACCACCAGGGGAATAACCAGCACTACTAAAATGTGGCACAGTTTGCTGGCAATAAACACCGCCCAGCCCTGGCGCCCGGCCAGCACGCCGTCGGCCGCCAACGGGGTTTTGCCCAATCGGTCAGACCAATCAAACACCAGTGCAATATAGGGCAGCGACAAGGCAGCAATCAGCGGCCAGTAAAGGTGCTGATAGCGCATATGCGCACGCCATTGCTGGAACGGCGTCTGGCGGAAAAAGCCGTTTTCCTCGGTATCCAGATCGTAATGCTCAACGTTGGCATACACATGGTGATAGCTGACGTGTCTGGTCCGCCAATAGTCGGGATCGACCCCCAGTGGGATCGTCACCAGCCGCCCTGCCAGGCGATTCACCCAGGGAGTGCGGGCAAAGGCGTTATGTGAAGCATCATGATTGACATTGACGTTCAACAACATGCCCATCATGACAAAAGCGAAATAGCACAACATAAACGCCATCCCCTGCTGCTGCATCAGGCTGAGCAGGTAGAACCCCACGCACAGCAACAGCAGGACAACCGCCTTGATCCAACGGGCAGCATCGGCAAAGCGGTGATCGTTGCGGCCGCTCAGATAAGCGTGGGCCCGACGTTTCAGTTCACGATGAAACGCTTGCTCCCCATCCGCAGGGAAAGAGAGTGGCGGCAGCGAATCAGACATGCGCAACATCCTTCTGGCGTCCCCAGCCAGCGGCAACTGCACAGCCATGCAAGGCAATGCCGCAGGCCATCAGCCACCAGTAAGGCTGGTGCCAACCCAACGCCACCAGTAACAGCAGCGGAGCGGCCAACGCCATCAGCAGCCAGACCTTTACGCCCCAGCTGCGGCCTTCGGCAAGCCCGCCCAATGCCACCACACCTATCGCCAACAGCATAAACAGCGCTGCCTGTTCGCCGGTCAGGCCGTTGTAGCCGTAACCAAAGCGGTAAACGTAGCCCAGCACCAGGGCGAACAGCAGTAATGCCCCACTCACCATGCACCAGGCGGAACTGCGGAACTGGGCACTACTGGTGGAAGGTTTGAACGGCAGTTTGAAATAGCGTAGGAACGGCAGGTTACTGGCCCAGAACGGGTTAACCGATGACTTCTCCCCGCGTACGCCATAGGCGAAAGGCTCGGTCGGCAGTGACGGGCCAAAGGTGCCGAACAGCTTGTCCCAGAAAATAAAGCTGCCGCCAAAATTGCGGTTGGAATAGGCCAGATCGTTGACGTGATGCACCCGATGGTGCGCCGGGGTAACGAAGATTTTTTCCAGCCAACCCAGCTTGGGCGTCAGCGCGTTATGGTTAAACAGCTGAATGCTGTAATGCAGGATCGAGACGGTGATAAACACCGCAAGCGGCACACCGGCCAATGCCAGTAGCATAAAGAACGGGATTGAGGTCAGCGACGAATACCACGAGTTACGCACGCCCAGCGACAGATTGAAGTGCTCGCCCTGATGATGCACCACATGCACCGCCCACAATAGGCGGAAACGGTGATGCAACCGGTGCAACCAGTAGAAGCCAAAGTCCCACGCCAGCAGGGTAAACAGCCACACCAGCGCCACCGGCCAACTGTCTACCAGACCCAGGCTGTAATGGGTGACCACATAGCCATAGCAGAAGATCTCCAGCCCGCGGAACAGCCACAGCATGATATGTCCGGAG
The DNA here is from genome assembly GCF_000633355.1 of Serratia sp. H1w. Classification (GTDB taxonomy): domain Bacteria; phylum Pseudomonadota; class Gammaproteobacteria; order Enterobacterales; family Enterobacteriaceae; genus Chania. The sequence goes on from NZ_AYMQ01000018.1 coordinate 27,648, forward strand.
TTGAGGTTGAAGATCACATCATGCCAATCAACGCTGCCGCGGTTGCGCTTTTGCAGCCACAGGGCCTCGCCCAGCACCACGCACAGCATAAATATTATCGGTATCACCAGATCGGTCATTGTCGTTCTCCCTGACGAAAATCACTGACAATCCATCGAACCTGCTGGCAGGCATAGCCTACGGCCATGGCCAACAGCGCCCCACTGAGCAAATCTACCAACAGATGGCGGCGTAGTTGCAGGATCGAGAAGGCAATCGCCAGGCCCCAAATCGACAACAGTACACTGCGCCATTTTTTCCGACTATCCGCTACGGCCCATACGGCCAGTGCCGTCAAGGCTATATGCAATGAGGGTAAACAGTTTTGTTTTGAATCAATCCCAATCAATGCCGCCAGCATCGTTGAGCTGAGCGAGCTGCCCTCATCGACCGGGTAATCCATCGTCGTCGGCCACAACAAATAAATGGCTCCTGCAACCATAGCGGCAAGCTGCATCGAACTTCTCAGCCATTTGATGCGGTTTAGCGGGCACAGCAGATAGCACAGCGGGACGATCAGGAAAAAGGATAAATACAGCCAGATGGCATGTGGGCTGAAGGGGATGGCACGATCCAGCCAACTCGGCGTCAGCTGATAACCCGCCCCTTGCCAGCGATCGGTGCTGTTATAAATCAGGCCGACAAACCCCCAGCCCAGCAGCATTTGCCATAGCCGATAGAGCACCTCTTTCATTGTGCCTCCGGCAACCGCACGATGCGTCGGCGTTTGGCATCAAACTGCGGCATGATGCTCTGTGCAGTGAGCTGCCATTCCAGTTGCTGTACATCGATACCCTGCTGGATAAACAGCGTAATCAGTTGCTGCTGGCAATGCTCCAGCTCGGTTGGGCTACAGTCGGCCATCAGGTGCAGCCGTTGGCCTGCCAACTGGGTCAGGCGATAATCCGCCACGGCGGGCAATGCGTTGGCAATCACTCGGCGGCACAGGTCGGCAAAGACTCTCTGCGCCGTTCCCTGCAATCCGGGCAACAGCAGTTGATCGTCACAGCGCCCCTCAATCCGCTCCAATGCCATACTGGCCTGGCCGCAGGGGCAAGGCTCCGCGCGTCGCACCAGAATATCATCCAGCCGATAACGCACGATCGGTTGCGTACGTCGGGTAAAATCGGTGATCAGCGGAGTAAAGCGTTGTTCGTCAATCCACTGCGGTTCCACATGAATAAACTCTTCGTTCAGATGCAAGGTGCCGTGGCTACAGGTTGCAGCCAGAAAACCTTCGGTAGCCTGATAAACTTCGCCCACCTCGGCAAACACCCGCTTTAGCAGTTGGCGATCCTGGGGTTCCAACACCTCGGCCACCGAGATCACCTTTTTCACCCGCAGTTGCAACTCGCCCCGCTCAACCGCGCTGGCCAAGGCGCACAGCACCTGCGCTGGCGCAACCACGATGGTGGGCTGCTCTCGTTCAATCTGCGGCAAGTGTTCGGCAAAAGGAGCGAACAGGTCGTAAAACGTCAGGCTCAACCAGCGGTTGTTGACGCTGTGATACAGGTTATTGTCCGCACGTAAAAACAGCGCAACCCGTTCACCGGCAAACACGCCTTGCGGCAGCATTTTTGCCAGCATGCCGCCAGCCCAGATCTGCTGCTCCTGCGGGCTGACCACAAACACGCCGCGCCGCCCGGAGGTACCAGTCGATAGTCCAACGCTGTATTTGCCCACTTTCGGCGTAAAATCGCGATCGGTTTCGCTACGCCGGGCACAGGCCAGTAGCGTTTCCAGTTGCAACCCGGCGGTGTTCATCCGATCAAAGTGCGTCATCATGATCGCTTTGTCCATTTCTGGCCATTCGCTCAAGGGTAACAGACAGTATGGTCGGAAATACGGGCTATGCGCCAATACCCGGCGGGCAAAGCGTTTCAACTGGCGCGCCTGGTAGGCTTCAAGTGCAGCCCGTTCGGTGAAATGCAGCTTTTGCGCTCGCAGGTAGTGCCACAGTGTCATCAATGGGATCATAAGTCCCCCTCATGGCACAACAGGATCTCCGCCGCGCCGCCGTGATGCAGTTGGTTTAGCGCCTCAAGGGTTTGATAGTAACTGCGCGGATTATCCATGATCAGGTTCGCCAACCGCGAAGGGCCGCGTAGTTGCTGATAGTTCAGCGGTGACCAGGCGGCATCGCTTGCCAACAGCGTCCAGCCCGCGTCGGTTTGCACAAAGGCACCAATATGACCCGCAGCATGGCCCGGCAGTGGCACGATGATGATTTGCCCCGCGCTCCCCGGCAGCGCATAGCCCTGATGGAATGGGGCCAGCTCGGCAGGCAGGCTCTGTAGCGGGAATGACTCCACAAACTGCAACGCGGATTCAAATTCCTCTGGGATCAGCCCAGGCACAAACGCCCGCTTCAGGGCGGCAAAACCACGCAGTTCACGCGTTTGCTGCCAACCTTCTCCGGAGCAAATCATGTTAAGGCTGCTGAAGTCACGCAAGCCGGCGATATGGTCGGCATGAAAATGGGAAATAATCACCGCCTCAATATCACCTACACCCACGCCTCGGCTCCGCAACTGTTCGAGCAGCGCCTGCTGTGGGCTGAAATACACCGGCGTCATCCGGCTATACAGCCGGAAAATACCGTTCGACGTGTACTGCTGGAAATGGCTGGCATAACCGGTATCCCACAGCCAGCGGCGATCGCCCACCTCCAGCAGATAGGCTCTGGACGGGAATTTACAGGTTCGCATCGGCGAACCACGCAGTGCCATGCAGCCAAGGTGGGTGCAATAGCCGATTTCAAAAGTCGTGATATTAGCCATCTGCCGCCATCCCCTGCTGTTTCATCCATTGCCCGGTCAGTTCAATCCCTTGTTCCAGGCTATAGCGGGGCCGGTAGCCCAGTTCCTCTATCGCGCGGCGGTTATCCAGCGTCATATCAAAATAGGCGGCGGCCACGCTGTAGCGCGTCAACATCGGCTCTTTTTCGGTAAAATGAGACACGATTTCCATTCCCACCGCCGCCGCCCACAACAGCGGATAAGGCAGCCTCTGTACCCGATATTGCCAGCCTAGCTGTTGAGCCAGCAGTTGGTGCAGCATATCCTCCAGCCGCTGTGGCTGTTGGTTGGTAATGTTATAGATACCGCCAGAAGATAAATGTTCCCGGTTGCTGGCCAGATCCATCGCATGCACCACGTTGAGCACAAAGGTCAGATCCAGATAGGCTTTGCCGCCGCCGGGCAGGCGCAGCACACCTTTGTCACGCTGCATCTGGGCCAGGATCCTGGGGACAATAACCCGGTCATGCGGGCCAAACAGGCCACGCGGCCGCAGGATCAGGTAGGTCGTCTGCGGATAGCGATGCAATAGTCCGGCAATACTCTGCTCGGCAGCATACTTACTGGCGGCATAATGATTGGCAAACCGCCGGGCAGACTCGCCCTCGGTGAGGTTGTGATGATGTCTGAAGTCAAAATAGATCGCGGGCGTCGAGATATGGATAAAGCGCTTTACTCCACAGCGCCCGGCAGCCTTGGCGAGCTTTTCCGTGACGTAGGTATTGGCCTGAAAAAAGGCTTTGCGATCGCCCCATGGCGACGATTTGGCAGCACAATGCCAGACCACGTCATAGCCCCTCATCAGTTGCTCACACTGCTCCATCCCGGCACGGGTCAGATCCAACGGGGTAAACTTTGCGCCCTGCGCCACCAACTCACGACCAACGGCCTCATCACGCCCGGTAGCATGCACCTGATGTCCAGCGGCTAATAGCCACTCGGCCGCATTGCGCCCAAGCCCACTGGTCGCTCCTGTTACCAACACTTTCATGGCAACAGTACCATGCCACCCAGAGTCAATCCGGCCGCGGTGCCGATCAGCATCACCGGTTGGTCGGCATTCAGCCTGCCGGTGATCGCCGCCTCGTGCAGAGCGGAAGGAATTGACGCCGCCACCTGATTTCCCCGGTAACGATAGATATCCACCAACGCCTCTGGCGCAACATGCAGCCTTTTGCGCATGTGTTCCAGAGAGAGGTGGCTAGCCTGATGCGGCACCACGGTGGCGATTTGTGGCAAATATAGCCCAGCGGCGGTCAGCAAACGGCTAAGGTAGCCTTCAATCAGCGCCGAAGCCTGGCGGAACAGTTGCTTACCCTGCATATGAAACAGAAAATCGCTGTCATCCATCCCGGCGCGCGGGTTGCGGCGCGTGCCACCGGCGCGGATTTCGCACAAATCACTGCCTTCCGGATAGGTTTCCATCAGATAGGACAAAATACCGCTGCGCCCGTCACCACGTTCCACAATGGCGCAGGCGGCACCATCACCAAAAATCAGTGAGGACTCTTCATCCTTCCAATCGATGCCGCGCGAGGCAATATCGGCAGAGACGATGGCGATACGCCGGTAAACGCCGGTGTTGAGTAGCCCCGCCGCCACCTGTAATGCGGTGATAAAACTGACACAGCTGGTATTGATATCAAAGCCCGCGATCCCCGGCGCTAATCCGGCGATCTTGAGAATATGCGCGGCGCTGAAGGGTAATGCCTGGACGGAAATTGCCGAAGCCGAGATCAACAGATCGATGGAGTCGCGCGGGATGGCATGGCGAGTCAGCGCATCATCCAATGCGGCGACGGCCAGTGCAGCCTGGCTGGCCTGATGGCTGGCATGAAAGCGATGAATAATCCCCGAGCGTTTTTCTACATAGCCTGCGGGTTTGTTTAATTGCCGATCCAAGGCCGCAGATTCGATGCAGCCAGGAGGCAAGGCCGCACCTGTCGCGATGATTTTCAGCGGCAGCACGGGGTGGGACAGGTTATCAATGGTCATAGGTATTCAGTCTGCTTATCCCTAACTCGTTTGGCTAGCATCCAGCGTAATTAATGAAATTTTTTACGCTATTGTTGATCTAGCTCTTATTTAACATCAGCATAATGAAAATCCTAAAAGGAATTTTTACTGATTGATTCCGTTCGCTTAACTAACCAGGTAAAGCATGCCGTTAACCCGATGGCACAGCGTAGATCAACGCCGAAAAGAGATCTATAGGAATAAGCGCTTTGTCGTGTCATATGGGGATAAGACTGGTCAAAGCAGCCCCTCACCCTAGCCCTCTCCCACAGGGAGAGGGGACCGTTCGAGTGCATTTGAAAAGGTAGCGTCTGGCCTTGAACTTCCAAAAATGCAGGGGCTAGCAGTTCCCTCTCCCTGTGGGAGAGGGTTGGGGTGAGGGGAAATATTGCGGGGAATTAACGGCGGTTACGCACCAGTTGGTAGCGACGAGTCAGATATTCCACCGGCACGCTCCAGATATGCACCAGACGGCAGAACGGGAATATCAGGAACAACGTCATGCCGAGTACGATATGGATCTTGAAGATCGGTGCCACCCCTTCCAGGTGCTGAGCTGCCCCTGCATGGAAAGTGACCACCGCCTGCGCCCAGGCTACCAGCTTCAGCATCTCGCTGCCGTCCATATGTTGGGCAGAAAACGGGATGGTCAACAGCCCCAGGCAGACCTGCACGACCAGCAACGTCAGGATCAGGATATCCCCCACGCTACTGGTGGCGCGAATGCGCGGGTTGGTCAAGCGGCGTTTCAATAACAGCACGCCCCCGATCAACATCATTACGCCACAGGCCCCACCGGCAAACATCGCCATTTTCTGCTTCACCGCGATCGGCAGGAAGGATTCATACATCCAGTGCGGCGTCAGCATGCCGAGGAAATGCCCGGCAAAAATGCCCAGGATGCCGATATGGAACAGGTTGGAGGCCAGCCGCATGCCCTTTTTATCCAGCATCTGGCTGGAACCGGCACGCCAGGTGTATTGCCCGTAGTCGTAGCGCAGCCAACTGCCGATCAGGAAGACGGCCCCGGCGATATACGGATAGATATCGAAGAAGAAAAGCGTCAGAAAGTGCATGATTAGCGTCCTTTGGTTGCCGTGGTCATCGAGCCCACATCCAGATACTGTGGCGCTACCGCGCCCGCGAAGCGCCGCTGGTGAGCGGCCTGCTGCGCCGAAGCACAGCCTTGCTCACCCAGGAACTTGATTTGTTCCTCTTCCCAGACGGCATCCAGTGCCTGTGGCGTATCGTCTCTGGCTTCACCAGCCACCTGCGCCTCCAGACTGGTACTGGTGACGGCGGTACCGGACAGCGCCAGCAGCAGATCGAACAACACCGCATACGGGCTTTGACGTTGCTGCAAGCGAGCCCCCAACAAAGCCAGAATTGGCGCGATATCCTGCAACCCGCCCTGCGCTTGCTCTTGGTTACGGCTGGCCAGATACTCCAGGTATAACGGCAGGAAGTCCGGCAGTTCACGGCTATCAATCTCCAGCCCGGCTTCGCGGTATTGTGCCATCAAATCGACCATCGCCTGGCCGCGATCGCGGGACTCACCGTGAACGTGCTCAAACAGCAGCAATGAGGTCGCACGGCCACGATCGAACAGCTCGCAATACTCCGCCTGCACGTCCAGCAACGGGCGTCCGCAGAAGCGGCGAATAAACAGGATCAACTGAGCGCTCTGATGCAGGTCCAGTTCGCACGCCGGCTCCAGGGCTTCCACCAGCTCTTGCTGATGGTCAAACAGCGCCCGATCGGGATAATCCAGCAGGCGGGCAATAATTCGCAGAGCAATCATGAGGCATCCTCCTTGCGCGGGGTTTTCTGCGTCACGTCGATGGCATCGATGCGGCGGCTGTTAAACAGGTTGAACTTGCTGTCGCTGCCATGGCAACCGTCGCCAAAGCTGAAGTCACAGCCTTTACTTTCCGGGAAGGCTTCACGCGCCAGTTCACGGTGGCTGGACGGCACCACAAACCGATCTTCGTAGTTGGCTATCGCCAGATAACGATACATCTCTTGTGCCTGCGCCTCGGTCAGCCCAGCCTGCTTCAGCGCGCTGGTATCGACCACGCCGTCCACGGTTTCTGCCCGCTTGTAGTGGCGCATCGCCAACATTCTTTTCAAGGCCAGCAGCACCGGAGCGGTATCCCCAGCGGTCAACAGATTAGCCAGGTATTGCACCGGGATGCGCAAGCTTTCGACGTCAGGCAGCACGCCGCTATGGGCCAGTTCACCCGCATCAGCGGCTGACTGGATCGGTGACAACGGCGGCACGTACCACACCATCGGCAAGGTGCGATATTCCGGGTGCAGCGGCAGCGCCAGCTTCCAGTCGATCGCCATTTTATACACCGGCGACTGCTGCGCGGCTTCGATCACCCCTTGCGGGACACCGTCTTTCAGCGCCTGTTCAATCACCGCCGGGTCGTGCGGATCGAGGAAGATATCCATTTGGCTCTGATACAAGTCTTGCTCGTGTTCAGTAGCGGCCGCTTGCTCAATACGGTCGGCATCGTACAACAGCACACCGAGGTAGCGGATACGCCCTACACAGGTTTCCGAACAGACGGTAGGCTGACCTGCCTCAATCCTTGGATAACAGAAGATGCATTTCTCGGATTTGCCGCTCTTCCAGTTAAAGTAGATTTTCTTGTACGGGCAGCCGGTCAGGCACATCCGCCAGCCACGACATTTATCTTGATCGATCAGCACAATGCCGTCTTCGCCGCGCTTATAGATCGCACCACTTGGGCAAGTCGCCACGCAGGCCGGATTCAGGCAGTGCTCACACAGGCGTGGCAGATACATCATGAAGGTGTTTTCGAACTGGCCGTACATCGCTTTCTGCATGTTGTCGAAGTTTTTGTCCTTGGCACGCTTGTCGAACTCGCCGCCAAGGATCTCTTCCCAGTTCGGGCCGTTTTCGATCTTCTTCATCCGCTGGCCGGTGATCAGCGAGCGCGGACGGGCAATCGGTTGATGCTTGCCCTCTGGCGCGGAATGCAGATTCTGATAGTCGTAATCGAACGGCTCGTAATAATCATCCAGCGCAGGCACATCCGGGTTGGCAAAAATCTTCGACAACAGGCCAACACGGTTACCCATGCGTGGCTCCAGTTTGCCGTTGATTTTGCGTATCCAGCCGCCCTTCCACTTATCCTGATCTTCCCAGGCGTTGGGATAGCCGATGCCCGGCTTGCTTTCCACGTTGTTGAACCAGGCATATTCCATCCCTTCACGGCTGGTCCAGACGTTCTTACAGGTCACCGAACAGGTATGGCAACCGATGCACTTGTCCAGATTCAGCACCATGCCAACTTGCGAACGAATTTTCATTTGGCTTTCTCCTGCTGGCTGCCTTGTGCGTAGTCGTTACCTTCACCGTCTAACCAATCGATCTGGTCCATTTTACGGACTACCACAAACTCATCGCGGTTAGAGCCAACGGTGCCGTAGTAGTTAAAGCCGTAGGCCAGTTGTGCATAGCCGCCGATCATATGGGTCGGTTTCGGACACACACGGGTCACCGAGTTGTGGATGCCGCCGCGCTGGCTGGTGATTTCCGAGCCAGGGATATTCACAATGCGTTCCTGCGCGTGGTACATCATGGTCATGCCCGATGGGATACGTTGGCTGACTACCGCACGTGCGGTGAGCGCCCCGTTGGCGTTGAAGGCCTCGATCCAGTCGTTATCCTCAATGCCCAGATCTTTGGCATCGTCCTCACTTAACCAGACAATCGGCCCACCGCGTGACAGGGTCAGCATCAGCAGGTTATCGCTGTAGGTTGAGTGGATGCCCCACTTCTGATGCGGCGTCAGGAAGTTCAGCGCCTTTTCTTTGTTGCCGTTCGGTTTTTTATTCAGTAACGGCTGCGCGGCACGGGTGTCGATCGGCGGGCGATAAACCAGCAGGCTTTCGCCGAAGGCGCGCATCCATTCGTGATCCTGATACAGCTGTTGACGGCCGCTCAGGGTGCGCCACGGGATCAGCTCATGTACGTTGGTGTAGCAGGCGTTGTAAGAGACGTGTTCGTCTTCCAGGCCAGACCAGGTCGGGCTGGAGATGATCTTGCGCGGTTGCGCCTGAATATCGCGGAAGCGGATCTTTTCGTCTTCTTTGTTCAGCGCCAGGTGGGTGTGGTCGCGCCCGGTGATGTTGCTCAGTGCCTGCCAGGCTTTCACCGCCACCTGCCCATTGGTTTCCGGTGCCAGCGAGAGGATCACTTCTGCCGCATCGATAGCCGTTTCGATCTTCGGCCGCCCGACAGCCGGGCCTTCCGCCTTCACGTAGTTGAGTTTTTTCAGGAAGTCGACTTCGGTCTGAGTATTCCAACTGATGCCCTTACCGCCGTTACCCAGTTTGTCCAACAGCGGACCGAGCGAGGTAAAGCGCTCGTAGGTTGCAGGATAATCACGCTCAACCACCATAATATGCGGCGCGGTTTTACCTGGGATCAGATCGCACTCGCCTTTCTTCCAGTCTTTCACACCGTAGGGCTGAGCCAGTTCGGCGGCAGAGTCATGCTGGATTGGCAGCGTGACGATATCGGTCTCCTGGCCCAGGTGGCCAACGCACACTTCAGAGAACGCTTTGGCGATGCCCTTGTAGATCTCCCAATCACTCTTGGAATCCCAGGCAGGATCGACAGCCGCAGACAGCGGGTGAATAAACGGATGCATATCCGAAGTATTCATATCGTCTTTCTCGTACCAGGTCGCGGTAGGCAGCACGATGTCGGAATACAGGCAGGTGCTGGACATGCGGAAATCGAGCGTCACCACCAGATCCAACTTACCTTCACCGCCGTTATCCAACCATTCGACTTCCTGCGGTTTCACGCCGCCCTGCTGGCCCAGATCCTGGCCCTGGATGCAGTTCTCGGTACCCAGCAAGTATTTGAGCATGTATTCATGCCCCTTGCCGGAGGAGCCCAGCAGGTTGGAGCGCCAGACGAACAGGTTACGCGGGAAGTTCTGCGGGTTGTCCGGCTGTTCAGCGGCAAAGCGGACGTCGCCCTGTTTCAGGCTCTCGACGGTGAAATCTACCGGCGTCTGACCGGCCGCTTTAGCCTGAGCAGCCAAATGCAGCGGGTTGGTGTCCAACTGTGGTGCCGATGGCAACCAGCCCATACGTTCAGCACGTACGTTAAGGTCGATTAAGCTGCCGGCAAATTGGCTCTTGTCCGCCATCGGAGACAACAGCTCTTCGGTGCCGACCGTCTCGTAGCGCCATTGGCTGGAATGGTTGTAGAAGAACGAAGTGCTGTTCATATGGCGCGCTGGGCGTTGCCAGTCCAGACCAAACGCCAGCGGCATCCAACCGGTTTGCGGGCGCAGTTTTTCCTGGCCGACATAGTGCGCCCAGCCGCCTCCGCTTTGACCAACGCAACCGCAGAAGATCAGCATATTGATCAGCCCGCGGTAGGTCATGTCCATGTGATACCAGTGGTTGACGCCTGCCCCGACGATAATCATCGAACGGCCATGGGTTTTCTCGGCGTTTTCAGCAAACTCCCGCGCAATGCGGGTGATGTTATGGCGCGATACGCCGGTGATCTGCTCTGCCCAAGCTGGCGTATAGGCTTTAACTTCGTCATAGCTGTTAGCGCAGTTGGCATCATTCAGGCCACGATCCAGCCCGTAGTTCGCCAAAGTCAGGTCGTAAACGCTGGTTACCAGCGCCTGGCTACCATCTGCCAGTTGCAGGCGTTTGACCGGCAGCTTGTGCAGCAGGATTTCGTCCAGCGCCACGCTGTTGAAATGCTCGCTTTCGGCACCGCCAAAGTAAGGGAAGCCAACTTCAACCACTTCATCATGGCTGCCTAGCAGGCTGAGTTGCAGCTCAACATCCTGCTGGGCTTTCCCTTCGCGCTGTTCCAGGTTCCATTTACCCTTCTCGCCCCAGCGGAAACCGATGGAGCCTTGCGGAGCCACCAGTTCACCACTGGTTTGATCCAACGCGACGGTTTTCCACTCAGGGTTATTTTCCTGGCCTAGGCCATCGACCAAATCGGCGGCGCGTAGCAGGCGGCCAGCGGCGTAATAACCTTCGGTACGCTGCTCCAGCAGCACCAGCATCGGCATATCGGTGTAGCGACGCACGTAGTCACGGAAATAGCCCACTTCACGGTCCAGATGGAACTCTTTGAGCATCACGTGGCCCATCGCCAGCGCCATGGCGCTATCGGTCCCCTGTTTCGGGTTCAGCCACTGGTCGCACAGCTTGGCGACTTCCGCGTAGTCTGGCGTCACCGCAACGGTTTTGGTGCCTTTGTAGCGCACCTCAGTGAAGAAATGGGCATCTGGGGTACGCGTTTGCGGCACGTTGGACCCCCAGGCAATGATGTACGACGAGTTGTACCAGTCGGCGGATTCCGGCACGTCGGTCTGTTCGCCCCAGGTCATCGGCGAGGCCGGTGGCAAATCGCAGTACCAGTCGTAAAAACTCAGGCAGGTGCCGCCAATCAGCGATAGGTAACGGGCACCCGCCGCGTAAGACACCATCGACATTGCCGGGATCGGTGAGAAACCGATAATCCGGTCCGGGCCAAAGGTCTTGGCGGTATAGACGTTGGAGGCGGCGATCAGTTCATTCACTTCCTGCCAGCTGGAACGAACAAAACCGCCGCGGCCACGGGCCACCTTGTAGCTTTTGGCTTTTTCTGGGTTGGAAACGATCGAACCCCAGGCATCCACCGGATCGCTGTGCAGGGCTTTCGCCTCACGCCATAGCTTGATCAGACGTTTGCGCATCAGCGGATATTTCAGGCGGTTGGCGCTGTAGAGATACCAGGAATAGCTGGCACCACGTGGGCAGCCACGAGGCTCATGGTTTGGCAAATCTGGACGGGTGCGTGGATAGTCGGTCTGCTGGGTTTCCCAGGTAACCAGACCGTTTTTCACATAGATTTTCCAGCTACAGGAACCGGTACAGTTCACGCCATGGGTAGAACGCACCACTTTGTCGTGTTGCCAGCGGCTGCGATAGCCGTCTTCCCAATCACGGTTAGTATTCAGCGTTTGACCGTGTCCGCCAGAGAAGGGTTCGGCCAACTGCTTGAAGTAGCGGAACCGATCTAGAAATTTGCTCATCCGGAGTTCTCCTGAAGGCTCTTATCGTTGTAAGTTATAAGAAGTTGCCAAGTGACATTGCTCAATCTGCCGCCAAGGCTACTGATGCTCTGCAGGGTGTAACTTGATTGCGATCAAGGGAATCAGGGGGAGAAAACGTGGAAGAAGGCAGAAATACCACTAAAGGATAATTGGGTGAAATTAATCTATCCAATTGAAAGTAATCATTAAAAAAGTCAATAAATGAAAGAATGGTCACCTTGCCAGCCATGCGAGATATTTGGGGGTAGGTGCCGAGCCTATACCTGCTAATCTGATTAATAACCCAATTCAAGGACGAGAAAATGACCCAATGGCTGTATGTACTGCTGCTCTTTTTTGTCTCCCCGCTCTATGCAAAGTGTCATGACGTGGTGGTGGATTCAGCAGGGAGTGCCGATTTTATCCAACAAATTCAGCAGGTCACTGCCTCTGGCCGTCTCTATCTCTACTCCGCCCCCCATCCTGAGTGCCGCCTGGACACTTTCTTGATCAAGGGCGATCCGGTTCAGGCGTTTCGTGAAAGCCCGGAATATCGAGAGCAACCCCCAAGCGTAGGTGAAACGGTGTCTAAGTACCGTTACATCAGCTTTCGTGATACGCAAGGAACCTTTGTTACCGGTTGGGTACCCGCCAATCAATTAGGTCCACTCCCCTCACTGAACGCTTCCGCAAGCTGTGGTAAACAATCTGACGCCGTGCTCCAGGGGCAAGAAACCAAGCATATCCTCAGCGCAGAAAACCATTATCAGATTTCTGGTGAAGGCCGTGCGTGGTTTTACTCCGCACCCGCTGATGGATGCAAAAGCAGCACCGTATTCCTTGTTCCAGGGGATGGCGTCTCGGTCCAAAAGCAGCATGCGAAAAGCGGTTTTTCCTACGTGACCTATTACAGCCAGGATCGGCGCATTGTTCAGGGGTGGCTCAAAACAGATCGGCTTGTCACGCAACACAGTGGGGACGTATTCCGTGATGATATCGATCCAGATCCGGCGGCAAAAGCCGCGAGGCTGGTATCCCTGTTGATGAGCCTTCAGGGGCAATGCCATTTTTACGAAAGCGCTGAAGATAGCGATGATGACGAAACCTTGCTCTTGTTGCTCATTCATGAAGATCATCAGAGCCCAGGTTGCCAAGGTGGAGCCGATCCGCAAACCAGCCCAGTGGTAGGAAACGTATTCATTGGTGAAAAATCGGGGCGTATTTACATCAATGACCCCGATGACTATGACAAAAAACTCGAAATCATGCGCTAATGGCAACACTGTTGCCCAAAGGCTACGTCAGGACAAAAGTCCCCGGTGTCTAGCCACATTGTGAGCCGCCCACCAGTTTGCCTCAGTCAAATTCATGCATTACCGTTTGCTCAATCGCCTGGTTGAGCTCTACCGGGGCGACAAAATGAGACGGTTCATGGGTGGTAAATTGGGCTGTGGCACAGAACTTCCGTACCTTTGCGCGGCTGATGGCAAATTTATGGCGGCTGACCTTACCGGCAAAATCAAGGAGTGCCACACCACACATCCCTGACCAATAGGGGATATGAATAAGCTTGTCCTCTCGACCAAGAGCGCTGGTAACGCCCGCAATAAGCTGGTTCATGGTGAGATCGGGCTTATCGACATAGTTGCTGATCTGATAATCGGCCTGCCGATCGAGCACATACTCCAGGTGAGCAGCAATATTTTCGACATAGGCCATCGACTGTCTGTTGTTACCGTTGCCGATTATCACGTAACGGCCGCTGGCGATCCGCCGGCACAGGTGATAAAAATTGCCGCGATCTCCTTCGCCAAATACGGCCGTTGGGCGAACGATCGTTAGCTTGTTGCCCACGCCAGCGTGGCGCCAGACTTGATAAACAAACTCCGCCAATCGTTTTGATTTACCGAAACGATCAACGGGGGCAATGGGGCCTTCCTCACCGGTTTCCTGCTCCACCGCACCATAGACAGCCACCGACGAGGTGAAAACGATCTGCTTGATTGCCAACTCGGCTGCGACGGTGCACAGGTTACTTGCGCCTTCGACATTGACCTGATAATCAAGCGAACGGGATCTCCTTTTATCCTGACGTGTAGCCGCCAGATTGATCACGGCATCGCAACCTGCCAGCACCTGTCGCAGGCTTTCTAGCTGAGTAACATCGGCATGGTGGTACCACTGAGGAAAGCATTGGCTCTCTTTGACGTCGATGATCTTCAGTGCCAAATCACTACGGATACTCAGGCGTTTCACCAGGCGCGAGCCAATAAAACCAGAGCCACCGAGAATAGCTATTGTACGTTTACCCATTATTTTCCACCCAGTCAGTTTCCCTACTCTATTTTTCCGCATGAAAAATGCGGTCAAGGATCGCGGCTAGACTGGGCAATTCACCTTAAGGATTCAAATAACAAATAATAAAATAGTATTTCTCGGTAATTATAAAGCCAACCTAATATGAAATGGCTTAAATAACTGACTCTCTTGAGGTCCTACAACGTAAAGGGTTTAAGGTCGAAGCGGTTAAGGGACGCGGCAGCTCACACGCATTTCCTTTCCCTGCCCTTTCTGATAGATGCAATTCAACGCCTGCGGCTGGGCACTGGCGGGGAGATCTAATGACAGTACCAAACGGGCATTATTGACCAGCTCATACTGCATGGCTGGCTTGGAGCGGCTGCCTAAGGCATAAGACAACAGTGACACCGTCAGCAACAAAATAAATACTGTCAAATACTTCACTATTCGGCTCCACCGGAACGCCTGGGCCTGTTGCCCCGTGTTTTTTAATGTCGGCTTTATTGATGGATAACCTTCCGCTACCGGGAGGTTGTCGACAATTTCACCCCCCATCAGGAAAATTTCATCCGGTTCGGTATAGCTATGAGCTTCGTTAGCAAGCGGCCCCTCATTAATACCTTTAAACTGACTTCCTGACAAAATGGCATCCGCAACGGCAGGCTCCGCTTCCGATATAAAATGAAAAATCGATTTATTATCGACCTTATAGCCAAGGCGAGGAATAGTTCTGATCAGGGTATGTTCCGCATCACCCACTTTTTGGCGAATAGACTTAATCGTTTGATTTATTGTCGAGTCTGAGCAATAGGTGCCCTTCCAGATATTCTCTGTGATTTCCGCACGGCTTACCAACTCGGGTGAACGGTTAACCAGTAGAGAAAGTATCTGAAACTCTTTCCAGCGTAGTCGGGTATTTTTTCTGCCGGGTATGACCACCTCAAGATTTTTGATTTTTATTTCCCTTTCAGCGCTCATTTTTCATATCCTTTATGAATTCACAAAGCCTTCTTTGTATAGAAGTATGAAAAAATGTTCAAGGCATTAAATATAAACTCTAACGGCTAAATTTTCTTTATATTTCATCTTAATTAAAATTATCAATTTCACAGTTTCATATTTTGATTTTTTGCCTAATCGGCACTCAAAAATTCATGCTACATAAAACGCCTGACTTGACATTTTTCAGAAAAATGAAAAACACAACTTAATGATAACAATCAATAAAATAGCCAATAGAGCATTTCCTCACCATCAAGTGAAATCATGAAATCCAATCAGCAGACCCATTTCACACCCCCCTCCATTGCTAGTGCTGACATAAGTCGCCCAACCGTAGATGTTAGGAGTTTTCTTTTTACAGGGTACTGAAAAATGGCGAACGGTAATTTGACCCTCCCTTCCGCCCAGGTAAAAAACCATCAAGCTACCCGCCAAATAAGAATGCAACCCGATAATTACAGTGATTTATCCTGTTAAGGGGTATTTAAAATAAGGGGGGATTTAAAGCGCAAAGGTTGAACATTGGGCAAGGGTAACTCGATACCACCGCATCTTGGGTTAGCGTGAAAATCAATAATGGAAAAGAACTGCCACTGAGTTACCTGTAAGATATTGCAAATTTAGCAAGGAAGAAAACACTCCCCGGCAAGCAAGGGAGTGTTAAGCAGATATTAACGTGCGGATTTTTTACGGCCGTAAACGCCCCAGGTCACCACGACACACAGAATATAGAACACCAGGAAGATCTTCATCGCCCCGGCGGGTGAACCCGTTAAAGCCAGTGAAGTGCCAAACGCCTTGGGAATAAAGAATCCCCCCGCCGCACCAATCGCCGAGATAAAGCCCAAAGCCGCGGCCGAATCGGTTACCGCTTCGCGTTGTGCCAATTCATCGCTTCCCCCTGCGGCTTTTACTCTGTCCACAGTGATTTTGCGGAATATCACCGCGATCATCTGGAAGGTCGAACCACTCCCCAGCCCAGCGGTCAGGAACAGCACCATAAACACGCCATAGAAGGCAAAGAACGAACCATGGTGATCGCTACCCGGCAAAGTCAGGAACAGCAAGGCGGCGAAAATGGCCATCACGATGAAGTTCAGCAGCGTTACACGAATACCACCGAAGCGATCGGAAAGCGCTCCGCCCACCGGACGAGCCAACGCTCCAAGGAACGGGCCGAAGAAAGCATAATGCAGGATCACCACATCCGGGAACTGGGTTTTCGCCAGCATGGCAAAACCGGCGGAGAAGCCGATAAAGGAGCCGAAAGTCGCCAGATACAGCAGGCTCAGCACCCATAAATGGCCCCGTTTGAGTACCGGCAACTGTTGGCGTAAAGAAGCCTTTGAGGCGGCCAAATCGTTCATACCGAACCAGGCCGCCAGCGTCGCCAGCAGCAGGAAAGGCACCCAAATCCAGGCGGCATTCTCCAACCACAGCTGGCTACCGTCTGGCTGTACCTGGCCGCTACCACCCAGGAAGCCAAACATGGCGAGCGAGATGGCTAACGGAGCCACCAGTTGCATCACGCTGACCCCCAGATTTCCCAGGCCGCCATTCAGACCCAGCGCCCCACCCTGTTTCGCCTTCGGGAAGAAGAAGCTGATGTTCGCCATACTGGAAGCAAAGTTGGCCCCGGCAAAACCGCACAGCAGCGCGATAATAATAAATACGTTAAATGAGGTGGTCGGATCCTGCACCGCATAACCCAGCCACAGGCAAGGTATCAGCAGGAAGCAGGTGCTGATAGCTGTCCAACGGCGGCCACCGAACATCGGGATCACAAAGGAGTAAGGCACGCGCAGGATAGCGCCGGAAACCGAAGGCAGCGCGGTCAGCAGGAATAGCTGATCGGTAGTAAAGTTAAAGCCCACCTTGTTCAGATTGACCGCAACAGCGCTGAACAACATCCAGACGCAGAAGGCGAGCAACAGGCAAGGTATGGAGATCCACAGGTTGCGGCGAGCGATGCGGTGCCCGCTTTGCTGCCAGAATTCGCTGTTCTCAGGTTGCCAGTCCTGAATAACCGCAGCTGTTTTTGTTGCCAAAGGCGTTGCAGATTGCGACATAATAACCTCAGAAACACAGTGATAACTGCGCACACCCTAGATGATCCCCTCAAGCGGCAAAATTGATGCAAATCAACCAGCAAGCAGGTAACCCACGCAGGTAAAACACGATACCTCCCTTAGTGAGTAGCCAAATAAGGCTTGCTAATCTATTGGTATTCAGCAGCTTATACCACAGTCACGCTTAAGGTTTGGCGACTTGGCAAGCCACCGGAAACTAAGGGGTACTTCGTTAGGGGTATGGGGTTATGCCGGGGGATAAGGAAAAATGGCGACTATTGACGCCATTTCGCCGCCGGAGTGGCTGGTAGTTACCTCTCTGGCTTCTGCTGCTGTATGGGGATGCGTATTCGATGAAACGCTTGCTGGCTCCGCTTTCGATCGTTAACCAGGTAGCCCTGCTTATGCTACTGCTGGGGGGGCTGGGCATCGCCGGAATGAGTACTTCCGCCTGGATGTCGCAAAGCATTCAGGGCAACGCCCATGCCATCAACAAAGCGGGCTCCCTACGTATGCAGAGTTACCGCCTGCTGTCTCAGGTGCCTCTGGATGCCCACAGCGATATCCTGATGCTGGGATTGGATCAGGATGAAACCAGCCGCGACTTGCAACAGGCACTGGAGCGCGAGGGACTGACCCCGCAACTACTGACGCTGCGTGACTATTGGCTAAACCAGCTGCAACCACGGCTGCGGCAGGCGCAGCGCCCCGCCGATGCGGCTCCCCAGGTGGCCCACTTTGTCAGCCTGCTGGACAAGCTGGTTTCCGATATCGATCACCAGACCGAACGGCGCTTGCTGATGGTAACACTGGTTCAGGGTGGCTTTATTGCCCTGACGCTGTTGCTGCTGGTTGGTACCATCTGTTACCTGCGCCGCCGTTTGTTGCACCCATGGCGTCAGTTGGTGGCGATGGCGCTGGCGGTGGGCCGCGGCGATTTCAGCTCCCGCTTTGCCCAGCGTGGGCATCAGGACGAGATGTCTTCCCTCGGTGCCGCGCTGAATACCATGTCCGATGAGCTTTCCACCATGTACGCCAGGCTGGAGCAACGCGTCGCGGAAAAAACCGCCGACCTGCAACAGAAAAACCAGGTACTGAGCTTTCTGTACCGCACCAGCCGCCAGTTGCATACCAGCGAGCCGATCTGTAGCCGTCTGACGCCGATCCTCAACCAGTTATCAACGCTGACGCCGCTGCACAGCATCCAGGTACGGCTGTATGAGAACAACAGCCAGGAGCAGTTTTTGCAGTTAAGCGGTAACCAGCCGTTGAGGCCGGAGTATTGCCATAACCCGGTTTGCAGCGCCTGCTTAAGCGAGCACCAGCCCCATCATCAGGGCCATCCTTCGCTTAGCTGGAGCCTGAGTGACCAACTGGGCAATTATGGCGTCGTCGTCGCTCAACATGCGCCAGACCAGCGGTTAAGCGATGAACAATGCCAGTTGCTGAATACGCTGGTCGAACAGCTGACCAGCGTACTGGCGATAGAACGGCAGGTTGACCACCAGCAGCAGTTGATGTTGATGGAAGAACGCGCCGCGATTGCCCGCGAGTTGCACGACTCCATCGCCCAATCACTCACCTGCCTGAAGATGCAGACCAGTTGCCTGCAAATGCAGGGGGATGAACTCCCTGCGGCCAGCCTGGCGTTGGTGCAGCAGATGCGTGAAGAGATCAATACCGCCTATCGTCAGTTGCGCGAACTGTTGACCACCTTCCGCCTGCGCCTGACCGAACCCGGCCTGCTGGCGGCGTTACAGTCTACGGTGCAAGAATTCAATCAGCGGCTGGGGATTGCCATCGAGCTGGATTATCAGTTGGGCCCACGCAGCGTACCGGCTTATCAGGCGATCCACCTGCTGCAAATCACGCGCGAAGCCTTGAGCAATATTCACCAACATGCGCAGGCTAGCCAGGTGACTATCCGCGTAATGCACCAACAGGGCGAAGTCAGCCTGAGCGTCAGCGATAATGGCCGTGGCCTGCCGGATATCAGCGAACGCCCCGACCACTACGGCCTGATCATCATGCGCGATCGCGCCAAAAGCCTGCACGGCCAGTGCGAAATCTTGCCGTGTCGCGGCGGCGGCACCGAAGTACGGGTGACGTTCCGCCCGGATAACCCTGCTATCGACTAAGGAAATGTTATGACGACCGAAGAAGCTGCCACCATACTGCTGATTGACGATCACCCCATGTTGCGTAACGGCGTCAAGCAGCTGATTAGCATGGATCCGCAGTTGCAAGTCATCGCCGAAGCCAGCAACGGTGAGCAAGGGGTGGAGCTGGCCGAACAGCACGATCCCGACCTGATCCTGCTGGATCTGAATATGCCAGGCATGAACGGTCTGGAAACGCTGGATCGCCTGCGCCAGACCGCCCTTTCCGGCCGCGTGGTGGTGTTCAGCGTCTCCAACCATGAAGACGACGTGGTGAACGCGCTAAAGCGCGGTGCCGATGGCTATCTGCTAAAGGATATGGAGCCGGAAGAGTTGCTTAAGGCGCTGCATCAGGCGGCGGCAGGGCAAATGGTGCTGAGCGAAGCGCTGACGCCGGTGCTGGCTGCCAGCCTGCGGGAAAACCGCCCGGCAGCAGAACGCGACATCCAGCAGTTGACCCCGCGCGAGCGCGACATCCTCAAGCTGATTGCCCAAGGGCTGCCAAACAAGATGATCGCCCGCAAGCTGACGATCACCGAAAGTACCGTCAAGGTGCATGTGAAACACCTGCTGAAAAAGATGAAGCTGAAATCCCGGGTTGAAGCCGCCGTCTGGGTGTTGGGCAATAAGAAAGACTAGTTGTCCTGCGGGTGCAACGGCCCGGTAACCGCCGGGATGGCCGGTGGCTGTAAGGTGAGTGGCGGCGGTAACCCTGGTTCCCCTTCGACAGACAAGCTCAGCGGGGCGGCAACCTGTAGCGTGATCCAGTTAGAGGTGGCTTTCTGCTGCTTTTCATCCTCAAGGGTGACGGACAGTTGGTAGTGATTACTGGCCCCTGGTGTCTCATCCCACGCTGGCACCGTCAAGGTCCACCCCTGCGGATCGTTGCTATTGGCCGGTGGCGTCAGGCTGACGGCCTGAGTATCCCCTTGCCAGTTAACCGCGGTGATCTTGTTGGCCGCTTTGATTTCCAGCACCAACGGCAGCGTTTCCCCGGCATTCAGGTTCCATGACGGCGTTGCCAGAAACACCTGCAACGTCTTGCTTTCACGGAACTCCAGCACCGGCACATTATTACGCTCAATGCTGTCATAGCGGCTACCGCGCAACGATTTGGCCTGCTCCACATAGTAAGGGGAGATCTGTTTGATCAGCGGCACCCCCAGGCGGTAACTCATCGCCAGTTCGACCTTGTCCTGAGTATCACCGGCATTATCCAGTTTGTGCAGGGCTTTGACCGTGACCAAAGGGACCGGCGTATAGTTGAGCCCCACCTGCATCGCACTGGGATCGGTTTGTTTGTTGCCATTGCCCAACAGATCGACGCTGGCACCGCGATACTGTTCATAGCTGAGTGAAGCACCAAGCTGGCGATAAAAAGGCAGATAGCCTTGGGTGGTAATGTCGTAGCCACGCGCTGGGCGGCCGAGGAACACGGCATTATTTGCCTGTTGGGTAAACGACGACAAAGGATGGTAATAGTTGGCCGACAAGCGGAGATAATCACCCCAGGCTTCGGCGCCGATGCTGCCGCGGTTGTGTTGACTCTGGAAATCGCTGTCGAGCACGGAGTTATAACCCAGCAGCCAATCCCCCACCACCCAGCGCTGCCCAAGGCCAAAATTGCCTTGTGAACCATTGGCCTTTTGCAGATAACCCACCTGGCTGTAGGTCAACAGGCCATCCACGTCATACAGTGGGCTGAACAACTGGCCACTGCTGCCGGTGAAATCTCCTTCGGGTGTCACCGCCAACGACAGTTTGGCAGTGCCAAGTGGCGAAAGTAGCTCCTCGGTCTGCTGCTGTAGGGCCGAGCTGGCCTGGTTGGTCAGGTAATCTTTAGTGTCGGCGCGTGCGCGCTCGCTGGATAGCTGGTTAAGATTCTGCTCTGCCAGCTTTTTCGCCCGTGTCGCCCACTCTTTTTCCCGTTCGGCATCGTTGACGCCAGCGCTGCCCAGATCCGGCAGGTCTTGTGCCGGGTTGGCCTTGACCTCGCTGACCGCTGCCACAGGCGTTTCTGCCACAGGTGCAGGCACAGGGAGATCTGCCGCATTGGCTACTGCCGGTGGTGCAATTGCCTCTGCCTCTGCCTCAGCCGGTGGCGTTGTCGTTTGCGGGGCGACTACCGTTGGCGCTTCTTTCTGAGCTGGTATTGCTGCTACCGGCAGTACTTCCTCCTGAGCTGGTGCCACTGTTACCGGCGGCGCTTCCTTCTGAACCTCTGCTGTCGCAACCGGTGGCGCTTTAGCCAGATCGTCAATCACGCTCGTCCCTTTCGAGGGAGCGTCCACCGTAGCTTCTGCTGCGCTTTGCGCCACGGCCGGTGCCGCTGCCTGGGTTTCAGACACGCCAACCACTGCCGGCGGTGCTTCCGCCTGGGCGTTAAACACCATTACTGGCAAGGCCAATAGCCCGAGCAAGCGCGTGCTGGATAACAACTGTGACACCTTTTGCCGCATAACCTTTGTCATAACTACGTTTGCCTTCCGTCTTCCTTGCCGCATGGCAAACTCACCTCGTTGACGCTACCGTTCCGGCCGGTAGAAAAAAACTGTCGCACAGCATAATGCAACCTGAGGCATTAGCCTAAGCGATCGACAAAAAGAAGCCATCGGAAAAACCTGTAATCGGCAACGCCAGCCATAAAAAAGACGCCCGGGCAGCACATTCCACCATTGGGGCAAACGTGCTGCGCGGACGCCTGTTGAAGTTTTCGTGGCCGTTGTATAACTCACTAGCAGCTTGTATGCCAGTTTGCCAACCCACAGATTCTAAAATGTTGTTGCCGTACAATCTGTAACCTACGCCTCACTATTGCACAGCGATGTGGCATTCCTTGCACCATTCAGGCGCATAACCGCATCAGATCTGATAGTCGATGACCGGCTCCAACGGGTCGGAGAACACTTTCTCTTTAATTTCCGTGAGCGATAAGGTGGGATTGCATAGCTGGATAAATTGCCAGGCATAGTTACGTTGTAACTGGCCGCGTTTCAGGCCCAGCCAAACGGTATTAGGCTCAAACAGATGTTCGGCATTGAGGCTCACCAACCCACGATCGCGCTCTTTTTCAAACGACATATCGGCCAGAATGCCCACCCCCAGCCCCAACTCGACGTAGGTTTTGATAACGTCAGAATCCTGGGCGCTAAGCGCGATATCCGGTGTCAGCCCTGCGGCCTTAAATGCCGCATCCAGCCGTGAGCGCCCGGTGATCCCCTGGCGGTAGGTAATCAACGGCAAGATACTGAGCATTTCCAACGTGACCTGCGGTTGGTGTGTCAGCTCGTGGCCTTCCGGCACCAAAATGGCATGATGCCAGCGGTAATAAGGAAAAGCGGCCAATGACTCTTCGCTCATCAGGCGTTCACTGGCGATACCGATATCCGCCTCACCACAGGCCAGCATCGCGGCTATCTCCTCGGGACTTCCCTGGTTCAGCACCACGCGCACCTGCGGATATAGCGCGCGAAACTCCTTAATCACCCCCGGCAGGCTATAGCGGGCCTGAGTATGAGTGGTCGCAATATGCAGTTGGCCAGCGTCTTTACTGCTGAACACATCGGCCAGGCGGCGGATATTATTGGCATCATTAAGGATACGTTCCGCCACCACCAACAGCTCTTTACCCGGTTCGGTCATGCCTAATAAGCGTTTGCCACGGCGGATAAATATCTCAATCCCCAGCTCCTCTTCGAGCTCGCGAATATGGCGGCTGACCCCGGACTGTGAGGTAAATAAGGCATTAGCCACGTCAGTCAGGTTGTAGTTGCAACGCGCTGACTCACGAATGATTTTTAATTGCTGAAAATTCATTCCGTACCCTTTTCTCCCCAATAGCGTTAACAATATTGATACGGAGTCTGTTCGGGCAGAACAAATAAGGAATAGGCTTTACTTATAGCTTTTTATGCTAAGTGCATTTTTTGTCATTAAAAATTCACTACTGATTTTCATCAAATCAGAAATAGCTTAGTAATTAACGAGATAAATAACCACTTAATTATTATGGTTAACAAAATTATGCAGCAAAAAGTTATTACCTAGAGGGATTAGATATATAAACACGATGACATTTGGGGCATGGGATACCACGCCCCTATGGTGATGGAGGGTTAGGCCGTAGCCTCGCCACCTATTGGCCCCGAGGTGTTTTGCTGCAACCACTGGCGTACGTAGCCGACCAAATCGCCAATGCAGTCATCCTTCATGCCATGATTTTTCAGCTCGTTATCCAACGCAAACAGATACTGCGCGTTAGTGCCCAACGGGCCGCTGGCACTGGCGATCAGCGGGGCGATCACCTGATGGCTGGTATCCGCTTCAAACAGCGGATGCTGCGGGTTCATCACAAACACCAGCGCGGTCACCACGGTGCCGTCATCCAGCGTCAGGTCACACCAGGCTGGCAAATAGCAGCCGGTGATCATCTCGCGCTTCCACAGCAGTTCCAGCTCTTCGCGCAGCTTGTCCTCCGGCAGGCGGAATGCCAGGCCGGTGGTTTGCCCCCCTTCCTGTAGCGCCAGCATGCGCCCAGGCTGATGCAGCGTGCCCCGCCCAGCGGTTAATCGCAGGCAAAATGCCCGATGCCAGCCTTGCAGCGTTGCCGGGCGTACCTCTTCGGATTCAAATACCGGGTTCCACATCAGCGAGCCGTAGCCAAAAACCCATACCGGGCTATTGTCTGGCCGCCTGGAGAGCGTACATGTGAGTGAGGCCGAGCGCTGTTCCGGCGTCAGCAACAGCGACTCTTCGATAGTACCGAAAGCCGTTTTGCAGTCTGCTTTTTGCAGAAAATCTCGAGTTAACACCTAATACAACCTCCTGGGAATAGGATTGCCCTAAACCCTGCGCCACTGTGTATGCAATTTATTTTTTGGATGCGGAGCGTATTTATTTCCACCGCTCCGATGCATTAATGACCATATTCTTTTCTGGCGCACCAATCAAGTTCCCACACAGATTAAATGTGAAAAAGTATTTGTCCCCAGAAGCAATAATAATAATAGACGTAAAACTTTACTCTTCACCTGCGTTTTGTTAACAGAGAGCGGAGTTTTAACCGCAAAAAAATACAATCCGACCGCCTGAGGTCGCTTGGCCTTATGTGCCATGCCGACTAGCAAACAATTCTCATTATCAGATGGCATGATATACTGCCCGCAGAATGATAAAGGAGAGTCCCGTGACAACCGAAACCCCACGCAGCCGCGCCCCCTACTTGATCGAAGTTGCCCGTTTACGCGACATCACACCGCACCTGCGCCGTATCACCTTCAGCGCACCAGACTTGCGTTATTACCCGGCCGAAGCCGCCGCTGCCCATATCAAGGTCTTCTTACCGCTCGCAGATCAAACGCAGCCAGACCTGCCGACGCTTACTGAGAATGGCCCGGTATGGGCCGCCGATGCGGTACGCCCAATAGTGCGTACCTACTCTATTCGTGCCGTTCGCCCGCAGCAGGGTGAGATAGATATTGAGTTTGCCCTGCACGATCACAGCGGGCCAGCGGTGAACTTTGCGCGCCAGGCCAAGCCGGGGGATAAAATTGGTATCAGCAATCCTGGTGGCCCTAAACCCATGCTGCCAACGGCCGACTTTTATTGCCTGGCTGGCGATCCCTCTTCGTTACCGGCCATCGCCGCACTGCTGGAAAACCTGCCTGCACGTAGCGAAGGCCATGCTTTTATCCGTGTCGATACGCCAGCGGACGTTATCGATCTGCACAAGCCTGCTGGCATTGAACTAAGCTGGATCATTGGCGGCACAGAGAAAACGGCCGATCTCATCACGCAATTCTGCGCCCTGCCACTGCCGCAAAGCGGCACCCAGTACTGGCTAGCTGGTGAGGATCGGCTGGTGGTGGAACTGCGTCGCTACCTGCGCCGGGAGCGGCAATGTGATCGTAATCAGCTTTATGCCGTACCTTACTGGCGTGAAGGGCTAAATGAAGAGGGTTACCACCATAAAAGGCATGAGATCATGGATAACCTTGATTCCTGATCGCCACTATCTGCCTTATTTTGCGTGAAAAACGCCGGTTAAAAGCCATTTATGGGCGTTTAAGCCGTAATCTCTGAAATTTTACGTAAAAGTAAGTAAATAAAACCGCATCCAATGCGGTTTTTTTGTTACTCTTATCACATAAAGCAAAGTTTTGCTTTCTAAAACTAGACACAACATCACATTATTACTCGGCGTCATACGCAGAGTGTATCCTATTATTATTAACAACTTTCTGGATACGCTGACCCTACCTGCAGGTGACAGCGATGACGGGCCACGCAGTTTGAGAAGGAGATGTACCGTAATGAAGTCGCACAACGATCCTGGCCGATCCAAATCTCGCCACACAGAGTATTCCCTGCTTTTCCCTATCGCCGCGCTGGTCGTGCTCAACCTGTGGAGCAGCACCAGCAGCTTCCCATTGATCGTGGCTATCAACATTATCGCCCTGGTCGGTATTCTCAGCAGTGCCTTCAGCGTAGTACGTCATGCCGACGTGCTGGCCCACCGCCTGGGTGAACCCTACGGTTCACTGATCCTCAGCCTGTCGGTGGTGATCCTGGAAGTGAGCCTGATTTCAGCACTGATGGCAACCGGCGACGCGGCCCCGGCCTTGATGCGCGATACGTTGTATTCAATCATCATGATTGTGACTGCCGGACTGGTTGGGGTTGCCCTACTGCTCGGTGGGCGCAAGTTTGCTACCCAGTACGTTAACCTGGGCGGCATCAAACAGTACCTGATGGCGATCCTTCCATTGGCGGTGATCGTGCTGGTGCTGCCAAGCGCCTTGCCTGGCGGTAACTTCAGCGTAGGTCAATCACTGTTGGTGGCGGCCATCTCGGCAGCAATGTACGGCGTGTTCCTGCTGATCCAGACCAAAACCCACCAAAGCCTGTTTGTCTATGAGCACGAAGATGACGATGGCGACCCGCACCACGGCAAACCTTCTTCACATAGCAGCGCGTGGCATGCTGCCTGGTTGATCGTGCATTTGGTTGCGGTTATTGCAGTGACTAAATTCAACGCCAACCCGCTTGAGGGCTTGCTCACCAAGCTCAACGCGCCAACCCAGTTCACCGGTTTCCTGGTTGCATTATTGATCCTGTCACCAGAAGGGCTAGGTGCTCTGCGTGCAGTATTGAACAATCAGGTGCAGCGCGCCATGAACCTGTTCTTTGGCTCAGTGTTGGCGACCATTTCACTGACAGTGCCAGCGGTAACGATTATTGCCACCCTGACCGGCCAGACGCTGATCTTCGGCCTGCAAGCACCGCATATGGTAGTGATGCTGACAGTGTTGATCTTGTGCCATATCTCATTCTCTACCGGCAGAACCAACGTGCTGAACGGCACCGCGCATCTGGCGCTGTTTGCCGCCTATATGATGACGATATTTGCCTGATCCCAGAGATAACAAATCAACGGGGCGCAGAATTTGCGCCCCGTTCTATTTATATCGCAAAGAAAATCAGTGCAGCGATCCCGCCAAACAGCAGCCATTTGATCAGATAGTACCCGGTCTTGTTCCAGGCTTTTAACCGCTTGCCAACCTTTCGGATAGCGTAGATATATTTGAACACCCGATTGACGCCGCCGGTACGATCGCCCTCTTCGTTCGGTGCCGTGGCAGCACTCATCAAATTACGCCCCAGCCAATGATTTACCGCCTGAGCCCAACGGAACCGCATCGGGCGTTCAATGTCGCAAAACAGGATCAGCCGGTTTTGCCCACTTTGATTTTCGGCGTAGTGCAGATAGGTTTCATCGAACATCACCCCTTCACCATCACGCCAGCTATAGCGTTCACCATCCACCTCAATAAAGCAGCGGTCATCGTTAGGGGTTATCAGCCCCAGGTGATAGCGCAACGAACCGGCATAGGGATCGCGATGGCGTGGCAAGCGACTGCCATGTGGCAATTCGGCAAACATAGCGGCCTTCACCGACGGCAGGCTGCGTAACAGCGCAGTGGTTTGCGGGCATAGCGCCATCGCCGAAGGGTGATTATCCTCATACCATTTCAGGTAAAAGCGTTTCCAACCGGTTTTGAAAAAGGAGTTGAAACCGGCATCGTTGAATTGGTCCGACGCCTTGATTTGCTGGATCGCCATCAGTTGCTGCCCTTCTTCACGAATGGTCTGCCAGTTGTCGCGCAGCTTGATCAGATCGGGGAACTGCTCTGGTTGCAGATATGGCGTGGTTGGCACGCGTGAAAACAGATACATAAATACGTTCAGCGGTGCGGTAAAGGTGGAGTGGTCGGAAAGTTGCCGCCAAAAAGGATAACGTACACGACCGCGATAATGAATGTAAACCACACACATAATCAATAAAATCAGAATGATATATTTCATGATGACTTCATGGCTCCCAATACGACAATCGGTGTGCCAAGCACGGCACACAACCCAAAGATTCCCTTATCTCCGCTAACATCGGTTTAGCGGCTGGAAGACACCAATAATTAACATTACCAATAAGAAATGATATACAAAAAACCACACAAATTTACACAAAGCTTAAACGAGAATGAAATTTACTCTGGGCAGAGATTGGAAGCGGCGTAGTGGTTTGGTCAGGGAGATCGCCCCTCACGCCACCACTCTCCCGCAGGAGAGGGAGCTGATCCGCAGTTGTGGTCAGTTGAGGAGTCTATCTGGGACGATTTCCAGGGCTGGAGTCTTGGCGCAAGAGCCAATCTGTGGCATGTCCGGTCCCCTCGCCCTTTGGGAGAGGGTTAGGGTGAGGGGAAAATCATTAATGCCAAAGCTACTTTTTGCTGACGAATCGCTCAGTGTGGCAAAGGGTTATCAGCAAAAACTCGCAGCCGTATCTGGCTGACATCGACATTGGCAATATAGCGTGCAATCCCGGCATAATAGTTTTCATGATAGCCATACTCCGGTTTTCTCAACTCGGCCAATGCCGCAGACTTGGCCGCATTTTCATACACCAGACGATACATTGCTACCACCAGCCCGGTACGATCGCTACCGTGCCAACAGTGGACCAACACCGGTTTCTGGGCAAAGCGAATTTCTCTCAGTGCGCGCACCACAACATCATCATTGATCACGGCGGCATTGATCGCCACCCGGCGCAAGATTAGCCCCGTGCCTCTGGCTTCGCTATCGTCATCATTCCACTGGCGCAGGCTGAGTATGGTTTTGATGCCCTGCTGTTCAAGCGTCTGCATTTGAGAAGCGGAGGGTTGGGAGGAACGATAGAGTTCTGGCGAGACCTGATGGTAGTTTTCTGGGGTTGTTGCACACACCGAGGCTGAAAAGCTGCTAACCAGCAACATCACGCTCAGTAACCACGTTTTACCTACGCTCGGCCATCCATGCTGAATATCATCCATAATATTGCCTCTGCTTTATCCTATTGTTAATGATAAAAAATAGTACGATTGTCTTGTTTCACTCTACGCTTGTGGTCTGAGAACGATCGAACAGGCGTATCTGTCCGCCGGGTGGATCGAGATAGTCGTTTCGAACGTTTCACCGTTACGGTCAACATACCGGCGAACAATTTTCAACGCCGGTGAACCGGGCTCAACGCCAAGCACCTTGGCAATTTTGGCAGACACTCCCACGGCCGTGATGGTCTGGCGTACTTCTTCACTTTTGACCCCGTAGTGCTGTTCAATCAACACGCTGATCAAGGCGTAAGGATCGCTACGCACCAAGCGACGTATTTTGTCATAGACTGGGCTGGTGTAACTGTCTGTCCAGCAGATCGGCGCATCTTTCTTTTCGCTGTCTTCACGGATACTGGCTATATGCAGCCAACGGGAACCGGGCGAACAACCGATCACCTGAGCCAGATCGTGATCAACCACCACCTCATCAATTTTTTTCACCACTCGCAGGTTATTGGTGGCAAGAACAAACAAATCTTCCAGATAGGCCATGGGGTGATTCAGGGCATTGTTCGACTTTTTCTCCGCCACTATCGTGCCAATTCCCTTACGTCTGACGATCAACCCCTGTTCGGTGATATCACGCAGCGCTTCGCGGATCGTATGACGGCTAACCTGATACAGCTCACACAGCTCCATTTCAGGGGGCAATAACGCACCTACCGGATACTGGCCCGACGCAATACTTTCGACGAGTTCACGTGCAATACGTTTGTAAAGCGATTCTTTCATAGCTCTCTACCCCTGGCTGCCGGCAAAAATTTCCTGATCCGTATCACAAAATGAAAACTAAATAACCCGATTTAATGTCCGGACATTATATATTGTCCGGACATATGAAATGTACGGACATTTGAGCCTATCTGCACAGCAAAAACATACATGCGCTTGACTTTCGCTCAATGCGCTGTGCTCCAAATTGTCGACGCATGGCATATGAAACAGATCTTACCTTACCACTATTCTTCCATTGAGGGAGGCATCATGGCTTCTAATGTTCTTGATTCTATTCTGTTTCGCGATTCATTCGGCACCCCGGAAATGCGGGCTATTTTTGATGATCGCGAATTGGTTCGCAAGTATGTTGAGGTAGAGATTGCCTTGGCGAAAGCCCAAGCAGCCTGCGGAGTGATACCGCAAGAAGCAGCGGATGAAATTAGTACCAGCTGTAATGCGGATACGCTGGACTTTGAACTGCTACGTAATGAAACCGAAATCGTGGGTTATCCCATTCTGCCACTAGTGCATCAGATAGCGAAGCAGGCTGGAAATTCGGGCGGGTATGTTCACTGGGGGGCTACTACCCAGGACATTATGGACACCGCCGTGGTGCTGCAAATCCGTGATGCCTTTGAGCTGATTGAAACCGATATTGACCAACTGCGCAATACCCTCGCCGACATGGCTTTACGCTACCGCACAACCCCAATGGCCGGGCGTACTCACCTGCAACAGGCCTTGCCGATCACTTTCGGTTATAAAGCAGCAATCTGGCTCAACATGTTTGATCGTCACGCCGAGCGTCTGGCTCAGGCTCGCCCACGCGTGTTGGTTGGCCAATTTGCCGGGGCTGCAGGGACTTTGGCTTCGCTGGGTGACAAGGGGTTGGAGGTCCAGCAGGCCATGATGCAAGAACTCGGGTTGGGAACCCCTGTTTCCACCTGGCATGTGGCGCGTGACGGATTTGCCGAGGCCGTGAATCTGCTGGGGCTGATCACCGGTTCACTGGGCAAAATCGCCTTTGACGTGATGCTGATGGCCTCTAACGAATATGGCGAGCTATATGAACCGTTCGTCAAAGGACGCGGCGCCAGCAGCACTATGCCGCAAAAACGCAATCCTATTTCTAGTGAACTGATGCTGGCCTGTGCCAAAGGCGTTCGCCAGCAGGCTGGGTTGATGCTGGATGCCATGGTGCAGGATCTGGAGCGTGCTACCGGCCCGTGGCATGCCGAGTGGATCGCCATCCCAGAAAGTTTTGTGCTTAGCGCCGGGGCGCTCAAGCAGGCGAAATTCATGTTGGGTGGCCTGATTGTTGATGAGGCGGCAATGGCTAGAAACCTGAATATGACCAAAGGGTTGATCGTGGCCGAGGCCGTGATGATGGGACTGGCCCCCTATATCGGACGCCAGGATGCGCATGATGTGGTTTACGACGCCTGCCGCATCGTCAATGAAAACGGCGGAAATCTCGCCGATGTCCTCAATGCAATGCCTGCCATTACCAGCCGTCTGGAGCCGGGATTGATTAAACAACTCACTGACCCGGCCAATTATCTGGGCATGGCACCGCAGATGGTGGATCGGGCAGTGAAATATTCAGCCCAACAGGGCTAAAAAACTCAATCCTTTCATAAGGAGATGATTATGTCAGCCGAATCATCCAACAGAAATAAAAAGATTGTCGCTGCACTAATTCCAATATTGTTGGGCGTGATTATCTGGCTTTGCCCAGTGCCAAAGGGATTAACTCCGCAGGCCTGGCAAATGTTTGCCATCTTCGCTGCCACCATTGCCGCTATATTGACCCAACCGCTGCCCTCCGGGGCAGTCATGCTGGTGGCGCTGTGCGTGACGATCTTTACCAAAACCCTGACCGAAGCCCAGGCTTTATCCGGCTTTGCCAGCGGTACGGTATGGTTGATCTTCTGTGCTTATATTCTTTCACTGGGATTTGTAACATCAGGCTTGGGCAAACGTATCGCCTATAAAATGCTGTCGATGTTTGGCGGCAGCAGCCTCGGAATTGCCTATTCGCTGGGGGTTTCCGATCTGATTATGGCTCCCGCCATGCCATCGGTCACGGCCAGATCGGGGGGAATTATCTTTCCCATCGCCCGTTCGATTAATGAAGTTCTGGGCTCGGCACCCGGCGTGAGCGGCAAAAAAATCGGTGATTTTCTGATTATGGTTTGCTTCCAGTTCACACCGATCACCGGTGCTATTTTCCTGACCGGGATGGCGGCAAACCCGTTGGTGGGCAGCCTCGCCAAAAGCTCGCTAGGCGTGGAAATTACCTGGGGCGGTTGGTTCGTTGCAGCCGTAGTACCGGCGATGGTGTGTTTTTTGCTAATGCCACTGCTGGTGTATAAAATCCTCGATCCAGAGCTTAAAAAGACGCCTGAAGCCAAACAGATGGGGCATCGTGCTCTAAACGAGCTGGGGGCTATGTCCGGCACCGAGAAAAAAGTGGCGTTGGGTTTTGCCTTGGCACTGCTAGGCTGGGGAACCAGTTTGCTGACTGGGCTATCCGCGACCACAGTAGGCCTGGGCCTGGCCGCTTACCTGTTTGCCACTCGGGCGGTAAGTTGGAAGGATCTGCTTAAGGATCAGGCCGCCTGGGATACGGTGATTTGGTTCAGCGTGATCATCAGCCTGGCTGGTGGGCTTTCCAGCCTCGGTTTTATCAGTTGGATGACCTCCCAGTTGCAAACTTCCATCAGCGGTTTTGGTGCCATGCAGACGTTTGTGATCCTTGGCGTGCTGTATATTTATGTGCACTATCTGTTCGCCACAGCGTCCGGCCATGTCGCTGCGCTATATGCTCCGTTTGCCGCCACGGCCATCGCTGCCGGCGCACCGCCGATGATGGTGGCCATCTGCTTTGGTATCTTCAGTAATCTGATGTGGGGAAATACCGAATATGGTGGTGGTCCTGGCCCGATTTACTTTGCTCAGGGGTATTTTGAACGGCCACGCTTCTATAAAATCAATTTCTGCGTAGTGACCATCAATGTCATTCTGATCTTTGTTGTCGGCCTCGCCTGGTGGAAATTGTTGGGATATTATTGAGTTAACTCGTAAAATTAGATCCGTCTGAATTATTCAGCATTGTTGCTAACAAAAAGGCCACCGACATGGTGGCCTTATAAAGCTATCAGAAAGCTTAATCGTAGGCATTAAGCGTGCGCTGGCACAGCGCAGAGCGCACACAGTCCTGTTTATCGAAGCGAATAATGCCAACCATCTCGTCCTCTTCGAAGCGCTCCAACGCGTCGCTAAGGCCGGATTTCACACCGCGTGGCAAATCGCACTGGGTAATATCACCGTTAACGATGACCGTTACGTTCTCACCCAGGCGGGTCAGGAACATCTTCATTTGGCTGGCCGTGACGTTTTGCGCCTCGTCCAGAATGACCACCGCGTTTTCGAAGGTACGCCCGCGCATATAAGCGAAAGGCGCTATTTCTACCTTGCCGATTTCCGGGCGCAGGCAGTATTGCAAAAATGACGATCCTAAACGGCGTAACAGAATGTCATACACCGGCCGGAAATAAGGGGCGAACTTCTCAGAGATATCCCCCGGCAAAAAGCCGAGATCTTCATCCGCCTGTAGAACCGGACGGGTAACGATAATCCGATCCACCTCTTTATGTATCAGGGCTTCAGCTGCCTTGGCGGCACTGATGAAGGTTTTGCCGCAGCCGGCTTCACCAGTGGCAAATATCAATAGCTTGTTTTCTATGGCTGATAAGTAATGACCTTGAGCTTCGGTTCTAGCCTCGATGGTAGAAGTATCCCGGCTGTCACGCGCCATGCCGATAGATTCCACACCACCCATTTGTACCAGCGAGGTCACGCTTTCTTCTTCACGCTGGCGATGACTACGAGCGTCACGACGAATGACGCGTTTGGCTTCACGACGTGCTTTGATCACTGCTTTCTGTCTTCCCATAGTGGCACCTTACAGTTTGTTTCACCTACCGCAACGGCAGTCGAAAACCGCGCGATTATGTTACACACGTATTAGGTTGTGGCCCCCTTTAAAGCCATTGGATGACGTGAACAGTCGTTCACAGGAAAATGTGATTTGCGTAAAACAGGAGTGTGTGTCAGCCGGATTAATGCGAATGGCAAGCCAAGAGTCGGTCAGAAATTGAGAGTCGTAGAGAGGGCCCTCGTTACAACGAGAAATCAGGGAAGGTCTGTTATTTGTTCTTTGTAGCCCAACCAAGGACTTTACCATTAGCGATCCCCGCAGTGATATTTACAGCATTCAGCTGTGCACCGTGTGAAAACTACCGCCAGATGATTACAGTATAATGACATTCAACCGCGCCGCGTTGCTAAAATGTAAAAATTTTTAATATTTTTTGTTTTAACTCGCTGCAACACCACTATATCAAAGCGCAAATGACTTGGCATTAAATTATTTTATATAAATATATCAATAAGTTAATATTAATTTTGCCGAATGACATTCAGGTTTCCGGATTAAAATTTGAGCAAATAAAAAAGCGCAGCCTTTGCGCTACGCTTCTTTTTCTTACCGGCAGTTTTAGTGTCTCAAGCCTGCAACAAGCCGCTGGCCAAATAATCATCACGGGTCTTGGCACCCGGTAGCACGAAGAAATAACCGCCGCCAATGGGCTTGACGTATTCCTCCAGCGCTTCGCCGTTCAACCGTTTTTGCACCGTCAGGAAGCCCTGCTCCAGATCGGCCTGGTAACAGACAAACAGCAGGCCCATTTCCAACTGACCCGAATTGGAGACCCCCAGTGAATAGCTATAACCACGGCGCAGCATCAGGCTGCTCTGGGTTTGCGGCGTGCGTGGGTTGGCCAGCCGAATATGGGCGTCCATTTTGATCAGCTTACCTTCCGGATCCTTGGCATAATCCGGTTCATCGTGTTCGTGTTTCATCCCCAGCGGCGCGCCGCTGTGTTTTTCACGACCGAAAATGGTTTGCTGCTCCTGCAACGGCGTACGATCCCAAAATTCCACGTGGAAACGTATGATACGTGCGGCCTGATAGCTGCCGCCGACGGCCCAGGCAGGTTCCCCCGCTTTATCACCAACCCACACCACCTGATCCATTAACGGCTTATCGCTGGTTTTTGGGTTGGCCGTACCGTCTTTGAAGCCCAGCAGGTTAATCGGTGTCTCTTTACCCCGGCTACGGGCCGAGTGTGCCGAGATAAAACCTTCCCGCTTCCAACGCACGCTGAGCAGATCCGGCGAATGCTTGATGATATCGCGCAGCGCATGGATCACCGTTTCATTGGTATTAGCACAAATTTGCAGCAGCAAATCACCATGGCACAGGGAAGCATCGAGCGAATCGTTGGGAAAACGCGTCATGGTTTGCAGATGCAGCGGCTTCTGCGCCTGTAAGCCAAAGCGCTCATCAAACAGCGAGGTGCCGACAGAAACGGTAATGGTCAGGTTATCCGGGTAGATTTCCGGCCCCATGATGCCCGAATCCAACGGTGGCAGCTTGGGATCGACCTCTGGAGCCTTACCGCCGCTGGTGAGGAATGCGATACGAGTGGTCAACAGGCGAAACAGTCGTTCAAGATCCTGTTTGTTGGTCGCCAGCACGTCGAAAGCCACCAACATCATGGCCGCCTGCTGCGGCGTCAGGATCCCGGCTTGGTGTTGGCCGTAGAACGGTTGTTTTTGCCAACGTTCGTCCTGCAAGGTAGCCAGCGGTTCTTCAGCAGCCCGGGCCAACGAAGGCCCCGCCAACGCCAAAGCGCCGCCCATCATGCCCAAACCTTGCAACAACCGCCTGCGCGATGGCGAAGCGGCCTGCTCATCCTGAGGAAACGGCCCGTTATGCGGGCCGGTCTTGTGATTCATTATGCTCTGCCTTAATCCAGACCCAGCACGCCACGCAGCTGTGACAAATCTTCTGCCAACGTGGTGATCGGCCCTTTCATCGCGTTACGATCCGCGGTGGTCAGCTTCTCGTAGGATTCATAACCCTCTGGGGTTTTATACTTGGCCAGGATGGTATCCACGGTTTTAAAGTTGGCGTCGATCTTCGCCAGCAGTGGCTGGTTGGCCTTTTCCAACAGCGGGCGCAGCAGGTTGACGATCTTCTGCGCGCCATCAACGTTAGCCTGGAAGTCCCACAGGTCGGTACGGCTGTAACGATCTTCTTCACCGCTGATCTTGCTGGCCGCCACTTCTTCAATCAGGCCAGCCGCACCACCCACCACTTTGCTCGGTGGGAAGGTCAGCTCAGAGATGCGTTTTTGCAATTCCAACGTATCTTTGTACAGCCCATCGGCATACTCATTCATGCCTTTGGTGGTGTTGTCGGCAAATAGCACTTTCTCCAGGCGGTGGAAACCGGTGAATTTCGGATCTTCGGCCTTCTTCTCATAGTCGTCTTCACGGGCATCGATGCTGCCGTCCAGATCGGAGAACAGTTCGGCAATCGGTTCGATACGCTCATAGTGCTGACGCGTTGGTGCATAAAGCTTGCGGGCCAGGGCTACGTCACCGGCTTTGATCGCATCGGTGAACAGCTTGGTTTGTTTGACCAGCCCTTCAACTTCCTTGGTGACATAAACCTTATATTCGGCAATCGGGCCAACCAGGTCCATTGCGTTAGGCTTGCCATCGGTTGCTGCACCGACCGCCGCTGTGACGACAAGTTTGCCTTTCGGGTTGCTCAACAGGCCGCAGGTCATGTCGTATTCGCCCGGCTCCAGGTTCGCAGTCATTTTCTGGGTGAAGCCCGGCGCGATGTTTTCACGCTCTTCCACTACCATCACCCCTTTGAGGATTTCCCACTCAAGGTTCTTCTGGCTGGTGTTCTTCACCACGAACTGGGTTTTACCGGCAGGCAAGGTCAGTTGCATCGGCTCACACTGTTTGTCGTTAACGGTCACTTTAACCTGTGGGACATCCGCCGCCAGCGCATTGAGGCTCAGCGCGAAAGCGGGAACGGCCAGTAATGCCGCGTGCAATGCCTTGCGGCGAAATAACGGAGTAGACATACGGTATTCCCTATTAAATTAGTGATGAGTCTTGCGCTGCACCGGGATCGCTGAGGACTCCGTACGCTGCGGCAGGAAAAAGAAAGTCAGAGCAGGGATCAGATACAGGAAATAGACCGCCACTTCGCTGACCGATGGCGCTTCCTGATAGCCGAACATTCCTTCTAGCAGGGTGCCCAGCAGTGAATGCGTAGATAGCTGGTTGCTGAGGTCGAAAGCGATATCCTGGAAGTGGTTCCACAGCCCGGCTTCATGGAAGGCACGGATCGCTCCGGCCGCCAGGCCCGCAGCCACAAACAGAATAAACAGGCTGGTCCATTTGAAGAATTTGGCCAGGTGCAGCTTGATGCCGCCCCAATAGGTCAGCATGCCTACCACAATGGCGCACGCCAGGCCGAGCATCGCACCGACTGGCGCGGCAAGGCCCACGTCCTGCTGAAACGCAGCCAACAGGAAGAATACCGACTCCAACCCTTCACGAGCGACGGCAAAAAACACCATCGCCACTAATGCCCACCCTTGCCTTTTGCCCGAGTTGAGCGCGTTATCGATCGCCCCTTCAAGATGCACCTTCACCGAGCGGGAAACCTTACGCATCCAAAACACCATATAGGTCAGGATGCACACCGCCACTACCGCCACCAGTCCTTCGAACAGCTCTTGCTGTTTTTGCGGAAACTCGCCGGTGGTTTCATTGATGAAGATCCCTAGCGCCAGGCACAGCGCCACGGCGACGATCACCCCAATCCATACCACACCAAGCCATTGACCGCGTTGAGTCCGCTTCAGATAGCTGGCGATCAAACTGACGATCAGCGCAGCCTCCAGCCCCTCACGGAACATGATAAGGAAAGGAACAAACATAGAATATTAACCCCTGAAAAGGCGCTTGTAGTCAGCCGCTGGCGCTGGATCGGCCGAGGCCACGGCTATGTAAAGAAAAGTAAACCAGAACGATAGTGATTATCATTCTACTGAAAAGAAAAACAAGAGGCGGAAGTGTGATTTTTATTAATCAAATGTCGCTAGTTGTTACAGGAGGGTGAAGCAAAGAGACTCTCTCCCTGATTGCCAGGGAGAGATGAAGGCAGGTTTAAACGGTTTTAAACTCGGTTTCTGCCAGATCAAAACGCTTGGTGATGGTTGCCGAAGGCTGGCGGCCCATCAGGCTGACCAACACAATGGCGATGCTGCCAAACACGAACCCAGGAATGATTTCATACAGATCCAGCCACGCATACTGCTTCCAGACGATCACGGTGATCGCCCCCACCAGCATACCGGCCAGCGCACCGTTACGGGTCATACGCGACCACATCACCGAGATCAGTACCACCGGACCAAATGCAGCCCCAAATCCGGCCCAGGCATAGCTGACCAGACCCAGCACCCGGTTCTCAGGGTTAGCCGCCAGGGCAATCGCCACCAGCGCCACTACCAGCACCATCATACGCCCTACCCACACCAGTTCACGCTGGCTAGCACCTTTACGCAAGAAGGCTTTATACAGGTCTTCGGTGATGGCACTGGAACACACCAGCAACTGGCAGCTCAAGGTACTCATTACCGCCGCCAGAATGGCCGACAGCAAGATCCCGGCAATCCACGGGTTGAACAGCAGCATGGCCAGTTCGATAAACACCCGCTCGCCATTTTGCGAGACGTTACCTGCCTGCTCCGGGTTGTTGGCAAAGTAGGCGATACCGAAGAAGCCCACCGCGATAGTCCCGGCCAGGCACAGGATCATCCAGGTCATACTGATGCGGCGTGCGCTACGAATGGTGCGATGAGAATCCGCCGCCATAAAGCGCGCCAGAATATGCGGCTGACCGAAGTAACCCAGGCCCCAACCCAGCAACGACAGGATCGCCACCAGATTCAGCCCCTTCATCATATCCAGATTGGCTGGGTTTTTCGCCGCGATCACCAGCATCGAACTATCGATACCGCCCACGGCGATGATCACAATCACCGGCGTCAGGATCAGCGCAAAAATCATCAGGCTGGCCTGCACGGTATCGGTCCAGCTTACCGCCAGGAACCCACCGATAAAGGTATACAGGATAGTAGCGGCCGCCCCTGCCCACAGCGCTGTGGCGTAAGTCATGCCGAAGGTACTTTCAAATAGACGCGCCCCCGCCACAATGCCGGAAGCACAATAGATGGTGAAGAACACCAGGATCACGATGGCGGAAATCACCCGCAGCAGTTTGCTGTTATCTTCAAAGCGGCTGGTGAAGTAATCCGGCAGCGTCAAGGCATTGTTGTTGGCTTCGGTATGCACGCGCAACCGCCCTGCCACCAGCTTCCAGTTCAGGTAGGCCCCGATGGTCAGCCCGATGGCGATCCAGCTCTCCGAAATACCAGAAAGGTAAATCGCGCCCGGCAAGCCCATCAGGAGCCAGCCGCTCATATCGGAGGCCCCAGCGGAGAGCGCAGTGACTACGCTGCCCAGGCTTCGGCCACCCAGAATGTAATCGTCGAAGTTGTTGGTAGCCCGGTAGGCTAGCAGGCCAATTATCACCATCCCAAGAATGTAGACCACGAAGGTCACCAGCATTGGTGTGTTCATTATCTTAAACTCTCCATTTTTTCTTCCCTTCCCCTTTCAGGCCGCCGCGTTATGGGCAGCTTGTTGAAAGTTATCGGGTATTTTTATATCAGTAATTTCACCCGCCAGGCGCCGGAAAGGGGCGCATTGCGATGATGGCGGGTAAACAGTGGTTAAACCCATCATGATCTGAACGCTGGCTATCCTAGATGACGGGGTCAATAACCAACAAGACATTTAACAATAAACTCACACAAAACTCACCCCAGGTCACACTTATCCGCTGTCACGGTTGTACATAACCTATGCAAAATGAGTTGCACCTCTTACTTAACCCTGATTTATACAGGGAAATTGTCGCATTACTGACCAAAGCACTGTGCCACAGCTTGCAATCATAGGTTGGGGTGATGTTAAAAAACCGCGTGAGCTCACAATTCGCAATCGGCCAGATTTAACAAGGTTGCACAAAGTTGCAACATGCAGGATATTGTCGGCATCTATAACCTTAAAACTCTACGGAACGCCCCCGATCTGGCCGGTTGGCAGGGTTTCCAAATACAGGAGCAGGATTGGCATGGGCACTACCACAATGGGCGTAAAGCTCGATGAAGCAACCCGCGATCGCATCAAGAGCGCGGCACAACGGATTGACCGCACGCCACACTGGTTAATCAAGCAGGCTATTTTCAACTATCTTGAACGTCTGGAAAGCGGTTCCGATCTGCCAGAAATTCCAACGCTGGCCGCTGCCAGCCAGGCAGAAGAAATGGAGGACGCTTCGCCACAAGTACCTGAAGAGTCCCACCAGCCGTTCCTGGAGTTTGCCGAACAGATCCTGCCACAGTCTGTAACCCGTGCGGCCATCACTGCCGCCTACCGTCGTCCGGAAACTGAAGTCGTGCCGATGCTGCTTGAGCAGGCGCGTTTACCCGCCGATTTGGCACAGGCGACGCATAAACTGGCCTATGGCATTGCCGAAAAGTTGCGTAACCAGAAAAGCGCCAACGGCCGTGCCGGTATGGTGCAAGGGCTGCTACAGGAGTTTTCGCTTTCTTCTCAGGAGGGCGTAGCTCTGATGTGCCTGGCCGAAGCGCTGCTGCGTATTCCAGACAAGCCAACCCGCGATGCGTTAATCCGTGACAAAATCAGTAACGGTAACTGGCATTCTCACCTCGGCCGCAGCCCTTCGCTGTTTGTCAACGCCGCCACCTGGGGCCTGCTGTTCACCGGCAAGCTGGTGTCTACCCATAATGAAGCCAATCTTTCCAGCGCTCTGAACCGCATCATCGGTAAACGTGGCGAGCCATTGATCCGTAAAGGGGTCGATATGGCGATGCGCCTGATGGGCGAGCAGTTTGTGACCGGTGAAACCATCG
Source organism: Serratia sp. H1w (assembly GCF_000633355.1). GTDB lineage: Bacteria > Pseudomonadota > Gammaproteobacteria > Enterobacterales > Enterobacteriaceae > Chania. The sequence goes on from NZ_AYMQ01000018.1 coordinate 68,223, forward strand.
CCGAAGCGCTGGCCAACGCGCGCAAGCTGGAAGATAAAGGCTTCCGCTACTCTTACGATATGCTGGGTGAAGCCGCACTGACCGAAGCCGATGCGCAGGCGTATCTGGTTTCCTATCAGCAAGCGATCCACGCCATCGGTAAAGCCTCCAATGGCCGTGGCATCTATGAAGGCCCTGGTATCTCGATCAAACTTTCGGCGCTGCACCCACGTTATAGCCGCGCTCAGTACGATCGTGTGATGGAAGAACTCTATCCGCGTCTGTTATCCCTCACATTACAGGCGCGCCAATACGATATCGGCATCAATATCGATGCCGAAGAAGCCGATCGTCTGGAGATCTCCCTCGATCTGTTGGAAAAACTGTGCTTTGAGCCGCAGTTGGCCGGTTGGAATGGTATCGGCTTTGTGATCCAGGCTTATCAGAAGCGCTGTCCGTTCGCCATCGATGCGGTAATCGATATGGCCAGCCGCAGCCGCCGTCGCCTGATGATCCGCCTGGTAAAAGGCGCTTACTGGGACAGCGAAATCAAACGCGCCCAGATGGATGGCCTGGAAGGCTACCCGGTATATACCCGCAAGGTGTATACCGACGTTTCCTATCTGGCCTGCGCTCGCAAACTGCTGGCGGTACCGAATCTGATCTATCCGCAGTTTGCCACCCACAACGCCCACACCCTGAGCGCTATCTATCATCTGGCGGGCAATAACTATTATCCCGGCCAGTACGAATTCCAGTGCCTGCACGGCATGGGGGAACCGCTGTACGAGCAAGTGGTGGGCAAAGTGGCCGATGGCAAGCTGAACCGCCCTTGCCGTATTTATGCACCGGTCGGCACGCACGAAACGCTGTTGGCCTATCTGGTACGCCGTCTGTTGGAAAACGGGGCCAACACCTCATTCGTTAACCGTATCGCCGATGCCACCCTGCCGCTCGACGAACTGGTGGCCGACCCGGTCAGCGCCGTTGAAGCCATGGCCGCCAGCGAAGGCCGCATTGGTTTACCGCATCCACGTATTCCGTTGCCGCGTGAGCTGTACGGTGAAAAACGCGTCAACTCCAGCGGGTTGGACCTCTCTAACGAACAGCGATTGGCTTCACTGTCCAGCGCTCTGCTCACCAGCGCTATGCAGCAATGGCGCGCAGAGCCGATCATTGATGCACCTTTGGAACAAGGTGTGGAACAACCGGTGATCAACCCTGCCGAACCGGGAGATATTGTCGGTTACGTGCGTGAAACCACCGAAGGTGAAGTCAGCCGGGCATTAGACGCCGCTGCCGCTGCCGGGCCGATCTGGTTTGCCACCCCACCAGCCGAACGAGCCGCCATTCTGGAGCGCGCGGCAGAGTTGATGGAAAGCCAGCTGCAAAGCCTGCTGGGGATCCTGGTGCGCGAGGCGGGTAAAACCTTCAGTAACGCTATTTCCGAAGTGCGCGAAGCCGTTGATTTCCTGCATTACTATGCGGGTCAGGTGCGTGACGATTTCGCTAACGACAGCCATCGTCCGTTAGGCCCGGTAGTCTGTATCAGCCCGTGGAACTTCCCATTGGCCATCTTCACCGGCCAGGTTGCTGCCGCTCTTGCCGCTGGCAACAGCGTGCTGGCAAAACCTGCGGAACAGACGCCATTGGTCGCAGCCCAAGCGGTACGCATTTTGCTGGAAGCCGGTATTCCTCAGGGCGTGCTGCAACTGTTGCCTGGCCAAGGTGAAACCGTTGGCTCCCTGTTGGTCAACGATGCCCGCGTGCGCGGCGTGATGTTCACCGGCTCGACCGACGTGGCTGGCATTCTGCAACGCAACATCGCAGGCCGTCTGGATCCGCAAGGCCGCCCAACTCCGCTGATCGCCGAAACCGGCGGTTTGAACGCGATGATCGTCGACTCCTCTGCCCTGACCGAACAGGTGGTAACCGACGTCGTGGCCTCCGCCTTCGACAGTGCCGGACAGCGCTGTTCTGCCCTGCGTATCCTGTGTGTGCAGGAAGACGTGGCGGAACACACCCTGCAAATGCTGCGCGGAGCGATGGCCGAATGCCGCATGGGCAACCCGGAACGCCTGTCTACCGACATTGGCCCGGTGATCGACGCCGAAGCCAAAACCGGTATTGAGCGCCATATTCAGGCCATGCGTGCCAAAGGCCGCAAGGTTTATCAGGCAGCCAACAGCCTGGGGGATGATGAGAAAGAGTGGGCGCGCGGGACCTTTGTCAAACCAACGCTGATCGAACTGGAAAGCTTTGACGAACTGCAAAAAGAGATCTTTGGCCCGGTGCTGCACGTAGTTCGCTTCCAGCGTGCCAACCTGGGTGCGCTGGTCGATCAGATCAATGCCTCTGGCTATGGCCTGACGCTGGGGATCCATACGCGTATCGATGAAACCATCGCCAGAGTGACCGACCACGCCAAGGTCGGTAACCTGTACGTTAACCGCAATATGGTGGGTGCGGTAGTAGGCGTTCAGCCGTTTGGCGGCGAGGGCTTGTCCGGTACCGGGCCGAAAGCCGGTGGTCCGCTCTATCTGTATCGTTTACTGGCCAGCCGCCCTCAGGATGCGGTGCAACGTACGCTGAACCGCCAGGATAACGAGCGTCCTCTGGAGGCGACGGTGCGCCCTGCACTGCTCGCACCGCACCAAGCCCTGGAACAATGGGCCGTGGCGGAGAATCATCGCGAGTTGGCCGTGCTGGCACAGCTTTACGCCGAACTGGGCCAGGGAGGCACCGTACGACCACTGCCAGGCCCTACCGGGGAGCGCAACACGTATGCCCTGTTGCCACGCGAACGCGTGCTGTGTCTGGCGGACAACAATGCCGATGCGCTGAACCAGTTGGCCGCCGTACTGGCAGTTGGTAGCCAGGTGCTGTGGCCGGAAGCCGAATTGCAGCGCACGCTGTATCGTAGTTTGCCAGCCGCCGTACAGGCACGGATCGGTTTCACCAAGGACTGGGCGCAGGATAAGGTCGAATTTGATGCGGCCATCTATCACGGCGATGCAGATCAGTTGCGCACCCTTTGCGAGCAAATCGCCCAGCGCAGCGGTGCCATTGTCTCAGTGCAGGGCTTCGCCCGCGGAGAGACCAACATTCTGCTGGAACGTCTGTTGATCGAGCGTTCATTGAGCGTCAACACCGCCGCCGCCGGGGGCAACGCCAGCCTGATGACGATCGGTTAACCGCTAGTTTTCGATCGACTACGCAAACCCCGCAACAATGCGGGGTTTTTTATTGTATTGGAGTGTAGTACTTCTAAAGCTGGCAAGATGTAGAGAGTGCTTGCCATTGCCCCATAAAAATATCCACCAACCCTGAGAGTTCTTCTCTGGTTGCACCATTGCGGGCTTGCACAGACATGCCCTGAATAACATTGGCAATGTACTTACCCAGCAGAGCACAGTTAGTGTTTTCCAGCAGTTCACCTTGGCGAGCGCGCTGCTCCAGGCACTCGACAATCTTTTTCTCAGCCGAATTTCGTGGCTGATTAAGTTGATTAAATAACGCCTCATCTGCGGCAGACATCCCAAAAGTAGCAACAACCATAAAGCAGCCAGCGGGAGTCTCTGTATCAGTAAACCAATCAACACAAGTACGCAGCAACTGCTCAATCACCTGTGACAAAGGGAGATCGTCCTGTTCAAGGATCACATCTCTGGCATGGCCGTAAGTGGCCAGATACTTATTCACCGCCGCACAAAATAAACCTTCCTTACTGCCAAACTCAGCGTACAGCGAAGAAGGTTTGGTTCCCGTTTCCTCAATCAGTTCAGACATCGACGTGGGCTCATAGCCAAAGCGCCAGAACAGCCCCATAGCCTTTTCCAACACATCGTCGCGATCGAGTTTTTTGGGCCTGCCACGTGTAGGCCGCTCCGGTAGTTCCTTTCTCATGTATAGGGCTCCAAGACCTTGGTTACACTATTTATGTAACGATAACTATAAAATATAGCTCCAGCTTATGCCATGTCGTACATTAAAATAATGATCATTACAAAATGTTGTTGCACCAAAGCCGCTCAGTGCGTATGGTTATTAAATAACGATCGATACATAAATGTTAAGGATCGTTCTTTGCAATAGTTTAAAAAGGAATAGAGCCATGAAATTACAGCGTTTGTTAGCTATCGAAACTCCGGTTATCCAGGCCTCCATGGTGTGGCTGAACTCAGCCGAACTGGCAGCTGCGGTATCCAATGCAGGGGGGCTGGGAGTATTAGGCCCGAATGCCGGACGCCAGGTTGCCAATGGCGGAATAGTTGCGACCGTAGACGCTTTCCGGCAGGAAATAAGGAAAACCAGAAGCTTAACGGATAAACCCTTTGCCGTTAATTACCTCTTGCCCATCGAAGGAGTCGATATCAGTTTTAAATACGCCGAGCCGTTACTGGAGGTCATCCTGCAGGAAAAAATTAACATCGTCATAACCAGTGGTAAGGATATTACCAAAGGTGAAACGTATATCCGCAGGCTGAAAGAGGCTGGGGTTATCGTTATTCACCGCGAAATCTCACCGACGGTTGAGAACTCCATCGTGGCGGAAAGCATCGGGGTAGATGCAATCATTATCACCGGCCATGAGGTCATGTATTCAATGTGTA
>NZ_AYMQ01000019.1 GCF_000633355.1 Serratia sp. H1w
GTCCCCGGTCTGTACACTCCCAAAGGGAGAGGGAGCTGGTACGGTGTTGTGGTCAGGTACGGCAATAAAATTGTGGCACGATCGGTCCCCTCTCCCTGTGGGAGAGGAGCAATCCTTATTCGGATTCTGCGTCTTCCGGTAACTCCACCATTGGCACTAAAGACGCTAACGGCTGCGGTTTACCGATGAAATACCCCTGCATATAATCCACGCCCAGGCTTTTCAGCGCATCACGCTGCTCGGCCGACTCGACATATTCCGCCACAATCGACAGTCGTCTCATCAACGCCACCTTACAGATTGACGAAATGATCTGATAATCCACCTTGCTGGTCAGCATATCCTGCACAAAGCTGCCGTCGATCTTCAAGATATCCACATGCAGCTCTTTCATACGATCGTAGGTAGCATAGCCAGTGCCGAAATCGTCCAAGGCAATGCGGCAACCTAGCTGACGCAGCTCTTTCAGCGAGTTTTTGGCATATTTCACGTCCTGCACCAGATGAGACTCCGTCACCTCCAGCACCAGTTGATAAGGTTCAATCTGGTATTGGCGCAGAGCGTGGCGTATGTCTTGGCACAGGCTCGGACGACACAGCGAGGACGGCGACAGATTCACGGCAAAGCGTGCGCTAGGCATGGCTTCGCGGTGCTGTTCCATAAACTGCAACGTTTGGCGCAGTACCCACATGTCCAACTGATAAGCCAAACCAAACTCATGCACCACCGGAAAAAATTCGTTGGGGGGGATAACGTTGCCTTCATCATCCAGCATGCGCAGCAGGATCTCGTGGTAAGCATCGCCACGCACTCCGACAATCGGTTGAGCCATCAGCAGAAAACCGTCGTTATCCAGCGAGCGCTGTACCCAGTGCAACAGGGCGACCTTGCGCTTGATTTCATCCTGCACCACATGATGGTCGTTCTGCACGTTTTCAGGCCGCCCACTGGTCAGCGACATTTCCGCTAGCGAGCTTAATTCCCCCAGCAGCAGATGCAGATGTTCCACTTCCGAATAGACGCCACAGTAGCTAATCCCCAGCGGTGGGTGAATTGGCAGACCGTTCCACACCAGACGGAACTTCTCCAGCGTGCTTTGGATTTTGGCCACCCGGGCCTCACCATCGGAGCCATTCAGCCGCAGCACCAGATCGTACCCTGGCAGGTGGTAAACATCTTCGCCTTCCTCCAGCACCGTGCGCAGGCTACCCGCCAGCTTCTGTTTAAAACGGATCCGCAACTGCATACCATAGTTACGGCTGAGCAAATCCAGTTCGGAAATGCGCAGGAAGCACAGCGTTGAGCGCGGCACCTTGGCCAGATCGCGCTTCAATGCCCGCAGGTTCGGTAAACCAATGACCGGATCTTTCAGCGACGCGTTTTGTGCCTTGGCATGATCCATCCGCTGGCGAGTATGCACCGCAGAGGTCAGCAAAATACTGAGGGTAAACGCTAGCATCATTGACGAGATCATGGTCAGGTTATGCAGCAGACTATCCCACTGCACATAACCCGGATAGTTAAAGAACAGCACCAGCAGGGTTGCCGCCCAGATTATACAGTTGAACAAGTAGCCAAAGCGCATAGCGCTGTACAGCATGACCGGCAGCAACAACGTCAGGCTGTAATCGGGTACCTGCATCGCGTTGGTGTCTGCCGTGTGGTAGGCAAGTATTACCACCAAGACTATCAGTACCACCAACCACAGTTGCAACTCGCTCTTTTTGACCGAAGGCGCCATCTCACGGCTGATCCGCCCCCAGAGTACGCGGGCAAACTTGGGATTCTTCAGGATCCGCAAGGCAAAGTAGAACAACTGCATGGAGGACAGGCAGCCAATCAATATCGCCTGGAAGTTGATCAACGCATGCAGGCGATTACCGCTGCCGGAAAGCATACCGAGTTCGTCCGGCAACAGATCGAGACCAATAATCAACTGTAAGCCAAAGATAAACAGTACCGGCGGCATTAGCACCAGCCAGATCAAACGGTGTCTGCCCAGCTTCAGCTCGGTGAGCCCTACACACCAGCGGCGCTGCGACTGACAGCGATAACCCCACCAGCAAATGCTCAGACATCCGACATACAGCAACGTCATGATCACATCGACTTCGGTGCTTGAACGATTGGAGTAGCGGATAAGAATAGCCAAAGCGATGCCCGGCATTGCACGCCAGTCATACACCATCAGCAAGGAAAAGCAGACCACCAGCGGCAGATAGACCAGATACACTTTGCCATCGGGCAGCATCAGGCGCGGCGAAAGCCAGCCAGCAAGCGGCAACAGCAGCAGGCTCAGCACAATAGGCTGCCCCCACCAACGGTCACGTAAATTATTCCAGAACTTTAAAATACCCATCAAGACACTGTATCCGCTAAGGCGTGATTCACTTCGTCGCTTAAGCGTTTTAAATCGTAGAGAAGGCAGGATCCGATCCCGCCACAGAACCATTCAGGGAACCGGTTGAGGCAAGCGGTTCCAGCATCAAGAATGGCTGTGAATTCTATTCTCTGCGATAGCTTAAGATTTGACCACGATCAAGTAATTGAGAAAAGGCTAATAAAAATCCATAAGACACTTTATGGGCCGATAATAACCTATTAATACACAACAAAAAATCAGACAAAATCTATATCTTGTGGATTTTGAGAAACCGCCTAAAAAGCGACGTACCTAAACTCCAACTAAATAACTCGGCCAGGCTTTCGGAAATAAATGGACATCTTTTGTCATCAGAGCCTAGAATTCCATTTACAAATTTAATCAATGTTAGCCGTGGCTGACATTGGTAAGGCAACCGTAATCGCCGTCATCATTCCAGCGGCAGCACTAAGCTTGAACAATGCCAATGGGAAAATCCAACGGGCTCAATCAACCATGAGAAAGACCACGACCGGGCGCATGACCAAAGTAGTGCTACTGATCAGTTTTATCATTTTAGTCGGCCGTCTGCTGTATGCCGCCATTGCCGCTATCCCCCACCATCAGGAAAAAAGATCGCTGCCTGAGCCGCAGACCCAAGAGGCCCGCGTGGATAATCGGTGATTATCCTGACCGACCAAGCGTTCATCACCCTGAGTCACTGGCACGCCAAAGCTTCTGACCCTGCGCCATCAGATTGATAAAAATCACGCCAACCGCCGCTATGCTCTATCTTTTAAAGATAGTCTAAAAGGAACCCGGTGTGCCAAGTCAGCGTTAAGGAATTCCATGTCCGCCGCAACACATAACGTCAAAAAAGTCGCTGAATCTCGTCAGCGTATTCTGAGCCTGTTGTTAAATAACGCCCCTTTGATTGATGGCATTCTTGGCCGCTCAGGGGATGAAAAACAACTCAGCGAAGGCGAACTGCTTAATCATACCGCCGAAATCACCCACTTGCTGCAAGATATGCACGCTGCTGACCTCGCAGATCTGCTGGAGGCCTTGCCGCAAGACGAGCGCCTGGCGCTGTGGCGGCTGGTAGACAACACCAAACGCGGCCAAACCCTGGTCGAAGTGGCCGAACCCGTCTGGGATAGCCTGATCGAAGAGATGAGCGATAAGGACCTGCTCAAGGCGATCAAAACCCTGGATGTCGATGAACAGGCCTATCTGGCGCAGTACCTGCCACGTAACCTGATGGGCCGCCTGCTGACCTCACTGGATCCTGAACAGCGTGAGCAGGTCCGTGAGATGGTGCATTACGGTAAAGATACCGTCGGCTGGATGATGGATTTCGAACTGGTCTCGGTACGCCCGGACGTTTCTTTGGGGGCCGTACACCGTTTTCTGCGTCAACGCAAAACCATTCCGGATGCCACGGACAAAATCTTCGTCACCGATCGGAAAAATACTCTGCTAGGCGAACTGCCGCTGACCGCAATTCTGCTTAACGATCCGCAAACTCCGGTGTTTAAGGTGATGGACAGCGATCCCACCACCTTTCAGCCCGAAGACAAAGCCGAATCCGCGGCCAGCGCGTTCGAACGTTATGACCTGATCAGCGCCCCGGTAATTGATGCCAAAGGCAAACTGATGGGCCGGTTGACCATCGAAGAGATCGTTGACGTGGTTAACGAAGAGAGCGACACCACCCTGCGTCGTATGGGGGGGTTAAGCCCGGAAGAAGACGTGTTTGCCCCGGTCAGCAAGGCGGTGAAAACCCGTTGGGCCTGGCTGGCGATCAATCTGTGTACCGCGTTTGTCGCCTCCAGGGTGATTGGCCTGTTTGAACACACCATTTCACAATTGGTGGCACTGGCCGCGTTGATGCCGATCGTTGCCGGTATCGGCGGTAATACCGGTAACCAGACCATTACCATGATTGTGCGCGCTCTGGCGCTGCACCAGATCGAAGAAGGTAACATTTCACGCCTGTTGTTCAGAGAACTGGGTGTCGCCATCATCAACGGCGTGGTCTGGGGCGGCATCATGGGGTTCGTCACCTATCTGCTGTATGGCGATCTGGCGATGGGGGGCGTGATGACGCTGGCGATGATGCTCAACCTGCTGGTCGCGGCGCTGATGGGGGTGATCATACCGATGACCATGATCAAACTGGGGCGTGACCCTGCCGTGGGCTCCAGCGTACTGATCACCGCCCTGACCGATACCGGCGGCTTCTTTATCTTCCTGGGGCTGGCGACGATTTTCCTGCTTTAATAGATTGGTTAACCAAACGGTCGCAGCATGCTGCGACCCTACGTTTTGAGACTGATGAGAAATCTCAGTAAAGTACGGATGCCAATGGGTAACACGTTCGGCTCCCTCTTCCTGTGGGAGAGGGTTGGAGTGAGGTGTACCAAATCGAGCGCAATGGTGCGCCTTGTTAGAGGTTGAGTATATAATTGAATAGGTATTCCTCGCGCGCTGTACTACCCTCTGATTAGTCACATGCGGCAGGTTATTCGTAGTCAATAGCTCAGTGAAGGTTACCGATGGATCTCAGCGCAGCGCAGCCCCCAATCAAAGCAAAAGGTACCTTGTTCACTCACTCGTTGCTGAGCGCGATAGTGGTATTTCTGCTGGCCTACCTGTGCCTGACGCTGTCTGCGGAATCCAGCCATTTTACCCCGCTGTGGTTCCCGACGGCGGCGATCGTCATGGTGTTGTACCATCTACCTCCGCGCAATTGGCCGCTGCCCTTGCTCCTTAGCGGTATCGCCATCTGCTCCGCCAGTTTTGCGCTGTTCGGCCCCAGTTGGTTCCCCGTCAAACTGACGTTGATCAACTTGCTGGAAGCCAGCGTCTGTACCTTACTGCTGCGGCGGATCCTGCAACCCAACGATCCGCTAAACGGCTTGGCCAGTTGGGTGAAATTTGTCGTCTGCGCGGTGATCTTCACGCCCATGTTCAGCGCGTTGCTGGCTGCCACGCTGGTCCCGAGGCAGGTCAGGCGTTCTGGAAGCCGTTCAGTACCTGGTTTATTTCCGAAGCGATTGGCGTGCTGGCCCTGGCCCCGATAGGTCTGGTTTATCGCCGTTCGATGTTGGCCAACTTGAATCTGTTCGAGCTGCTGTTGGCGATGATGGGGACCCTGGCCTTCAGCTATCTGGCGCTAACCCATCTGCCCTTCCCCTTTACCTTCGTGATCCTGCCGTTATTGTGGGCCGCCATCGGCCTGCCACGGCTCGAAGCCTTTATCATCTGTTTTACCACTACGCTAATGATTACGGTGATGATCTCGCTCGGGCTGCTGCATTTTCTGGACCGCGGGCGGTTTTTAAGCGATGTGGAAATCTACCTGCCACTGATGTTGATCCTGATCCCGGCCCACGCCATGGCGATGGTGATGCATGCGTTCCGGGTGGAAAAAGGGCATATCGTGGAGAGCGAAGCGCGCTTTCGCAATGCCTTGGAGTATTCCGCCATCGGCATGGCCCTGGTGTCACCAGAAGGGAAATGGCTACAGGTCAATCAGGCCCTGTGCAAACTGCTGCGCTATGCCCCGGAAAACCTGCGCCGTCTGACGTTCCAGGAAATCACCCACCCCGATGATTTAAATGCCGACCTGACACAGTTACAAGATCTGCTTGATGGCCATATCAGCAGCTATACCATGGAAAAACGCTATATCCGCAGCGATGGTGAAAGCGTCTGGACGTTGCTGGCGGTTTCACTGGTGCGCGATCCCCAAGGCCAGCCGCTGTACTTTATTTCTCAAGTAGAAGACATCAACGAGCTAAAACGTACCGAGGCGGAAAACCGCAGCCTGGTGGAACGCATTACACTAGCCAATCAGGCTGGAGGGATCGGCGTATGGGAATGGATGCTCGACGGGGATAAGCTCACCTGGGACAAACGGATGTTTGAGCTGTACGAACTGACGCCGGACCAAACGCCCACCCTGGCATTGTGGAGTTCCTTGTTGTTGGAAGAGGATCGCGAGCGCATCGGGCGGCAAATGGCGACGCTCACCGACCGGCACCGGCCGTTTGTCATGGAGTTCCGCATCAAAACCCGGCTGGGGGGCATTCGCCATATTCGCGGCCAGGGTAATACCATTATGGATGAGCACGGTGAGCCGAAGCGCATGATCGGTACCAATATCGATATGACAGAAATCAAATCGCTGGCCGAAGCGCTGCATGAAGAGAAGGAACGCTTGCACATTACGCTGGACGCCATCGGCGAAGGGGTGATCTCCACCGATCGCGACATGCGCATCACCTTTATGAACCCGATAGCCGAACAGATGTGTGGTTGGACGCTGGAGTTGGCACTCGGAATGCCGATCAATGGTGTAGTACGGATGACCAATGGTAAAGACGGCCCAGAGGTGGAAAATCCAGTACAATCCTGCCTGCAAGAGGGCAAGCCCCTACCTGCAGAGTACGCACTGGTACTGCACAGCCGCGATGGCCGCCGCTTCGACGTCCAACAGTCGGTATCGCCACTGAAAACCATTGAGGGCGAGGTGATGGGGGCGGTGATGGTGTTGCAGGACGTCAGCGCCTCACGCGAACTGATGAAAAAGCTCAGCTACAACGCCTCTCACGATGCTTTGACCAACCTGCAAAACCGTACCAGCTTCGAGAAACGGCTGAAGGGTGCCATTGCCAGCGCGTCCGATCATCAACAACAGCATTCGCTGGTGTTCCTCGATCTCGATAGATTCAAGGCGGTTAACGACAGCGCCGGACACGCGGCGGGTGACGCATTACTCAGGGAAATAGGCCAGTTGATGCAACGCCAACTGCGTAACAGCGATTGCCTGGCAAGACTCGGTGGCGACGAATTCGGCCTGATCCTGTTCGACTGTTCGCTGGAACAGGCCAAGATACTTGTACAGCAGATGATCTCGCAGATTGGGGAGCATCCTTTCTACTGGGCAGGCAAAATTTATCATGTCGGTGCCAGTGCTGGCATTACGCAAATTGGCGCTACCAGCGGCAAGAGCAGCGAACTGTTGGCGCAGGCAGATATCGCCTGTTACACCGCCAAACATCACGGTCGCGGGCAGGTTTATATTTATGAAGCCCGGCAAAAACAGCAGATGGAACGCCAGCATGAATTGCTGACGCGCCAGGAAGTACTGAATATTATCGATAATCAGCAGCTGTTGTTACGTGTCAGGGCGGCTTCTCCACCTAGAACCCCCCAGGCGGTCTGTTTCTACCAGCTAAAAATGCATGTCACCCCGCCTGATGAGCGTATGTTGACCTCCGAGGCGTTCTTCGCCGCTGCCCAGCTTTACGGTCTGCTGCCAGACATCGATCGCTGGCTGGTAAATCAGGTGCTAACGAGGCACGCGGAGGCCCTGCTTCATAAAGGAACGGCCATCACTCTGCCACTAGCCACGGACAGCGTGCTCGATCTTGATTTTCAAAATTATTTGCGCGAGCAACTGGCAGCTTCGCGGCTACCGGCCAGTACGTTGTATCTGATGGTAGATGAAACCATCGTTCTCGATCATCCCGATGACGGGGGTGCCTTCATACGTAGTTTGCAGGCACAGGGCTGCAAGCTGATCGTCAATGGTTTTGGCCGTAATCTCAACGCCTTCGATCACTTGAACGGCCAGACCATTGATTACATTCGCATCGACGAACGCTTTATTACCGACGTGCACTGTAATCAGATGGATGAGTTGATGGTTTCCATGCTGCACGGTGCGGCACATCGGGTTCAGGCCCAAACGCTGGCAGGACCCGCGCATCAGCAAGTCACGCTGAGTGCGTTGACGGCGATCGGTATCGATCTGGTAGACGGCGACACGATTGCGCTCGAACTGCCGCTGAACGACCTACTCAGCGGCGGCTACTTCGGCGTCCGTTGAGGGTGCCCAACGATCGTTATGCCACAGATGCAAGGTGGCGTAAGAACGCCAAGGCCGCCAGCGTTCGGCATAGCGTTCAATCTGGCGTGGCGTCATGCCGGGAAAACGCTGTTTGATCAGATAGTCCCCCGCCAGAAAAACGTCCGGCCATGACCAGGCCCGCATGGCGATATAGTTGGCGGTCCAACTGCCTATCCCCGGCAATGCGGTCAGATCCTTGATGCCCTGTTCGATATCCAGCACGTTATCCAGCTGCAAACGCCCTTCTGTCACCCTGCGGGCTATTTCAATCAGCGCCGCCGCACGCTTCAGTTGAACCCCCAATGGACGCAGATCTTCCGGCTCCAGTTGGGCGACCCGCGCCGCCTGCGGAAACACATGAGTAATATCGCCATACGGTTGATCCAGTGCCGTTCCCCAACGCTCCGCCATCCGCCCGGCAAAGGTGGCCGCCATTTTGACGCTGACCAACTGCCCCAACACGGCACGAGTGGCCTGCTCAAAGCTGCTGACACAGCCTGGCAAGCGTAAACCGGGGGCATCCGCCGCCAGCTCGCCCAACGCCTCGCAAATACGGTCTGGTGCGGCATCCAGATCGAACAGTTGACGAATGCGTCGCAGCACTTCGGTCGTCACCCGGCTGAGTGACGGGGCAATTTCCACCCGCACCCGATTACGCGCCTCTTCCGGCTGGACGCTGACCCAACCGCAATAATCAACGCCAGCCTGATTCACCGCGATGGAACGGCAATACTGTTGCCCAACCACGCTTTCCACACCGCTGACCGCACGCGCCTGCAAGAAGCCCAACATGCGCGACCAGTCGTAAGGTGGCCGATAGCCCAGATGAAACACCAGCCCGCTGGTGGCGGCACGATCGCTGCGGCCAGTGGTACTACGTAAGGCCGAAGGGATCAGGCGATAGCGGGCTTTAAACAGCTCATTGAAACGCCGCAGGCTACCAAACCCGGCAGCAAATGCCACCTCGCTCAACGGCAGATCGGTATCCGCCAGCAGTCGTTTGGCCTGTAACAGGCGATGCGACTGGGCGTAATCGATGGGAGAGGCACCGAACTGCTCGGCAAAAATACGCCGCAGATGGCGATCTGAAATCCCCAGGCGAGTGGCGAGCTGTTCACAGCTGTGCTCGGAAAGATAACCCTGTTCTATCAGCTGCACTGCAACCTGAGCATAGCGATTTCCAAGATCGATCAACGCCAGTCCCGGAGCCAATTCGGGTCGGCATTTCAGGCAAGGGCGAAAACCAGCCAGTTCGGCGGCAGCGGCGCTGGGGTAAAACGTACAATTTTCGATTTTCGGCGTACGGGCGCTGCATACCGGCCTGCAATAGATACCGGTGGAGGAAACACCGACAAAAAATCGCCCGTCAAACTTGCGGTCACGTGCACTCAGTGCGCTATACAGCGCCTGTTGTTGATTGTTCATGGCATCGCTCGGAGTCAGTTTTTTGTTCATTATGGCGCTCGACCCTGTGGCTGACGTGCGGGAATCGGACATTAACCTGTTTGACAATACTCCAATCCGATTATCCCTGCTGCTGCGATTACCGCTAAATTTTTCGCCAGTTAGCGGCCCACTCGTTGCTCAGCAGGCCAGTCTCGGGTAAAGTCGCCCCCCTTCATCGGCATGGGGAATGAAAATGTTTATTGGCTTCGACTATGGCACCGCCAACTGTTCGGTCGCAGTTATGCGCGACAACGGCCCGGAATTACTGACGTTAGAAAATAACGAGCCGTACCTCCCTTCAATGCTGTGTGCGCCGACGCGTGAGGCGGTAAGTGAGTGCCTGCATCGTCACTGGCAAGTGCCCACCGGCAGCGAGGAAAACCAGCAGTTGCTGCGCCGCGCCATCACCTTCAACCGCGAAGAAGATATTCCGGTCAACGGCGATAGCGTGTTGTTCGGTCTACAGGCACTGGCCCACTACGTCGAAGATCCGGAAGAAGTGTATTTCGTCCGTTCGCCGAAATCCTTCCTGGGCGCTAACGGCCTGAAGCCGCAGCAGATTGCACTGTTTGAAGATCTGGTGTGCGCCATGATGTTCCACATCAAGCGCCAGGCGGAAGGCGTGTTACAGGCCAGTATCGATCAGGCCGTGATTGGCCGCCCGATCAACTTCCAGGGCACTGGCGGTGAAGATGCCAACCAGCAGGCGCAGGGAATTTTACACCGCGCTGCACAACGGGCAGGTTTCAAAGAGATCGAGTTCCAGTTCGAGCCGGTTGCCGCCGGGCTGGACTTTGAGGCGACGCTGAGCGAAGAGAAAACCGTGCTGGTGGTCGATATCGGCGGCGGTACCACCGACTGCTCGGTACTTCTGATGGGACCACAATGGCGCGATCGTGCCGATCGTCAACAGAGTCTGCTGGGACACAGCGGTTGCCGCGTGGGCGGTAACGATCTGGATATCATGCTGGCGTTCAAACAGCTGATGCCGCTGTTCGGCATGGGCGGCGAAACCGAGAAAGGCATCGCCATGCCTGCATTACCCTACTGGAATGCGGTGGCGACCAACGATGTTCCGGCGCAAATCGATTTCTACAGCACCGCCAATGGCCGTATGCTGCGCGATCTGATCCGTGACGCTGCCGAACCCGAAAAGGTCAAACGCCTGCTGAAAGTGCACCAGCAACGTTTGAGCTATCGGCTGGTGCGGGCGGCGGAAGAGAGTAAAATCGCCTTGTCTGGGCAGGAAAGCATCAGCGCCCAATTGGGCTTTGTGCAACCGGAGCTGGCCGAAATCATCAGCCAGACGCAGTTGGCCGACTCGATTGCCCAGCCATTGCTGCGCATTCAGGAACAAGTCACCGCCGCGTTGGCTACCAGCCAAAGTACGCCACAGGTTATTTACCTGACCGGCGGTAGCGCACGTTCACCGCTGCTGCGTACCGCTCTGCAACAGCAACTGCCGGGGATCCCGATCGTCGGCGGCAACGATTTTGGCTCGGTCACCGCCGGGTTGGCACGCTGGGCGCAGACGCTGTTTCGTTGATCCACACAGGGGCGGTCCACGTCCCTGACAATGGAGCTCTCATGACCCTGATCACTTTTGATACACCCCGATTGCTACTGCGTGGCTGGCAGGATAGCGATCTACCCGCTTTTGCCGCGCTGAATGCCGATCCCGAGGTGATGAAATACTTCCCGGCTCCCCTCAGCCGAGCGGAAAGTGACGCTCAAGCCAGCCGCATACGTCAATTTATGCAACAGCACGGTTGGGGGCTGTGGGCCGTTGAGGTGAAGCAGCAGGCAGCCTTTATCGGCTTTGTCGGGCTATCCGTTCCCGGTGACGATCTCCCCTGCTCACCCTGTGTGGAAATTGGCTGGCGGTTGGCGAAAGAGTATTGGGGTAAAGGCTATGCCAGTGAAGCAGCACATGGCGCGCTGGACGTGGCGTTCAATACGTTGAAACTGCCAGAGGTGGTGTCTTTTACCGCTGAAATCAATCTTCCTTCTCGCCGGGTGATGGAACGTATCGGGATGACCTTCAGCGGTGAAACCTTCGAGCATCCCCGCTTACCGCCGGGCGATCCGTTACGTACGCATGTATTGTATCGGAAATCTCGCTAACATTTGAATTAGCCACATTTTCCCCCTCACCCTAACCCTCTCCCGCAGGGAGAGGGGACCGATCGAGTATGTTTGAAATGATAGTGATCTACTTTGGATGAGGAGCAATCGGATTTACTGATGCGAACTCTTTACTTCCAAAAGAGCAGGGGCTAACAACTCCCTCTCCCTGTGGGAGAGGGTTGGGGTGAGGGGGATCGACTAGCCTTGTCCAGAAGAGAATTACCAGGCGCTCGCTTCATCCAACGCCTTGATATCCTCGGCAGTCAATTGCAGGCGTGTTGCACTCACCAGCTCATCCAACTGGGCTAGCGAGGTGGCACTGACGATCGGCGCGGTGATACTCGGGCGGGCGATCAGCCAGGCCAACGAGATCTGTGCGGGTGTGGTCTGGTGTTTCTCCGCCAGCAGATCGAGCGCCGCCAGAATGCGGAAACCGCGCGGGTTCAGATAACGTGACACGATAGTATCCCCACGCTGGCTTTTACCCACATCCTGCTCGCTGCGATATTTGCCGGTCAGGAAGCCGCTGGCCAACGAGAAGAAGTTGATCACTCCCAAGTCATGCTGCTGCGCCACCGCTTCCAGCGCTTGTTCGTAGCCTTCACGGGCATACAGATTGTATTCCGGTTGCAGGGTTTCATAACGCGCCAACCCGTTCTGCTCACTGACTTTCAACGCTTCCACCAGCCGATCCGCCTGATAGTTGGAAGCGCCAATGGCTCGCACTTTCCCGGCCTTGATCAGTTCATCGAACGCCGCCAGGGTTTCCGCCAGCGGAGTGTCCTGATCATCATCATGGGACTGATAAAGATCGATATAATCGGTTTGCAAACGGCGCAATGAAGCTTCGACCGCCTGACGAATATAGCGCGGTGACAGGCCTTGCTTGCCCTCACCCATCGGTTTGCCCACTTTGGTCGCAATGATCACCTGATCGCGCTTGCCGCTTTTCTTCAGCCAGTTACCGATCACCGTTTCCGATTCACCACCTTGATTGCCCGGCGCCCAACTCGAATAAACGTCGGCGGTATCGATAAAATTCAGCTGATTGGCCACCAGCGCATCCAGCAGGCTGAAAGATGTAGCAGCATCAGCCGTCCAACCAAATACGTTGCCGCCAAAAGTCAGCGGTGGAACCAGAATGCCGGAACGGCCCAGCTCTTTCTTGCTCATGATGTTGCTCCTGAGGGAAAAGGGAAAATGTCCCCTGAATTATTAGCGCGAAAACGGCCGGAATGCTAAAACCAATCGGTTATATGTCAGAAAATGTATAGATAAGCGTAGTTTCGGTTAAATAGACATTCTCCTCCGATAAACCTGACGTTTCCTCCATATTTCCTTCATTTTTACACCGCGCCTGCTCGCTAAACTAGTATCCTGTAAGGAGTATCACTTTTGGCAATTGATTGCCCGCACGACTGTCTCTGGAGAGAATGTTCAACGTCATGAATACAAAATCAAAACGCCGCTCACTGTTACTGCGCCTACTGGCCATCGTAATCGCGGTACTTGCCGCCATTCTGCTCTGGCGCCACTTTAGCGCGCCACAAGCTACCGACGCAGCGCCAGGTGCACACCAGGCGGGCTCAAGCCCAGCAGGTGCCGCAGGTAGGGCCGGTGGTAGACGAGGCGCCCCGATGTCTCCGGTACAGGCAGCCACCGCCGTAGAGCAAAGTGTGCCACGTTTCCTCTCTGGGTTAGGTACCGCCATCGCAGCCAATACCGTCACCGTGACCAGCCGTGTCGATGGCCAACTAATGGCCATCCACTTTACTGAAGGCCAGCAGGTCAAAGCTGGCGATTTGCTGGTTGAGATCGACCCACGTCCTTACGAAGTGCAATTAACCCAGGCACTGGGGCAGTTAGCCAAAGATCAGGCAACGTTGGCCAATGCCAAACGCGACCTAGCCCGTTACCAGCAGTTGGCAAAAACCAATCTGGTCTCACGCCAGGAGCTGGATACCCAGGAGTCGCTGGTACGCCAGACCGAAGGAGCGATCAAGGCCGATCAAGGCGCGGTCGACAGCGCCAAGCTGCAAATAACCTACAGCAAGATCACTGCGCCAATTGATGGCCGCGTGGGGCTGAAATTGGTGGATGTGGGCAATTACATCGCCAGCGGCAGCACCACCGGCATTGTGGTGATCACCCAAACGCATCCGATCGATGTGGTATTCACCCTGCCTGAGAGCAATATCGCCGATCTGGTCAAAGCACAGAAGGCGGGCACGGTAAGCGTTGAAGCCTGGGATCGCACCAATCAGCAACTGTTAACCACCGGGGAATTATTGAGCCTGGATAACCAGATCGATGTCGCGACGGGTACCATCAAACTGAAGGCTCGCTTCGCTAACCAAGACGATGCGCTGTTCCCCAATCAGTTCGTTAACGCCCGCCTGAAGGTCGCCACCCTGCAAAATGCGGTGGTGATCCCGACCGCTGCGCTGCAAATGGGCAACGAAGGCAACTTCGTCTGGATCCTGAGCGCAGACAACAAGGTCAGCAAACATCTGGTGACCGCCGGTATTCAGGATAGCCAGCAGGTGGTGATTAGCACCGGCGTCAATGTGGGCGACCGCGTCGTTACCGATGGTATCGATCGTCTGACCGACGGCATGCAGGTTGAGGTGGTGACGCCTCATAACACCGCTGCCGCACCAACCACGGAACCACCGAAACACCGCGGCAAACCTCAGGGGAATTCCTGATGCAGTCGATGCCTCCTCATAGCGGTGGCGGGCCTTCCCGCCTGTTTATTCTGCGTCCGGTTGCCACCACGCTATTTATGTTGGCGATCCTGTTGGCCGGGATTATCGGCTATCGTTCACTGCCGGTTTCCGCCTTACCGGAAGTGGATTACCCCACCATCCAGATCGTCACACTCTACCCTGGTGCCAGTCCAGACGTGGTCACTTCGGCGATCACCGCACCGCTGGAGCGCCAGTTCGGCCAGATGTCCGGCCTTAAGCAGATGGCTTCACAGAGTTCCGGCGGCGCATCGGTGATCACCCTGCAATTCCAGCTTGAACTGCCGCTGGACGTTGCCGAACAGGAAGTACAGGCGGCCATCAATGCCGCCACCAACCTGCTGCCCAGCGATCTGCCCTACCCGCCGATTTACAGCAAGGTTAACCCTGCCGATCCGCCTATTCTGACGCTGGCCGTCACCTCAACCGCCATGCCGATGACCCAGGTAGAAGACATGGTGGAAACTCGGGTGGCGCAAAAGATTTCTCAGGTCACCGGGGTCGGTCTGGTCACCATTTCCGGTGGTCAACGTCCGGCCGTGCGGGTGAAACTCAATGCCACGGCGGTCGCCGCCTATGGGCTCGATAGCGAAACCATTCGCACCGCCATCAGTAACGCCAACGTCAACTCAGCCAAAGGTAGCCTGGACGGCCCGACGCGTTCGGTCACGCTATCCGCCAACGATCAGATGAAAACCGCCGAGGATTACCGCCAGCTGATTATCGCCTATCAGAACGGCGCGGCTATCCGCCTGCAAGATATCGCCACCATTGAGCAAGGGGCTGAAAACAACCGTCTGGCGGCCTGGGCCAATAAAGAGCAGGCCATCGTGCTGAATATTCAGCGCCAGCCGGGCGTCAACGTAATCACCACCGCCGACAGCATCCGCGAGATGCTGCCAGAGCTGATCAAGAGCCTGCCAAAGTCGGTGGATGTGAAAGTGTTGACCGACCGCACTACCACCATCCGCGCCTCGGTCAACGACGTGCAGTTTGAGCTGTTACTGGCGATCGCCCTGGTGATCATGGTCATCTACGTCTTCCTGCGTAACGTTCCGGCCACCATTATCCCAAGCGTGGCGGTCCCGCTTTCCCTGGTGGGCACCTTTGCCGCCATGTATTTCCTCGATTTTTCCATCAACAACCTGACGTTGATGGCGCTGACCATCGCCACCGGCTTTGTAGTGGATGACGCCATCGTGGTGATCGAGAACATCTCCCGCTATATCGAAAAAGGCGAAAAGCCACTCGATGCGGCACTGAAAGGGGCCGGAGAGATCGGCTTTACCATTATCTCGCTGACCTTCTCGCTGGTGGCAGTGCTGATCCCGCTGCTGTTCATGGGCGATATCGTTGGCCGTCTGTTCCGCGAGTTTGCCGTGACGCTGGCTGTGGCGATCCTGATTTCCGCACTGGTCTCGCTGACGCTGACGCCGATGATGTGTGCCCGCATGCTCAGCCATGAGTCGCTGCGTAAGCAAAACCGTTTCTCTCGCGCCTCTGAGCGCTTCTTTGACCGGGTGATCGCCCAGTACGGCGTATGGCTGAAAGTGGTGCTGAACCATCAATGGCTGACGTTAGGCGTCGTCTTCGGCACCATGGCACTGACCGTGTTGCTGTACCTACTGATGCCGAAAGGCTTCTTCCCGGTGCAGGACAACGGCATCATCCAGGGCACGTTGGAAGCGCCGCAGAGCGTTTCATTCAGCAATATGGCCGAACGCCAGCAGCAGGTGGCAGCCGAAATCCTCAAGGATCCGGCGGTAGAAAGCCTGACCTCCTTTGTCGGTGTGGATGGCAGTAACGCTACGCTCAACAGTGGCCGTTTGCAGATCAACCTGAAGCCGCTGAGTGAACGTAGCGATCGCATCCCGGCGATCATTGCCCGCCTGCAACAACAGACAACACAGTTCCCCGGTGTGAAACTCTATCTGCAACCGGTGCAGGATCTGACTATCGATACCCAAGTGAGCCGTACTCAGTACCAGTTCACCCTACAGGCCATGTCGCTGGATGATCTCAGCCTGTGGGTACCGAAGCTAATGGCCGAATTGCAGCAGGCACCGCAACTGAGCGAAGTAACCAGCAACTGGCAGGATCAGGGGTTGGTGGCCTATGTGAATGTGGATCGAGACTCGGCCTCACGCCTTGGCATCACCATGAGCGATGTCGATAGCGCGCTGTATAATGCCTTCGGGCAGCGCCTGATCTCGACCATTTACACCCAGGCCAACCAATATCGGGTGGTGCTGGAACATGATGTCTCCACCACGCCGGGGCTTAGCGCGTTAAATAATATCCGGCTGACCAGCAGCAACGGCACCATCGTGCCACTGAACACCATTGCCAAAGTAGAAGAGCGCTTCGGTCCGCTGTCGATCAACCATCTCGATCAGTTCCCGTCCGCCACGGTGTCATTCAACGTGGCCGGTAATTACTCGCTCGGGGAAGCGGTGGAGGCGATCACTCAGGCAGAGAAAGACCTCAACATGCCGAAAGATATCACTACCCAGTTCCAGGGCGCCACGTTGGCGTTCCAGGCCGCGCTTGGTAGCACGCTATGGCTGATCCTGGCGGCGGTGGTGGCGATGTATATCGTGCTGGGCGTGCTGTATGAGAGCTTTATCCACCCGGTGACCATCCTTTCCACCCTGCCGACTGCCGGTGTCGGGGCGCTGCTGGCGCTTATGCTGTCCGGCCATGAACTGGATGTGATCGCCATTATCGGCATCATCTTGCTGATCGGCATCGTCAAAAAGAACGCCATCATGATGATCGACTTTGCGCTGGCCGCCGAGCGTGAACAAGGGATGACTCCGTACGACGCCATCTATCAGGCTTGCCTGCTGCGTTTCCGGCCAATACTGATGACCACGCTGGCCGCACTGCTGGGGGCATTGCCACTGATGCTGAGTACCGGCGTCGGGGCCGAACTACGCCGTCCGCTGGGCGTCTGTATGGTCGGTGGTCTGGTGATGAGCCAGATCCTGACGCTGTTCACCACGCCGGTGATTTACCTGCTGTTTGATAAATTGGCGCGCAACACTCGCCGCCAGCCAGAGCCGCAGGAGTTGCCGTGAAATTCTTCGCCCTGTTTATCTATCGGCCGGTCGCCACCACGCTGCTGACGCTGGCGATCGCTATCGCCGGGATAATTGGCTTTAAGCTGCTACCGGTGTCGCCATTGCCGCAGGTGGATTTCCCGGTGATCTCCATCAGTGCTTCCTTGCCGGGTGCCGATCCAGAGACCATGGCATCCTCAGTGGCTACGCCGTTGGAACGTGCATTAGGCCGCATCGCCGGGGTCAATGAGATGACCTCGATGAGCTCGCTCGGCAGCACACGGGTGATTTTGCAGTTCGATCTCGATCGCGATATCAACGGGGCAGCGCGTGACGTACAGGCGGCGATTAACGCCGCCCAAAGCCTGTTGCCTACCGGTATGCCAAGCCGCCCAACCTACCGCAAGGTCAATCCGTCCGACGCGCCGATCATGATCCTGACGCTGACTTCGGATACCTACAACCAAGGGCAGTTGTATGACTTCGCTTCGACGCAGCTGGCGCAGAAGATTGCCCAGACTGAGGGGGTGGGCGATGTCTCGGTCGGCGGCAGCTCCTTGCCTGCCGTTCGCGTGGAACTCAATCCCGGCGCTCTGTTTAATCAGGGGATCTCACTGGATGCGGTGCGGCAAACCATCGCCAACGCCAACGTGCGCCGCCCACAAGGCGCGGTAGATGACCCACAGCAACGCTGGCAGATCCAGGCCAACGACGAACTGAAAACCGCGGCGGCTTACCAGCCGTTGGTCATCCACTACAACAATGGTGCCGCGGTGCGCCTGAGTGACGTGGCCAACGTCATCGATTCGGTGCAGGACGTACGCAACGCCGGGATGACCAACGCCAAACCGGCCATCATTCTGGCCATCAGCCGCGCCCCCGACGCCAATATCATTGAAACCGTGGATCGTATCCGCGCCGAGTTGCCCGCGCTGCAAGAGAACATCCCCGCCTCGATCGAATTGAGTATCGCCCAGGATCGTTCACCAACGATCCGTGCCTCGTTGGCTGAGGTGGAGCAATCCCTGGTGATCGCCATCGGCCTGGTGATCCTGGTGGTGTTTATCTTCCTGCGTTCTGGCCGCGCGACGCTGATCCCTGCAGTGGCCGTGCCGGTATCCTTGATTGGTTCGTTTGCCGCCATGTACCTGTGCGGCTTCAGCCTGAATAACCTGTCGTTAATGGCGCTGACCATCGCCACCGGTTTTGTGGTGGATGACGCCATCGTGGTGCTGGAAAACATTTCGCGCCACGTCGAGGCCGGAATGAAACCGATCAAGGCCGCCCTGCAAGGGGTGCGAGAGGTTGGTTTCACCGTGCTTTCCATGAGCGTATCGCTGGTGGCGGTGTTTATACCATTACTGTTTATGGCCGGTTTGCCGGGGAGGCTATTCCGCGAATTTGCCGTGACGCTGTCGGTCTCGATCGGGCTTTCACTGCTGGTTTCACTGACGCTGACGCCGATGATGTGCGCCTACCTGCTGCGTTACCAGCCCGCGCGTGAACAGCGACGTATCCGGGGTTTTGGCCGCCTGTTGCTGGGGTTGCAACAGGGTTATGGACGTTCGCTCAACTGGGTGTTGGGCCATTCGCGCTGGGTATTGGCAGTGTTCCTGGCCACCATCGCCATCAACGTCTGGCTGTATATCAGTATTCCCAAAACCTTCTTCCCCGAGCAGGATACCGGACGCCTGATGGGCTTTATCCAGGCCGACCAGAGCATTTCGTTCCAGGCGATGAGCGTCAAACTGCAAGACTTTATGCGGATCGTCCGGGAAGACAAGGACGTGGATAACGTCACTGGTTTCACCGGCGGTTCACGCACCAACAGCGGCTCGATGTTTATTTCCCTCAAACCGCTGTCGGAACGTACCGATGACGCCCAGAAGGTGATTGCCCGCCTGCGTGCCAAGCTGGCGAAAGAGCCGGGAGCCAGCCTGTTCCTGATGGCGGTGCAGGATATCCGCGTCGGCGGCAGACAGGCCAACGCCAGTTACCAATACACGCTGTTGGCCGACGATCTGGGCGCACTGCGCGAATGGGAGCCGAAGATCCGGGTTGCACTGGCAGCACTGCCGGAGCTGGCGGACGTCAACTCCGATCAGCAGGACAAAGGCTCGGAAATGGATTTGACCTACGATCGCGAAACCATGTCGCGGCTGGGCATTTCAGTTAGTGACGCCAACAACCTGCTCAACAACGCTTTCGGCCAGCGCCAGATCTCCACCATTTATCAGCCGCTCAACCAGTACAAAGTGGTGATGGAAGTCGCTCCGCCGTATACCCAGGACGTCAGCTCGCTGGATAAAATGTTTGTGATTAACAGCACTGGCCAGGCGATCCCACTATCTTACTTTGCCCAATGGCGGCCAGCCAACGCTCCGCTGTCGGTCAACCATCAGGGTCTGTCGGCAGCTTCGACCATCTCGTTCAACTTGCCGGACGGCGGCAGTCTGTCCGAAGCGACGGCGGCCGTCGAACGCACCATGACCCAGTTGGGCGTACCTTCCACCGTGCGGGGTTCGTTTGCCGGTACCGCCCAGGTATTCCAGGAAACGCTGAAGTCACAGCTGTTCCTGATCGCGGCGGCTATCGCCACGGTGTATATCGTGCTGGGGATCCTGTATGAGAGCTACATCCATCCGCTGACCATTCTGTCCACGCTGCCTTCTGCCGGCGTCGGGGCATTGTTGGCGCTGGAGCTGTTTGGCGCGCCCTTTAGCCTGATTGCGCTAATAGGTATTATGCTGTTGATTGGTATCGTCAAAAAGAACGCCATCATGATGGTCGACTTTGCCCTGGATGCACAACGCAACGGTGGGATCAGTGCCCGTGAGGCGATCTTCCAGGCTTGCCTGCTGCGTTTTCGCCCCATCATGATGACGACGTTGGCAGCCCTGTTCGGGGCATTGCCGCTGGTGCTGTCGAGCGGTGACGGGGCAGAACTGCGCCAACCGCTGGGGATCACCATCGCCGGGGGCCTGATAATGAGCCAATTGTTGACGCTGTATACCACTCCGGTGATCTATCTGTATTTCGACCGCCTACAGATGAAGTTCCGTCGTGGCAAAAAACTGGCACCGCTGCCTCACTAACCGGCAGCAACATGAGAGATAAAGAGCCAATGAGATGAACATCAAACCAAGTGCCCCGATAGGCTCTACCTCGGTGCAATGGCAGCTGTGGATCGTGGCGTTTGGCTTCTTTATGCAGACGCTGGATACCACCATCGTCAATACCGCGTTGCCCTCCATGGCCGCCAGCCTGGGGGAAAACCCACTGCGCATGCAGTCGGTGATTGTCTCCTATGTGCTGACGGTGGCGGTGATGCTGCCTGCCAGCGGCTGGTTGGCGGATCGGGTAGGCGTCAAACGGGTGTTCTTCAGCGCCATCGTGCTGTTCACGCTCGGCTCAATCCTGTGTGCCCGTTCGGAAACCCTCAGCGAGCTGGTAGCCTCCCGCGTAATACAAGGTATCGGTGGCGCGATGATGGTACCGGTTGGCAGGCTGACGGTGATGAAAATCGTGCCACGCGAGCAGTATATGGCGGCGATGACCTTCGTCACCCTACCCGGCCAGATCGGCCCGTTGATGGGCCCGGCGCTGGGTGGCTTTTTGGTGCAATACGCCAGTTGGCACTGGATCTTCCTGATCAACATTCCCGTCGGTATCGCCGGAGCTATCGCCACCGCGCTGCTGATGCCCAATTACACTATGCAGACCCGACGCTTCGATATCAGCGGCTTTATCATGTTGGCGATCGGCATGGCCACGCTGACGCTGGCGCTCGACGGGCATAAAGGTATGGGGCTTTCTTCTGCCACCATCACCGGGCTGGTGGCGATGGGTTGCGCAGCGCTGGCTGGCTACTGGTGGCACGCCCGTGGTAACAGCCGGGCCCTGTTCTCCCTACGATTATTCAAGACGGAAACCTACCGCGTCGGCCTGACCGGTAGCCTGTTGGGGCGCATTGGCAGCGGTATGTTGCCGTTTATGACTCCGCTATTTCTACAGATCGGCATGGGATTCTCCCCGTTCCACGCCGGGCTGATGATGATCCCGATGATCATCGGCAGCATGGGCATGAAGCGCATCGTGGTACAGGTCGTTAACCGCTATGGCTACCGTAACGTGCTGGTAGCCGCCACGCTGATGCTGGCGCTGGTCACCCTGAGTTTCCCACTGGTAGCCATGCTGGGCTGGGTGTATCTGCTGCCGGTAGTGCTGTTCTTCCAGGGGATGGTAAACTCCCTGCGTTTCTCCGCCATGAATACCCTGACGCTGCAGGATCTGCCCGATCGGCTGGCCAGCAGCGGCAACAGCCTGCTGTCGATGGTAATGCAGCTTTCCATGAGCCTGGGCGTCAGTATTGCCGGGATCCTGATCGGCAGCTTTGCTCATCATCAGGTGGTGGCCGATAGCCCGGCCATCCACAGCGCCTTTATCTACAGCTACGGCTGTATGGCGCTGATTATCGCCCTGCCCGCACTGGCCTTCGCCCGGGTTCCGACCGACATCGCCCCCAACCGCACGTTGACCAAAGAGCCGGGCACCGGCTCGACGAGGATGCAATGAGAATTGGCATTACCGGCAAGCTGTTTATGGCGATCCTCGCCACCTGCATGTTGGTGTTAATCACCATGCACTGGGGCGTACGCGTCAGCTTTGAACGGGGTTTTATCGACTATATCAAGCACAGCAATGAGCAGCGCATCAGCATGCTCGGCGACGCATTGGAAGATCAGTATCGCCGCCATGGCAACTGGGAGTTTCTGCGTAACAACGATCAGGTGGTGTTTCAGATCATGCGCTCGTTTGAACAGAACAGCGACAGCAGCCACAATCTGCCGCCCAAAGGTTGGCGCACCCAGTTCTGGGTAGTGGATAGCCAGTATCACAAACTGGTCGGTTCTTCAGCCCCGATCCCCAGAGAGAATGAGAGCACCCGCCATCCCATTCATTTCAATAATCAGATCGTCGGCTGGGTGGTAGCTACCCCGCCGGAAAAACTGACGCGCAACGCGGATATCAACTTCGATCGCCAACAGCGGCGCACCAGTTGGATGATCGTCGCGCTCTCTACCTTGTTGGCCGCAGCGGTGACCTGGTTGATGTCGCGCGGACTGCTGGCACCGGTTAAGCGCCTGGTCGGCGGTACTCATCGCCTGGCGGCGGGTGATTTCAGCGCCCGGGTGGCGGTCAGCAGCCAGGATGAGCTGGGTAGACTGGCGCAGGATTTCAACCAACTTGCGACCTCGCTGGAAAAGAACGAACAGATGCGGCGGGCATTTATGGCGGATATCTCGCATGAGTTACGCACCCCACTGGCAGTACTGCGTGGTGAGCTGGAGGCGCTGCAAGACGGCGTTCGCCAGCCAACGCCAGCCTCGCTCAGTTCGCTACAGGCGGAAGTCTCGACCCTCACCAAGCTGGTAGACGACCTGCACCAGCTGTCACTTTCCGACCTCGGTGCCCTCGCCTACCGCAAATTACCAGTAGATTGCGTGCATCTGGTGCAGATTGCGGTAGCGGCCTTCCGTGAGCGTTTTCACGCTAAACAGTTGGAAATCGTCACTTATCTACCGGAACAGATGCCATTGTTTGGCGATCCCGATCGTTTAAACCAACTGTTCAACAATCTGTTGGAAAACAGCCTGCGCTATACCGATGCCGGGGGTCGGCTGGAGATTGGCATCGAGCGCCTGCCGGGAACGGTGAGAATTTATTGGCAAGACAGTGCCCCAGGCGTGAATGACGAACAGTTGGCGCGCATCTTCGAACGCTTTTATCGTACCGAAGGATCGCGTAACCGTGCCAGCGGCGGTTCAGGGTTAGGCTTGTCTATCTGCCAGAACATTGTTGAGGCACACGGCGGCGAGATCCGCGCACAACACTCGCCTTTCGGCGGCGTGCGCATTACAGTAGATTTCCCCACCTTTGGTGAATAACAAGGCGTTGTAATGGAAAACTCAAATCAGCCACTACAGATCATGATTGTGGAAGATGAACCCAAGCTGGGCCAACTGTTGGTGGATTATCTGCAAGCCGCTGGCTATGCCACCCGCTGGCTGAGCAACGGCAGCGAAGTGATCCCGGCGGTGCATGAGCATCCACCAGCGCTTATTTTGCTGGATCTGATGTTACCGGGCAGTGATGGCTTAACCGTTTGCCGCGAACTGCGCCGCTTTACCGATATTCCCATCATGATGGTGACCGCTAAAATCGAGGAGATCGACCGCCTGCTAGGGCTGGAGATCGGAGCAGATGACTACATCTGCAAGCCATATAGCCCGCGAGAAGTGGTGGCCAGGGTGAAAACCATATTGCGCCGTTGCTATCGGCCTTTAGAACATAGCGACGATGAGGCCCTGTTGCATATTGATGAGCCGCGCTTCCAAGCCAGCTATCAGGGTCATATTCTGGATCTGACGCCAGCGGAATTCCGTCTGCTGAAAACCCTGGCCTGCCAACCGGGCAACGTATTTTCGCGCGAGCAGTTGTTGAACAACCTGTACGACGATTACCGGGTGGTGACCGATCGCACCATCGATAGCCATATTAAAAACCTACGCCGCAAGTTAGAGCTGATCGATGGCGACAAGGCGTTTATTCGTTCTGTCTACGGGGTAGGCTACCGTTGGGAAGCGGAGCAGTGCCGGTTGGTCAATGGGCTATGACGCTTTAACCATGTAGAGACAACGGCTTAACGGGCGCAGCATGCAGCGCCCCTACGTACTGAGACCGACATCGGTTTGCCAGCAACCCCATCTGTTTTTTGTTCTTTTTATCAACACACATCTTAGCAACCCACTTATCCCGCTAAAAGCATCAGCACAAAAAGTCACCAATTTCTGTGCACTGGCGCGCAATACTTCCCTGTGGCAAAAACGCTTTTCAAAGCATTAGCTACACTTATCTCACTTATCAGAACCTACTGGAGAAATACCATGGCAACCGGACATTATGAACTGACAAAATCGAGCAACGGGCAGTATCACTTCAACCTGAAAGCCAGCAACGGCGAGATCATTCTCTCCAGCGAGATGTATGCCAGCAAAGCCTCGGCGGAAAACGGTATCGCCTCCGTGCAGATCAATTCGCCCCACGAGGCGCAGTTTGAAATGAAAACCAGCAGCAATAACAAACCCTATTTCGTGTTAAAAGCCAAAAACCATCAGGTGATTGGTACCAGCCAGATGTACAGTTCGGAAAGCGCGGCGAAAAACGGCATTCAGTCGGTGATTAAAAATGGCCCCACTACCGACGTGCGAGACTTGAGTGCCTGATCCCATCCCGCCTACGCGCGGTTCTGGCTGCCGCGCGATTTTTCTAATGATGAAGATCAATCTCCCCTGAAAATTTCCGGTTAATTGCTGATTTCTTGCCGGGCTGCCGTTACAATCCCCCGCTTTCACTGCGCCATTGGGTGGCGTGGTGCTGACCTGAAATCAGACCGAGAATCACTATGTTTACTCCAGAACTCCTTTCCCCAGCGGGAACGCTGAAAAACATGCGTTACGCCTTTGCCTATGGTGCCGATGCGGTTTACGCCGGCCAGCCACGTTATAGCCTGCGGGTACGCAACAACGAATTTAACCACGAGAACCTACAGCTGGGGATTAACGAAGCCCACACGCTAGGCAAGAAATTCTACGTAGTGGTTAACATCGCGCCGCACAATGCCAAACTGAAAACCTTCCTGCGTGACCTGAAACCCGTGATCGATATGGGCCCAGATGCGCTGATCATGTCCGACCCCGGTTTGATCATGATGGTACGCGAAGCCTTCCCGCAAATGGACATTCACCTCTCGGTGCAGGCCAACGCGGTCAACTGGGCAACGGTGAAGTTCTGGCAGCAGATGGGCCTGACCCGGGTGATCCTTTCCCGCGAGCTATCGTTGGATGAAGTGGCGGAAATCCGCAGCCAGGTGCCAGAAATGGAGCTGGAGATCTTCGTGCATGGCGCGCTGTGCATGGCCTACTCCGGCCGCTGCCTGCTTTCCGGCTACCTCAATAAGCGCGATCCTAACCAAGGGACTTGCACCAATGCCTGCCGCTGGCAGTACAAGGCGGAAGAAGGTAAAGAAGACGATACCGGCAACATCGTGCACATGCATGAGCCGATCCCGGTGCAAAACGTCGAGCCGACGCTGGGCCTTGGCGCACCGACCGATAAAGTGTTTATGCTTTCCGAAGCGCAGAAACCCGGCGAGTACATGAGCGCGTTCGAGGACGAGCACGGCACTTACATCATGAACTCCAAAGATCTGCGGGCCATCCAGCACGTGGAGCGCCTCACCCAGCTGGGTGTACACTCGCTTAAAATTGAAGGCCGTACCAAGTCTTTCTATTACTGCGCTCGTACCGCGCAGGTTTATCGTCGAGCCATTGACGATGCCGTTGCCGGTAAACCCTTCGATCCTAGCCTGTTAACCACGCTGGAAGGCCTGGCTCACCGTGGCTATACCGAGGGCTTCCTGCGTCGCCATACGCATGACTCTCACCAAAATTACGATTACGGTGCCTCTCTTTCCGAGCTGCAACAGTTTGTCGGGGAATTTACCGGCGTGCGCCGTAACGGCTGGGCGGAAGTGGATGTCAAAAACAAATTCCTGGTCGGCGACAGCGTAGAAATGATGACACCAGGTGGTAACGTGTTGTTTAATTTGGAAAGTCTGCAAAACAAGAAGGGCGAAGCGATCGATGTCGCGCCGGGTAATGGCCATATCGTTTATTTGCCAATCCCCGAGGATATCGACCTCGATTATGCGTTACTGATCCGTAATTTGCCGAAAGACGCTAGCCAGGCTGGCTAACTTTTTTATCGCCACCCGCCCGGGTGGCAATTTTTGGCAAAATATTAGAATCAGATCACATCAATTAGCGTGCGGCTTGGTTATTATCAGGCTGCTTAAAACTAACAACGAAAATATTTGCATAGCAATACTAGGAACCACCTCCTTAGCCAGCCCAATCTCCCTTGGGTTGGCCTTTTCTTTTTTTCCTGTTTAAATTCAATTAACTGAAATTCTATTGGCTATTTTTAGGATGTTTCTTGCAATGTAGCTATTGGCTAATCATTCCTGTTGCAATATATAAATTCTTCTATAGCGATTAATGAATTCGTTAATACGAACGCTTATCTCTCTCGCACAACAAAGATATTACTCCCATTGGGCATTGACGAAATAAATATCCTCCAGCGACTTCACCCGGCATTACCTGAATATTCTTATGGCCCACCACCAAGTTGTAGTTTATCGTTAACAGCCTACGTCAGGGTAAAACAACTGGGAAGCCTCACTTGGCCCCCCTTGAAGGCCGATTCGTTTTTCACCACAAGGATCAGGAATGCACCATTATTCACCAGCACTGCTTATCATCAACGGTAAAAGCTCCGGTAACGAGGAAGTTCGCGCAGCGGTGAACATGTTGCGCCATGAGGGCCAGACTCTACATGTTCGCGTTACCTGGGAACTGGGTGACGCAGCTCGCTACGTCAAAGAGGCCAGCCAGCTAAAGGTGGAAACCGTGATCGCCGGTGGCGGCGACGGCACGATCAACGAGGTTGCTGCCGCATTGGCACAACTCCCCGCAGAGGAACGCCCGATACTAGGCATCTTACCGCTGGGGACCGCCAACGATTTTGCTACCGCCTGCTCTATCCCGTTACAACCTGATTTAGCCTTGCAGTTGGCCATCAAGGGTCGGGCGGTACCGATCGATCTGGCCAAGGTGAACGACGAACGCTATTTCATCAACATGGCGACCGGCGGTTTTGGTACCCGCATCACCACCGAAACCCCGGAGAAACTGAAGGCCGCGCTGGGCGGCGTATCTTATTTCATCCACGGCCTGCTGCGCCTGGATGCGTTGAAAGCCGACAGCTGCGAGATCCGCGGGCCTGATTTCTATTGGGCCGGAGAAGCGCTGGTGATTGGGATCGGCAACGGCAGGCAGGCCGGAGGCGGCCAAAAACTCTGCCCTGGCGCACTGATCAACGATGGTTTATTGCAGGTGCGCCTGCTCACCGCCGAAGAGTTGCTGCCGACATTGGTGGGCATTCTGTTCAGCGGCGAGGAAAATTCCCACGTCGTCGATGCCTCATTGCCATGGCTGGAGATCACCGCACCGCATGACATCACCTTCAATCTTGATGGCGAGCCACTGAAGGGCCGCGATTTCCGCATCGAGGTGTTGCCTAATGCCATTGAGTGCCGTCTGCCGCCGAATTGTGACTTGCTGGAATAATCACGTTTCACCTCGGTGTAATTCCCCTCACCCTAACCCTCTCCCCAAGGAGAGGGGACTGTACGTGCCACAATTTAGCTCCTGCACCTGACCTCGGCTCGGAACCTGCCCCCTCTCCCAAAAACCAGTGCCCATGGGATCCCGCGCTATCTCGTGGGAGAGGGCTGGGGTGAGGGGCTCATACCGCTAATGGCCGACCACTCCTGAACACATCTGCGAACTAGGCTCCCTGTTTATCTACCGCCCTCAGCCTTCGATCCACGAATAATTGTGATCTCCCTCGGCAATTTCGCCAAATCATACTTGTATGGTAGTTAGTTCAAGGTTAATTTCCGCCCATACGTTATCAGCAAGAACAGGATGTGGAAGTCATGAAAATTGTTAAAGCCGAGGTGTTCGTCACCTGCCCAGGGCGAAATTTCGTCACCCTGAAGATCACTACCGATAGCGGGCTGACCGGGATCGGCGATGCGACCCTGAATGGTCGTGAACTGCCGGTAGCCTCTTACCTGGAAGATCACGTTTGCCCACAGTTGATCGGTCGTGATGCTCACCAGATCGAAGATATCTGGCAGTTCTTCTACAAAGGCGCGTACTGGCGTCGTGGCCCGGTGACCATGTCGGCCATCTCTGCTGTGGATACGGCGCTGTGGGATATCAAGGCCAAAGCGGCCAATATGCCGCTGTACCAACTGCTGGGCGGCGCTTCGCGTACCGGCGTCATGGTGTATTGCCACACCACTGGTCACTCGATTGACGAAGTGCTGGACGATTATGCCAAGCACAAAGAAATGGGCTTCAAAGCGATCCGCGCGCAATGTGGCGTGCCAGGGATGAAAACCACTTACGGCATGGCCAAGGGCAAAGGGTTGGCGTATGAGCCAGCCACCAAAGGCAACTGGCCGGAAGAGCAGTTATGGTCAACTGAGAAATACCTCGATTTCACCCCTAAACTGTTTGAAGCCGTGCGTAACAAATTCGGTTTCGACGAGCACCTGCTGCACGACATGCACCACCGCCTGACGCCGATCGAAGCCGCCCGCTTTGGCAAAAGCGTTGAGCAATACCGTCTGTTCTGGATGGAAGATCCAACCCCGACCGAGAACCAGGAATGCTTCCGCCTGATCCGCCAACATACCGTGACTCCGATTGCGGTGGGCGAAGTGTTCAACAGCATCTGGGATTGCAAACAGCTGATCGAAGAACAACTGATCGATTACATCCGCACCACCATCACCCACGCCGGGGGCATCACCGGGATGCGTCGTATCGCCGATTTCGCCTCGTTGTATCAGGTGCGTACCGGCTCACACGGCCCTTCCGATCTTTCGCCAATCTGCATGGCGGCGGCGTTGCACTTTGACCTGTGGGTGCCGAACTTCGGCGTGCAGGAATATATGGGCTACTCCGAACAGATGCTGGAAGTGTTCCCGCATAACTGGACGTTCGACAACGGCTATATGCATCCAGGCGAAAAACCAGGGTTAGGCATCGAGTTTGACGAGAAACTGGCTGCCAAATACCCCTACGATCCCGCCTACCTGCCGGTAGCACGCCTGGAAGACGGCACCCTGTGGAACTGGTAAACCGAGGAATTTCCATGAAAAGTATTACTGTTCAACAGCCTGGGCAATTAGTGATTGAAGAGCGCCCATTGCCATCGCCGCTGCCAGGTGAAGTCCGTATCCGCGTGGTTAGCGCTGGGATCTGCGGTTCCGACGTGCATATCCATCGCGGCCACAACCCGTTTGCCAAATATCCACGCGTGATCGGCCATGAATTCTTTGGCCATATCGACGCTATCGGCGAAGGCGTCGAGCCGTCGCGCATTGGCGAACGCGTCGTGGGCGATCCGGTAGTCAG
Organism: Serratia sp. H1w; assembly: GCF_000633355.1. GTDB lineage: Bacteria > Pseudomonadota > Gammaproteobacteria > Enterobacterales > Enterobacteriaceae > Chania. The sequence goes on from NZ_AYMQ01000019.1 coordinate 29,781, forward strand.
CTGCGGCCATTGCTACCCTTGTTCGGTCGGCAGGCCCAACGTCTGCACCGAATTACAGGTCATTGGCGTACACCGTGACGGCGGTTTCAGCGAATATGTGACGCTACCGGCCAAAAATGCCCATCTTGTGCCGGACAGCATTCCCGACAACGAAGCCACGATGGTTGAACCCTTTACCATTGCCGCCAATATGTGCAGCCAGTTGCAACCCGGCCCGTTAGATGTCGCATTGGTGTATGGCGCGGGCCCGATGGGCCTCACCTCCATTCAGGCTCTGCGCGGCGTCTACGGCGTCAAAGAGATTATTGTCGCCGACCGTATCGATGAACGGCTGGCGATGGCTACCGCCAACGGCGCGGATCGGGTGATCAACAATACCCATCAGGATTTGGCCAGTGAGCTGCAAAAGCTCGGCATCCGGCCAACGCTGATCATCGATGCGGCCTGCCATCCGGCCATTCTGCCAGAAGCCATCGGCCTGGCGTCCCCAGCCGCGCGCATTGGCATTATGGGCTTCTCTGCCGAGCCTTGCGTGCTCAGCCAGCAAGCCATTACCAGTAAAGAGATCTCGATTTTCAGCTCACGCCTGAACAGCAACCGCTTCCCACAGGTGATTGCCTGGATGACGGAACACAAAATCCAGCCGGAAAAGCTGATCACCCATCAGTTTGGCTATACGCAGGTGCTCGAAGCGATGGAGATCTTCGAAAAAGACCAAAAACAGTGCTGTAAGGTTCTATTGAAATTCTGACCTGTTCCCTCCGGCGACAGCCCTGGTCGCTGGAGGGAGACCAGGGCTTCTGAACCTAATCTTTGCCGTACCTACAACAACAATTTGCAGAGAACAGAACAATGATGAACGCAAAAATTGACAACACTCAGCCGGAAAGAAGTACCTCGGACCTGATCAAGGCGGCCGTTTCCGGCTGGCTTGGTACTGCGCTGGAATTTATGGATTTTCAGCTTTATTCACTAGGCGCAGCGTTAGTTTTTCATGAAATATTTTTCCCGGAGCAGTCTGCCGCCATGGCATTGATTCTGGCGATGGGAACCTACGGCGCGGGATATATCGCCCGTATCGCCGGGGCCTTCTTCTTCGGGCGCATGGGGGATACCATTGGCCGTAAGCGGGTGCTGTTTATTACCATTACCATGATGGGGATTTGCACCACCTTAATCGGCGTACTGCCCACCTATGCGCAGATCGGTATTTTTGCTCCTTTACTGCTGGTGTTGCTGCGTATTATTCAAGGGCTGGGCGCGGGCGCGGAAATATCCGGTGCCGGTACCATGCTGGCCGAATATGCGCCTAAAGGTAAACGCGGCATTATCTCCTCGCTGGTTGCCATGGGCACCAACTGCGGCACGCTGTCGGCGACCGCTATCTGGGCGGTGATGTTCTTCTTCCTGTCAAAAGAAGAGCTGCTGGCATGGGGCTGGCGCGTCCCGTTCCTGGCTAGCGTAGTGGTCATGCTGTTCGCCATCTGGCTGCGTATGAACCTGAAAGAAAGCCCAGTTTTTGAAAAGGTTAACGACGATAGCACCACCGCAACTCCGGTTAACGCCGTGGCAGATAATACCCATTCGCTGGCGGCGATGTTCACCAGCAAATCCTTCTGGCTGGCTACCGGGCTGCGTTTTGGTCAGGCGGGCAACTCCGGTCTGATCCAGACTTTCCTGGCCGGTTATCTGGTGCAAACCCTGCTGTTTGAGAAGGCCATCCCAACCGATGCCCTGATGATCAGCTCCGCCATCGGCTTTATTACCATTCCGTTGCTGGGCTGGCTCTCCGATAAGATCGGCCGCCGGATACCTTATATTCTGGTCAATATCTCCGCCATCATTCTGGCTTATCCGATGATCTCGATGATTGTGGATAAGACCAATGAGGTGAACGTGATTATGGCCTCGATCATTATCATTCATAACGTTGCGGTGCTGGGGCTGTTTGCGCTGGAAAACATCACCATGGCGGAAATGTTTGGTTCCCGTAACCGCTTCACCCGCATGGCCATCTCCAAAGAGGCCGGTGGTTTGGTGGCGGTCGGCTTCGGCCCGGTATTAGCCGGTATCTTCTGCAATATGACCGACTCCTGGTGGCCCATCGCCGTCATGATGATCGTTTACTCCGTTATCGGCTTGCTGGCCGCCATTTTGATGCCTGAGGTGAAAGATCGCGACCTGAGCCTGGCAGAAGATGCAGCAGAGACCCCAGCGTTACCGGTGGCCCAACGCGTACGCAGTCATTAATTCCTCTTCGATTACCTGCCGCAGATAACGTTCTGCGGCAATCGATCCATCACACAGTGAGTTTTAACATGGATAGCAAGCTGTTGGCGGCCAACGCCATTGTTCCACAGTACGATCGCAGCAAACTGGTTCCGCGCCTGGTACATTTGGGCTTCGGGGCTTTTCATCGCGCCCATCAGGCGGTGTATGCCGATATCCTGGCACAGGAGCACGGCAGTGACTGGGGGTATTGTGAAATCAACCTGATCGGGGGCGAACAGCAAATCGCCGATCTCAAGCAGCAGGACATGCTGTACAGCGTGGCAGAGATGTCCGCCGATGCCTGGCAATGCCGGGTGGTAGGCGTAGTGAAACAGGCGCTGCATGCGCAAGTCGACGGGCTGGATGCAGTGTTCCGCGCCCTGGCTCAGCCTGAAGTGGCGATTGTCTCCATGACCATCACCGAAAAAGGCTATTGCCATTCCCCTGCCACCGGCCAGTTACAGCTGGAGCATCCGCTGATTGTACAAGACCTGGCTAATCCGCAGCGTCCACAAAGCGCCGTTGGGGTCATCGTCGAAGCCCTGGCACAGCGTAAGGCTGCCGGACAGCCAGCATTTAGCGTCATGTCTTGCGACAACATGCCGGAGAACGGCCATGTCACCCGCAACGTGATCACCGCCTATGCCAAAGCACTCGATCCAGCCTTGGCGGCGTGGATCGCAACCCAGGTCACCTTCCCTTCCACCATGGTCGATCGCATCGTGCCCGCCGTAACACCAGATACCCTAGCCCAGGTTGCACAGCAGACTGGCGTGCAGGATCCGGCCGCCGTAGCCTGCGAACCGTTCCGCCAATGGGTAATTGAGGATAATTTTGTCGCAGGCCGCCCGGCATGGGAAAAAGCCGGGGCCGAGCTGGTCAACGATGTCTTGCCGTTTGAAGAGATGAAACTACGCATGCTGAACGGCAGCCACTCGTTCCTGGCCTATCTGGGTTATCTGGCCGGTTATCCACACATCAGCGACTGCATGCAGGATGAGCATTATGTCAATGCCGCACGTCATCTGATGCTGGCAGAGCAGGCTCCAACACTGAACACTCCAGAAACCGATCTTGAGAAGTATGCCGATTCCCTGCTGGCACGCTATCGCAACACGGCGTTGAAACACCGCACCTGGCAGATCGCCATGGATGGCACGCAAAAGCTGCCGCAGCGGATGCTGGATTCAGTGCGCTGGCACCTGGCCAACGGCAGCGATTTTGACTGTTTGGCGCTGGGCGTGGCAGGTTGGATGCGTTACGTCGGGGGGAAGGATGAACAAGGCCAACCGATCGACATCAGCGATCCGTTGCGTAAGGAGATCGCCCAGCGTGTGGCCAACAGCGCTGAAGGTGAACCCCGCGTGATGGCGTTACTGCAAATGACCTCGGTATTCGGGCGCGACCTGCCGGATAATCAGCGCTTTGTCAATGCCGTGACCAGTGCTTATCTGGCGCTGTTGGCGCGGGGAGCCAAAGCGACGGTGGCACGCGTGCTGGCGCGTTAGCAACGCATTAAGAAACGGGCGGATTTATCCGCCCGCTTTCACAGCAGTAATCTGCTAGTATGGTGGCATTCGCTATCACTCATACTCATTGATTGTCGCCATGTCAGAATCCTACAGCCTCACGAATAACGTCCCGGTCAATCAGCAGATCTATCGTTTCCTGCGTAAGGATATCGTCGATTGCACCATCCCGCCGGGCACGCTGCTTTCCGAGAAAGAGATCTCCACCCGTTTCAGCGTCTCACGCCAGCCGGTGCGCGAAGCCTTTATCAAATTGGCAGAAGCGGGCCTGGTGCAGATCTTGCCGCAGCGTGGCACCTTCGTGATGAAAATCTCTGCCAAACGGGTGGCTGACGGGCGCTTTATCCGTCAGGCGGTGGAATGTGCCATCATTCGGCGCGCGGCCACCAGCATCACTCCCGAACAACTGATGACACTGGAACATAACCTGCACCGCCAGGAGCTGGCGGCACAGAATAATCAGATCCGTGAGTTTTTGGCGCTGGACGATGAATTTCACTATCTGCTGACGCAAATCGCCAACTGCGCCCTGGCCTGGGAAACTATTGAGACCATCAAGGCGACGATGGATCGGGTGCGCTTCCTCAGCCTGAGTGAAGTGTCACCGCCGGAAAACATGATCCAGCAGCATTACCGTATTTTTGAAGCGCTGAAAGCCCAGGATCCGGATGCCGCAGAATTGGCCATTCACGAACACTTGCAGGAAATGATCTATTCGATCACTCCGATTGCCCTGCAAAACACCGACTGGTTTGAAGCCGAGTGAAACCCAATGCCATTCCCTTTCCCACTAGAAAAGGGGAAGCACCCCACCCGCGCTAGCTCGCAAATTGTGCCTTCTAAATAGCATTTCTTCTCAATCGCATCTATTGTCTCTTCGCACCATCAGGTTTTGATTAGTATCTTTTGCCTAGCTTCAATCACCGCTTTTGACTACGCCGGTGGCTAAATACCCAGACTTGCCGGTGTATGAGGAAGCTTTAACGGGAGTGAATCATGACGGATATTGCACAATTGTTAGGTAAGGAAGCGGAAGATCTTTTGCAACATCGCTGTACCACCATCCCTGCCGAAAATCTGTATCTGCCCGGTGGCGACTTTGTCGATCGGGTGATGATCGATAACAACCGCCCGAACAGCGTACTGCGCTCGATGCAAACCCTGTTGAACCATGGCCGCCTGGCGGGCACCGGTTACCTGTCGATCCTGCCGGTCGATCAGGGTATTGAACACTCAGCCGGGGCCTCATTCGCCGCCAACCCACTCTACTTTGATCCGAAAAACATCGTTGAACTGGCGATCGAAGCTGGCTGTAACTGCGTGGCTTCCACTTACGGCGTGCTGGCTGCGGTCTCCCGCCGCTATGCCCATAAGATCCCGTTCCTGGTCAAACTGAACCACAACGAAACCCTGAGCTATCCAACGCAATACGACCAAACCCTGTACGCCAGCGTTGAGCAGGCTTTCAATATGGGGGCGGTGGCGGTGGGTGCGACCATTTACTTCGGTTCTGAACAGTCACGCCGCCAGATTGAAGAGATCTCGATTGCCTTTGAGCGCGCCCACGAGCTGGGCATGGTGACGGTGCTATGGGCCTACCTGCGTAACCCGGCGTTCAACAAAGACGGCGTTGATTATCACTCCAGCGCGGATCTCACCGGCCAGGCCAACCACATCGCGGCCACCATCGGTGCGGATATCGTCAAACAGAAGATGGCCGAGAACAATGGGGGCTACCGTGCGGTGAAATTCGGTTACACCGACGATCGCGTCTACAGCAAGCTGACCACCGACCATCCGATCGATCTGGTGCGCTACCAGTTGGCCAACTGCTATATGGGCCGCGCCGGATTGATCAACTCGGGTGGTGCCGCCGGGGAGAACGATCTGCAAGAGTCCGTGCGCACTGCGGTGATCAACAAACGGGCCGGTGGCATGGGCCTGATCTTGGGGCGTAAAGCGTTCAAGAAATCGATGAAAGATGGCATTGCCCTGATTAATGCCGTGCAGGATACCTATCTGGACAACAGCGTTACCATCGCTTAATCGTTATTTATCAAATCTTTATTTTCAAGGCTCAGCTCTGCTGGGCCTTTTTCATGTCCCTCATCCCATCCTTTCGTCATTAATTTTTTTTCTTTCAAACTAACCTTTCACAATAAAATATTTATCTTTCAAAATGTGATCTATTTAAAACAAAAGCCGAACCAAAGTGGTTACTGTATGACCCATGGCGACAGAGCCGCACTTCGCTCCAGGCCATAGCATCCATCACAGGAGAAAAAAATGATTGAGCTAATAACCCACGGAGCCGAATGGTTTATCGGCCTGTTCCAAAAAGGCGGGGAAGTGTTTGTCGGTATGGTAACCGGCATTTTACCGTTGTTGATCAGCTTGTTAGTTATCATGAACGCGTTGATCAAATTTGTTGGCCAGGAACGTATTGAACGTTTGGCGCAGCGCTGTGCCGGTAATCCGGTATCACGCTATCTGTTGCTGCCGCTGATCGGCACCTTTGTGTTCTGTAACCCCATGACCCTCAGCCTCGGGCGCTTTATGCCTGAGAAGTACAAACCGAGTTACTACGCCGCAGCCTCCTACAGCTGCCACTCGATGAACGGCCTGTTCCCACATATCAACCCCGGCGAACTGTTTGTTTACCTCGGCATCGCCAGCGGGCTGACCACGCTTGGCCTACCGCTGGGGCCTTTGGCAGTGAGCTATTTCCTGGTGGGGTTGTTCACCAACTTCTTCCGGGGCTGGATCACCGATCTCACCACCAGCGTGTTTGAACGCAAGATGGGCATCCAACTGGATCGTCAGGTTCAACTTTAATTTGTGGAGTGCAGCATGTGTGCATATATCCGTATCGAGAAAGGTGCCAGCGGCTGGGGTGGCCCACTGCAATTACCCATCGAGCCTGGCAAAAAGATTGTCTATATCACCGCCGGTACCCGCCCGGCGATCGTCGATAAACTCAGTGAGCTGACCGGCTGGCCTGCGGTTGACGGCTTCAAGGAAGGTGAGCCGCCAACGGAAGAGATCGGCCTGGCGATTATCGATTGTGGCGGTACCTTACGTTGTGGCATCTACCCTAAACGCCGCATCCCGACCATCAATATCCACGCGACCGGCAAGTCCGGCCCGCTGGCACAATTTATTCTGGAAGATATCTACGTTTCCGGTGTGAGGGAAAACAACATCAGCCTGGTCGAGGTTGCCGAGAGTTCTGCGGCCCCCCAACCCCAGGCTCAGCCGAAAGCCCGCGACTACGACACCAGCAAGAAAATTACTGAGCAAAGCGATGGCCTGCTGGCCAAGGTTGGCATGGGTATGGGCTCGGTGGTGGCCGTGTTCTTCCAGGCCGGGCGTGACACCATCGACACCGTGCTGAAAACCATTCTGCCGTTTATGGCCTTCGTCTCGGCGCTGATCGGCATCATCATGGCCTCTGGTCTCGGTGACTTTATCGCCCATGGCCTGACACCGCTGGCCAGTAGCCCAATCGGCTTGGTGACATTGGCATTGATCTGCTCCTTCCCGCTGCTTTCACCGTTCCTCGGCCCTGGTGCCGTTATCGCTCAGGTCATCGGCGTGTTGGTGGGCGTACAAATTGGCCTGGGTCACATCCCCCCTCAGTTGGCACTCCCGGCCCTGTTCGCCATTAATGCTCAGGCTGCCTGCGACTTTATCCCGGTAGGCTTGTCCCTGGCAGAAGCCAAACAAGATACGGTGCGGGTCGGTGTCCCTTCGGTGTTAGTCGGTCGTTTCCTTACTGGCGCACCAACGGTGCTGATTGCCTGGGCCGCCTCGGCCTTTATTTACCAATAAATTGCACGGAGGAGAACCATGAACACTATTTTCCAGACCACCATCACCCAGATTGGCGGCTGCGCCCGTGACGCCCTGTTGGACAACATGCTGATCACCTTCCGCGAAGGCGCCCCGGCAGATATTGAAGAGTATTGCTTTATTCACCAGCACGGCGATACCGCCGGGGAATTACAAACCGGGGGCGTGATGGAGCTTGGCGATCGGCGCTACCCGATCACCGCCGTCGGTGAAGTTGCCACCCAGAATCTGCGTGAGCTGGGCCATATCACAGTGCGTTTTGACGGCGAAACGCAGGCCGAATTCCCAGGCACGATCCACGTTACCGGCAGCACGCCCGCGGATATCCCGTTAGGCAGCACGTTAAAATTTATCGCATAAGGAGTAGATCATGTCTGAAGTAGCTGTAGTGATTGGCGGTGGCCAAACGTTGGGAGCTTTCCTGTGCCATGGCCTGGCACAGGCGGGTTATCGCGTCGCGGTGGCCGATCTGAATGCCGACAACGCCAATCTGGTGGCACAGCAAATCAATCAGGAATTCGGCGCCGATCGCGCTATCGGTTTCCAGGCCGATGCTACCGATGAAGCTAGCGTTATCGCGCTGGCGGAGGCGGTCGACCGGGCCTTCGGTCAGACAAACCTGTTGGTATACAGCGCCGGGATTGCCAAAGCAGCCCCCATCACCGATTTCCCACTAGGGGATTTTGACCGCTCCTTACAGGTGAATCTGGTGGGCTATTTCCTGTGCGCCCGCGAGTTCTCCCGCCTGATGATCCGCGATGGTATCGCCGGGCGCATCATTCAAATCAACTCCAAATCCGGCAAGGTCGGCAGCAAGCACAACTCTGGTTACAGCGCCGCCAAGTTCGGTGGCGTTGGGCTGACACAGTCGCTGGCACTCGATCTGGCCGATTACGGTATTACTGTGCACTCGTTGATGCTCGGTAACTTGTTGAAGTCACCGATGTTCCAATCGCTGCTGCCGCAATATGCGCAGAAGCTGGGCATCAAGCCGGAGGAGGTCGAGAAGTATTACACCGATAAGGTGCCGCTGAAACGCGGCTGTGACTATCAGGACGTGCTGAATACGCTGCTGTTTTATGCCAGCGATAAAGCCTCTTACTGCACCGGCCAGTCGATCAACATTACCGGTGGCCAGGTGATGTTCTGAGGTTTACGGGCTGGTTTTCCAGCCCCTCACCCCCACCCTCTCCCAATGTATAGACCGGGATCTACAAAAACACTGGCTTGGGGAGAGGGAGCTAGTCCAGAGTCGCAGTAAGCATCGGAGTTAATCTGCAACTGGGTTGATGCTGAAGGCAAATACCGTAATCAAATTGTGGCACATTCGGTCCCCTCTCCCTGTGGGAGAGAATTAGGGTGAGGGGAAATTCACTAGACTCTCACCCTTCATTTCACACAGGAGAACAACAACATGACCAGCGCATTAATTACCTTCGCCGTTATCGCCTGGCTGATGCAGATCGCCCTCGGTTGGTGGCAAATCCAACGCTTTAACCGCGCTTTCGAGCGTTTATGTCAACAAGGCACCGTCGGCGTTGGCCGCTCCGGCGGGCGGTTCAAGCCCCGCGTGGTATTGGCACTGGCCTTTGACGCCCAACAACGGGTGTGCGGCAGTATGCTGATGCGCGGTCTGACCATTTTTGCCCAGCCTAAACAACTCAGGCACTTACATGGCATGCATCAACAACAACTCTGCCCTGATGTGATCTTCCCTGAGGATCGGGCATGCCAAACTGCACTATCGTTAGCGATCGCACCGAAATCATGATATTTTCACATTAAAAGACATTACCTTTCATAGTGAACTATCTCACCGAGAGGAATGGTCAACTCTTGTGAATAGGGAATCGCTATGAAACCAAAGCAGCGGCAAGCCGCTATCCTAGAATACTTGCAGCGGCATGGTAAAACGGCAGTGGATGCCCTGGCAGAGCATTTTTCCACGACCGGCACCACCATCCGTAAAGATCTCACCTTGCTGGAAGAAGAAGGCGAAGTGATCCGCACCTACGGCGGCGTGGTTCTTAGCCGCGATGATGGCGATCAGCCCATCGATCGTAAAACCCATATCAACACTGAAAAGAAACGGCAGATCGCCTATGCCGCCATCAAACTGATCGATGATGGTGACTCACTAATCTTTGACGCGGGCAGCACCGTGCTGCAAATGGTGCCACATCTGGCGCAATTCAATAACATCACCGTGATGACCAATAGCCTGACCATCGTCAACGCGCTGGTAGAACTGGATAACGATCAAACCATCCTGATGCCCGGTGGCACCTACCGTAAAAAATCAGCCTCCTTCCACGGCAGCCTGGCTGAATCGGCATTCCAGCAGTTCAGCTTCGATAAGCTGTTTATTGGTGCCGACGGTGTCGATCTCAATGCGGGTGTCACCACCTTTAACGAGGTGCATAATGTCAGCAAGGCGATGTGTGAAGCCGCCAGCCGTATCGTATTGCTGGTAGATTCCTCGAAATTTGGCCGCAAAAGCCCTAATGTGGTGTGCGATCTGAGCGTCGTGGATACCCTGATCACCGATAATGGCATCAATCCGGATTACCTGACTGCGCTACGCGCCAAAGGTATCAATATCATTCTGGTAGGAGACCCCCTTGATGAGTAACGCCACTGCCCTGCTCAATTTTGCCCGTGAAACGCTGGAAATTGAGCTGACCGAAGCACAACGCCTGCTGACGCGCCTGGATGACAACTTCGTTCACGCCTGCGAATTGCTGCTTAACTGCCGTGGCAAGGCGGTGATTTCCGGTATCGGTAAATCCGGTCATATCGGCAAGAAGATTGCCGCTTCTCTGGCAAGTACCGGCACCCCCTCGTTTTTCGTTCATCCTGCGGAAGCCTTACATGGCGATCTGGGGATGATCGGTGCCGATGACGTGGTGATCTTTATCTCCTATTCCGGGCGCGCCAAAGAGTTGGATCTGATCCTGCTGCTGTTGGCGGAAAGCAAGATCCCCGTCATTGCCATGACCGGCGGCAAAGAGTCGCCACTGGCGCTAGGAGCTGCCTGTACTCTGGATATCAGCGTTGAACGCGAAGCCTGCCCGATGGGCTTGGCACCGACCTCCAGCGGGGTGACTACGCTGATGATGGGAGATGCGTTGGCGATGGCATTGATGCGCCAGCGCGGTTTTAATGCCGAGGACTTCGCCCGCTCACATCCAGGCGGCAGCCTGGGCGCACGCCTGTTGAATCGCGTACACCATTTGATGCGTACCGGCGATCGCCTGCCGGTGGTGCAGGAAAGCGCCAACGTGATGGAAGCGATGCTGGAACTGAGCCGCACCGGGCTAGGCCTGGTAGCCGTATGCGATGCGCAGCAAAAAGTGGTGGGGGTATTCACCGACGGTGACTTGCGCCGCTGGTTGGTGAAGGGCAATAGCCTCAATGATGACCTGGGCCCGGCTATCACCCGTCCTGGCTATCGCTTACCTGAACAGTGGCGGGCGGGTGAGGCTTTGGAAGCCTTGCACGAACAACACATCAGTGCCGCACCGGTTGTGGATCTTGATGGCGTGCTGGTAGGTGCCATCAACCTACATGACCTGCATCAGGCCGGGATCGGCTGATTGGCCAAAACGGCAGGGCGTGTCAAATACGCCCTGCATGCATTATTTCCAGTCTGGATTACCCTCAAACTGCTTTTTCAGCAGCGCTTTCATCGCGTCATCCGGCTTGCCCAGCCATTGGTATTTGGCGTATTTCTTCGGATGATCAATTGCCTGCGGCTTATTAGGCACTTCGACCCGCACGCCCCATGCCTGAGATTTGTCGGCCTTGAAAGCGACAATCATAAAGTTATTGGCACAGTCATGCGGCTTGCAGATATTGCCGATCTGATAGCTCTGGTCTTTCCAACTGACAGTTTCGGCTGGCGTAGAGGTGCCGACCCCTTTGCGCGCCCACCCCGGCAACTGCGCCTGGCCCTTCACCATATTTTTCCAACTGGTTTGGTAGCCCGGCTGTTGGATCAAATCGGAGGTAGTGACGATCTGTTCGGCATAACTGCCAGCGCTAAAACCAAGCAGGGCCGCAACCATGGCTCCCTGCAACCTCTTTTTTCCGATCATGGCATTCTCCCTCGGTAAATCAAAAACGTAGTTCCAAGTAACTCAGACCACAATTAAACGAGAAAGTTGGCTTAGCACTTTTCGTCAGGCAATCGGCCAATACCCAATGTTCTCATTATCACGCGATCTTCCTAAAATGCAGCAGTTTCCTTCTGGAAAATATCTATTTCTTTCCCAGGTAATTAAACTGGGCAACCAGCAGCAGCCTTTAGTTTGGGTGTCTAGCGTTGGTCTAAAAGACATTGGACGCGAAGTGGAATAAAGGACTTATTATGAAACAGGTAGTTACAGCAATTAATCTGATGTTCGTGGCAATATTTTCACTTCCAGCCAGTGCCGACATGGAGCAGACGTTAGCCGAGATGAGTGCGGTGACACAGCAACAACAGCAGCAGATACAGATGCAGCAGGGCCAATACCAACAACAACAAGAAGAACAGGAACGCTATCGCGAACAGCATCAGCAATACACACCTGCCGTACCGCCGCCGGTATATTATAGTGCCTTTGCCGTCGATCCAGAATCAAGAAAGTATGGTGGGGCATGGAACTACACGGACTCCAGTTCAGCATTAGCCGCAGCGGAAGATAGCTGTGCCCAGGAAAGCCACTCTAACCAATGTGTCAGCCGCTGGACGCGCGACCGTTTTATTGCGGTTGCCATTTCCACTGATAACCGAATAGTAAGGATGGCAACCTCCAACTCATTCCCCGAGGCAGATGAAACGGCCATAAAAGATTGCAGTAAAGCCGGAGGAAATGATTGCGAAACCGTGTTGGTTTTAGACAACACCACCGGGCCAGTCGAATTGAAGTGGGGTGCCCTAGCCTATGATCCAGATACGCAAAAAATGGCGGCAGTACGCAATCACAATACCAGAGTAAAAGCCCTGGCTGCCGTTGAGCAATCTTGTAACAGCAAAAATTGCTGGACCATCGCCTTCCAGCAAAGATATGCCGCAATGGCGGTGGGACCAGACAAAAAAGTGTCTTACGCAACCTCAAATATTAGTATGAACGATGCAGAAAATGAAGCGCAGAAGGTATGCCATCGGTTATCAAACTCGAAAACCTGCCCTGTTGTCGTGAAAGGTACGGCCAGCGGTGAATAAAGTGCTCTGTCAGTTCCTGATCCTTCAAGATTAATTGAAACGCCAATAAGTTTTATCGCTGTATTTATTGATGACCACCAGCATCGGATTAAAGTTTTAAAAAGACCATGTCGAATACTCGGAACTCACCGCACCGCAATGTCTGAGTATCGCTCATTATACTAATTATCGTTAAATGGAGTTCACGATCTAGATGACACCTATCACAAGAAACGTGCTTGCCGCACTACTGTGTACCCCCATGCTGTTATCAACAGCACTGTCGGTTCATGCTGAAGACGTGGAGGGTTCCAAGGATCATCCATTATTGACACGCTTCGCCGGTGCCGAAATACGGGACTACCAGCAATTGGATTACGATGAAGCGCTCATGCCTGATCGACCTATTCCTGAGGAGTCAACCGCCAAGGCGCTGGAACTTGAAGGAAAGATCACGCGTATTGCCTACACCATCGACGGCAAAAAATCAGCGCTAGAGGTTTACCGGAATTATCAAAATGCGTTACAGGCTAGCGGCTTCAAGACCGTGTTTGAGTGCAAGAACAACGAGCAGTGTGGTGAGCGCTTTCAGTCCTTCGTCAGCGATAGCGGTAAAATCTGCCGAACCAGCCGGGGAGATTTCAGCTTTGGTGGCAAATATAACGTAGTGCTTGCCAAGAAAGAAGCTCCGACGGGTGACGTCTATGTCTTCCTGGACATAATGCAGGATGAGTCTAAAAAGATCACACCTGTCTGCCTGCAAGTTGTTGAGACTACGCCCATGCAAACCGACCAGGTTAAAGTCAATGTATTGGACGTATCGGCTATGCAAAAGGCACTGAACGAATCAGGCAAAGTTGCGGTCTATGGCGTGTATTTCGACACAGACAAGGCCGAAATCAAAACCGAATCTAAACCCGCACTAGACGAGATGGGTAAATTACTTCGTGACAACCCCAAACTTAAGGTCTATGTCGTCGGGCACACCGATAATCAGGGCAACCTGGCAAGCAACATTGATTTATCGCAAATGCGTGCGGATGCGGTAGTCAAAACCTTGGTTTCATCGTACCAAATTTCTGCCGACCGCTTATCAGCCAAAAGCGTAGGACCGCTATCACCCTTGACATCTAACGACACCGAAGAAGGCCGGGCCAAGAACCGACGAGTAGAGTTGGTTAATCAATAGGACAGTAAACGGGCAGACCGAGCAGGATAGAAGTGATATGAGAGGTCTGGTTCAGGCTGCAAGGTATGGTTGAAGGTTAGCAACTGGCATAGTCTCTTGATCAAAAGATCTGCTCAAGAGACAGGGCTGTGGGAAAGGAGGAGGAAATTGGCTCGGTGCTTTTCGTCAAACAACCCGCCAATACCCTTTTTTGGTTGCGCCAACCCTGATTAACCGCTTTCCTTCCTGGAGCACTTTGAGGTTACGTTCAATGGTACGGCTGCTTATCGCCAAGATTTCAGCCAGTTGGGCAATAGTGACGGAGGGATTGCCAGCAATAATGACCAAGATACGTGCACTCGTGGAGCTAAGCGGTGACAAGTTTTCTTCCGACATTTCTTCCGACGTTTCTTCCGACATTGTGGCATGGCCTCTGTCCTTGGCACCAATCCCTTCGGTCAATGCTGCCACCAGCTTCTCCAGCATGAACTCAATAAATGCGGTGCAATCACTAGCCCGATCGCAGACACCCAAGACTCGGTAATAGTCCTGTTGCTGATTATGGATCAGCGTTTCAACCGGCAGCCATGCCAGTTCTGAACGCCATTCGCTCAGGATCAACGTTTGCCATAAACGCCCCATTCGCCCATTGCCATCGGCAAACGGATGTATAAATTCGAATTCGTAGTGAAAGATAGAGCTGGCAATCAGTGGATGAATATCGGTGTGCTTTAACCACACCAGCAGATCGTTAACCAAACGCGATAGTTGATTGGCTGGTGGTGCCATATGGATAAGTTGTTTATCCCGATAGACTCCAACATTGCCGCTGCGTAGCCGCCCTGGAGCATCGACCAACCCACTCATTAATGAGTAATGTGCGGCTAGCAGATCCTCTAGCCGATGGCTTTGCCAGCTCGGCAATCTTTCATAGGTAACAATAGCGTTACGGACTTCCTGTATATCTTTTGCCGGTGCCAATACCCTTTTGCCGTCCATGATCGCCGTCACCTGCTCGGTAGACAAGCTGTTATGCTCGATGGCTAATGACGCCTGAATGGTGCGAATACGGTTCTCTTTGCGTAACAAAGGTGAGGATTGCCCGGCCTGTGCTGCCCAATGCCCCAATAGCTCACCAACCTCAATCACCCGATTCAGGATAGCCGATGTAATGGTATAAGGTGGTTGATAACCCGCCATCTTGCTTCCCTTTATTATTAAAAAAACCGTATTGGGGCTTCGTTCTAGATCATGAAGTGCCGAGGGCCAAATATCAAGCGATTGGCCAGCGAACAGGTTTACATCATTGATAAGTTGGCTCACCACCAGGCATGAAAATGGTGTACCGGCCCAATCCCCTGCCCCACCTCCAGGCTATCGGCCTGCTGTAAGGCTTGTTGCAGATAGTTTTTGGCCGCAGCCACGGTGTCTGCCCAATTGGGGTGACGCGGGCGCAGAGCAGCTAACGCCGCAGACAAGGTACAGCCAGTGCCATGCGTGTGTCTGGTCGCTATGCGTGGTGCACTAAAGCGCTGCTCAAAATCAGGCGTGAACAACCAGTCCGGGCTTTCGCCATCACTTAAATGGCCACCCTTCATCAATACCGCCTGACAGCCCATCGCCAACAGAGCCTGGCCCTGCTCACGCATTTGCGATTCATTTTCTGCCGGAGAACAGGCCAACAAGGCAGCGGCCTCGGGCAAGTTGGGCGTGATAATAGAAACCAGCGGCATTAGCTCACGGCGTATTGACTCCACCGCTTCTGGAGCCAACAACGGATCGCCGCTCTTCGCCAGCATCACCGTATCCAGCACCACATAAGGCAGTTGGTAATGGCGCAGACGTTCTGCCACAACCCGAACGATATCAGCATTGGCCAACATGCCAATTTTAGCGCTATCGATACGTACGTCGCTGAGCACCGAATCCAGTTGCGCCGCAACAAACGCCGGATCGATGTGATACACCGATTGCACGCCCCGGGTATTTTGCGCCACCAGTGCAGTGATCACGCTGGTGCCGTAAGCCCCCAATGCGGAGAAAGCCTTCAGATCGGCCTGAATACCGGCCCCACCGCTAGGATCGGTGCCTGCGATAGTTAACGCATTGATTCTCTTCATTGTAGATCCTCCATACGTAACTGATAGAGGGCATCCAGGAAGGCAGGGGTAAAGCTGCCGGGGCCGGAACATTTCGCCGTTGCCCTTTCACCACACATCGCCATCACCCGACAAGCGGTGGCAACATTATCCAACCGATCGCCCGGCAAACTGCAAAATGCCGCCACGACGGCCGATAGCGCGCAGCCCGTTCCCACCACTCGCGTCATCAATACATCCCCGCCGGTGACGGCCCAGTCTCTCTCACCATCGGTGATGTAATCGGTCTCACCGGTGACCGCCACAATTGCCCCGCAGTTACGTGCCAATACACGTGCCGCAGGTAGCGCCACCAGCGAATCATCCAGGCTATCCACGCCACGAGCGCTGGTTTGCAGGCCGCTCAACGCAATGATTTCCGACGCGTTGCCACGGATCGCCGCAGGCCGCAAGGTGAGCAAGCGGCGGGCAAAGGTAGCGCGATATTCCAATCCTCCAACGGCAACCGGGTCCAGTAACCAGGGGGTTTCCGCCAAATTGGCAGCCTCGATGGCGGCTAACATGGCTTCGGCCCGCGCTGCGTGTAAAGTGCCGATATTAATCAACAGCGCATCGGCCAAGCGGCTGAACTGTGCCGCTTCTTCCGGCTCTACCACCATGGCAGGGGAAGCGCCTAGCGCCAGCAGCACGTTAGCCGTCAGTTCCTGTACCACTTCGTTGGTCAGGCAATGGACCAGTGGAGGTTGGCGTTTAAATTGGTTAAAGCAGGCCGCGGCACGGGTGCCGGGGAGTACATCAGGTCGAGTGGACATATTGCTCCCAACCGGCGTTCAAGAAGGCGGGTACCGGCTGAGATACCGAGACTTCCCTACGCTGGTATTATCCAGATCAGGTAATACGGGTGATTTCTCAGCCCCAAAGGGCACCCCGAGTCAACGTCTTGCCATTATTGGGGTAACGGCCGGTAAGGTCAATCTTGCTGTTTGAGACTGATAACCCTTACAGTTCAAAGTGGTATAAAAAGTTATTTAGCATCGAGGGATAAAAATCGTTTTTTATGATAGGCTGTTTTTTGATATAAGGAGATATCATGAAATCATACAGATACACATTATCCTTTTTAACTTTGTTTTGTAATTTGTCGCTCGCTCAGGACATCACGTGCGCATCACCAGAAGTGCTGGATACATTAAATGCAAATGTTCATGACGCTGCATTAATCAGAAATACTAAATTACCCCCTAAAAGTATATTAGATGTTTCCGTTAGTTTTTCTCATATTTCAGATTCCGTTGCTCGTGATGGATGGCTGCCCTGTTGGGCATACGGTGAGCTGGAAATAGATAGCTATTTGGGTGAGTTATTAGTGGGTGAAGATTTGAAATTTTCAAAAGCAGCCAAGGAGACTGCTGCTGACTACCTGCCTAACATTTACTCCCAACCTGTTGATGAAAGTAGAAAAGTGTTAACCGTAAAAGGTTTTCATTATAACGTTTACATGACCCCTGACGGAGCGTTAAAAAACATCAAGCTTGATGGTAATGATCAGGTTTCACTCTCAATATATGGCGTGGCTTGGTTTAAACAAAATATTGACGCTGTGAAAGCTGAAATAGCTCAGAATTCGTACATTGATGCATATAGTAACTTCACTAATAAAGATAGAGATATAAACGAGATCTATAATCACCTCCCAAGCCTCATTCAGGAAAGAGTCAGAGGTGACATGCGCCAGTGGATAAAAGAAAAAAATGATAAGTGTGGTAAAATCGAGTCTTTATCTCATAACGACGTATCAACCACTGAAAAAATTAAAGTATACAAATGTCAGACTGAGATGACAGAGAAACAAATTGAAGTTTTAACCCAGTAAGCCAAGAAGTTCAGTGGCAAAGCCCTATCGGTATGCTGTTTTCATTGAAAATGCTTGATTTTGTTCACCCGGCATCTTGTCGCCTACAAAGCGGCACTTCAGTGATGAGTAGGTTTTTGTTTCCTTACGCGGTTCGCAATGCATCCCTGGTGAGGTATAGTTTGCGTTTTACGGGGTAACCATGCTGATAAACTCATCCATTCGCCTTAACAAATACATTAGCGACAGCGGCATTTGTTCTCGTCGCGCTGCCGATCGCCACATCAGGCAAGGCAACGTTTTCATCAACGACAGCTTAGCTTCCGTGGGCGCTCAGGTATTTGTCGGGGATGTGGTGAAAATTAACGGCCAGCCGATCGAACCGCGCGATGTGGACGACCTGGTGCTTATCGCGCTGAACAAGCCGGTTGGTATCATCACCAGCATGGGAAAGCACGTGCGGGATAACATAGGTGATTATGTTAATCACAGCAGGCGCATCTTTCCCATCGGGCGGCTGGATAAGGACTCTCAGGGGCTGATTTTCCTGACCAATGATGGCGAACTGTTCAATAAGATCCTCCGTGCTGGCAATAATCATCAAAAAGAGTACCTGGTCACCGTCAACAAACCGCTGACGGAGGAGTTTATTCAGGGCATGGGCGCAGGCGTCCCCATACTGGATACGGTGACTCAACAATGCCTGGTGGAGCAAGAAGCCCCGCAGATGTTTTCGCATCACGCTGGTGCAGGGGCTTAACCGCCAAATCCGCCGTATGTGCACATATTTTGGTTATCATGTCACCAAACTTGAGCGCCAGCGTATTATGAACATCACACTGCAAGAGTTGCCGCTGGGCGAATGGCGGGATCTGACCGATGATGAGCGGATCGAGCTATTTAAACTGCTTGAAAACTCCTCGTCCGAAGCTATTTCCTCCCCGCTTCAATAAGGTGATAGCTGCGTGATGACCCTGGGATAAAATGCTCATTGTTACCTCCAAAAAAGGGGCGTGTGGATAGCGATCCCCCCTCACAGAAGGTAACAACTTGTTGCTGCAATTTTCTGAAAATTCACACCTTGCCACTTTGCTTCTAATTCCTTGCCGAATTGTTATCAACCTCTCAAAACAACCTTTACTTATCGGTTGATATTGTCTGCATTCAGCACTATCTTCTCGCATCCGGGTACATGAAGCGGCTCGCTGGATGTGGTCTATCCCTCCTCCCCTTTCCGTCTACCAAACGGATTAATGACTCTGGTGTTGTCAGAGTTACCACATAGCCTTTAATAACTTTCGGTAAACATGAACTCAACGGTTAAAGATACCCTGGCAGCCCGTGACGTCACCCTCACCCCGTGGACAGGCTTTTATTTCCTGCAATCGCTGCTGATTAACTTCGCGCTCGGCTATCCCTTCAGCCTGCTTTATGCCGTGGCGTTTAGCTGTGTTTTACTGCTGCTGTGGCGTACCAGCCCACGCCTGCAAAAGGGTGTGATTGTGCTGTGTAGCATCATCGCCGCCATGTATTTCCCGTTCTCTCAGGCTTACGGTTCTCCCAATTTCAATACCCTGCTGGCGTTGCACTCGACGACGCTGGAAGAATCCAGCGAGATAATGACCATATTCCCGTGGTACAGCTATCTGGTGTCGCTGTTTATTCTGGCACTTGGTATTATCGCGTTGCGCCGTAAGCCAACGCCAAAAGGTGTCTGGAACACTCTCAACAGCCTGTGTCTCACCATCAGCGTGGTGTGTTTTTTTGTCACGCCAGTGCAGAATCTGGTTTATGGCGGCGTGTTTAAAGTTGGCGATGCTGGCTATCCCGTCTTCCGCTTCGTTAAAGATGTGATCGTCAATAATCAGGAAGTCATTGATGAGCAAGCCCGTATGCAGGCGTACTCGCAAATGAAAGACTCCTGGAGCGTGCTGGCAGTGAAACCGAAATACCACATCTACGTAGTGGTCATTGGTGAAAGCGCGCGGCGAGATGCCTTGGGGGCATTTGGAGGACACTGGGACAATACCCCCTTTGCCAGCCAGGTAAACGGCACCCTGTTGCTGGATTATATTGCTGCCAGTGGTTCAACACAGAAGTCACTCGGTATGACGTTAACCCGTGTCGTCAACGGCAAACCGCAGTATCAGGATAACTTCGTCACGATGGCCAACCGGGCCGGTTTTCAAACCTGGTGGTTCTCAAACCAGGGGCAGATTGGTGAATATGACACCGCGATCGCCAGCATTGCCAAGCGTGCCGATGAAGTCCAGTTCCTGAAAAGCGGTGATTTTGAGGCGGATAAAAATACCAATGATGAAACGCTGCTCAAGATGACCGCCCAGGTTTTTGCCGCCCCGCGCACTACGGCCCCGCAGTTGATTGTCTTGCACCTGATGGGTTCACATCCGCAAGCCTGTGACCGGACTCAGGGCAAATACGTGGACTTTGTGCAATCCAAAGAAACCTCCTGCTATCTTTACACCATGACGCAAACCGACAACCTGCTGAAACAGCTCTATCAGCAATTGCAAAACACCGGTGAAAGTTTCTCGATGGCTTATTTCTCCGATCACGGTCTGGCGTTTAAAGAGCGCGGTACCAAAGTGCAATATCTGGCGCACGATGATCAGTTTCAACAAAATTTCCAGGTGCCCTTTATGGTGCTTTCCAGCGATGACACCAAACACCGCCTGATTAAAGCACGCCGTTCAGCCAATGATTTCCTGACCTTTTTCGCTTCGTGGACCGGGATAAAAACCAAAGAGCTGACGCCGAAATACCCATTCCTCTCAGAGCATAAAGCCAGCCCCGTCTACATCACCAACTTTAAGCTCAAACAGGTGGACTACTCTCATTTACCGACGGATATCTTTGAAACCCAAACGCGCTGAGGAGTAACCAGGTAGCCTTTGCATCTCGGGCCACTTTATTTGTAGTATGAGGCAGTTAAATTGAAAAAGAGCCTATTGAACGATGAAAAAACTCATTTTCCTGCCTCTGATATTCCTGACTTTGGCGCTGGCAGGATGTACCAGTGACTACATTATCACCACCAAATCTGGCGATATCTTGCAGGCTCACGGCGAGCCGGACACTGACCGCGATAGCGGTATGACCAGCTATACCGGCATGAACGGCGATTATCATCTGATTAATACCAATGATATTTCAGGCATAGTCAAAAAATAACCGTTTCTGCGCCAGGGTAAATTATAAGGATCGTAGCAACACCAAACGTCAAAAGTCCGCATTCGCACTCATCAAGTGGCTGTTCTACTATAAATAGAGAGCCCACCTGATAAGCGAATTTAGATGGCAACTGCAATCACTCCAACTATGCATAAAGCTTTGCCATGGATTGCAGCGATTGCTTATTTTATGCAAGCGCTAGATACCTCCATTCTCAATACCGCGCTTCCCAAAATGGCAGCAGACCTCCATGAATCACCGTTGAATATGGAGTCTGCGGTGATTTGCTATGCTCTCAGCCTGGCCCTGTTCATTCCTGCCAGCGGGTTTCTCTCCGATAAGTTCGGTACCAGAAACGTGTTTATATTTGCCCTGACGTTCTTTTCCATCGGCTCCTTGTGTAGTGCGAGCTCACCATCGTTGTTCTGGCTGGACGTGTCCCGAGTCATTCAAGGGGTCGGGGGGGCCATGATGGTACCGGTCTCCAGGCTGACGCTGATCAAGTCGTTTGACAGAAAAGATTTTCTCAAGGCCTTGAACACATCGACGCTGTTAGGGTTGGCAGGTCCCTTTCTTGGCCCCGTGCTGGGTGGGTTCCTGGTTGAAAAATTCACCTGGCACTGGATCTTCCTGATCAACGTCCCCATAGGTATTCTGGGGATCTTCTTCAGCCTGAAATTCATGCCGAATATCCGCGGTAAATCAACAGACCTGGATGTGAAGGGACTGGTTCTGGTTTCCCTGGCTTTTATTATTACCACCTTGAGCCTCGAAATGATGAGCGATGGGGATGGCCTGCACTATCCGATATTATTGTTTATCCCAGGGGGGCTCCTGCTGTATGTCTACGTCACTCACGCCAGAAAAAACCTTAACATTTTTCATAAAAGCTCTATCTTTCCCCTCGAGTTATTTCAGGTAAAAACCTTTAGCATCGGCCTGGCAGGCAACTTTGCCTCACGTCTAGGCGCTCAGGCCATACCTTTCCTGCTTCCGTTGATGCTACAACTGGCATTAGGGTATTCAGCCATTCACTCTGGCTTGATGCTCATACCTCTGGCCCTGGCAGCCATGATCATGAAGGAACTGGTCACCCCAATCCTCCGTCATTATGGATATCGCAACGTGCTGATATTGAGTACGTTCTTTGTCGGTATAGCCATAATAGCCCTAGGACTGTTTGACCAGAACACGCCAATATATTTACTGGCGATCAACCTGTTCCTGATCGGCTTCGTCAACTCGCTGCGATTTACCGCCATGAGCAGTATTACCCTTGCCGACCTGTACGATGAGAAGGCCAGTAGCGGCAACAGTTTGATGTCCGTCAGCCAGCAACTCGCCACAACGTTCGGAGTGGCATTCAGCGCGGTTCTCTTGAGGATATTTCAAAAACCAGACAAATTTATTCAGTTGGATCTGGTTGATTCATTCAGAGTGACTTTCGTTATTCTCGGGATATTAACCCTGGTCTCAGGATTGATTTTCTTCAGACTATCGGCACAAGACGGGGCCAATCTGACCGCCAGGCATGAAAAGTAAATTACACTACGCTTTGTAAAGAGCCGTTGGTCCTAGCCGTACAAAAAATCCCGTACCACCTGGGATTTATCTTTACTCACAGGAACCCACGGCCCGTTGATGATTAACGGCCCCGAAAAAGGTTATATCCCAGCTGTTGGGCAACCGACGCAGCCAACTTTTGCCCGCGTACGCTATTACCAACCGGATCGAGAGGGGGAGAAAACGCGGCAATCCCCATGACTCCAGGCACCACGGCCAGGATACCGCCCCCCACTCCGCTCTTACCGGGCAGGCCTACGGTGTAGGCCCAATCGCCGGAACTGCCGTACATCCCCTCCATCGTCATTTCGGCCAAAATATAGGGAGTATTAGACTCGCTCAGCACTCGTTTTTGGCTGACCGGGTTGACACCACCAGCAGCAAGCGTAGCCCCGATGGTGGCCAGTTCAATGGTATTTAGCAGCGTTGAACATTGGCGAGTATAGACATCGCAGGCTTCCATCGGGTCGCAATACATTGCCCCCGCTGAATAAAGTAGCCAAGCGATAGCTCGATTATGGAAATTGGTGGTTTGTTCTGAATCGTTCACTTCATCGGAGAGTGCGATCTGCGCTCCAGTTAACTGCTGTTGCATGGCAAGAATACGTAACCAACGGTCTTCACGGCCACTCGCTTTAACCAGACTCACCGTTGACATTGCCCCCGCATTCACCAGTGGCGAAAGAGGTTTGCCATTATGCAACTCCAAGGCAATCACCGAATTAAAAGGTAAACCGGTGGGATCGGCGCCAATCTTGTCCTGTACCTCCTGTGGGCCAACGTCTTCTAGCGCCAGGGCAAGCGAACACACTTTTGAAATAGACTCCAGCGCAAAGCGAAACTCCGCATCGCCCTGAGAAATGATGTCTCCATCGACAGTCACAATCGCCAAAGCGGCTAAATGGCTTGGCACACTGGCTAAAAAGGGAATATAGCTGGCATTTTCGCCGCCGCTCAAGGTTGAATACTGGGAATAGGCATCCGCTGCCACCTGCTGAAGACGCTGCACATCGATAGTCATGCTATTAACCCCCAAGCTGGGTTTGATGGACCGGGAGACAATGATCCCTTGAAAGAACCATTACGCTTTGGCAACGGAGCACTTGAGATAGAAGGCGCAATAGCTTTCACCACATCGGTAGTGTGGGGACAGACGAAGGTATGTCAGCAGTCTCAACATCCTCTTTGTCAGCCATCAAATGACTTCCAGACGCGTGCTAATTTAAACACTAGCCCAACCCTATAAATCCCACCAGTCTCGTGAGCAATGCTTGGCTGAATGCTTTCGCAATCAGCCAAATACCTCCCTCCTTATTTAGCCGCCAGCTTACACAGCGTTAACGCCACGTTATAAGAAGCCTCAAACGATTTCAGCGGTAAAAACTCAAACCGTGAATGGAAGTTGTGCGCACCGGTAAAGAAGTTTGGCGTTAATAACCCTTTGGCGGATAGCGCTGCACCGTCTGTGCCGCCGCGCATTGGGATCACTTTTGGCTCAATGTTTAACTCGTCCAAAGCGGCAAAAATCAAATCAATCGCCCGACGATCTTCGGTGATGGCGTTGCTGATATTGCTGTAGGTATCGCTGATGTGATACTCCACCCGGGCCGTTGGATACTGCGCGGCAATCTTATCGGCCACTTCGCCAATCTGTTGCTTACGGCGCTCAAAATTCGCCAAATCGAAATCACGGATATTGGCCTTCAACAGCGCTTCGCTTTGTGATGCCTGCATACCGTTAAACCAGATGTAACCTTCTCGCCCTTCGGTATGTTCAGGGGTCTGCTGACGATCGAAGTGACTGATGTAATCCATCGCCATCAACAGCGGGTTCACCAGCACGCCTTTGGAGGACATCGGGTGGCTGGTCACGCCAGTGAAGCGCAGCTCGGCGCTCGCGGCGTTGAAGTTTTCATACACCACTTCACCCAATTCGCAGCAGTCGATGGTCCAGGCAAAGTCGACATCAAAACGCGCCAGATCCAGCGCTTTGGCACCACACAGGCCAATCTCCTCGTCCGGTACAAACGCCACCACGATATCCCCGTGTTGGTGCTCTGCGGTGAGGTTCTCCAGCACGGTCATCACTACTGTGACGGCCGCTTTGTTATCCGCGCCCAGCACACTGGTACCGTCGCTGAAAATGATCTCTTCCCCTGGATAGGCTTTGATTTCCGGGTGTTCAGCAGTACGTAACCAGATATCTTGCTGCACATTCAGGCACAAATCCTCACCGGTAAAGCGCAAAATTTGCGGGTGAATGTCCGGAGATAAACCCACATCAACGGTATCGATGTGGGTGATAAAGCCGATGCGTGGCGCACCGGGTACGTTGCCCTTTTTCACCGCGGTGACGGTGGCATGTTGATCAATGACGATATTTTCCAGGCCAAGTTGGCGTAGTTCTTCTGCCAGCATTTCCGCCATTTCAAACTGGCCGGGAGTGCTGGGCAAAGTGCTGACAGCTGGGTTGCTCTGGCTGGTAACGGCCAGGTAGCGGAAGAAACGTTGGGTCAACTGCGTGGCGAGCGGTGAAGACATAATGTTGTATATGAACGCATCCCGTTTGCAAGGCTTCCATGGTTGGGTTACCAGAGCAATCTTTCAGAATTCACCCTTTCGTTAGAGTTTATCTTTGCCAACTACCGCCTTTACCGAGGCTAGCGTTGACCTCATTGTTATCGTTCGATGTTGTTTGCTGGCAATGTAAATTTAATGTTATTTATTAAGCGCTTTAGTACAAGCTTTATTTTTCAGTGGTAGGTTCACCAACAGGAAGATAGTGATGATAATTAAAATTACAAAGCTTGCGCTGACCATAGCAGCGCTCTCAATAAGCTCTGGGGTAGCAGCAAAAACGTTGGTTTATTGTTCAGAAGGTTCACCAGAAAACTTTAACCCGCAACTCTACACCTCCGGGACCAGCGTGGATGCCAGCGCGGTGCCGATCTATAACCGTCTGGTAGATTTCAAAGTAGGTACCACCGAGCTGCAACCTAGCCTGGCGGAAAGCTGGGACGTGAGCGAAGACGGCAAGGTGTATACCTTCCATCTGCGCCAAGGGGTGAAGTTCCAGAGCAACAAATATTTCAAACCAACGCGCGATTTTAACGCCGACGATGTGATCTTCTCGTTTATGCGCCAGAAGGATGCCAATCATCCCTATCACAACGTGTCCAACGGTAATTACTCCAATTTCGAAAGCCTGGAGTTTGGCAAGTTAATCACCGCCATCGACAAAGTTGATGACCATACGGTACGGTTCACGCTGGCCCATCCGGAAGCGCCGTTTGTCGCCGACTTAGGCTGGTATTTCGCCTCCATTCTCTCTGCGGAATACGCCAATAGCATGTTGAAAGCGGGCACGCCCGAACGTGTGGATATGGATCCGATTGGTACCGGGCCGTTTGAACTGAAGCAATACCAGAAAGACTCGCGCATCCTGTTTGCCGCGTTCCCAGACTACTGGCAGGGCAAGGCGAAAATCGACCGTCTGGTGTTCTCCATCACGCCGGACGCGTCGATCCGCTACGCCAAGCTGGAAAAAAATGAATGTCAGGTGATGCCGTTCCCTAACCCGGCCGATCTGCCGCGCATGAAGGAAAATAAAGACATCAACCTGATGCAAAAAGCGGGTTTGAACACCGGATTCCTGGCGTTTAACACCCAGAAAGCTCCGCTGGATAACGTGAAGGTTCGTCAGGCGCTGGCGCTGGCCATCAATAAACCGGCGATCATCGAGGCGGTGTTCCACGGTACCGGAACCGCGGCGAAAAACCTGCTGCCTCCGGGCGTGTGGAGTGCCGACGCCGATTTGAAAGATTACGACTATGACCCGGAGCAAGCCAAAGCGTTGCTGAAAGAAGCCGGCTTCGCCAACGGCATGACCATCGATCTGTGGGCGATGCCGGTACAACGTCCGTATAACCCGAACGCCAAACGCATGGCCGAGATGATCCAGGCCGACTGGGCGAAAGTGGGCGTGACGGCGAAAGTGGTGACTTATGAATGGGGCGAGTATTTGACCCGTGTGAAAAACGGTGAGCATCAGGCCGCACTGATGGGCTGGACCACGGCAACCGGCGATCCGGACAACTTCTTTGGCCCGCTGTATAGCTGCACGTCCGCGAATGGCGGTTCCAACTCGTCAAAATGGTGTTACCAGCCGTTTGACAAGCTGATCCTGGAAGCGCGTGCCGAGAGCAATCACGAGAAACGCGTGGCACTCTACAAAGAGGCCCAGCAGATGATGCACGACCAGATGCCTGCGGTGATGATTGCCCACTCAACCATTTTCGAACCGGTGCGCAAAGAAGTGACCGGGTACGAAATCGATCCGTTCGGCAAACACATTTTCTATCAGGTCGACGTGAAGTAAATACTGACGCATGATCGATGGTTCAAGGTTTCAGACCGAGAGGGATGAGGCCTTTTTTATCTCTTTACCAAGTCGTGAAAGCCGTGAAAAAACCACAATAATTTGAATATGTTGATGTTTTCAACGTTGCTAAATTAAACCGCTATCGTCTGTGATCCAGAACCTATATTTAATGATGAGGGCAGCCTTTTCTGGCTCTGCGTCCACTGGGAGAAGATTATCAACCCGTTATTCGGCCATAAATGGCTACTGGCAATGGTTTTGATCACCAGCGCCAATGCCTCTCCCATAATACCATTGCCAGCGGATCCGTTTATTCTGGCACAAGAGCAGTTGGCGCAGATTAGTACATACCAGTTCAGAATCGACTCCCGATCGTCCCAAGGCGATCGCACACAGGTGCGTTACAGTTACCGCAAGTCGGGCTATGCGCGGATGGATTTCACCGAGCCTCATCGCGGTGCCGTGCTGATCTACGATCCCGGTAGCGATAAGGTTCGCGTATGGCCATTCGGTATTGGCACGCTTCCGGTGGTGAGCCTGTCGCCAAGTAATTCATTGATACAAGGGCCCAACGGCCATCGCGTAGACCAAGCAGACGTCGGCACCTTGCTACGTAATATTCGCTACCTCCAGCATGGGGGGAAAACTACCGTGGTAGGCCAGGAAAATCTGGCAGGACAAACCGTTTTGCATGTTGCCATCGTTGGCCCGGCAGGGATTAGTATCCTCGGCGTGCATCGTTATGAGGTTTGGTTAGAGGCTAGTCATGGCTTCCCAGCCAAAGTCATCAGCTATGCAGCCGACGACCACTTGTTGGAAACCGTAGTGATGGATGCCATGGTGTTCAACCTGCATTTTCCCACCGACTTTTTTAACCCTTAAGGTTGATCGCAAACTATGGCGGAATACCAATTAACCCACACTTGGCGCATCAAAGCCCCACTGCAAACGGTGTGGGATATCCTTTATCACCCCGATATCTGGCCGAGCTGGTGGAAAAATCTGTTACAGGTGGTCGAAATTGAAAAAGGTGATGAACTAGGCATTGGGGCGTTACATCGCTACACCTGGCAAGGCGTTCTCCCTTATCGTATTAGCTTCGATATGCATATCATCAATATCGTACCGTTGCAGTTGTTGGAGGGGCAAGCCAGCGGTGAAGTCGAAGGCGTTGGACAATGGATGTTAGAAGCGGACGGGGCTTACACGCTTGCGCACTACACCTGGCACGTCCGTACCACTATCTGGTGGATGAATTGCCTGGCACCGCTGGCCGCACCGTTATTCCGCTGGAACCATGGTGCGGTGATGCGGGCGGGAGCCAAGGGGTTGGCTCAACGATTGGGTACCAGCGTGGAAATGAACTGATTGTCGGCTATAGTTGCAGGAAATAATCTGGAGTTGCCATGCTAATAAGACCCTTCAAAGAACCTGACCGCCCACGCCTACGCGCCCTGTATCTGGCCTCGCGCCAGGCCGCCTTTACCTGGCGTGAGACGCAACATTACCGATTGGAAGATTTTGATCGCTCAACGCGAGGGGAAGAGATCTGGGTAGCAGAGCAGGATGGCAGTCTGCTGGGTTTTGTCACGATTTACCGCGCCGATAATTTTATTCATAACCTGTATGTTGATCCTCTCCAGCCGCCACAGGGAGTCGGCAGTGCGTTGTTGCACGCCGCCGAACGAACCTTTACCGCTACCGGCTCGCTCAAGTGCCTGGTAAACAACACCAAGGCGCTGGCGTTCTACCACAAACACGGCTGGCAAACCATTTCCCCCGGCTGCGACGGGGGTGAAGAGTATTATTTGCTGCATTCACCGCAGCGATAGATGCGGTTTTATCAGGCAGAATGAGGCTCCCCCTCCCCTATCGTCATTAAAACCTTAACAGAAAAGAGCTCTCGACCATAAAGCCTTGGAAATAGCTCAGGGGCTTGTTGCAAGGTGATCCTTTGGGTGATTAACGGCTCAACGTTTATCCGTCCCTTATGAATATAATTTATCGATGTCTGCCACTCACGCCCAGGGAAAGGAGCGGAGATAGAATTCCACGAGCCGACAAGCGTTAGCTCATTTCTAATGATTTTTTCAAAATTCTCTCTGGGAAACGCCACATCGCCATAAGGGATGCCAAGCAGTAACACGCTTGCTCCTTTCATCGCCAATGGCATTGCATTCGCTATACCGGCAGCATTGCCCGAGGATTCTACGACCACTTCTAATCCAGCGTTGTTGGTCAGAGCCATAAACCGCTGCAAATAATCAGCTTCGGTAACGTTGAAGACGTGGTCCGCGCCGGTCTCCCTGGCGATATCCAGCTTTCCGTCGTCGGTATCAAAAGCATAGACCTCATCGGCGCCAAAGGCTTTGGCCCACTGCACTGCCAGCAAACCGATGGTGCCGCAACCAACGACGGCGACCCGGTAGCCAGCCTTGATCTTGATTTGGTTAAACCCGTGCACCACCACGCAGGAGGGTTCGATCAAGCTTGCCGTCTCATAATCCATCGCGTCCGGGATCTTGATGACATTAGCGGCGGGAACGTTAATATACTCGGCGAAAGCCCCTTTTTTATGGCCACCCAACACCTGCAAATGAGTGCATTTTGCAAAGCTGCCTTGCTGACAGAATTCGCACTGATAACAGGGAAAGCATGGACAGGCGATAACGCGATCCGACACCTTCAATGACTTAACACCACTCCCCACCGCAGTAATAATGCCGGAAAACTCATGCCCCCAGGTCAGCCCCGGATTATAAGAGCCGATCTTGCCAAATCGCGAGATATCCGAACCGCAAATCCCGGCGATCTGTACCTTGATCAACACATCGTCATCATTTTCAATCGCCGGTATCGCGACCTCTTCATATCTTACATCCTGTTTGCCGTATAAATTTAACGCCTTCATTTGGACCTCTGGTTTAAAGCAGACGAATGGTTAATAGCCACGCCCTGAATTTACCGTTATTCAGGGCGCGAGCGTATTAACCCCAAAGGGTCACTTTATAGTTTCCCCCAAGGAAAATCGTTATTAATATCGGTAGCAATAAGCACTGCAAAATATGACTAACTGAAACAGGTTTCAGCAGATTGGCATTTATTCCTTTTCACCAAAACCATCGGCAAATGCGCTTTGCAATGCCCCCATCATCTCAAGCTCGTCTTGTCCATGACAAACCAGTTCGATCACGCTATTTCCTTTTACTCCAGCGCCCAAAATGCTCATCATTCCTTTGATTTCGGTTTCCTTACCGTTGTTGACTAACATCAGCGACGCATTGTATTGCTTGACGATTTTCGCCAGAGACGCCGCTGGGCGCGCGTGCAGTCCCGTGCTGTTGATGACTTTGACACTTTGCTTAATCATGGTTATCTCAAACTCTAATCAGGAATTCAGGAGGCTTGGCGCAGACCTTTATGGCCTTTATTCATCATTAACACTTTGGCATAGACATCGTCTTCTACAGCATGTTTTGCCGAAGCCATGACGCGAGCCAGGTTGGCCTCGTTATTGTCGTTCACATAAGCTTTACCCACTGCGGTAATAAACGCCTTACGTAAATCACTGGCAATATTCACTTTCGCCACACCATAGTTGATAAAACTGCGCAGGATCTCTTCATCAATTCCTGATCCCCCGTGGATCACCAGCGGAACCGGTGATACCTCGGCAATGCGTTTAAGCAGCGGGATATCAATGCGAGGAATATCCTCCAGGCCATGTACGTTGCCGATTGAAATCGCCAGCATGTCGCAACCGGTCTGTTCCACAAAAGTTTTCACCTTGTCCGGATCTGTTTTGCAATCTGCTTCGCTGACATGATCATCTTCTTTGCCAAGAATCGCCCCCAGCTCGGCCTCTACCGGCACGCCGAAAGATTTACAGAAATCCACCGCTTCACGGGTGAAAGCGATATTCTCTTCAAAGGAAAATGCCGCGCCATCAATCATGACGGAGGTAAACCCTGCGCGAACCGCTTGCTTGACATCATCCAGCGACTTGCCATGATCGAGGTGCAGGCTAACCGGTACGTCCATTTTATCGGCATGACGTTTCACGATTTCGTAAATGTAATCATAGCCAGAGAGTTGCGCATTAGTCGGCGCTATCTGAATAAAATTGGGTAACCCTGAACGCTCAATGGCGTTCAGGATCGAGATGGTGGTTTCAAGATTAGTGGTATTAAATGCGCCAGCCAGCACGCGTTTTTCACGAATACGATCGAGCAGGATTTTACCGTTAACTAATGGCATAGCATTGTCCTCTATCTTCGTTGCAGAAGGGTACCTAAATAATATTTATCGGATTTGAGCCAGACATTGCCAAATTCAACCGGCAGATCTTTTTCAAAGAATACTAACTGTTCCAAATGCAATACGGGCGCATCTTCATTGACTTCCAGATAATGGCCGCGTTCACTGCCGACAATTTTTGCCGCATAGCGGCTTTCGGCAAAGCTGATCCTTCTCTCAGACAATTTCTCGATCGAAGGGAACAGGTTTTGTTGATTAAAATCGATATCCACAATGCCTGGGCAGAGCTGAATATTAATACGGTTCTCAATCAGCATGACTTTCTCACCTTCAACGCTACGCACGCGCTTCAGGTAAAAAATTGGTGCGCCGACCTCAATTCTCAGCTTATCGGCAACGTGTTTGGTCGCTTTCTCTACACTCGAGGCAATCACTTTGGTGGTAAAATTCAGATGCTGACTTTCCAAAGATTCCGCAAATGACAGCAGCCCTTCCCCCAACGAATAAGAGATATTTTCGCTCTTAACAAAGGTGCCTTTGCCCTGAACCTGCACCAACATGCCTTCCTTCACCAACATGGTGACCGCTTTTTTCACCGTTCCACGGCTAACCTGCAAAATCTCCATGATCTGGTTTTCCGAAGGTATGCGATCGCCCTTGCCAAGCTCGCCTTTATATACGTTTTCCCTTATCCACTCAGAGACCTGAAGGTACAACGGCACTTCAGAATCTTTTAGAATAGTCTTCATATGTGGTTCCTCGTCAGTGTGAAGATCGTCTATATACAACTATGCACAAGTTACGCCAACACCGGCTCATTTGTAAGCATTTCCAGACGATCCGGATCACACTTTCGGACCAAGAATGAGTCCCAACGGCGGCAAAACCGCCTCTGACTACAGCTCTGCTTAAGGAAATTGCAGGGTGCGTTCACTACGACACTCCACCTTTCCGCGCCATCATTGATCCGCTTTGATAATCACCTTCAGCACATCATTTTCTGGATTGGCAGCAAACTCAATCGCTTCGGCCATCGCCGATAAGGGCCAGGTATGGGTGATCATATCCACGACATTAATTTTGTTTTTCTCGACAATCTCGATGGCCTCTTTCATTTCATAAGGCGTGAGAGAGTAAGTGCCGATGATCGAGATTTCATCCCTGAACAGGCGACCGGCATCAATATTAACCACCGGATCTTTATCAAACGGTGAAAAGACAATCACCCGTCCCCCACGCCGTAATACATTGACCGCCTGAGGAAGTAACGCGGAAACCCCAGCAGCGATAACGACCACATCAACCCCCTTACCTGCGGTGATCTCGTTGACCCGTGACTCGAGATCCTCCTTGGCAGGATCGATGGCATGGGTAATCCCCAGCTTTAACGCCAGCTCGCGCTTGTAGCGTGACAGGTCCGATACGATGACCGTCGAGGCCCCTTTCAGCGCGGAAAGCTGTGCGCTGATCAGGCCAATGGTGCCCGACCCCATCACCAACACGCTGTCTTTGGCATGAATATGCGCGGACTTCAGCCCGTGCAGGCAACAGGCCACCGGCTCAATCATCGCCGCGCGATCCCAATCCAGGTCGTCGGCAATTTTATGTGTCAGATGCTCGGTGTGCAGCCGCGGTACCCGTATAAACTCGCAAAAACCGCCGGGCTCAAGATTGGTTTTCTTAAATTGATCGCACAGGGTGAAGTAACCCCGATCGCAATAATGGCATCCAAAACAGGGGACATGGATAGCTGTGACCACACGGTCGCCAGGCTTGAAGCGGGTAACCTGCTGGCCAACCTTCACCACCTCACCAGAAACCTCATGCCCCAGAATAATCGGGCCAGTAACGGTCTGATGCTGTGCTTTATGGATATCGGTACCACACAGGCCACAGGACTTCATTTTCACCAGAATATCGCCTTCGCCCAATTCTGGCAGATCGACATCCTGATAGCGGATATCATTCTTGCTGTAGTAAACACTGGCTTTCATGCCATTTCTCCATAACGACGACGCTCTGCGAGCATCTTGGAACCATAAAGTGGCTGATAAACTTCGGTGTAAAGAGCCTGATAGCGGTCAACGTCTTGCGGTACAGGCTGATAGCGGCTGAGCATTTCATCGCTGGTCACCTCAACGTGGCTGATATCAACACCCACCGCCTTAGCCGCCAGCATCGCTGCGCCTTTGCTCACGGCCTCCTCAATGTTGTAGGCAATCACTTCGCGGTTCAGAACGCTGGCCTTCAATTGCAGCCAGTAGGGATTTTTACTGGCGGCACCAATCACATTAACCACCGGATAAGGCTTGCCGGTCAACGACTGGTAGGTATCCAGCAGGTTTTTAAGTTCAAAACACAGCCCCTGAAAGATAAACCGCAAGATATCTTTTGGCCGCGATTGATCGTCCAAACCATATATCAAGGCTTTTGACCAGGTAGCGCGGTCCGGGGGGCCACTGCCACGCAGGTGGGGGATAAATATCCCATCGAGATTAGTGGCGGTTTCATCAGGTTCGCTCAAAGCATCGACCAGGCACAGAAATGCCGCCATGTCCAACTCGAACAGGTTCCTGAACCACTCAATGGCATATCCTGCCGATGGCAAGGAAGCATAAAGAGAGTGCATACCTTGCTGAACGTGTACGCCATTCGAGACGCGGGCCTGGAAAAATTCCCGCGTGGTATTAATCGATTCGGTCACGACCAGCAAACCTTCGGTGGTGCCCGTCGAGTTGAGGATCTGTTCTTCACTGGTTAGCCCAACGGCTACCGCTCCGCACATGTGATCATGACCGGCAATGGCAACCTGAGTGATGGCAGATAACCCAGTCAACTCACAGACCTCTGCCGTTAACTGTCCTATCGACGTTCCCGCATACACCAGTGGACTGAACAACGTTGCGGGTATTTCTGCTTTACTCATCAGTTGGCTGTCCCACATTTTATGTTCGACATTAAGCGCCATGGTGCGCGAGGCCAGCGAATACTCTGAACGTTTTACCCCCGACAGCTTAAAGGCGATATATTCTGCCAGGCATAACCATTTGCAGGCGTTAATGGCTCCGGGGATATTCTGCTGTAACCATTTTATTTTATTTACGCTGTAGTTTGGATGAGCCGGAATACCGGTGATTTTATAAATATCCTCATAACCTAACGCTGCAGTAATTGCTGCTAACTGCGATTTTGGCCGCGTGTCGAACCAGGTTAATACTGGCCCGATAATACTGTCGTTTTCATCGAGCAAAACACCGGCTTCTCCCACACTGGCAACCGCTATCGCACTCACTGACTCCGTCGAATCTAATAACTGTGACACCTGTTGTAAGGCATTAACAATGCCTGACCAAATCGCCGCCATATCAAAATTCGTGAAGTCCCCATCAACGATTTTTGGCGTTTTAAAACTGTGCTGACTGACTAACTCAAATGTAGGGATCTGGAACAAACAGACCTTACAGTTTGTCGTACCAACGTCGATTCCTATCGTGTACATCACACTCCCCTTAATTTTTTCTGACCTGCCTGAGATAGCGACCGCCGCTACCTCAGGCCAGGGAGTTAATTCACAGAGGTAGTTTCTGTGGCATTGGCACTATCTTCGGCTTGCTCTTCGTCTTGCAGTTGCTTTTTAGTGACGCGATATAGCCACATGCAGAGTAAGAAGATCACCGGAATTAAAGCGATAGCCAGGTAGTTACCTTCAAAAACACGCACAGCCCAATACCGATAAGGGTTACCACCATCCAGCAGGCTGGAAATCTCACCGTCCGTATTGATCGGGAAGTTCATCCCCTTGGCAATCTTGGTCAGGATTGGGGCGGCGGCAGAAGCCACATACAGATTCATTGCCAGGCAAGGGATGCCGATGATAAAGGCCCGGGCAATGTTGCCACGACACGCCAGCACCACCATTGAAATCGGCACCCAGATGTTGGCCAGGTCACCTAAAGGCAGCAGCCTGTTACCTGGCAGTATCACCGACAGCAAAACGCCAACAGGCATCAACAGCAACGCCGTAGACAGAACCGAAGGATGTCCCACCGCAACCGCAATATCCAGCCCGATATACAAGTCGTGGCGGTTAGGGTAGCGCTTGCGCAAGAAGGTTCTCACCGCATCAGACAAGGGTAATAGCCCTTCCATCAGCATTTTGACCATGCGCGGCATAATCAACATCACCGCACCCAGGCTCATCGCCAGATTGAGCACGCCCTTCAGATCATACTCGGCCAGTAACCCGATCCCGGCCCCCAGGATCACCCCGAGCATCATTGGCTCGCCAAACACGCCAAATCGCTTCTGGATCTGTTCTGGGTCGGCGTTAAGCTTGTTAACCCCAGGGATCTTGTCCAGGATTAAATTGCCTAGTACACCGATAGGGAAGAAGATGACCGAGGACAGCGTTGGCAGCGAAATCCCTGGCAGATCAAAGTACTTCTGGATCATTGGCGCACACCAGTCCGCCATGACAAGGGTAAGTGCAGCGGTAATGCCCGCAATCAGCAACCCGAACATGAAGCTGCCCGTCACGCCGTAGACCATTGCGCCAACCATCGAGAAATGCCAGAAGTTCCAGACGTCGATGTTAACGGTTTTGGTCCAGTTGAGCGTCAGCATCAGGATATTGATACCGATCGTCATCGGAACGACAAAGGGCGCAATCTGCGATGCCCAGGCGATAGCAGCAAGCGGGGTCCACCCCAGATCAACCACTGGCAGATCGATCCCCGTATGGCTGACCATCTCTTTGGCTGCTGGCCCTAAGTTATCGATCAGCAAACCAAATACCAGGAAAATACCAATAAATCCCATTCCGATGGTTAAAGCGGAACGTAGTGCACGACTAAACCCCGTCTGCAAACACATTGCCATTATGAAAATAATAATCGGCAACATGATTGTCGGCCCCAGCCCTAAAACAAATTGGACTGCGGCAAAGATTTTTTCCATCATGGCCATGGTCCTTTATTTTTTGAGGATAGCGACGATTTTTTCCAGTAATTCTTCTTCACCAAAGCCGGTTAATAATGGTAGCCCATTAATAATCGGCGTTTTTAAATTCACTTTAACGGCCGAGGTGACGATAATCAGATCGGCCATTTCATCCTGTTTGCCAATGGTGCCGATATTAGACTGAATAGGGTCGACATTAATCCCCTGACTTTTGCAATACTGAACAACTTTTTCGGTGGCAACGGCAGAAGTTGCAATCCCGCTGGTACAGGCAAAAATGATTTTCTTGTTCATAATTCACTCCGGGTACATAGGTAAGTAGATATAATTATTTTTACTACTGTAGGGAGGCTAGCAGTATTTCTTTAACTTCCTGTTTTGAATCTGATTGCAAAATTAAATTCATTTTGTCGGTTTGTCTGAACAGGCCTATCAATTTCATCAGGAATTCAATATGCGCATCTTTTTCTTTTAGCAGCAGGAAAAAAATAACATGAACCTTCATGGTCAAGTCAGGATCTTCGGCCTGCTTAAATTCCATGCCCTCCGGGCAGGTAACAACAACCAGCTTTTCTTCCTTGATGTGCTCAATATCCACATGCGGGATAGCGACGCCCATGTTTTCCAACTGCATGGCCGTCGGATTGTTGTCTTCCCTGGCGATCAAGGCATCAAGATAGCTTGGTAAAACCATATCGCGTGCCGTGAGGATCTGGTTTATCTCACGAAAAAGCTGTTGCCGATCTACATCGGCATGTTTTAACAACATCAGTTCATTGTCGAGGCTGGCGGTTACGATCATGAATACACCTTCATCAATAGACGTTTTGATTAATTAGTTATCTAGTGTTGGTAGTGGTTGTCTATGTACAACCATATTCAAGTTATGTACAACCTATACCCACCCTCCCCTAGCTTCAACCGCGTTGTCTATTTTTTGTGTCACTCATCACAGTAATTCAGTGACCGGTTTTCAAAAAAAATAAAATACCAAAAATATCAATTAGTTAATAAACCAACGTACTTATTGAGCGTGATCAGCGTGAACGAGAAAGGACAAAACGTGAGCATGGCTGCAGCATTACCCTATGTACGAGCCAGCATGCAGCAGCCATGAACAGAGGATTGGGGTATGGGAAATCGAGCAGAGAGGGTCAGTATTTCAACGTACGCCACCAAAACAGCAACGCAGCCAGGCTGACCGAACCACCCAGCCAGCAAACGCCATGCCAGCCCACCCAGGCATAAATATGGCTACCGGCAAAGGCCCCGAGCCCGCTGCCAACGGAATAAAACAACATGTA
This sequence comes from Serratia sp. H1w, assembly GCF_000633355.1. GTDB lineage: Bacteria > Pseudomonadota > Gammaproteobacteria > Enterobacterales > Enterobacteriaceae > Chania. The sequence goes on from NZ_AYMQ01000019.1 coordinate 67,396, forward strand.
GCAACCCACCAGGCGGCTGTGGGATTGCGGATGTGCAGTGAAAATCATGCTCTGATTAAGCACATGGATCGCCTGCCCTGCCAGATCCAGCAAGATGATACCGCCAATCAGGTAAATGATCCCCTGGCCCATCAGGCCCAAAGGTAGCCAGGCGAAAACCAGTAATAACAGGCTGGCTCCACTTGCTCTCTGCGCCCAGCCCTGGTCGGCCAGATGCCCGGCCGTCATCGCCGCTAGCGCACCGAGTGCCCCGACGAGTCCGAACGCACCAATAGCCGAATGAGAAAACAGGAATGGGGGCTGGCTCAAGGGAAGCACCAACGTACTCCAGAAGATGCTGAATGCTGCGAACATCAGAAGCGCCAGCATACCGCGTACCTGCAAGATCCAATCGTGACGCAGCAGGCTCAACATGGAGCGCAGTAATTGCCAGTAGCTTAGCTTCACTTCAGAGGCAGGCTGCTTTGGCAGCAAACTTACCAGAATAGGCAGCAATATCAGGGTGATCGCCGCAGAGAAAAAGTAGACGGTACGCCAACCGCCGATATCTGCTAGCACACCAGAGAGAGTGCGCGCCACCAACAAACCAATCACCACCCCACCCTGTGTAGCTCCAACTACGCGCCCACGCTCCTGTGGCGTTGCTAACGTCGCGGCAAAGGCAATCAATCCCTGCGTCATCGCGGTACCTAATAGCCCAACCAGCAACATCGCGACCAGTAGTACTAAGCTACTGCCCGAAATCCCGACCATCAGCAGTGCGGCGATCAACAGGATTTGCTGCACCGCCAGCAGGCGATGGCGATTTAACCTGTCGCCTAGCGGAACAACCAATAGCAACGCACAGGCACAGCCGATCTGAGTCGCCGCGATCACCATCCCCACTCTAGCCAGGCTGATAGCAAAATCAGCCGCAATGGCATCAAGTAGCGGTTGTGCGTAATAAACGTTGGCCACGCTGAAAGCACAGGCCGCTGATAGCAGCAACACCAATGACATGGGCAAGGGTTCGGCGGACTGCGCGCGGATCGTTGCCAGCGGTTTATCACTCATCCTGTGCCTCACTAAAGTGGTTTTATTATTAAACCCAATGCACTTTAGTTAAAGAGGTTTTATAATGCAACCAGAATAATGAAGGAGCTGGACAATGAAGCGTAAAAGCCTTGAGGATGCTCAATGCCCGGTGGCACGCACCTTGGATGTATTAGGGGATTGGTGGTCATTGCTGATCATCCGCGACGCCTTTGATGGCATCAGCCGATTCAGTGAGTTTCAAAAAAACCTCGGGATGGCAAAAAATATCCTTTCCACCCGCCTGCGTACGCTGGTGGCCCAGGGCATTTTGCAAGTTTGCCCAGCCGCCGATGGCAGCGCTTATCAGGAGTATGTGCTGACCGATAAAGGCCGCGAGATCTTCCCGATTATCGTCGCGCTGCGCCAATGGGGAGAGGACCATCTTTTTGCCACAGGAGAGGATTATTCACGTTTAGTGGAAGTTGACAGTGGGCAGCCCATACCTCGCATGAGGCTGATTGGCCATGCAGGGCAAGAACTCAATCTAGGCAATACTCGGGTCGTAAAAGTGGATGATGAGGAATAGAAATGCTGAAAGTCATTGCTGAAGATTTTATCAAGGTTGAAGCGATAGAGATCGTGCTACCGCTTTACCAAGAACTGGTTGCGGCCACCAAAAAGGAACCTCGCTGTATCGCTTATGATCTGTACGTCGACCAAAAGGATGCCGGGCACTTTATCTTTATCGAAGAATGGCCCGATCGCGCAGCGTTGGATGCGCACTGCGCTAGCGAACACTTTCGGCGTCTGGTGCCATTGATTGACCAGCATACGCGTAAAGAGGCGACCTATATTTTGATGGAGGGTTTTGCCAAAAAAATATAACAGACTGCTAAAAAACCGCATTTACGCAGCTTTATATGCTTTTATACTGACCGTTGCTAATACCGTAGATATATTCCCAAAATAAATGATCATTATCCTCACTGCAATAGCGACTAGTTGCCCAATCAACAACGCACGCTTCCATCGTAGATGGCGAGTGTCGCTAAGACATGTAGGCATTGCTATAATGACTCCGATTAAACACGTGACAAATACCACAAAGCGGATAACATTCGTATCATTTCCAGACGAGTAATCCTGTGCAGGGCTACTGACCTACCGCAACTCCAGCTCTCCAGCCAATCAAGGCCGACAATTAGATAATGTCACTTATCATTCCATCCAAAGGTCGTTTGACGATACACAAACCAAAGGTATAACGAAACGGCGCATCGAGGTCAGGATCACCTAGAGCCCTATTCCCCAAATTCTTTATCACTTGGAATGAGTATGGGAAGGGTTTAAAATCCAATCCAGCATGACGCCTTGCCATGGTTACCTCAGCGCATTCCGAAATACCAAACATAACTGAGGCAAGTGTTCACTCTTGAATCCTAAGTATATAAGTAGGAAAATTAATTAGTAAACCTGAACATCTATCTATCATCGCGTCGGGATTGGTAGCCTACAGCCCCTCTGATAACGGAAAATGGACCTATGGATGTCAGAAAAGCTAAACGTCATAACACTAGCAAAGGTAAGCGCAACGTACAGACTTTACCCGGCTCCAAAGAAGCACAACCGCTGCTGGGAGCATTGAGGCAAGCAATGCTTTTGGAGATAACCTCCGGTGAAGAGCGCACGGCGACTGACGAAGAAATCACCACATGGACACTGAAAAAATATCAGGATAATCCCTTATCAGGTGACATTTACCACGCGCTGCTTTATTTAGAGGAAGACTATGTATCGCCATCTGATCAGTTGCCAACAAGTAAAGCTGCGTTAAAACAATTGTACGCACTTGAGCACTATCCTATCCCCGAATTCTTTTTTGTATCCACTGATTATGAAAATGAGTCTATAGGTTTTCTGTTTCAAAGAGAAGCCCTCAAAGATGGGGGACGAGTTTATTCTGTAACCGGATTTAATTCTCGTGACCTTGGTGGAAAAGTATCGAGACTTGAGTTCAGAGTTAACGCTGTAAGCCCTGAACCATTTGCATTGAAAATGAGCAATAACGGGTATATTCAGGTAAGAAAAGAAGTATTTTTTGATGACAATTACCTTGCCTTGGCATTTAATTGCCTAGCTGCATATTGCGATTATAGATACCCACCAATTGATACGGATCGTATTATCGACATTCGAGTTTCGAAACCCGCTGAGAATGACTACTTAATCAAACTCATCGCTGAAGCTTTCAAAGGAACAACTCCATGTACCCGTATCAGCATTGCAATTAGTCGTATTCGGCCACGCGATATTGATTATACTCTCAGTATAGCTGAAAGTGAGATAGAAAGTTTTATGCATAAAGTTGCTACGTGGGGAGCTCCTCTCGCTGAAATTCTACTCTATGAAGAGAATGGTCATCTCACAATGGATGATGATTATATAATTTACTGTGCCTATAGGGCATTGAAGATTGATACAATAATAGCGGTAGTCGTCGGAAATTTCGATGAGTCTGACGTAAAGATTCTTGCCAGGGGGCACGGAGAACTAATACCACCTGTACAATTTGATAGCGTAAGTAAAATAACGCATAAACAAGCTCTTTCCAAAGACGAACAGCTAGAACGAAAATTATTATCCCTTATGCCAGCTAGCAGTTCAAAAACGACAATGAAGCTAAAATTTATGAATTTTTGCCGACTTTTAGGGAGAGACTCAACGCTCGAAAAGGATCTTCAAAAATTTATCAAGGATCATCCGGAAATATTCGATTGCCATTTCGGAAGAATGCGCATGGAGGTGCCCATTGGTGACTTCAGAGCAGATATGGGTCAAGTATTCAATGTGT
>NZ_AYMQ01000020.1 GCF_000633355.1 Serratia sp. H1w
CGGTCTGTACACTCCCAAAGGGCGAGGGAGCAGGTACGGTATCGTATTCAGGCGCAGAGGCTATGTAGGGGCGCCGCATGCTGCGCCCGTGTTAGTTTGAGTTAGGGTAAGGGGCGTTATTCCTTACTCTTCGTTTTCGCTACGCGCCATCAGCTGCCGTTGATGCTCATCACTGGCGGCCTGGATTTCCTCCAATACGGAGTCAACGTCAGCCCGCTTGGTGGTTTCGACAAACTTGCCGGTGAGTTCGGTCTCTGGCGTCAGATTACCTTCCTGGTAGAGCGCCCAAATCTCTTTGGCATACTTGCTGCTCAGCAACTGCGGCGCATACTGGCCGTAATAGTGCGTCATGTTGTTAATATCGCGCTCAAACATGCTTTTGGCATGGTTGTTGGCGGCGGCATCTACCACCTGCGGCAGATCGATGATTACCGGCCCGTTCTTGTCCATCAACACGTTGAATTCGGACAGGTCGCCATGAACCAGCCCGGCACATAGCATGCGCACCGCGTAGTTCATCATCAGGGCGTGATCGTGCAGCGCCTGTTCTTGCGTTAATGTCACGTCGCTCAGGCGCGGTGCTACCAGCCCTTCTTCATCGGTGATCAGCTCCATCAACAAGACACCGTCCAGACAGATATCCGGCTGCGGCACGCGTACGCCAGCTTTCGCCAGCAGATACAGCGCATCCACTTCGGTATTCTGCCAGGCCTCTTCCTGCTGCTGGCGGCCAAATTTGGAGCCTTTGCTCATGGCACGAGCATCACGGCTGTTACGCACCTTGCGGCCTTCCTGGTAGTTCACGGCCTGCTTGAAGTTACGTTTGTCGGCTTCTTTGTAAACTTTGGCGCAGCGGATGTCATTGCCGCAACGCACGATAAATACGTCGGCTTCTTTGCCACTTTTCAAACGGCGGATGACGTCGTCGATTAAACCATCATCAACCAATGGCTGGAGTCGTTTTGGAATTTTCATGCAGCCTTGTACCCTATTTAGGCTCCGCTGTGAATATCTGCTTATGGTCTAGCTGAAAAATCAGACCAAAAAGGCAAAATTTGGTTTTGCCGCCGGAGTGATACATTGTCACCCGGCGACCTGACGCTTATTCGGCAATCACCCAGACGCTAACGCTGCCGCCGTTGACCGGGAAGGCCGCGCTACCGTGCTCATCCGTCATGATATCGTCCTCGCGGTTGCCGAGGAAGTCGCGCCAGGGTTTATGCGCAAAATTTTCGCCCAACGCAATGGTTTTACTGCTTTCGGCCCCGTTGGTCATCACCACCACGCAACCTGGTGCTTCGGCAGTGCCAGCGCGGCTGAAAGCGATACAGTGCTGGTCGTCAAAATAGTCGTTCTGCTCGCCGTTGGCAAAGCGCTGACGTGCCTGGATCAGTTTCTCCAGTTCGCCAATCACCGGCATTTCGATCGGGTATTCCTGGCCGTCATCGCCTTGATCGGTATAACTGGCACCGTACAGATCCGGGTAAAACAGGCAAGGAACGCCTTGTTCACGCAGCAGGATCATCGCGTAGGCTAGCGGTTTGAACCAGGGTTCGACCGGGGCTTCGAGCGACTGCAACGGCTGGGTATCATGGTTTGCCACCAGGGTTACCGCATGAGCAGGATCGGCGGCAACCAGCGTGTCGGTAAACAGTTGCGACATATCGTAACTATCTCCCTGTTTTGACGCCAGATGGAATTTCAACTGCAGCGGCACGTCGAACAGCATCACCTTACCATCGACCAGCTCTAAATACTGTTGTAATGCCGCCAAATCGTGCGACCAGTATTCTGCCACGATAAACAGATCGCGCTGAGCCGAATCGCGGACATGATCGGCCCAGTCTTTAAAGAACCAGGCCGGGATATGTTTGGTGGCGTCTAACCTGAAGCCGTCACAAGGCAAGGTTTCCATCAGCCAGCGCGCCCAGAATTTTAACTCTTCGACGACCGCGGTGTTACGAAACTCCACGTTGGCCCCCATCAGATAGTCAAAGTTGCCGTTTTCGTCATCAACCTGATCGTTCCAGCCTTCTTCACCATAGTCATTGGCAATCTTGAAGATGCCTTTGTCATCCGGCTGCTCAATATAATCGACGCCGCTGAAGCATTTGTAGTCCCAGATAAATTTGGAATAGGCTCCTTGGCGCCCAGGGAAGGTGAAGCGGGTGTAGGCCAACGCGTCGAGGCCTTCTTCGGCTATATCGTTACGGTTGTCTTCATCTACCTTATAGACATGCACCTGCTCTTTTTCATCGGCCCCGATCTTGTGGTTGAACACCACGTCATAAATCACCCCGATATGATGCTCGCGCAGGCGGTTAACGGCCTGGGTTAACGCCTCTTTATCGCCATATTTGGTGGGGCGGGTGCCTTTTTGATCAAATTCCCCCAGGTCGAACAGATCGTAGCTGTCATACCCTACCGAATAGCCTCCAGCCGCTCCCTTATAGGCCGGTGGCAGCCACAAATCGGTCACGCCTAGCTCGGCCAGCTCAGGGGCTCGCTCGGCGACCTCCTGCCATAGCTTGCCGCCGTCAGGATAGTACCAATGGAAAAACTGTAGCAGCGTGGTCTTTTTCGTCATCAGTCAGCATCCCGGTTTGTCAGCATAAGAGTGTGTCAGGCTTAAGCATGGGCCACTTTTGGCAAAAGGGAAAATGCCTGCAAGCAGAGTAGCCTCTTGGCGCGGGGAGAGTAGGGTCGATTTACCTGCTGGCTGCGAACTGTGAGCCGTTTCACCCTACCAGCGTCTCCGTTATGTGAAGATATAACCGGTTGATAACAAAATACTAACGTTAACAGGGAGTCGTGATGATGGATTACCAGATGGGCGTTTCCGCGCTGGTAACTTTGGTGGTGATCGCCTTATGGGCAACCTCGCGTTTGCCGGAGTATCTGGTTGCGCTGTTGTTTTTTGCTGTGGTGATGATGTTGCAGTTAGCGCCGACGGCGGTGGTGTTCTCCGGGTTTGCCTCCTCGGCATTCTGGCTGGTACTGAGTGGTTTCGTGTTGGGAACGGCGATCCGTGCTACCGGGTTGGCCGATAGGTTGGCTAATCGTATTCTGCCGCTACTGGCTGGCTCCTGGCCAAGGTTGGTTGGCGGGGTGGTGGCCATCAGCTATGCGCTGGCCTTTGTCATGCCGTCGAATATGGGGCGAATTACCCTGCTGATGCCGATCATCATGGCGTTGGCCGAGCGTGCCGGGTTGGCGGAAGGATCGCGAGGCCGTTACGGGTTGGCGTTGGCGGTGGGGTTCGGTACCTTCCAACTTTCGGCCAGTATTCTGCCTGCCAACGTGCCTAATCTGGTGATGAGCGGGGCGGCAGAAAGCGCTTACGGCATTCACTTCACCTATCTATCCTACCTGTTGCTGCATGCGCCGATCCTGGGGTTGGCAAAAGGCGCATTGCTGACGTTATGTATCTGCTGGCTGTTCCGTGCCAAACCACAGCCGGTAGCAAAAACCACCGAGCAGAGTGCGCTTAGCGCTGCGGAATGGCGGTTAATCGCGCTGCTGCTGATCACGGTGTTGCTGTGGATCACCGATAGCTGGCACGGTATCGCTCCCGCCTGGGTGGGTCTGGCCGCTGCCTGCGTTTGTCTGTTGCCGCGTATTGGTTTTCTGACGGGGGAGCAGTTTGCTGCTGGTGCCAACATCCGCACCTGTCTCTATGTGGCAGGGATCCTTGGGTTGACGGCTTTGGTGAGCCATTCCGGCTTGGGGGATTGGCTAGGCAATGCCGTGCTGAACGTCATACCGCAGACCCAGGATCGTCCATTTACCGCTTTTGGCATGCTGATTGGTATCACGACGCTGCTGAACTTTGTGGTGACGGCCAATGGCGTACCGGCATTGTTTACACCGTTGGCGCAGGTTTTGTCAGAGGGGAGCGGCCTGCCGCTAACTACGGTATTGATGACGCAGGTGATTGGCTATGCCACACCGCTGCTGCCGTATCAGGCATCACCGATTGTGGTGGCAATGGGGATGGGGAAGGTTCCGCCGCATGAAGGGCTGAAATTATGCCTGCTGCTGGCGTTGTTGACCTTTGGGCTGCTGGTGCCATTGGACTATCTGTGGTTCGGGCTATTGGGCTGGTTTGGCTGATACCGCAACAGCAAAAGGCGGCACCAAGGCCGCCTCTTTGCGTAAAACGGTTTAACGATTAGTTGTAGATAATCGCGGTGCCGTGCAGTTTATTGGTACCGGTTGTGGCGATGATCTGGAAAGATTTGGCGCCAGCCGCATCGGCTTTGGCTGCCAGTTTGTTTTCCAGCGAGCTCAGGTTAGAAGCACCGCTCACGGTGATCACGCCGGATTTCTGCAATTCTGCCGGTTGGCTGTTGACCAACTCTGCGGCGAAACTACCGAAAGAAACTGAAGCGAGTGCGATGGCTGCGATGGTCATTTTCAGGTTTTTCATAATCTGGTTTCCTATCTCTAGATGAGCAATACAAGTTTTTGCGTTATGCCGTTTAATTACTTAACGGTCGATAACTTAATGTTAGGCTCCTGTTTGGGAGATTGCAAATGTTTTTTTAGTGGTCGTTAATTAAATCGTGCTGTTGTGAGCTGCCTGGAAAGCGTTCTATGATGCGAAATTTCTATAATGCATTGTTATTTAATGACTACATGTCTTTTTTGGGCATTCTTTTACCATGACGTAGCAAGAAGCAGTCCGGATTGAAGAGGGTTTTCTACTCGATTGAGGGCATGATTGGCCGCATTGCTTACCAATCGCTAATTAAACGTTGCTCGCTTATCATCAGCGGCGTACTATTTTTTATACCGATCGATAATTTATTTATTGCGCCCGAGTTGGGCGACCGGGAAAGTGAGGGTCTATGAGTATCAATAATGAAGAAGCATGCGCGAAGAAAACTCGCGGCAGGCCGAAGCAGTTTGATCGCGACCAAGCCGTTGAGCAAGCGCTTGAGCTGTTCTGGCGTCATGGCTATGAAGCCACCTCGTTGGCCGATCTGGTCGAAGCGACCGGGGCCAAAGCGCCAACGCTGTATGCGGAGTTTGGCAATAAAGAAGGGCTGTTTCGCGCCGCGGTTGAGCGTTATCTGAGCCGCTACGTCGAAGGCTACAACCACCTGCTGGCCCAGGAGTTACCGATCGCCGACATCGTTGAAGCCTATCTGCGTACATCGGCAGAGGTGTTTACCGATCCGGAAAACCCAGCCGGTTGCTTTATGGTTTGTGCCAACGCCGCCTTATCCGACGATTCCAACGGCCTGTCCGAGATGCTGCGCAACAAACACCATGCGCAGGAAATCAGCCTGAAGGCCTGCTTCGATCGCAAAGTAAAGCAGGGCGAGCTGCTGGCTCGTACCGACACCGCCTTATTGGCGAAGTACATTATTTGCATGATTGCCGGGATGTCGGCGCAGGCACGTGAAGGGGCCAGCCGAGCAGATCTGTTGCAACTGCTGGAAACCACCATGATGGTGTGGCCGCGTTTGAGCCAGGTGGGCAATAAAGTTTGACCTGCCGCTAAACAGCCCCTAACTCGTTGCGAGCAAGGGGCCAGTTTTAGCTTTCTGCCAGCTGCATATGCAGCAATGGGAAGGGCTTGCCTTGGCCATCCAGTTCGCTGCGGCCGGTCACCACGAAGCCATAATGCTGATAAAACGCCAATGCCTGTGGATTTTGTTCGTTCACGTCCAGCAACAGCTGGTCATGCATAGCCTCAGCCTTGGCCAGCAGGGCTTTACCGATGCCTTCGCCACGCCGCTCGTCATCAATAAACAGCATTTCCACCTTGTTGCCATCCAACCCGATAAAGCCACATAGCTCACCAGCGGGATCTGCGGCCACCCAGACGTTTACTGCCGGAAGATAATCGTTAAGGACTTGCGGGTACAGGCGCGCAATATCCTCTTCGTTCAGAAAATGGTGGCTGGCACGTACCGAACGCAGCCAGATCGCTGCCAGTTGTGCGTTATCCGCCGCCACACGTGTTCTTATCGTTATCATCGCAATTTCTCAATCAGTGGTTATGTCCGGCCCCAGAGTCTGGCGATCGCCAAGGCGATAAATGCTTCCAGTTTGGGGGATTGCCGCCGCTCGGGCAGATAGACCAGATACATCGGCCTTGGCAGCGGAGAATAATCAGGTAACACCTGCACCAGCCGCCCAGCCTCGATATCTTCGTTGAGCAGCATTTCAGCATGTAGCGCGATGCCAAAGTGCGCTAATGCTGCCCGCCTTACACCTTCGCCGGAGTCCATCCGCAGACGGGGTTTGACCGGCACGCTAATCTCTCCCTGTGGGCCTTGTAACCGCCAAAAGTGGTTGCCATCCCACTGGCTGAAACCAAAGCAACTATGGGCGTTCAGCTGCTGCGGTTCCGTCGGTATACCTCGCTGCGTCAGATATTGTGGTGAGGCAGCCAGCGTCATGCGGTAGTCTGGCAAGGCTCGAGCCACCAGGCCATCATCCGCGACCGGCCCGATGCGGAATGCCACTTCATAGCGCTCTTCAATCAAATCGACTTTGCGATCGGACAGCACCACTTCGGCTTCTACTTCTGGGTGTAAGCTCAGAAATTCGGTGAGGATCGGTGTCAGGATGCGGTTGCCGAAGGTGACCGGCGCGCTGATCCGTAACAGGCCGCTGGGGGAAATCTGCTGCGCGCGGGCGCTGGCTTCAGCGTCTTCTGCATCGGCCAGCAGACGGCGGCAACGCTCGTAAAAGACGCGCCCGGTTTCCGTCAGCCCTTGTCGGCGCGTAGTGCGATTGAGCAAAGGAGCATTCAACCGCTGTTCGAGGTAGCGGATATGCTTACCTACCATGGTAGGGGAGATGGCCATCTTTTCGGCGGCGGCGCTAAAGCTGCCTTTTTCGACCACGCGGACAAATACCGCCATGCTGGTTAGTCGGTCCATTATAAACCTATGGTGTTTTCTGAAAGGCTGAATGGGGGCTTTGCGCCATTATAACGCTCTGGGATACTGCGTCTATCAACTCGCAGTGAGTTATTACTCTTGGTCAGGAGCAACACCATGCAGGCATTAGCGTTTAAAGAATTTGGCGGGCCAGAGGTACTTCACTATCTGTCATTGCCCACCCCGGCAGTGCCGTCTGGTGCGGTGCAGGTGAGGATGAGCGCCGCCGGGCTGAACTTTGCCGACATCTATCGCCGTAAGGGAAATTATGTGCTGCACGGCACTCCGCCCCATATCGGTGGTTACGAAGGGGTCGGCACCATCATTGCCGTAGGTGAAGGCGTCACTGGCTGGCAACTGGGGCAGCGTATCGGTTTTGCCGACGTGCCGTTTTGTCATGCCACTCACATTAATGTGCCGGTGGATCATGCTTTGTTGCTGCCGGATACGCTCAGCGATATCGCCGCGGCCGCCATCATGTTGCAAGGGTTAACGGCTCAATATCTCATCAATGACAGCGTGCAGGTCGCTGCGGGGGATGCAGTATTGGTACATGCGGCGGCTGGTGGCGTTGGGCAAATCCTCACCCGGATGTTGGTTGCCAGGGGCGCACAGGTTTATGCTTTGGTTTCTTCGGCGCATAAGCAGCAGATCGCCTTGAACAATGGTGCGACGGCGGCCTACACCTATCAACAGGATTGGGTGCAGGAGATCCTGGCGGCGACGGCTGGTGGTGTGAGGTATGGTTTTGATTCGGTGGGTATTACGCTGCAACAAAGTCTTGATGCTCTGCGCCCTGGTGGGCGAGTGGTGAGCTTCGGTATGGCGGGGGGAGAAGCTCCAGCGATTTCGGCCTATCAACTGATGATGGATTCCAAAGGCGTGGTGGGCGGCGATCTGTGGACTTACCTCAACAGCGGTGCTGCACGACGGGAACGTGCACAGCGGCTGTTCGCCAGTTGGCAGAACGGTGAGTTTGGCCTGCCGCATATTGAAACCTTCCCGCTCAGCCAGGGCGCAGACGCTCACCGCCTGCTGGAAGACCGTAGTTTTGCTGGCAAAATCGTGTTGCTCAATAGCGAACAAGATTAAAAGCGCCAACTCGCCCCATGTTAGACTGCATCATGGGCAGTAGGGCGGATGGCGAGATGGAAGTGATACGCGCAGCGATAGAAAAACAGGTGCTCAGCCTGACCGGGCTGGCACTGGGTGGGATTGATTTTGAAAATCCGGCGGGCGACCCAGGGCTGTTTGGCCCGCAGTCGGTCACCTGGCAGGTGCATGGTGACTTTACCTCGATGCTGTGCGGTGGCGTTAGCGCGCTGCTGTTGCAGATGTTGCACCCGCTGGCATTGGCGGGGGTGTGGGATCACTCCAACTTCCGTGAGGATATGCTAGGCCGCCTGCGCCGCACCAGCCAGTTTATCTCCGTTACCACCTTTGGCCCCAGTGCGGAGGCGCAACGCCTGATCGACAAAGTCAAAGCCATCCATTTGCAGGTCAACGGAATGGATAATAACGGCCAGCCTTATGCCGCCAGCGATCCGCATCTGCTGACCTGGGTGCATGTCGCCGAAAGCAGCCGTTTTCTGGCCTCTTATCTGCGTTATCGCAATCCCCACCTCTCCCTGGCTCAACAGGATACTTATTACCTTGAAGCGGCTCGAGTGGCGGAAGCCTTGGGCGCAAGCAATGTCCCTAAATCCTGTGCGGCGGTCGACGACTATCTGCACCAGATGCGTCCACAGCTGGTTTGTGATGAACGAACGCTGGAAGTGGCGCGGATCCTGCTGACGGCCCCGGCACCCAGCGCGCTGGCGCGGCCGTTTGGCGCACTGGTGATGCAGGCGGGTATCGATCTGTTGCCGGATTGGGCACAGCAGCAACTGGGATTTACTCCAGGAGCTACGCGGCGGCGGTTGGTACGTATCGGGGTTGGTGGTGTAGGACGGGTGCTGCGCGCTTCGGTACGCAATGGCTCTTACCATCGGGCTATGCGGCGGATGAACAAGGCTGCCACAGCGCAATGTTAGCCTGCTAATACACTTTTGAGACTATTGCACGTGATCCCGATTGGCGATGCGTTCTACACTGGCCGAGAGAAATATTCTATTTTTAGCGTGCAGCCTGTTTCTGCGCCATCAACCCTTTGAGGTGATATGAACGAGTCAAACGTACTTGCTGAAGTGAATAACGAGAACCAGACGCTGGTCGCGGTGGTTCAGCAAGATAGCCGGGCCGCCTATTTTTATATCTACCCAACGGAAGAATACAGTGAGCGTTTCAAGGTGCGCGCCTGCTGGCTGCGTAACCTGGGTACGGCTCCGCAGCAGGAAGATCGTGCCGCTCTGGAAGCAGGGCAACCGCCAATGCTGGCGGCAGAGTATTGCCGTAACCTGGAAGGTGAGGCACCGCTAGATCCCGCCGGGCTAATGGTGATCTGGAGCGAAAGCGACGACGGCGCGGCCCTGTGGTATCACGGCCAGCTGTTGGCCGTCATCCCCGGCTGGAGTTTGTACATCGATCACTCGGTCTGCTATTCCGCCAGCTGCATCAAAGAGAATCCGTTGGCCTATCCGCTCGGCTCCGCTTCCACCAACACACAATATGCGCTGGCGGAAAATACCCGGCAGTTCTGGCGTAGCTGGCAGCGGGAAGAGGGCAATCCCTGGCCAAAAATGCAGAGCGATTACCAGGCTCAGTACGAACAGCACTTTGGTCCTTCGGTAAAATATTACGCTATCGATCAGGGTAAGTGGCCACCGATGGCCATCACCCAGCATGAGCGCGACGGGATTTACTATTTCCTGACCATGGGAGCCAGCATTCGGCCAATGCCGTGGGTGGAAATTCTGTTCAATGACGAGGCTGCCAAGTACCGCCGGATGGAAATGGCGATCGCTATTGATGGACAGTACATGACCGAAGAGAACGCGGTGCAGATGGCCAGCGCGCTAGCCGGGTTTGCTCATGTGCCCTGGGCGAATATCACCTGGTTTGGCGAGGGGCATACGCTGGCATCGGCGGTGGCTCCGCAAGGTTATGAAGGCTATATTCTCTCTTCATCGTTTTACCCTTATAGTGAACATCTGGTGTTACCCGCGCTGCATGGCGATACGGTGAATATTTTCTGGGCCAGCCCGGTATTCGCCGCCGAGCGAGAGTTGGCGCAGGCCACACCAAACGGTGGTCACGATCTGGTAACCAGGTTACGTGAGCAGGGCGTCGATCATATCTTCCGCCCACGCCAGCCATTGGGTTAATCGGGCTAGTCAGCGAGAAAATGGAGGTGTCACTGTTGGCACCTTACGCTATGCGAGAGCGGTCGCCGCAACATTGAATGAATACTTATCCTGCTAAAAACGTTACCATTAGCGCTGGTCTCTCATAAATATCCCGGCAAACTGACAATTGATGAAGACATTAACAACAGCGGTTCCAGCACTTGATAAAGCCATTCGCGTTTGCAATTTTTTGGCTGAGAAGGGCGGTGCGACTTTCAGCCAAATCTATCTGGGGCTTGAGTTGCCTAAAAGCAGCACCTCTACCTTGCTGAACGCAATGGTGGCTCATGGAATGCTGCGCCAGGAAAGAGATAAATACTCATTGGGTTTGTTATTGTTCGAGCTGGGCAATAAGGCCATTCAACACTTTGATATCAAAACCGTGGCAGTTCCGCTGCTGGCTGAGTTGCGTGATAGTACCAACCTGACCTGCCACCTGGGGGTTCTGGAAGGCGGAGCTGCTATCTATCTGCTTAAAATGGAAAGCCCACAGGCGATTGTGGTGCGCAGTTGGGAGGGCAAAAGATTATCTTTGCACAGTTCCGGGTTGGGGAAAGTGCTGTTAGCCTGGCAGGCAGAGGAAGAGGTTGACGGGTTACTGCCAGATAGCGAACCCTTTAATGCCTATACGGAAAAAACCATTACTTCCAGAGCAGTCTACAAACAGCAACTGGCTGAAATCCGCCGTCGTGGCTGGGCTTGTGATGATGAGGAAGACAGTATCGGTGTACGTTGTATATCCGCTCCGGTACACAATGCTCAAGGTGACGTTATTGCCGCCATCAGTGTTTCTGGCGTGCTGTTCCAACTGCCTGAAGAAAAATGGCAAGAGATTGCTCATCAGGTGCAACATACCTGTTCCCTCCTGAGTTCCACGATCAAAACCTGAGCAGGCCTCTCCCAAGCCTGCTTGCCAGTAATCGACTAATAACACGATAAAATCAGAGAACGATCACAGTTCACTCTTTGTGCGGATTGACTCAGGGTGTCATTTCGCACATTATTTTCTTTATACGGAACATTGGTTCCATATATAGAACTAAGGCGGTGACTGTGAATAGATTCAGAGGTGTTTTCCCACCGGTACCTACCGTAGTGGATGAAAACGGCAAGCTTGATAGAAAAGGTATGGGATTATTACTTGATCATGTTATTGCTGCCGGTGCGCAAGGTGTGTTGATCCTGGGGAGCGGGGGTGAGTTCTGTCACCTCTCCCGAGAGATACGCTATGAAGTAGCAGAGTTTTGCGTTCAACACATAGCAGGGCGAGTAACCGTATTGTTGGGCATTGCAGCCCCTGGAACGGCGGAAACCATTGATTATGGCAGGCATGCGGCGGCCATTGGAGCCGATGCGGTATTGGTGGTTAACCCTTACTACGCTCAGTTAAATGAAGAGTATATTTATCAGCACTATCGTACGATTGCCGAAGCTCTCACGTTACCGGTATTTCTATACAACTTCCCAGCCCTGACCGGGCAGGATATTGGGCTTGAGGTCATTACACGTCTTGCCAGGGATGTACCTAATATTGTTGGTATAAAAGACACGATTGATAACATCAGCCATACCCGCGAAATTATTAATCGAGTTCACGTTTTTAGGCCAAACTTTGTTATTTTTTCAGGCTACGATGAGTATATGCTTGATACATTAATCCTCGGTGGGCATGGCGGTATTCCTGCCACGTTCAATTTTTCACCTGAAGTGACTGGCGGTATCTACCAGGCTTTCATCAGCAAAGATTATGAAAAGGCCTTTTTATTGCAACGTCGTCTGGCCAAACTTTCCTCGTTGTATGCTTTGGAAACCCCGTTCTTTGGAGTTGTTAAAGAAGCTATTAAAGCCAGTGGTGTTGAGATTTCAACGGAAGTGGTTGCGCCAACCCAAAAGCTTTCCACTAAAAAAATTGAACAGATTAAAAAAATTCTTAACACGATTAGATAATCAAGAGGATAACTGAAATGAGCAATGTCTATCCTGTTATTAAAATTAATCCCAATGATGATGTAGTGGTGGCGCTAACCAACATCAAGGCCGGTACCCTATTACCCACCGAAGGAGTTACCGTTTTGAATAATGTGCCGGAAGGGCACAAAATTGCCTTGTACGATATTGCCTTGGGGGCGGCGGTGAAGCGTTACGGCCAGATCATCGGTTTTGCCACACAGCCGATCGCAGCAGGCGAACATATCCATATGCATAATCTGGGAATGGGGGATTTTGCCCGTGATTACGCGTTTGGTAAGGATAGGGTTACGCTGCCCAAGCCCGAGAAAATAGACACTTTTATGGGTATCAAACGGCAAGATGGCCGGGTAGCAACCCGTAATTTTATCGGCATCCTGACGACGGTCAACTGCAGCGCCACGGTGGCGAGGGCGATAGAAGATCACTATAAAAAAGTCGGGTTAGACGATTACCCAAATGTAGATGGCATTGTGGCACTCCCGCAAAGCTTTGGTTGCGCCATCGGCTTTGATAGCGAAGCCATGATTGTGATGCGTCGTACATTAAGTGGCTATGCCCGTCATGCCAACTTTGCCGCTGTGTTGATCATCGGATTGGGTTGCGAATCAAACCAGATCAAAGATCTCATGCAGGTTGAAGGGCTTAAGGAGGGGACTTCACTGCATACCATGACGATCCAGGATACTGGGGGAACCCAGAAGACCATCAGCAAAGGTATTAGCGTCATCGATGGTATGCTCAAGGAAGCCAACCTAGTCAAACGTGAACCGGTGCCGGTTTCTGAAATTATCCTGGCCCTGGAATGTGGCGGTTCTGATAGCTATTCCGGCATTTCTGCCAATCCGGTGTTGGGCTATGCCGCAGACAAAATTGTGCAGCAGGGGGGAACGGCAATTCTGTCTGAAACATCAGAGATTTATGGTGCAGAGCATCTATTAACCCGGCGGGCCATTTCTGAGCAGGTCGGCAACAAGCTGATTGCCCGCATCGACTGGTGGGAGGATTATTGTCAACGCACCAAAAGTGAAATGAACAACAACCCTTCAGCTGGCAATAAAGCGGGGGGGCTGACAACGGTGTTGGAGAAATCATTAGGGGGGATCGCCAAAGGGGGAACCTCAGATCTGGTGGAAGTGTACGAATATGCTGAGTCTGTTACGGCCAAAGGGTTGGTCTTTATGGATACTCCGGGTTATGACCCGATCGCCGTTACCGGACAAATAGCGGGCGGGGCTAATCTACTTTGTTTTACCACCGGCCGCGGGTCGGCTTTTGGCAGCAAACCCACTCCATGTCTGAAGATGGCCACCAACAACACGCTGTGGAACCGTCAACAGGAAGATATGGATATGAACTGTGGCGACGTGGTTGAAGGCAAGGAAAGCATCGCCGAGGCGGGGGAGCGGCTTTATATTCTGATCCTTGAAATGGCTTCGGGCAAAAAAACCAAAAGTGAACAGTTTGGTTATGGCAGCCTGGAATTTGTGCCATGGAATATCGGTTCGATTATGTAATCTCTTCTTTGATGGTGCTCGATTAAGTCGCGGGCGCTATCGAGTTAATTGATGTCGTATAAATCATTCTATGTAGCCAACATAGCCAGGAGAATACCATGTCTATAATAAAGAGTGAGGTTTCTTATAATGCCTCGCCAACGGTCAAGTATTCAATGTGT
>NZ_AYMQ01000021.1 GCF_000633355.1 Serratia sp. H1w
CATTGAATACATGACCCAATTCCCATATGCTGTTGTTATCCTCGGCGGAGATCGCCAGATTCAGCGCCGTGTCCCGCACGCATATCAATCGCATCCTCCAGGCTGCGGAAAAATCGGGCTTGCTCACCACCAAAAATAACGTACTGATTGAGTTAAATAGCTCGTTTATTATGATGGCAGAACGCTACTTTAGCCTGTATATGGCGATGGTGGGCTATGGTCTGGATGCGGTCTCGCAAGAGTGTACCGCCAAGCCTTAGCAGGTGAAAACCTCGAATGTGATATAGCTGCAATGTTGAATTGATAGCATTTCATTAATTACCCTGATATTAATGTTGTGCTTCATTCAATATAATGCCATGATTTCGCTGGTGTAATAAAATTCCTATTTTTATAAACCTTTTTGTTTTGCCTTATAGCATTTAACGACTAGACTTTTAAATCTACAAGGGAAACGCCTCATCATCCCTTGCTAAAATACGCCGCTTAGCGCCAGTGGAATAATGCTATTGGCTATCGTACTTTATTGCATACAGGCTGAGAGGTTGGCATGCGAAGTAGGATAATTATTGTGGGTGGTGGTACGGGAGGGACCATACTGGCTAATCTGTTGGCCGCCAAACTCCACCGGGAGGTTATCAATAATCAGGTTGAAATCATGATGATTTCCGACTCCCCGGTACATTATTACAAGCCCGCATTTATGTATGTCGCCTTTAATGCTTTTTTCAAACAGGAATTAACCCGGCCGCAGCAGAGCTTATTGCGGCCAGAAATACAGTTTATTGTTGATAAGGCTGAACAGTTCGACCTGTCACAGCGCTGTATTTATACCCGCAGTGGGAACAAATATAGCTATGATTTTTTAGTGTTTGCCACCGGTTGTGTACCTTGGCCGGAACAGATTGAGGGATTAGCCCAGGCCGGCGATCACTTTTATCAATATCAGGCGGCGCGCCAATTGGCGCAAAAGCTGGCCACCATCGAGAAAGGCCGCATTTTTATCACCGTGTCATTCCCGCAAACGCCTAACGTCCCGCACCAATGTGGCATTGCCCCGATAGAAACGACCCTGATGCTGGACGATTATCTCCGGCGGCGCGGGGTGCGTAGCAACGTAGAAATTGTCTATACCTACCCGACCATTTCACAGCTGCTGCGTAACTGTCTATTCCTGCAACGCCCCACCGGCGAGGCTTTACCCAGCATTTTTGCCGCCCGTGACATCAAACACCAGCGCGGTTTTACCCTGAGCAAAGTTGATAGCGAACGGCATATTGCCTATTCCAGCGAGGGTGATGAACAACCCTTCGACATTCTGATGGCCACCCCGCCGATCCGTGCGGTGGAAGCGGTGCGTAACACCGGGCTGAGCGATATCAATAATGGCGAAGGCTGGCTCCCCACCGATCACCAGACGCTACAGGTTTATGGGCAGCAGGGCGTGTACGTGATTGGCGATACCGTCGATCTGCCGGTGAGCAAGGCGGGCGGTTCCTGCCATAACCAGGCCCCGGTGATTGCCGACAATATTGTTGCGGAACTGCGCCTGGGTCAGCCTCACAGCCATTACGACGGCAAGGTACAGGCCATTGCCCAAATGGGGCTACAGGCCGGTATGCCGCTGGTGTATGACTATCGCCATGACGTGATACCCACCCCCGCCACCAAGCTGGGCGGCATGCTGCGCAATGGGTTTAACCGTGGCCTGTACTGGGCCTCCGTGCGTGGACTGATTTGAACGGAGGAAATATGGACCCATCGCAAGCACAGCCGTTAGAGGCCCTGTTGGCAAAGCTCGATCCGCTGCTGGCGACCGGCAGGCTGGATAATGTGGTCGATCTGCTCTCACTGCTGTCTGACCTGACGGACATTGCGGATAACGCTCTGGTGGAAAAACTGGCTGGCGTGTTTGAAGGGGTGGTCGCCGCCGGTTGGGAAGGCGGCATGGCGCTGAAGATGGCGCATAGCGAACTGCAAATGAATACCTCAGCGGCCAACTACCGTGCGGTTTATGCGCTGCTACGCCAGCCGGACACCTTATTGGGATTGATGCTGGTGCTGCGCACCTTGCAAATCATCGGCCAGCGTTTACGTACCTCGGCCTTACCACCAGACACCTGATGGCAAGCCTTCCCCTTCCACAGCCGCTGGGGGCTGGGCCTTGATTGACACCCATTATTCTCTTTCGGGCCACTAGCCAATCACGATACCGTTGTCACGGTGTTCATGGATCAGGTCGATCAGCGCGCGCAGTCGGGCAGGCAAATAACGACGCCCGGAATAATACAGCCTGAGACCGCCAAAGGGTTGGCTCCAGGCTGTCAGCAGCGGGATTAGCTCGCCTTTGGCCACGTCGTCACGAATAAACCATTCTGCGATGAATGCCAGCCCCACGCCGTTCAAAGCCGCCTGACGGATCGCCCGGCTCTCGTTGAGCGTGATGCGTACTGGCATATCCACCTGCAATTTCCGCCCGTCCCGCTCCAGTTCCCAATGGTAAATGCCGCCATGGGACATGCGCATGCCGATCCCCTGGTGCCGTAACAACTCGTCCGGTTGCTGCGGTGTGCCGTGGCGAGCCAGATAATCGGGGCTGGCGACGATCAGCATGCGGATATCCGCGGTTAGGGGCACGGCGATCATATCCTGCGGCACGGATTCGGCCAGGCGGATACCGGCATCGAAGCCGTCGGCCACAATGTCGACCATACGCGGTTCGGTAACGATATCTATATTCACCTGCGGATAACGCCGCATGTATTCCACCAGCAGCGGCTCCAAAAGCATCAACGCCGTTTCTGGGGGCGCATTGATGCGCAGCGTACCGCTTGGCGCATCGGGTTCTGCGCTCACTTCTTCGCTAGCCCGCTGGATTTCGGCCAGCGCGGGAGTGATGCGTTCAACGAAACGCAGGCCTGCATCCGTCAGCGCCACGCTACGGGTGGAACGATTGAACAGCCGAGCCTGCAATCTGGCTTCCAACCCGGCAACCGCGCTGCTCACGGCGCTAGTGGACATCCCCAGCTCACGGGCCGCCGCACGAAAGCTGCGGTGACGCGCCACGGCTAATACCACTTCGAGTTCGGTGATCCCACTACGTTGCATGGATTATCCTGATTTTCGCTACAAGCCATGCATGATAAGCCTACTTATCCGCATGATAAAGCCTCTCTATACTGCCATGTATTCGCTCATGGTGAGTGTGGAGACAGAAAATGCAGCAGATTGAACAGATTTATATTAACGGCGAATTTGTGGCCCCTCATGGTGATGAATGGTTTGATTTGCATAATCCCAGCACCGAGCAGGTGATTGGGCGTGTTCGCCTGGGGGATGAGGAAGATACCCGCCGGGCGATTGCGGCTGCCAAAGCGGCGTTTCCTGCCTGGTCACGCACTACCAAGGCTGAACGCATCGCCATGTTGAGCCGTATGCATCAGGCGGTTCTGGCTCGTGAGGACGAGCTGATGGCGGCGATTGTGACCGAATATGGTGCACCCTCGGTGCGTTCCCGCTGGATGGCAACCTATCCGACCAGCGTGATCGAACAGGCCATTGCGGCACTGGACGCATTTGAATTTGAAGAGCAGGCAGGGGCTGCACAGGTATGGATGACGCCAGTAGGCGTCGCCGGTTTGATCACGCCCTGGAACAGTGACGCGGGCTTTATCTGCAACAAGCTTGCCACCGCACTGGCGGCGGGCTGTACGGCAGTGATCAAGCCCAGCGAAATGAGTGCCATGCAGACGCAGATTATCACCGAAGCCCTGCATCAGGCCGGATTACCGGCGGGCGTGTTCAATATTGTCAACGGACGCGGCGATGTAGTTGGCGCGGAACTGACCCGCAATCCAGATGTGGCGAAAATCTCCTTTACCGGTTCAACGGTGGTGGGCAAACACATTGTGGCTGCGGGTGCCGATACCATGAAGCGTGTCACGCTGGAGCTGGGGGGCAAATCGCCGACGCTATTGCTGGATGATGCCGATTTTCCCGCCGCGATCGAGATGATCCTGCAGGCCGGGTTTATGAACAGTGGTCAGGCTTGTGTTGCCGGGACGCGCATTCTGGTTCCTCATCACCGTCTGGCGGAATTTGAAAAGGTCGCTGTTGAGGCAATCGCTCACATCAAGTCCGGCGATCCCCGCGAGGCCGACACTGACATTGGGCCGATGGTCAGCCGCAAGCAGTGGGAGCGAGTACAGGGATATATCCGCCTCGGGCTGGAGGAGGGCGCGACTCTGCTGGCTGGAGGGCCGGAACGCCCAGGAGGCTTAACTCGTGGCTGGTTTGTCAAACCGACCCTCTTTAGTCATGCCAATAATCAGATGCGTATTGCCCGCGAGGAAATTTTTGGCCCGGTGTTAACTATCTTGCCGTACCGGGATGAAGCTGAAGCGATTGCCATTGCTAATGATACCACTTACGGTCTAAGCGCCATGGTGATCGGCCAGGATCGCCAGCGGTGCATTGCGGTTGCACGGCAAATTGAGTCAGGAAGAGTGTTGATCAACACGCTAGCCCATGAACCGAAAGCACCCTTTGGCGGTTTTAAACAGTCCGGGCTGGGGAGAGAAATGGGCAAGTGGGGCATGAGCGCCTATCTGGAGCCGAAAACGGTCATGATAGGGTGATGTTCAGGCTCCCAGCCTCATACACTAAAGGCTGGGAGCCTGGTTTTACCGGCTTTGCGTCGAGACTACGGCGGGTGAACCCCCACCTTTTTTGCGTACCCACAACGTATAAGCCAGCGTCAGGAAGGCTACCCAGACTAGCCCGACATACAGCGCGATACGGCTTTCCTCAAAGTAACCGAGCAGGCCGATCACGAAGACCATAAACGCCGTAGCCAAGGCGGGAGCGACCGGCCACCAAGGCACCGGGAAGCCGAGCTTCGCCACTTCATCTTTAGTGAGCGTACGGCGCATGGCGATTTGTGACAGCAGGATCATCAGCCAGACCCATACCGTGGCAAAGGTCGCGATGGAGGCAATGATGATAAAGATCTGTTTGGGGATCAGGTAGTTAAGCACTACGGCCAGCAGCAATGCGATGGACATCACCAGCACGGTCATCCAAGGCACGCCGTTACCGGTCAACTTGGTGAAGGCCTTCGGTGCCTGGCCATCCTGTGCCATGCCGTACATCATGCGGCCAGCGCCGAAGATATCGCTGTTGATGGCGGAGATGGCGGCGGTGATCACCACCACGTTCAACACGTTAGCCGCCGAGCTGATGCCCATATGGCTGAAGATTTCGACAAACGGGCTGCCGTTCTGGCCGATGCTGTTCCACGGGTAGATCGACATCAACACCAGCAGGGTCAGCACATAGAACAACAGGATACGGACGGGCACGGCGTTGATTGCCTTGGGCAGCACTTTGGCAGGATCTTTGGCTTCGCTGGCGGTGATACCGATGATTTCGATGCCGCCGAAGGCAAACATCACCACCGCCAGAGAGGCAATGACGCCACCGATGCCGTTAGGCATAAATCCGCCGTGCTGCCATAGGTTGCTGAAACCGGTGGCTTCCTGCGTGACGCCGAAGCCGAACAGCATTACGGCGGCTCCGCCAATGATCATCGCCACGATGGCGGCCACCTTGACCAGCGACAGCCAGAACTCCATCTCGCCAAACACTTTGACGCTGCACAGGTTAAGCGCGCCAATAAACAGAATGATGCTCAGCACCCAGACCCATTGCGCGACGTCCGGGAACCATAGCCCCATATAGATACCGAAGGCCGTCACGTCGGCCAGCGCCACGATCACCATTTCAAAGGTGTAGGTCCAACCGGTGAGGAACCCGGCCAACGGGCCGAGATAATGACTGGCGTAGTGGCCAAAGGAGCCGGAGACCGGCTGATGCACCGCCATTTCCCCTAATGCTCGCATCACCATAAATACCGCCGCACCGCCCACCAGATAGGCAAGCAGCACGGCCGGGCCAGCCAGTTGGATCGCACCGGCAGAGCCATAAAACAGGCCGGTGCCGATGGCCGAGCCGAGGGCCATAAAGCGGATATGTCGCGCGTTCAGGCCACGCCGGAGCTGGGGTTTCTCATTACGCATGTTGCTTCTCCGTTTTAATCATGTTGTTGTCGGACAGGCAGCGCTATCCGCGCCGGGGGAACGAACCCAGGCGGGATAGAGGACGAATTGTGCAGGGTAATAAGCGTGCCCCAGACTGACGGGGCACGGCTTAAAGGCGTTACGCCTGGCTAGGTAACAAGGTGGTAGGGACCAGAGCGGTCAGATGGCCTGCCGCTAACAGTTGGCTGACCGCCTCGATATCGGGGGCGAAGAACCGGTCCTTATCGTAGTAGGCGACGTGCTCGCGCAGCAGGTGGCGTGCCTGTTCCAGACCTGCGGTAGTTTGCAGACCTTTACGCAGATCCAGCCCCTGGCAAGCCGCTAACCATTCCACGGCCAGAATGCCGCGCACGTTATCCGCCATTTCCCACAGACGGCGGCCCGCTGCCGGTGCCATCGAGACATGGTCTTCCTGGTTGGCAGACGTCGGTATGCTGTCTACGCTGGCCGGGTGTGCCAGAGCCTTGTTCTCGCTGGTTAGCGCAGCGGCGGTGACCTGGGCGATCATAAAGCCGGAGTTCACTCCGCCGTTATCCACCAGGAACGGGGGTAGCTGCGACATGTGCTTATCCATCATCAACGAGATACGGCGCTCGGAGAGTGAACCGATTTCGGCGAACGCCAGCGCCAGATTATCGGCGGCCATGGCTACCGGTTCGGCGTGGAAGTTGCCGCCGGACAGCACATCGCCCTGTTCGGCAAATACCAGCGGGTTATCGGAAACGGCGTTGGCCTCAATTTCCAGCACCTCTGCGGCCTGGCGGATCTGCGTCAGGCAGGCACCCATGACTTGCGGTTGGCAGCGCAGGGAGTAAGGATCTTGCACCTTCTCACAGTTGGCGTGCGAATCAGACACCGCGCTACGCGTGCCAAGCAAGTGGCGATAAGCGGCGGCGGCATCGATCTGGCCACGCTGGCCACGGACTTCATGAATACGCGGGTCGAACGGGCTACGAGAACCCAGAGCGGCCTCAACGGTCAGGCTGCCGGTAACGGTGGCAGCGGCATACAGGTCTTCGGCATCAAACAGGCCACGCAGTGCAAAGGCAGCGGAAACCTGGGTACCGTTCAGCAGTGCCAAACCTTCCTTCGCCGCCAGCGTTAACGGCTTCAGACCCGCTTTGGCCAGTGCTTCGGTAGCTGGTAACCATTCGCCCTGATAACGGGCTTTGCCTTCACCCAGCAGCACCAGACTCATATGTGCCAATGGTGCCAGATCGCCGGAAGCGCCAACGGAGCCTTTCAGCGGGATATGCGGATACACTTCGGCATTCACCAGCGCCATCAGCGCCTGGATCACTTCCAGACGGATGCCGGAGAAGCCACGTGACAGGCTGTTAATCTTCAGCACCATAATCAGGCGCACCAGATTGTCGTCGGTAGGCGCACCGACACCGGCCGCATGTGACAGCACGATGGAACGTTGCAGGTTTTCCAAATCCTCACGGGCGATACGGGTGGAGGCCAACAGGCCAAAGCCGGTATTGATGCCGTAAGTGGTGCGGTTCTCTTCCACGATGCGTTCCACACAGGATACGCTCTGCTGGATCGGGCCATAGGCGTTGTCGTCCAGCGTCAGGGTGACTGGTTGTTGATAAACCTGGCGCAGTTCGGCCAGCGTCAGCTTGCCTGGGCGGATAGTCAGAGCTTTCATGCTTTGTCTCCCTGAGTAGCGGCAACCATTGGCAGGTTCAGACCTTGCTCGCGAGCACAGTCGATGGCGATGTCGTAACCCGCATCGGCATGGCGCATCACGCCAGTAGCCGGGTCGTTATGCAGTACGCGGGCGATACGCTCGGCGGCTTCATCGGTGCCGTCACAGACGATCACCATCCCGGAGTGCTGGGAGAAGCCCATACCGACGCCGCCGCCGTGGTGTAGAGACACCCAAGTTGCGCCGCTGGCGGTGTTGAGCAGGGCATTGAGCAGTGGCCAGTCGGATACGGCATCCGAGCCATCTTTCATTGATTCGGTTTCGCGGTTCGGGCTGGCGACCGAGCCGGAGTCCAAGTGGTCACGGCCAATGACGATCGGAGCAGAAAGTTCGCCGCTGCGTACCATCTCGTTGAATGCCAGACCCAGCTTGGCGCGTTGGCCCAGGCCGACCCAGCAGATACGCGCTGGCAGACCCTGGAAGCTGATGCGCTCACGCGCCATATCCAGCCAACGGTGCAGGTGCTCATCGTCCGGGATCAGCTCTTTGACCATCGCGTCGGTCTTGTAGATATCCTGTGGATCGCCAGACAGCGCAGCCCAACGGAACGGACCGACGCCACGGCAGAACAGCGGACGAATATAGGCAGGCACAAAGCCTGGGAAGTCAAAGGCGTTGGTGACGCCCATCTCTTTGGCCATCTGGCGGATGTTGTTGCCGTAGTCGAAGGTTGGCACGCCCATCTTCTGGAAGGCCAGCATGGCTTCGACGTGTTCGGCCATCGACTGCTTGGCAGCCTTCACCACCACCGCAGGTTCGGTTTGTGCACGACGGCGATACTCTTCCCAGCTCCAGCCTTTTGGCAGGTAACCGTTGAGCGGATCGTGGGCACTGGTCTGGTCGGTGACCATGTCCGGGCGCACGCCGCGCTTGACCAGTTCAGGCAGGATTTCTGCCGCGTTGCCACACAGGGCGATCGAGATGGCTTTGCCTTCGGCGCAGTATTTTTTCAGACGCGCCAGTGCGTCATCCAGATCGGTCGCCTGCTCATCGACGTAGCGGGTTTTCAGACGGAAATCGATACGACTTTGCTGGCATTCAATGTTGAGCGAGCTGGCCCCGGCCAAGGTTGCGGCCAGAGGCTGTGCGCCACCCATGCCACCCAGCCCGGCGGTCAGCACCCAGCGGCCTTTCAGGCTGCCGTCGTAGTGTTGGCGGCCTGCTTCAACGAAGGTTTCGTAAGTGCCCTGCACGATGCCTTGGCTGCCGATGTAGATCCAGCTACCTGCGGTCATTTGGCCGTACATCGCCAGACCCTTGGCATCCAGCTCGTTAAAGTGTTCCCAGGTGGCCCAGTGAGGCACCAGGTTGGAGTTGGCAATCAGCACGCGCGGGGCGTTACTGTGGGTTTTGAATACGCCGACCGGCTTGCCGGACTGCACCAGCAAGGTTTCGTCGTCTTCCAGAGTTTTGAGGGTGGCAACAATCTTGTCGTAACAGTCCCAATCACGGGCTGCGCGGCCGATACCGCCATAGACCACCAGTTCGTGTGGATTTTCAGCCACTTCAGGATCGAGGTTGTTCATCAGCATGCGCAGCGGCGCTTCGGTCAGCCAGCTTTTGGCCGTTAATTGTGTGCCGCGGGGCGCGCGAATATCAACATGGCGAACTTTGTTATTTGCAGTCACAGCTAGTTCCTCAAACGGTATCGGTACAAGTCTCATCTCATGGCGAAAACACAGGCCATAACAATGAGCAGGGTTTATTAACATATACTTGTATGTACAAGCATATGCAACAGCGATGACGATTTGAGAAAAATGGCATAAGCAAAAGTTATTTTTGTTTTAAATCAGTTAGTTAATTTTGTTTTTCAGCTTAACGTCATTAGCCGGAGGCGGTAAAACAGTGAGCTGTGCTACAAAAATGAATTAAAATAGTGTCATTTTTGAGCGATAAATCACAATAATTTTACATATGGATTACAACTTGGCGGGATCGATAAAAAAAACGTATTACCGGGGACGTAGGGGCGCTGCATGCTGCGCCCGATAAGCAACGCCCGCTAATTAAATCAGTAAGTTAGTGAACGGGTTGCAGTGCGCTCGAACGTGTCATCTTGAACACCGTAGCCAGGCTGGCCAACAGCGCAGGGATCGCCAGGAACAGCAAAATACTCTGCACCTGCCACTCCATCGCTAATAGCTGAGCCGCCATCATGGTGCCAGCTACGCCGCCAAAGCGGCCAATCCCCTGCATCCAGGCAATACCGGTTGCGCGGCTATGCGTTGGGTAGTAGGTCGCCGCCAGGGTTTGCAGGCCGGATTGCGCGCCGTTCATGGTGATGCCCATCAGGAAAATAAAGGCACCGAGCAGCACGATCTGGCTATCCTCTGTGGCCATCGCCACAATCAGCAGGGCGCTGATGGCAAAGCCGGTGGCCACCACTTTGTGGGCATTCCAGCGGTCCATCAACCAACCGGCCATCAGGATCCCCAGCGTACCGCCAAAGGTGAACAGCGAAGTCAAGATCGCCGACTGCTCAAGCTGATATCCCAGACCCTGCATCAATAACGGCATCCAGCTCAGCAATACGTAGTAGATCACCAACCCCATAAAGTAGGTTAGCCACAGCATCAATGTCCCCACCAGGTAGGGGCGGCTGAACAGCAAGCCGACGCTGGTTTTCGACAAGGCCAGCTTGTCTTCATACAGGTAGAAGCGGGTGATATGGCTGATATTGTGGCTGATAAAGTGTTGGGCAATCTGTTTGATTTTTGCCGCATCATGACCACGGTTCACCATGTATTTCACCGATTCCGGCAACAGCAGGATCAACAGAATGGTGAGCAACAGCGGGGCAATGGCCCCCAGCAGCAGCACGCTGTGCCAGCCATAAGCGGGGATCAGCCAGGAAGAGATGGCGCCACCGCCAGCCGCTCCTAACGGAAATCCACAGTACATGGTGTTGATGGCCAGCGATCGGCAACGCTGCGGGGCGTATTCGGAGATCAGCGTGATGGCATTGGGCATGGCGGCACCCAGCCCAAGTCCGGTGAGGAAGCGCCATAGCGTCAGGCTATTGAGTGACCCCGCGTAGGCGGTGGCCAGGCTGGAAAGGCCAAAGAACAGACAGGAGAACACCAGCACCCGCTTACGGCCAACGCGGTCGGAAATCGGCCCGGCAATCAGGGCGCCCAACGAAAGGCCCAGCAGCGCTGCGCTTAATACTGGCCCCAGATCCTGTTTGACGATCCCCCAGTCTTTGGCCACCGAAGGGGCGATGTAGCCCATCGCCGCCGTATCGTAACCGTCGATCGCCAGGATCAGGAAACCCAGGATGATCAGGGTCCAGTGAAACAGCGAAAACTTGCTGTCGTCGATAGCCTGCTGAATATTCAACTCGGTGGAGTGAGCCATAATCCCCTCTAAACGCAGATAAGATGCTGATGGATGGATCGTCGGAACTGCGCCCGACTTGTGCCTGCCTGTCTATACATCTGCGTCACTGTCACGGTTTGTGTCAAATGATTTTAAATTATTTGTTAATTGTATGTTTGTTTTTCGTGGTGGATAACATCAGTCATTTGCGTTAAGTCTGCAATAAACGTCACCTATTAGCGGGTTAGCCGGAGAAAGCTGCTGGCTGTTGGCAGCGGGAAAAGATTTCATACAATTTTCCCGGTTTGGCCGCCAGGGAGGGATCTGCGATAATGCTGCTTTCCCCTTCGAAATTGAGAAAGCGATGCAGTACCCGATTAACGAGATGTTCCAGACCTTGCAGGGCGAAGGCTATTTCACCGGCGTTCCAGCCATTTTTATTCGTCTACAGGGTTGCCCGGTGGGATGCAGCTGGTGCGACACCAAACACACCTGGGAAAAGGACGCCGATCGGGAAGTGGATATGCAACGCATCCTGGTGAAAACTGCCGAGAGCGATGCCTGGGGCAGTGCCAGCGCAGAGCAACTACTGGCGGTGATCGAGCAGCAGGGCTATACCGCACGCCATATCGTGATCACCGGCGGGGAGCCGTGCATCTACGATCTGATCCCGATGACCAAGCTGTTTGAGAATGCGGGCTTCGGCTGCCAGATCGAAACCAGCGGTACCCATGAAATCCTCTGCACCCCCAATACCTGGGTAACCGTTTCACCCAAAGTGAATATGCGCGGTGGCTTGAAGGTGGTAGAACAGGCGCTGATGCGGGCCGATGAGATCAAACATCCGATTGGGCGGGAGCGTGATATCGAGGCGTTGGATGAGTTGCTGGCGACGTTGCATGACGAAAAACAGCGGATTATCGCCTTGCAGCCGATTAGCCAAAAGGAAGAGGCGACGCGGCTATGTATTGAAACCTGTATTGCCCGCAACTGGCGGCTTTCGATGCAGACGCACAAGTATCTGAATATCGCCTGAGATTGGCCCCTCACCCCAGATTTGCTCCAGAAAATGTGGGAAATATCAGCGAACTCGATCGGTTCCCTCTCCTTGGGGAGAGGGTTAGGGTGAGGGGAATCGCACTTGGCCAAACCCCTTCATCTATTAACCTTTATATACGCAGCCAGCGGTACAGGTCTCTTTAACCATCACCGCCGACAGCTCTGGCAGTTGCGGTTTCAACTGCTGCCAAATCCAGGCGGCAAGCACTTCGCTGGTCGGATTCTCCAGGCCAGGGATGTCGTTCAGATTATAGTGGTCCAGGCGCTGCCAGATAGGCTTGAAGGCGGCCTTCAGCTCGGCAAAATCCATCACCCAGCCGGTGTGGGCATCCACTTCCCCGGTAACTTCGATACGCACCATGAACGAATGCCCGTGCAGACGGCCGCATTTATGGCCCTCCGGTACGTTTGGCAGGTGGTGTGCGGCTTCAAACTGAAAATCTTTAAATAGCGTGGTTGCCATTTGCTACGGCCTCATTGACTCAAAAAACCGCCGAATAGTAACGGAAAGTGAGCCTGCTGACTAATCTTACTCACCTGATAAGGGCTGGTGCTTGATCTTCATGGGGCGGTGCGCGAATAAATTTGTTCGGCCACAGAAAGACTTATCGGGTGCCTCTCCCGAGCTTAAATGCGAGTCATTCCACTTTTTGTAAAATAACCCATTAACTATCAATAAATTAAAAATAACCTTCTAACGGTTTAGTCGCTATCCCTTACCAGGAAAACTGCTTAGTCGTTTTGGTTATTAATTATTGCTATCCCTTATTTAATCGTTGCAATTACGCTCGGTAACCTTACAAACTCTCCTGGTCTTTTCAGGACATCACACAATAACAATTACAGCGACTGACACTGGCTAAGCATAGGATATCCGTACCGCGATGACGACTCAGGTTCCTCCAACATCTTTGCTCCCGCTGACACCCGAACAGCTCTCGAGTTTACAGGCCGTCATCGGTGGGTATTCCCCAACGCAGCTGGCGTGGTTGTCCGGTTACTTCTGGGGCATGGTTAATCAGCAGCCGGGAAGCGTGGCCTCGGCACCGGTTGCCGCG
Organism: Serratia sp. H1w; assembly: GCF_000633355.1. Classification (GTDB taxonomy): domain Bacteria; phylum Pseudomonadota; class Gammaproteobacteria; order Enterobacterales; family Enterobacteriaceae; genus Chania. The sequence continues at coordinate 13,251 of NZ_AYMQ01000021.1, forward strand.
GCTCCTGCGGCCAGCATTACCCTGATTTCTGCCTCTCAGACCGGCAATGCTCGTCGTCTGGCCGAACAGCTCCGTGACGATCTGCTGGCGGCCAAGCTGAGCGTGACCTTGGTGAATGCCGGTGACTACAAGTTCAAGCAAATCGCCCAGGAACGTCTGCTGGTGGTGGTCGCTTCTACCCAAGGCGAAGGCGAGCCAGCGGAAGAGGCCGTCGCGCTGCATAAATTCCTGCATTCGAAAAAAGCGCCTAAGCTCACTGAAACCGCCTTTGCGGTGTTTGGCCTGGGGGATAGCTCTTATGAGAATTTCTGCCAGTCCGGCAAAGACTTTGATGGCAAGCTGGCGGAACTGGGCGCAGAACGCCTGGTGGAGCGCATCGATGCCGATGTGGATTATCAGGAACTGGCCGTAGCCTGGCGCAAGCAGGTGGTGGAAGTTCTGAAGTCGCGAGCGCCTGTGGAAAACAGCGCACCGGCGGCACTGGCCAGCGGTGCGGTCGATCTGATTGATAGCAGCCCTTACAGCAAAGAACAGCCGCTGACCGCCCAACTGGCGGCCAAGCAAAAGATCACCGGCCGTGCTTCCGATAAAGATGTGCGCCATATCGAAATTGATTTAGGCGATTCCGGCCTGCGCTATCAACCGGGTGATGCGCTCGGCGTGTGGTTTGACAACGATCCGGCGCTGGTGGATGAGTTGGTGCAACTGCTGTGGCTGAAAGGCGATGAGCCCGTTGAGGTTGAAGGGCAAACCCTGCCGTTGCGCGATGCCCTGCGCAGCCACTTTGAACTGACGCAAAATACCACGCTGATTGTGGAAAAATATGCCGGGCTGTCACGGGACGAACAACTGATTGGCCTGCTGGCCGATAAGCCTAAACTGCAACACTACGCCCAAAACATCCCGATTGTGGACATGGTACGCCAGGCTCCTGCCGATCTCAGCGCAGAGCAGTTACTCAGCCTGCTGCGCCCGCTGACGCCGCGCCTGTACTCCATTGCCTCTTCTCAGGCGGAAAATGACAGCGAAGTGCATATCACCGTTGGTGTGGTGCGCTACGACATTGATGGCCGCAGCCGTGCCGGCGGTGCCTCCAGCTTCCTGGCCGATCGTCTGGAAGAAGAAGGTGAACTGCGGGTATTTATCGAACATAACGACAACTTCCGTTTGCCGGCCAACCCGGAAACGCCGGTGATCATGATCGGCCCGGGTACCGGCATTGCCCCGTTCCGCGCCTTTATGCAGCAGCGCGAAGCCGACGGTGCCGGGGGAAAAAACTGGCTGTTCTTCGGCAATCCGCACTTTACCGAAGACTTCCTGTACCAGGTTGAATGGCAGCGCTATGTGAAGGATGGCCTGCTGACCCGCATCGATCTGGCCTGGTCACGGGATCAACAACATAAAGTTTACGTGCAGGACAAGCTGCGCGAGCACGGAGCGGAAGTCTGGAACTGGATCCAGCAAGGCGCACACATCTATGTCTGTGGCGACGCCAACCGCATGGCGAAAGACGTTGAAAATACATTGTTAGCACTGGTGGCCGAGCACGGTGGTATGGATACCGAGCTGGCAGACGAATTCTTAAGCGAGCTGCGCCTTGAGCGCCGTTATCAGCGAGACGTTTACTGATGAGTGATAAACACCCCGGGCCTCTGGTGGTTGAAGGCAAACTGGCCGATGCCGAGCGTCTGAAGAAAGAGAGTAATTTCCTGCGCGGAACCATTGCCGAAGATTTACAGGACGGTCTCACCGGCGGTTTTACCGGCGATAACTTCTTGCTGATCCGTTTCCACGGCATGTATCAGCAGGACGATCGCGATATTCGTGCCGAACGTGCAGAGCAAAAGCTCGAGCCGCGCCACGCCATGATGCTGCGCTGCCGTCTACCGGGGGGGATTATTTCTCCGCAGCAGTGGCTGGGCATCGACAAATTTGCCGCCGAAAGCACGCTGTACGGCAGCATTCGTATCACCAACCGCCAGACGTTCCAGTTTCACGGCATCGTCAAAGGCAACGTGAAACCGGTGCACCAGTTGCTGAACCGCCTGGGGCTGGATGCGCTGGCGACCGCCAACGACGTGAACCGTAACGTACTCTGCACCTCGAACCCGGTGGAGTCGGAACTGCATCAGGAGGCGTACGAATGGGCGAAGAAAATCTCCGAGCACTTGCTGCCGCGTACCCGTGCCTATGCCGAAGTGTGGCTGGATAAAGAAAAAGTCGCGACCACGGACGAAGAGCCGATCCTGGGAGCCACTTACCTGCCACGCAAGTTTAAAACTACGGTGGTGATCCCACCGCAGAACGATGTGGATCTGCACGCCAATGACATGAACTTTGTGGCGATTGCCGAGCACGGCAAACTGGTGGGCTTTAACCTGCTGGTGGGTGGCGGTCTGTCCATCGAGCACGGCAACAAGAAAACCTATGCGCGTACGGCGAGTGAGTTTGGCTATATTCCGTTGGAGCACACGTTGGCCGTCGCAGAAGCGGTAGTGACGACCCAGCGCGATTGGGGCAACCGTACCGACCGTAAGAACGCGAAAACTAAATATACGCTGGAGCGGGTAGGAGTAGATACTTTCCGCGCCGAAGTCGAAAAGCGTGCCGGTATCACCTTTGCGCCGGTGCGTCCGTACGAGTTTACCGGCCGTGGCGATCGCATCGGCTGGGTTAAAGGGGTCGATAACCACTGGCACCTGACGCTGTTTATTGAAAACGGCCGTCTGCTGGATTACCCAGGCCGTCCGCTGAAAACCGGTGTGGCCGAGATCGCCAAGATCCACCAGGGTGATTTCCGCTTAACGGCTAACCAGAACCTGATCGTCGCCGGGGTACCGGAAAGTGAAAAGGCCAGGATCGAAGCTCTGGCGCGCCAACATGGTCTGATCGACGACGGTATCAGCGAGCAGCGCAAGAACTCAATGGCCTGCGTGTCCTATCCAACTTGCCCGCTGGCGATGGCGGAGGCCGAACGCTTCCTGCCGGAGTTTGTGACCAAGGTCGAGGGCATCATGCATCAGCATGGCGTGGGTGATGAGCATGTGGTGCTGCGTATCACCGGTTGCCCGAACGGCTGTGGCCGGGCGCTGTTGGCGGAGATTGGCCTGGTAGGTAAAGCGATTGGTCGCTACAACCTGCATCTGGGTGGTAACCGTGAAGGGACGCGCATTCCCCGCATGTATCGGGAAAACATTAACGAAGAGGAAATCCTGCAAACTATCGATCAACTGGTAGGCCGCTGGGCAACGGAGCGTAACGCTGGCGAAGGCTTTGGCGATTTCACCGTTCGCACCGGCATTATTCGGCCGGTGTTGGATCCTGCGCAGGATTTCTGGGAATAACTTTCTGACTTTCCTCTCTCTTTGGTGCTGAGCTTAGGCACATTCGATCCCCTCTCCCTTTGGGAGAGGGGTAGGGTTAGGGTGAGGGGAATGGGTAAACTCTTCATTTTCAGGAGATCGCATCATGGCTGAATGGGATCTGGCGGCGCTGAACGCGTTACCAAAATCCGGGCAGGCGCTGGCATTGGCGGTCGTTAACGGCCAGCTGGAACAGCTTTCGGCGCAAGACAGAGTCGCCTGGGCGCTGGAACATCTGCCGGGGGAATTTGTGCTTTCCTCCAGCTTTGGTATTCAGGCGGCGGTGTGTCTGCATCTGGTCACGCGCATCAAGCCGGATATCCCGGTGATCCTGACCGATACCGGCTATCTGTTCCCGGAAACCTACCAGTTTATCGATCAACTGGCCGACCAGCTGAACCTGAACCTACAGGTATTCCGCGCCGAGCATTCACCGGCCTGGCAAGAGGCGCGCTACGGCAAGCTGTGGGAGCAGGGCGTTGAGGGGATTGAGCAGTACAACCAGATCAACAAGGTTGAGCCGATGAACCGCGCGCTGGAAACGCTGGGGGCCCAAACCTGGTTTGCTGGCCTGCGTCGTGAGCAATCGGGCAGCCGTGCCAACCTGCCAGTGCTGGCGGTGCAGCGTGGGGTGTTCAAGATCCTGCCGATTATCGACTGGGATAACCGCCAGATTTATCAGTATCTGACCGAACATGGGCTGAGCTACCACCCGCTGTGGGATCAGGGCTACCTGTCGGTGGGCGATACCCACACTACCCGTAAATGGGAAGAGGGCATGAGCGAAGAGGAGACCCGCTTCTTCGGTCTGAAGCGCGAGTGTGGCTTGCACGAAGGGTGATGGCTGACAGCGGCTCTGAACCAACTCCCTCTCCCTAAATCAGCGTTCATTAGGTTCGCTGTCTGTACATTGGGAGAGGGGCTGTAACTCACAAATGGGCGCAGCATGCGGCGCCCCTACGGTCGAATATATTCGTCACCAACCCACTCGGCAACGTTGTCACTTTGCCATTAATCTGGATTATTTCTTCTTTTTCTTCTTCGGCTCTGGGGCTGGATGCGCCTGCACCAGCTCTTTCACCAGCGGTAACAGGATCCGTACGCTGTCACGGCTGCGTTTATCAATCCGCCCTGGCAGATGGGTTTCCAGGTATTGCAGATTGTCGAATTGCGGACGATGCCAGGTGATCCCCTGCGGGAAGCTCGGGCTGACGATACGCTGCTGATAGCCGTCCTTATCCCCCAGCGACCAGTTGGTAGCCTCTACCGCCATCACCGGAATTTTGGCCTCATCAAAGATAATCTGATCGGAACAGCAGCCGGTGCCTTTGGGGAACCCTTTGCTACCTGGATTGATGGCCGCTTCGATACCATAACGGTGGGCGATATTCAGCGCCCGATCGCGAGATCTGGCTATCACCTCCGGCTCGGTGTTGCGTCCTGAATGGAAATAGAGGCGATCGCCGGTGATCAGGCTGTCGAGGTTAATCACCAGCAGCGTGTTGTTGCGTTCATCCTGCGTCATACGGCCGAGGTAATTTTTCGCCCCCACCGATTTGAGTTCTTCACCGCTCATGGCCACAAAACGCAGGCTATAGGTGGTAGGGATGTTTTTCAGCCGGTTGGCCAACTCCAGCATCACGCCCACGCCAGAGGCGTTGTCGTCGACCCCTTGCAGCGTCAGGCCACCGAGATTGTTGTCCACCTCATGGTCGCTAAGCGGGGTATAGGTATCGAAGTGCGCCATGATGATCACCTGCTGGGGGCGTTCACCTTTTTTGGTGGCAATCACCGAACTGACGCTGATTTTGCGCCAATTTTCACTGCCGTCTTTGTTGGTGTAGAGATAACGGGCGTCAAAGGTACGGGTGTCAGCCGGGTAGCCCATTTCGGTAAACTGTTGTTTCAGATAATCGGCGGCCAATAGTTCTGCCGGGCTGCCCGCCATGCGGCCGGGGAAGTAGGTGGCAATGTGACGTATCTGGCTGGCGGCGAACTGGCCCATCGGGGCGTCTTTTACGGGTTTGGTAGCGGCCGAAACGCTTACAGCACTGCCGAGAGCGACTAACAACAGCCCAGCTCTCAGGCACAAGCGGGAAAACATACCGAAAAATCCTTCTTTAACAGCGGTGATGCCGATTATTTTTACGGTAGTCAGTATGGGACGCTACGGGCGATAAGACAATTTCTTCGCGTCCTATTTTTGTCTGAGATGCACACCGCGACTAATTACGTTTAGGCGGCGAACATGTTCGCTCCCTACAAATTTGGCAACATTGTCACTTTGTCATCAATCTCATCTTCGTTGCTAACGCTTCCTTTCGTTAGACCTCGGCTCAGCCTGCCTTATTCCATTTAAGAACATCTCATGCCTTTTCGTCATTTCAGGGGGCAAATCGCACGCCGTATAGTCACCCTATCAATTTGTTATATGAAAAGGCCGTTGTGGACTATCTACCAATATTTGCCGACCTGAAACAACGCCCGGTGCTGGTGGTGGGCGGCGGCGAAGTGGCTGCACGCAAAGTCGACCTTCTGCTACGTGCAGGGGCCGAAGTGCGGATCGTGGCGCAGGCGCTCTCAACTGAGCTGGAACAGCAACATCAGCAAGGGCAAGTTGGCTGGCTAGCGCAAAGCTTTGTGCCGCAACAGTTGGACGACGTCTTTCTGGTGATTGCCGCTACCGACGATAGCGCGCTGAACGCCGAGGTCTATGCCGAAGCGGATAAGCGCCACGTGCTGGCTAACGTGGTGGACGATCAACCGCGCTGCTCCTTTATCTTCCCGTCGATTATCGATCGCTCACCGTTGGTGGTGGCCGTGTCATCCAGCGGCCAGGCACCGGTATTGGCGCGGATGCTGCGTGAGAAGCTGGAAGCCCTGCTGCCTACCAGTTTGGGGCCGATGGCGGCACTGGCTGGTGGGTTGCGTGGCAAAGTGAAACAACAGCTGGCTTCCATGGGGGCCAGACGGCGTTTCTGGGAGCAGGCGTTCAATGGCCGCTTTGCTACGCTGGTGGCGAATGGGCAGGCAGAGCAGGCACAACAGCAGTTGGAGCAGGATTTAACGGCTTTTGCGCAGGGTGATGAGGGTAAGCAAGGTGAGATCGCGCTGGTCGGGGCAGGCCCGGGCGATGTCGGCTTGTTAACCTTACGCGGGTTGCAGGTTATGCAGCAGGCCGACGTGGTGCTTTACGATCACCTGGTGAGCGAAGAGACGCTGGATTTGGTGCGTCGCGACGCTGAACGTATCTGCGTGGGCAAACGCGCCGGTGCGCACTCGGTGATCCAGGAAGAGACCAATCGGCTGCTGGTGGAACTGGCGCAGCAGGGGAAACGGGTAGTGCGGTTAAAAGGCGGCGATCCCTTTATCTTTGGCCGGGGTGGCGAAGAGTTACAGGTGGCCGCCGCTGCCGGGATCCCTTTCCAGGTGGTGCCGGGTGTGACCGCCGCTGCTGGGGCTACGGCCTATGCCGGTATTCCACTGACGCATCGCGATCACGCGCAGAGCGTCACCTTTATTACCGGCCATTGTCGTGACGATGAAGACGGCCTGGATTGGCCCGCTCTGGCGCGGGCGCGTCAAACATTGGCGATCTACATGGGCACCATGAAGGCGGCGGATATCAGCCGTAACCTGATCGCCTATGGTCGTGACGCCGAGACACCAGTAGCGGTGATCAGCCGGGGGACGCGGGCCGATCAACAGGTGCAGACCGGCACCCTGCAACAGCTGGAACAATTAACTCGGCAGGCACCGTTACCGGCGCTGCTGGTGATCGGTGAAGTGGTGGAATTACATCATCAAATCGCCTGGTTTGGGCATCAATCGCAGACGGCAGTGGCAGCGCGCCCGGCCGTCGTGAATTTGGCTTAAGGATCTGTTATGGACCAAAAACGACTCACCCATTTGCGGCAATTGGAGGCGGAGAGCATCCATATTATCCGTGAAGTGGCCGCCGAATTCGGCAATCCGGTGATGCTCTATTCCATCGGTAAAGACTCCTCGGTGATGCTGCATCTGGCACGCAAGGCGTTCTACCCGGGCACGCTGCCGTTCCCGCTGCTGCATGTGGATACCGGCTGGAAATTCCGCGAAATGTATCAATTCCGCGATCGTACCGCCAAAGAGTACGGTTTCGAGCTGCTGACCCACAAAAACCCGGAAGGGGTGGCAATGGGCATTAACCCGTTCGTCCACGGCAGCGCCAAGCATACCGATATCATGAAAACCGAAGGCCTCAAGCAAGCGCTGAACAAGTACGGTTTTGACGCGGCCTTTGGTGGCGCGCGTCGCGATGAAGAGAAATCCCGCGCCAAAGAGCGGATCTACTCGTTCCGCGATCGCTTCCACCGCTGGGATCCGAAAAACCAGCGCCCGGAGCTGTGGCACAACTATAACGGCCAGATTAACAAGGGCGAGAGCATCCGCGTGTTCCCGCTGTCAAACTGGACCGAACTGGATATTTGGCAATACATCTTCCTGGAGAAGATCGACATCGTTCCGCTTTATCTGGCCAAACCGCGCCCGGTGGTAGAACGTGACGGCATGTTGATGATGGTGGATGACGATCGTATCGATCTGCAACCGGGCGAAGTGATCAGCCAGCGTATGGTGCGCTTCCGTACCCTCGGCTGCTGGCCGTTGACCGGTGCGGTGGATTCTTCTGCGCAGACGCTGCCGGAGATCATCGAGGAAATGCTGGTCTCCACCACCAGTGAGCGTCAGGGCCGCATGATCGACCGCGATCAGTCCGGTTCGATGGAGCTGAAAAAGCGCCAAGGGTATTTCTAAGGAGCCGCCGGAATGAACAACGTTATTGCACAACAAATCGCTGAACAGGGCGGGGTAGAGGCTTACCTGCACGCGCAGCAGCACAAGAGCCTGCTACGGTTTCTGACCTGTGGCAGCGTGGACGACGGCAAAAGTACCCTGATCGGCCGTTTGCTGCACGATACCCGCCAGATCTACGAAGATCAGCTGTCTACCTTGCATACCGACAGCAAACGCATCGGTACCCAAGGGGAGAAGCTCGATCTGGCCTTGCTGGTGGATGGTCTGCAAGCGGAGCGCGAACAGGGCATTACCATCGATGTGGCCTACCGCTATTTCTCGACCGAAAAGCGCAAGTTCATCATTGCCGACACGCCGGGACATGAGCAGTACACCCGCAATATGGCTACCGGTGCGTCGACTTGCGATCTGGCGATCCTGCTGATCGATGCACGCAAGGGTGTGCTGGATCAGACCCGTCGTCATAGTTTTATCGCCACGCTGCTCGGCATTCGCCATCTGGTGGTCGCGGTGAACAAAATGGATCTGGTGGATTACAGTCAGGCGGTGTTTGAACAGTTCAAAGAAGATTATCTGACCTTCGCCCAGCAACTGCCCAATGACCTGGAGATCAAATTTGTGCCGTTGTCGGCGCTGGATGGTGACAACGTTGCCAGCCAGAGCGCACAGATGCCTTGGTACAGCGGCCCAACGCTGCTGGAAGTGTTGGAAACGGTGGATGTTATCAGTGAACGTGAACACCAGCCGCTGCGCTTCCCGGTGCAATACGTCAACCGCCCGAATCTCGACTTCCGTGGTTATGCAGGGACGTTGTCTGCCGGTGTGGTTCGCGTGGGCCAGCGCATCAAGGTGCTGCCATCCGGCGTTGAGTCCACCGTGGCACGCATCGTGACCTTCGATGGCGATCTGCCAGAGGCCGGGCCGGGTGAAGCAATTACGCTGGTACTGAAAGACGAAGTCGACATCAGCCGGGGTGACCTGCTGGTAGACGCCAGCGAAACCCTACAGGCGACGCAAAGCGCCTTGGCAGACGTGGTATGGATGGCGGAGCAGCCGTTGTTGCCTGGCCAGAGCTATGACATCAAGGTGGCTGGCAAGAAAACCCGCGCCCGCATTGAGAGCATCCGCCATCAGGTGGAAATCAACTCGCTGGCGCAGCATCAGGCCGACGTGTTGCCATTAAACGGTATCGGGCTGGTGGAACTGACCTTCGACGAACCGTTGGTGCTCGACAGCTATCAACAGAATCATGATACCGGTGGCCTGATCTTTATCGATCGTTTAACTAACGTCACGGTTGGTGCAGGGTTGATCCGCGAGGCCCTGCAGCAGGATAATCCGGCAGCGGCGGGGGATTTCAGTGCCTTTGAACTGGAGCTGAACGCCTTGGTACGCAAGCATTTCCCACACTGGGGTGCGCGTGACTTGCTCAAGGGGAATTAACGTGGCCGAGGCTGAGTTAGCGAAGGATGAAAACGTGGTATGGCACCCGCATGCGGTAACGCGTGCGGAGCGCGAAACGGCCAACGGCCATCAGGGCGTGGTGCTGTGGTTTACCGGCCTGTCTGGCTCCGGGAAATCGACCGTGGCTGGCGCACTGGAGCAGGCTCTACATCAACTGGGGGTCAGCACCTACCTGTTGGATGGTGACAATGTGCGCCACGGCCTGTGCCGCGATCTGGGGTTTTCTGACGACGATCGGCGCGAGAATATTCGCCGGGTCGGTGAAGTCGCCAAGCTGATGGTGGATGCCGGGCTGGTGGTGTTGACGGCATTTATCTCACCGCATCGTATTGAGCGGCAGATGGTGCGGGAAATGCTGGCCGAGGGGCAGTTCATCGAAGTGTTTGTCGATACCCCGTTGGCAATTTGCGAGGCTCGCGATCCAAAAGGATTGTACAAGAAGGCCCGTGCGGGTGAACTGCGTAATTTCACCGGTATTGACTCGGTTTATGAGGCACCGGAACGGCCAGATATACGGCTTGATGGTGAACAATTGGTAACAAATTTGACTGAGCAATTGTTAGACGTGCTGCGTGGTAAGGCTATTATCAAACCCTGAATTCGATAAAGGCGTGTGGCGTGGTCAGCCATGCGCTTTTTAGCCTAAGCCCGCCGCAGAGCGAGCCTCATGCCCATGTGGATCCATTGGGTATCAACCAGGTAACGCTATGCAAAACGCTACACCCTTATTGATTGATACGCAGCTCGAGCCCGAGGAGCCCTCTTATTCGTTTCTGGGGGCAACCAGCGGTTTCGTTTTCTACTGGCTGGCATTCACCGTACCTTTTATGGTTTACGGCTCTAACACCCTGTTTTTCCTTCTCTATACCTGGCCGTTTTTCCTGGCTTTAATGCCGGCATCAGTCCTGGTAGGCATCGTCTTCAGCATGGTGCTGCGTGGGCGTCTGATCCTCACGCTGTTGCTGACCGGTGTCGCCGTCATCTGCCTGTTCTGGTTGGTGTTCAGCTTTCTGAGTGGTTGGTAGAGACGCCCTTAACGGGAAGCGGCGGGCGCAGCATGCGGCGCCCCTACACACTAGCCCTTTGGGAGAGGGCTGGGGTGAGGGGAGCCAGACGCCGATAGATGTCTAAACCGTGCGGAAGGTTACAAAACTTTGCTTAAGAATGCCTGCGTGCGCGGGTTGGTCGGGTTAGTGAAGATGTGCTCCGGAGTGCCTTCTTCCTGAATAATCCCCTGATCGATAAACAGCACCCGGTCGGCCACTTCGCGGGCAAAGCCCATTTCATGGGTAACTACCACCATCGTCATGCCTTCCAGGGCCAGCGCTTTCATTACCGCCAACACTTCACCGACCAACTCCGGATCCAGCGCCGAGGTAGGCTCATCAAACAGCATGATTTGCGGCTCCATCGCCAGTGCACGGGCAATGGCGACACGCTGTTGCTGCCCACCGGACAGGCTGCTCGGATAGGCATCGATCTTGTCCAGCAGGCCCACTTTATTCAGTAGTACCTCGGCACGCTCAATGGCCTCGCTGCGCGACAGTTTTTTCACTCCCATCGGCGCCATGATGATGTTTTCCAACACCGTCATATGCGGGAACAGGTTAAAACGTTGGAAAACCATGCCCACGCTTTCACGCATTTTGTTCAGATCGGTCTTCTGGTCGTGAATGGCGAAGCCATTGACGTCGATCTCGCCGCCGGAGAGCGTCTCCAGCGCGTTGATACAGCGTAGGAAGGTGCTTTTACCAGAACCGGAGGGGCCGATAATGCACACTACTTCTTTTGGCGCGATCTGGCAGGAGATACCGCGCAGCACGTGGCTTTCGCCAAATTGTTTTTGCAGATTATGTACGCGAATCACTTTTACCGAACCTTTTTTCCATGTGTTGCACCATCAGCGAGAGCAGGAAGGTGATGACCCAATAGATCACTGAAATCGTCAGATAGGGTTCCCAGTAGGTGGCGTATGCGCCGGAAACGGTACGCGCGGCATAGGCCAGATCTGCCAGACCGATAGCGGAGGCCAGGGAAGAATCCTTGACGATGGCGATGGCGTTATTGCCGAGCGGTGGCAGCATGCGGCGAAAGGCCTGCGGCAGGATCACCTTACGCATGGTTTTGCCGTAGCCCATCCCCAACGAGCGTGAAGCCTCCATTTGGCCGCGATCGATCGACTGAATACCGGCACGGAAGATCTCCGAGACGTAAGCACCGGCATTGAGCGTGATAGCGACCACGCACGACAGGAAGGCACCGTAATCGGAACGTAATGCGCGGGCGAAGTCGACGCTCATCAACCCGTTGCTGACCAGCAGGCCGTCGCGCGGGTTGATAAACAGCGGCACCAGCGCGAAGTGAACCACCATGATTTGCACAAACAGCGGCGTGCCCCGGAAGGCGCTGATGTAGATACGCACCGGCCATTGCACGCAATAGTGCAGGATCGGTTTCCAGATGCCATGCGGAGCCTGAGCCAGGCGGCCTAACCCGAGGATCAGTCCCCAGGTGGTGCCCAGGATCACGCAGATGATGGTACATTTGATGGTCATCCAGGCACCCTCCATAAACAACGGAGCGTATTCCTCAATGATCTCCCAACGGAATGCTGACAAAATTTAATCCTTACGGTGGTAGTGCGAACTTGCATGTTATTTATGGATGACGGGCTCAGCATGCAGAGCCCCTACATACACCCAGCTCCGGCGCTGGTTTATTCCGCTGGCAGCGTAGGGACGTTGCTGTCGAACCAGGTCTGGTAGATTTTGGCGTAGGTGCCATCGGCGACGATCTTCTTCAGGCCGCTGTTGATCTTGTTACGCAGCTCATCGTTGCCTTTGGCCACCGCGATGCCGAAATACTGGCGCTCAAACTTGCTGTCAGAGACCAGTTTGAACTCTTTGTCCGGGTGGGTCTTGATGTAAAACTTGGCCACGCCAACGTCGCCGACCGCTGCGCCAATGCCGTCTTCATACAGCTCTTGCAGCAGTAATGGGGTGTTATCAAAGCGCTTGATGGCGGTGCTGTTTTTACCCAATACGTCGGAAACCACGATGTCGCCGGTGCTGGAGTTCACTACGCCCACTTTCAGGTTTTTCAGTGCGTCGATGGAATCAACTTTAGAGTCTTTCGGCACCACGATAGCCTGCTCGGCCGGGAAGTATGGCGCAGAGAAGTCGACCATCTGCTTGCGCTTGTCGGTAATGGTAATGCCGGAAATGATGATGTCACGGTCGCCGGAGTTCAGGGTAGCAAAGATGCCTTCCCACGGCGTATTCACCAGTTTCACCTGGAAACCTTCCGCTTTGGCGACGGCCTTGATCACATCGATATCGAAGCCTTCCAGCTCTTTATTGCTGTTTTCGAATTCAAACGGGCGATAGGTACCGCCGGAGCCGACCACATACGTCGGTTCTGCGGCAAAGGAAGAGGCGGAAAAAGTGGCCGCCAGGCAGGCGCCAATCAGCACGAGACGTTTTAACATGGTCGATCCCCGATAAGTTGTGTAAAGGTTATACATTGGATTTATTTATGCACTTTAGATGCATAAAAATAAACTTACATGAATAAAAACACAACCCCTACCTGATGATGAAAATACTAATAGTGTAAAATATGAATAATTATTTAAAAGTTGGCTGAAATGTCGGTGAAAAGACCATCCATCCAGTTATTCTTACTGCATACTGACTTGGGTGGTACTGATGTGTGCACATTGTAGGGGCGCAGCATGCTGCGCCCCTTAGCTTTCAGGTGACAATTGGCTGCTAAACTCAGGAAATTCTCGTTTTGCTCGACTGTCGCCGCTGAAAAGCCGCTCCTGCTGTGGAGTCGAATGGAAAGTTGTGGGATGATTAAGCGCTTTTTTTAGGGGGCGGAGATGGGAAAACTGACGCTGTTATTGCTGGCGCTGCTTGGCTGGTTACAGTATTCACTGTGGCTGGGGAAGAATGGTATTCACGATTATGTACGGGTCAATGATGACGTTGTGGCTCAGCAGAGCAACAATGCCAAACTAAAAGCGCGTAACGATCAGCTGTTTGCCGAAATTGACGACCTGAACGGCGGTCAGGAAGCGATAGAAGAACGTGCACGTAATGAACTGGGCATGATCAAGCCCGGTGAGACTTTCTATCGTCTGGTTCCTGAACCTTCCGGGCGCAACGCGGCATCTGCCACACAGAACAACCCACCGAAGTAACGCATGAATTCATCCGTAGGCTCCTCCCCTCAGGTGATCGCCGTCCTGCCCGCTGCCGGTATTGGCAGCCGTATGCAGGCGGATTGCCCGAAGCAGTATTTAACCATCGGTCACCAAACCATTCTGGAACACGCCATCCACGCTTTGTTGCGCCATCCGCGTATTAACCAGGTGATCGTGGCAATCAGTCCTGAAGACCAACAGTTTAAAACGCTACCGATAGCTCAGGATCCACGAGTGCTAGTCGCCGAAGGTGGGCAACAGCGCGCCGACTCGGTGCTGGCCGGGCTGCAATTGGCAGGCAACGCGCATTGGGTGCTGGTACACGACGCCGCCCGCCCTTGCCTGCATCCTGACGATCTGGAGCGTTTGCTGGCCATCACGGCACACACCAAGGTCGGAGGCATTCTTGCCGCGCCGGTGCGTGATACCATGAAGCGGGCGCAAGTAGGCCAAAACGTCATTGCGCACACCGTTGAGCGCCAGGATCTGTGGCATGCGTTGACGCCACAGCTGTTCCCACTGGAACTGCTCAAGATCTGCCTGCAACGCGCCCTGGATGAAGGGGCGGATGTTACCGACGAGGCCTCGGCGCTGGAGCATTGCGGCTACCATCCGCTGCTGGTAACGGGGCGTTCGGACAATATTAAAGTGACGCGGCCAGAGGATTTGGCGCTGGCGGCGTTCTATTTGACTCAGTTGAACAACTAAAGGAGCGCATCATGCGTATCGGTCACGGTTTTGATGTCCATAAATTTGGCGGCGAAGGGCCGTTGGTGATCGGCGGTGTTCGCATTCCTTATGAAAAAGGACTGCTGGCTCACTCCGACGGCGATGTGGCGCTGCATGCGGCTACCGATGCCTTGCTAGGGGCGGCGGCGTTGGGCGATATCGGCAAACTGTTCCCGGACACCGATCCGGCCTTTAAAGGGGCGGACAGCCGCGAACTGCTGCGCGAAGCCTGGAAACGCATTCGTGCCAAGGGCTATCGTCTGGGGAATCTGGATGTCACCATCATTGCGCAGGCACCGAAGATGGCACCACACATTCCTCAGATGCGCATCTTCCTGGCGGAAGATCTGCAATGCCATATGGATGACGTGAACGTCAAAGCGACCACCACCGAACAGCTGGGCTTTACCGGCCGTGGCGAAGGGATTGCCTGCGAAGCGGTTGCCCTGTTGATCAAGGAATAACCGATGGACATGGCCAATCTGACCTGGCTGCACGGCAAGCCTGCGGCGACCGGCGTGCTGAAAGCCAACCCGGAAGACTTTGTAGTGGTTGAGGATCTGGGCTTCACGCCAGACGGCGAAGGTGAGCACCTGTTGGTGAACATCCGCAAGAACGGCTGTAACACCCAGTTCGTGGCCGATTATCTGGCAAAATTTGCCGGTATTCATGCCCGTTCGGTCAGCTATGCCGGTTTGAAAGATCGTCATGCCGTGACCGAGCAGTGGTTCTGTCTGCATCTGCCGGGCAAAGAATCACCCGACCTTAGCCAGTTTGCGTTGGAAGGCTGTGAAGTGTTACAGGCCGCTCGCCACTTGCGTAAGCTGCGCATCGGCACGCTGAAGGGGAACGAATTCACCCTGGTGCTTCGCCAAATCAGCGATCGCCAGGAAGTAGAACAACGTTTAGAGGCCATTGCGGCAGGCGGTGTGCCGAACTACTTTGGCAGCCAACGCTTTGGCCGTGGCGGCAATAACCTGACGATGGCGCGCCGCTGGGCCAACGATGAGATCCGCGTGAAGGAACGTAGCAAACGCAGCTTCTACCTGTCTGCCAGCCGCAGCGCGTTGTTCAACCTGATCGCCAGCCAGCGTCTGGCTAACCAACAGCAGCAAACGGTGCTGGAAGGGGATGCGTTGCAGCTTGCCGGGCGTGGTAGCTGGTTTGTTGCCAAAGCGGAAGAACTCCCAGATCTGCAACAGCGTTTGGATGCGGGTGAACTGATGATCACCGCGCCGTTGCCGGGAGATGGTGAGCCGGGTACTGCTGGGGAAGCGCTGGAGTTCGAACAAAGTTGTCTGGTGCAACAGCCGGAATTAATGAGCTTGTTAAAGCGCGAGCGCGTAGATCCTGCACGCCGGGCTTTGTTACTACAGCCGCAAAATCTCCAGTGGACCTGGTGGGATGACGTCACTGTGGAACTGCGCTTCTGGTTACCGGCCGGTAGTTTTGCCACCAGCGTGGTGCGTGAAATTATGCAATTGGCAGGCAGTGACGCGGAGATTTCTGAATAACAGTTTGCAGGGGCGCAGGCAACGCCCCGATCTATCTACACACCATCTACCCAATAGTTGGAATAGCGAAAACCGCCCCCAGATAGCTAGCCTTCGCCCCTCCAGCCCTGTTTGCCACGGGTTAGGGGTGATTTAGTGCCTGTTGAATTGTATAGTAGAGCGCAGTGCAGGCCGTGTTGGCCAATGCTATCAATGGCAGCGAGGTTGGCCTCGCTGTACTACGCTAGTCAGAATGGCTACTACGACAGGTTGGGCTTACTATTGAAAATATCATTAAAAACAGAATCATATAGCAAGAACAGCCAAGGCCTGTGTGTTATCGCTATCTGCAAGAAAGTCGTTTAACTGCAACATGAGAATACTCCTGAGTAATGATGACGGCGTGAGCGCCCCTGGCATCCAGATGCTGGCGGCTGTGCTGCGTCAGTTTGCCGAAGTGCAAGTGGTGGCCCCCGATCGTAACCGCAGTGGCTCCTCCAATGCGTTAACTTTGGATGCGCCGTTGCGTACGCTGACATTACCTAATGGTGATATTGCGGTACAGCAGGGGACTCCGACAGACTGCGTCTACCTTGGCGTCAATGCGTTGATGCGGCCAGCGCCAGATATCGTGGTATCTGGTATCAACGCCGGGCCCAATCTGGGTGATGACGTAATCTATTCCGGCACGGTCGCTGCCGCGATGGAAGGCCGCCATTTAGGCCTACCCGCGCTGGCCGTATCGCTCAATGGCCATCAACACTATGAGACAGCGGCGGCCATCACCTGCCGTATCTTGCATGCTTTGCAACGCGAGCCGCTGCGTACTGGCAAAATTCTGAATATTAACGTGCCCGATTTACCCCTGGCAGAGATTAAAGGGATACGCGTCACCCGCTGCGGTAGCCGGCACCCTGCTGATAAAGTCTTTAGCCAGCCGGATCCACGTGGTCAGACCCTGTATTGGATTGGGCCGCCGGGTGATAAATTCGATGTTGGCCCAGATACGGACTTTGCCGCCGTGGAGCAGGGCTACGTATCGGTGACGCCATTGCAGGTGGATTTGACCGCCTACGGGGCGCAAGATGTGTTATCAACATGGTTAACCAAAGCAGAGGTTAGCGGGGAATGGTGAACAAACGCATACAAACGCTGCTGGCACAGCTGCGCCAGCAGGGGATCAGGGACGAACGGCTGCTCAAGGCAATCGAAAACGTACCGCGTGAGCGTTTTGTTGATGAGGCTTTTGCCCATAAAGCCTATGAGAACACGGCGCTGCCGATTGGTTCGGGGCAGACGATTTCTCAACCCTATATCGTGGCGCGCATGACCGAGTTGCTGAACCTGCAGCCGACTTCACGCGTGCTGGAAATTGGCACCGGCTCGGGTTATCAGACCGCGATCCTGGCGCATATGGTGCAGCATGTCTGCTCGGTTGAACGTATCAAAGGGCTGCAATGGCAGGCCAAGCGCCGCCTTAAGCAACTTGATCTGCACAATGTTTCGACCCGCCATGGTGACGGTTGGCAAGGTTGGGGCTCGCGCGGGCCTTTTGATGCGATCATCGTGACGGCTGCGCCGCAGGAGATCCCGCAGGCATTGATGCAACAGTTGGATGACGGCGGCATTCTGGTATTGCCAGTGGGCGAACAGGCTCAGGTACTGCAATGCATTCAGCGGCGGGGCGATGAGTTTGCCATCAATACTGTTGAGGCGGTGCGTTTCGTTCCTTTGGTGAAGGGCGAGCTGGCTTAGCCTGTGCCAAACCAGTGACGAATAAATGGGTGGAATAATATTAATTTCCAGCAGAATTGTTCCACTATGTAGTTGTCTTATAGCGTGATCGTGCGAATGTGGCTAGCATTGGCACCACGGTTTTTTAGCTCCCTGGCGGGAGATCCTCTGATATTCAGGGATCGGCCGGGGAAACCTTGCGTTGTGGGACTGAGAGAAGGCTAAAGCTCGGCTACGATGTATAGGCTATTTTTTGATATTGCTGTCATGGGGGAAGCATGAGCACGGGAAGCCCAATGAGTTCTTTACGCCGAGTTGCGGTGTGTACGATGTTAAGTGTGTGGTTGGTTGGTTGTTCTGATAAAAATTCTACTTCGGCACCTATCAGCAGTGTCGGCGGTGGCGGAGCCGCTGCATCGGCTAATGCCAATGCCGGTGGTAACAACGCATCGCAGGGGCGTATTGTTTACAACCGTAGCTATAACGCGATCCCCAAAGGGAGCTACAGCGGTGGTAACACCTATAACGTCAAGCGTGGTGACACGCTGTTCTACATTGCCTGGATCACCGGTAACGATTTCCGTGACCTGGCCCAACGCAACAATATTCCAGAGCCGTACAGCCTGGAAGTAGGCCAAACCCTGCAACTGGGTGGCAGTGCGGGTAGCGGCAGTGGTGGGATGTTGGCCGGTGGAAATGGCACTGTGTCAAAACCACCATCCAGTGCTCAGATACAAACTGCAACGGTTGATTCTCAATCAACGAACGCGTATTCTGATAACTCGAGTAAACAGAATGTAGGTAAAATGTTACCTGCAGCAGGGGCCGTTGTGGCAGGCTCAGCCGCCGCCCCTGTTACCGCACCAGCCGCTACGCCACCGGCGAGCAGCACCGTCAGCAACAGTGCCCCAGTTAGCAGCTGGAAATGGCCAACTGACGGTAAGATCATCGATAACTTCTCCTCATCGGAAGGTGGGAACAAAGGCGTCGATATCTCTGGTTCCCGTGGGCAGCCGATTGTCGCTACCGCCGATGGCCGTGTAGTGTACGCAGGCAACGCTTTACGGGGTTACGGTAATCTAATCATCATCAAACACAACGATGATTACTTGAGTGCCTACGCCCATAACGACACCATGCTGGTCCGGGAACAACAAGAAGTTAAGGCGGGGCAGAAAATAGCAACGATGGGAAGCACCGGAACCAGTTCAGTACGTTTGCATTTCGAGATTCGTTACAAGGGGAAATCCGTAAACCCGCTGCGTTATCTTCCGCAGCGATAGATTGGGCAGAATGCGCTGTATTCTGCTCGCGGTATCACGGGTAGGAGCCGCTTTATGAGCCAAAATACGCTGAAAGTTAACGAGTTACATGACGATGCAGATTTCGATGAGAACGCCATGGAGGCTGAGTCATTTGATGAAAAAACGCAGGTAGAAGAAGAGACCAGCGAAAATGACTCGGCGGAAGACGAACTGTTGTCTCAAGGTGTTACCCAACGCGTATTGGATGCAACGCAGCTCTATCTGGGCGAAATCGGTTACTCCCCTCTGCTGACCGCAGAGGAAGAAGTTTATTTTGCGCGGCGTGCACTGCGCGGAGACGTGCCGTCCCGCCGCCGCATGATAGAAAGTAACCTGAGGCTGGTAGTGAAAATTGCCCGCCGTTATAGCAATCGCGGCCTGGCGCTGCTGGATCTGATCGAAGAGGGTAACCTTGGTCTGATCCGTGCGGTGGAAAAGTTTGACCCAGAACGCGGTTTCCGTTTTTCCACCTATGCGACCTGGTGGATCCGCCAGACGATTGAACGGGCGATCATGAACCAAACCCGTACCATTCGTTTGCCGATCCATATCGTCAAAGAGCTGAATGTTTACTTGCGCACCGCGCGTGAGCTTTCTCACAAACTGGATCATGAACCCAGCGCTGAAGAGATTGCGGAGCAACTCGACAAACCGGTTGATGATGTCAGCCGTATGCTGCGCCTGAACGAACGTATCACGTCTGTCGATACGCCGTTGGGCGGGGATTCAGAGAAAGCCCTGTTGGACATTCTGACCGACGAGAAAGACAACGGGCCTGAAGACACCACGCAAGACGATGATATGAAACAGAGCATCGTCAAATGGCTGTTCGAATTGAACGCCAAACAGCGTGAAGTGTTGGCTCGCCGTTTCGGCCTGTTAGGCTATGAAGCGGCTACGCTGGAAGATGTTGGCCGTGAAATTGGCCTGACACGTGAGCGTGTTCGTCAGATCCAGGTTGAAGGCTTACGCCGCCTGCGTGAAATTCTGCAAATGCAGGGCCTGAGTATTGAGGCGCTGTTCCGCGAATAAACGCGTTAACGCGATAAAATAGAAACGGTGAGCATGGTTGATGCTCACCGTTTTTTTATGCCTGCTATCCCACTCACCCCAACCCAAAGGGGCTGTCCTGCGTAGGGGCGCTGCATGCTGCGCCCGTGTCAAGGTCAGATGCGGGAGTCAAATTATGGCACGTTCTGTCCCCTCGCCCTTTGGGAGAGGGTTAGGGTGAGGGGACAAGCGCTAAGGTTTACGTAACGAAACAGCCTCAGACCAGGCTTTTCAACCGGTAGATCCACTCCAACGCCTGGCGTGGTGATAGGGAATCCGGATCCAGCGTTTCCAACGCCTCAACCGCTGGTGAGACTTCCTCGTTCAGCAACGTCATCTGGGTCGCATCCACTGAGCCTGCCGCCGTCTGACTGGAGAGGCTTTCCAGTTCACGCAACTTCTGGCGCGCACGCTTGATCACATCACGCGGCACACCGGCCAGTGCCGCTACCGCCAAGCCGTAGCTCTTGCTGGCAGCGCCATCTTGCACGCTATGCATAAAGGCGATGGTATCACCGTGCTCCAGCGCATCCAGATGCACGTTGACCACGCCTTCCATTTTCTCTGGCAAGGTGGTCAGCTCAAAGTAATGGGTGGCAAATAGCGTCATGGCCTTGATGCGGTTGGCCAGGTTTTCGGCGCAGGCCCAAGCCAGAGATAGCCCGTCGTAGGTAGAAGTGCCACGGCCAATCTCGTCCATCAACACCAGGCTGTTTTCCGTGGCGTTATGCAGGATATTGGCGGTCTCGGTCATCTCTACCATAAAGGTCGAGCGGCCAGAGGCCAAATCATCTGCTGCCCCCACACGGGTGAAGATACGATCCACCGGCCCGATGGTGGCTTTTGCTGCTGGTACATAGCTGCCGATATGGGCCAACAGCACGATCAGGGCCGTTTGCCGCATATAGGTACTTTTACCACCCATATTCGGGCCGGTAATGATCAACATACGGCGCTGTGGCGAGAGGGAAACCGGGTTGGCAATAAAGGGTTCTTTCAACACCTGTTCCACGACCGGGTGGCGGCCATCGATAATACGGATGCCGGGCTGCTCGCTGATGGTCGGGCAGGCGTAGTTCAGCGTTTCTGCACGTTCTGCCAGGTTGGCCAAGACGTCCAGCTCGGCCAGTGCTCCAGCGCTCTGTTGTAGCTGTTCAAGGTGCGGTAGCAGCAGATCGAACAGCTCATCATACAACCCTTTTTCGATTGCCAAGGCTTTCCCTTTTGAGGTCAGCACCTTGTCTTCATACTCTTTCAGTTCAGGAATGATGTAGCGTTCCGCATTCTTAAGCGTTTGGCGGCGTACATAGTGGATCGGCACCAGATGGCTCTGGCCACGGCTGACCTGAATATAGTAACCATGCACACCGTTGAAACCGACCTTCAGCGTATCGAGGCCCAGTTTTTCGCGCTCGCGGATCTCCAGACGATCCAGGTAATCGGTGGCACCGTCGGCCAGTGCCCGCCATTCATCCAGCTCTTCGTTATAGCCCGGGGCAATCACACCGCCATCACGGACCAGCACCGGCGGGGCCTCCACAATGGCGCGCTCCAGCAGTGCCTGTAATTCATCAAACTGGCCGACTTGTGACAGCAGTTTTTGCATCTGAGGCGCTGCGGCGTTTTCCAGTTGCGCGCGGATATCCGGCAACTGTTGGAAGGCGTGGCGCATACGAGCCAGATCGCGTGGGCGAGCCGTGCGCAGTGCCAGACGGGCAAGAATACGTTCCAGATCGCCAACCTGGCGCAGTGGCTGCTGTAGGTCGCTGCTGATTGGCTGCAATGCGGCAATGGCCTGTTGGCGGTTGTTCAGCACCTGAACGTCGCGGGTGGGCATATGCAGCCAACGCTTGAGCATGCGGCTACCCATCGGGGTCACGGTACGATCCAGGATCGCGGCCAGGGTATTTTCACTGCCGCCGGACAGGCTTTGGGTGATTTCCAGGTTACGGCGGGTAGCCGCATCCATAATGATGCCGTCTTGCTGACGTTCCATGGTGAGGCCACGGATATGCGGCAGCGAGGTACGCTGGGTATCTTTGACATATTGCAGCAGGCAGCCCGCGGCACGCAGCGCCTGATGGGCCTGCTCGACGCCAAAGCCGCTCAGATCGCGGGTGCCAAACTGCAGGTTCAACTGCTGGCGTGCGGTATCCAGCTCAAACTCCCACAACGGGCGACGGCGTAGGCCATGGCGCTGTTCGATCAGGGTCATCTGCTCGAAGTTTTCCGGGTACAGCAGTTCCGCTGGATTGGTACGTTGCAGCTCGGCGGCCATGGTTTCGAGATCTTCTGGCTGGGCAACGCGGAAGCGGCCGGAGCTGAGATCCAGCGTGGCGTAGCCAAAGCCGCGGCCATCCTGCCAGATGGCCGCCAACAGGTTGTCCTGGCGCTCTTGCAGCAGGGCTTCATCGGTGATGGTGCCTGGGGTGACGATGCGCACCACTTTACGCTCTACCGGGCCTTTGCTGGTGGCCGGATCGCCAATCTGCTCGCAGATCGCGGCCGATTCGCCAAGCTGTACCAGCTTGGCGAGATAGTTTTCCACTGCATGATGGGGCACCCCCGCCATTGGGATGGGTTCACCCGCTGAGGCACCGCGTTTGGTCAGTGAGATATCCAACAGCTGAGAGGCACGTTTGGCATCGTCATAGAACAGCTCGTAGAAATCCCCCATCCGATAAAACAATAAGATCTCCGGATGCTGCGCCTTAAGGCGCAGGTATTGCTGCATCATCGGGGTGTGCGAATCGAGTATTGCGGTATTAGTCATAACGTTACCGTTTCCAATCCATTGAATTCAAAGTTGATTGTGATCTTTGTTGTCATCATTAGGTATCACGTCGCCTCATTAAAAATTGCCAAAACGTTCAGGATGAGCAAAAAAACAGGCTGCTCAAATAAATCAATCGGTTGGTCAAAGGATCGAGCATATATGACCGGCAAACAGGCTGGCAAACCTTTGCTGCTCAAAGCCTGCGTAATGACGAGATCGGCGGATAAAAACCAGGCCAAAATCGGCAAGATCCGAGGCTGATGTGCCACGGGCCGCCAGGATCTTTTTCAGCCGCTATACTAGCCCAGCAGGCAACGGGCTGTCACAGCCAAAAATTGGAAGCACTACGCAAACTGGATATTTAATGGCCGAACGGGGGTTGTCATCGCACAAATAAATCAGAAATGAAGGGGCGGTCGCGGCACGGGAAGAAGTAACGCGGTGGCTAATAAGAGAAGACAACAGGAAGTCCCAAACGATAGATTTTATCCGTATTGCTGCCGTTTACAGTCCTCTAACCGGCTTTGCCCAAGTACTCGGTGGCTGACATGCCAGATGGGATGCACCACCCAGTTCCATCCACCGATACAACTCCTGATGGCTCTTGACGCACAGTTTACGCATGGCATTACGCATATAGATGTTGACGGTCTTGCCCTTGATGCCTAGACACCCGGCTGTGTCGTGCCCGCTCATGCCGATTGCCAGATACTTCAGCACCTCTGTTTCCCTGAATGTCAGCGACGAGGCACAGTGGCATTTTCCTACCGAAGGCGAACGTTTTCCATCCTGTGGAGATAACACGTTGTCGAGCAGGGCATCAATTGCCTGTATCGGCTGATGGCGGTACAACGTGCCGGCACCGCATTCATTCAAAGGAGTGTGGGCTACAGGCCCACTGCGTTCCCGATCCCTGATGAAAAATACGTGTGGGGTGCAGCCTTGCTGGTATAGCCCATACAGCCAGGGAGGGCAGGCGGAACTGTTACCTAGAAAAATAATATCCACGCCGCTGGTTGCGATGTCATCCCTGTTAACCAGCTGCAAGGACACCTCCCGTGAATGGCAGAATGCTTTTAGCCCGAGGGAAAGTCCATGCGCAAAGAAGCGATCACGCTCGGCGATTAAAATGGCAATGGTGTGCTTGCTCATGGTGCCTCCTTGCGAGCATGAATGGCCCTCCATCCGTCCTTTATGCTATAAGTTGTTCAAGTGTATAATTTAGAACAGCGTATATTGACTCTGAAAGGTTGGCGGATCTTATATATAACGATCTCAATAGTCAGCGATTAACGAGTGAAACCGTTCTTTTTATGAATAGAAAAATCAAAGCTTAAAAATAAGCTTTGATTCGGTTAGGTATTCTGATGGTTATTTAATGGCTGGGTCATTTCTGAATACCTTGACGTTATGATAGGACCGTTCATGGCTGGTTTAAATGGGACTTTTCTCTTTATTTTCTCTCGTTGTCTTATAATTAGCGATGTTGCCAAATAAATGCAGGTATAAGCGATTATAAAATATAAGAAAGATCTCCATTACTTTTTTTAGGGTTATTATCAGAAATAAAATTGATTGACGATAATTCTTTTATAAGAATATACTGATAAAGCTGGGTGGTAAAGGGTGTGGTATTATTATGGATATACCAGGGTAAGGTGATGAAATTGGTTTGCTTTGCATGGAACAAGTAGATAAAAGGTGAAACGATGGTGTGAACGGGTGATGTATCACCTCAAATGCTACAGTCGTAACAGGCTTTTTTTTCCAACAAAAAGAGCATAAAGCTCAGTAAAAGGATGCTGCGCTTGCATCAATCTGCCTGAAGTTAATTGTGGTTTGCTCTGCCCATTGTATTAGAACCTGGATATCTACTAAAGACGATATTTGGTCGTCAGCTATTGGCGATCATAAAATCTGCACGTTCCAATATGGATGGATTATTTTTACCAGGAGGTAAGTATTCCAATGATTCTAATAGATTCGAATTATTCCTGTGCCTTAAGCAAAATAACCTTTCAATCGATCGTCGAATCCTTAAGGCGTGGGCCAACGCCTGCCTTGCATTTTAACGAAGGATCAATCGCCTTTGTTGATGGCGACTCTGCTAATATTTACAGCGTAGTCAAGTCGGTGTATGAATTACGTAAGAGCAGCAAGGTGGTTTATATGGTGACGTTGCTGTCAAAAGGTAAGGATTGCTCCTCTGTCATCAGGCATCTTTCCGATTACGTGGTGGATAAAAAAATCACCTATGACGAGCTGGATAGGTTGATCCGAAACATGATTGCGACCAAACCCAAGGTATTGGCGGATAATGTGTTTGGCGATGTTTGGGGCGATATTCTGAAGTCTTCCCAAAAAGAGTACCTGGTGTTGAAACTGTTGCTGGACGGCCACAGTCAATACCAGATAGCCAAGATGTTAAATCTATCGATAAAAACCATCAGCGGATATAAGGTCAAGGCGATCAAAAGGCATGGAGCCAGAAACTTCAATGAACTCTATATGCTAAAGCTAAATAATAATGCTTAACATCAGCTGATAGGCCAGGTGTCTGCGTTGGAGCCTTTCCTGCTGGGAGGGGAGGTGTTTCACTTCCCCCGTACTCATGGGCAACATTCGCACTTTGCCAACGGCAATGAAGATACACCTTAATCAACACATATATCCATGTCAACACTATGGTTTTATCCGAGAAGCAGGGTGAAATTTCGTGTCGCATATCGGCAATGCTGTCGGTAAGGTTAAGCAAGATAATGACTTTAGCGCTTTCTGTCACTCACGTCGGGTGGCCATTATCTACATTAAATTACGTTAAATGATTAAAAATTAGCATTAAAACCTATAAATAACGCATTTGTAGTTATAAGTAACTGTGTGATAACTTTTTCTGTAACTTAAGCCTCAGATTGATGCGGGGCGCGGTTAGCGGGCTTTTGTTCTGACAGGCGCAACTTCAATCATCAGCGGTAACGCTAAGTTCAGAACCAGGCAGACAACGGTAAACCCCAATCAGGGTTTGACCTCTGACGTCGATGAGCAACGAGGACGGTTATTCTGGATAGCCTTGGCCTGGTATTTCGCAAAATGAAAGTATTATCTTTGCAGGAAGTCGCCAATGTTTTTATTTGACACTAATTACCCTTGTCCTTTGAGTAAAGTCGCTTTCGCTTCAATGATTGAGGTTTTAAATTCGGAGCAACAGCCCAGCTTGCATTATCATAATCGCTGCGTAGCCTTTGTTGACGGCGACTCAACCGATGTGCACAACACCATAAAACAGATCTATGACCTGCGAAAGGGGAATAAGGATGTTTACGTGATTACTCTGCTTTCTAAAGATAAAGAATGCTCTGCAGTCATTAAGCATCTATCCGATTTTGTGGTGGATAAAAAAATCGCCTTTGCCGATCTACAAAGTCTGGTCAGAGTGATGGGGGCGGCAGAACCCAAGGCGCTGGCAGATAATATTTTTGGCGATATTTGGGGGGAGATTCTGAAGACATCGCAGAAAGTGTCAATACCGATTGAATT
>NZ_AYMQ01000022.1 GCF_000633355.1 Serratia sp. H1w
CAGTATTAGTTGACCACTACATAGTGTCGAGGACGAGCACGGTAATCAAATTGTGGCACGTTCGGTCCCCTCTCCCTGTGGGAGAGGGTTAGGGTGAGGGGAACAAGGCACGCTAGCTAGAGTCGATCCCGTATCCAGGTAGCCCGTTTACGGGCCGTAAGTAATCCATAAATACAAATGTCAGATCGCATGCGCCCACAAGGCCGTTTCTTGCTTTCTGAATATCTCCCCCCCTCCTCCTTCGCAATGAAAGCCCGATCAAGGCAAAAAATTCACACTGGAACTAGGCCCTTGTGCACGCTTGAGTTCACTTGAATAGTGAGCTGTAAATTTTTACGAACATCCTATCGCACACTATAATCGGGTTGACTGCTAACAATCTGGGGGTTGCTATGCAAATTGTACCGCCTATTCGTCCTGAGCAAAGTATTCAGCGTTTGCTAGCGCTGCTTACCCCCATTGCTGAAAAAATCAATGTTGTGCCACGTAAACGTATAACGTGGACTCATAAAAACGAACCACAACTGTACCTGTTTCTCGAAGGTGAGCTATCCATCCTTCGGGCGTCTGATGGCCTGCTCATTGTTACCTTCTACGAACCACATCTGTTCGGCATTGCCGAAATGATCCAACCGGTACGTGGGCACCAGTTGCGTGCGGAAACGGCATCAACCATCCTGAGCGTGAACGCAAGAACAGCGATGGATATTTTTCGTCAACATACGATTTGGGAGGATGTCACCGCGTTATTATCGTACCATATGGCTTATCTTTTCTATCGCGATGCGCTACTGGTGCAACAGAGCAACTATTCGGTGATACGCAATCATCTACAGGAGATGGGCCTACTGCCAGAAGAGACGCGGATGCGGGTGACTATTCTAGAATATATTCAGGATCGTACTCTGCTCTCACGCAGCAGTATATTAAATGTATTATCGGCGTTAAAATCCGGTAATTACATTGCCTTTAAACGTGGCGGTTACCTTATCGAAATAAATCATTTGCCGGAGCGTTTTTAACACTCATTTTTTGTCCAAAATTAAATAATAAAACGATTATCAACGACGTTTCTATCACCTATTGTAGACCCACCAAATCGCTATGTTTCAATTATTCGACAATGGGTCGACAATAGGACTGTTATGAAGAAGATACTGATTACATTAATCATTGCCAACGCATTAACCGCTTCCACTGCATTTGCCGCCGCAGAGGTGGGTTCCTGGTACCCGGGGTCAAAATTTGGCTGGTCGCATTACGGTGATTCTGACTCAAATCAACCCGTTGATTATGAGCGTAATAATGTTGGCGGCGGCATTTATGCTGGCTATCAGATTAACCCATGGTTGGCCGTCGAAGGTGGCTATGATTATCTAGGCAATATGCAGATGAAGGGCCATCTCGGCACATCCGATTCGCAAATGAAAAGCCAGGGGCTGCAGCTTTCACTGAAAGCCAGCTACGGCCTGACCAATGACTGGGATCTGTATGGTCGCGCCGGTGTGATGGGCTACCGCGCGGAATCTGACGTGAGGGGCCAGAATAACTTTGATACCGGCGTGCGCCCAGTGCTGGCGGTAGGTACCGAATACGCCTTTAATGATAATTGGTCAGGTCGCCTGGAATACCAATGGGTAAGCAATGTCGGTAACCAGAATCAGATTGGCGTCAGCAGCGATATCAGCTCGGTGATGGCTGGAGTTAGCTACCGCTTCGGGCAGTAAAACTGCCGTGGTGATGAGAGCCCCCATGATATGGGCTAAACCTATAATGTTGGAAAGTTTACATTAATAAGCGGAAAACAGGATCTGAGTTCGGTAATTCTTCTGACTCAGATCTTTCGACTCTAAACTAATATGCTCGTGACTCAGCTATCTTCAGAATGCCAACTGTAGTTGTGCATTCTATCCTTCCTTGCGCTTCACTTGGTATTAACTAGACTATTTAAGGCTAAGGTCGTAGCGATAATGCCCTATCGTATCGGGAAAATCAGGGCTATACCAGACATTAGGTAAGTATTGGAAGAGAGCATACCGTGAGTACCAACTATGAAGCGTTGTTCAATAACAGTTACGATCGGATCACCGCCAAAGATCAGGGTGACCTGTTTTTCTCTCATTTCTACCGGTTGTTCGTTGAAAGCACGCAAGTACTGAACATTCAGCCCACGCCCGAACACCAGCAAGCGCAGCAAAAAATCATCTACAAATCCTTTTTCTATATGCTCTCGGTTGCTACAACCCACATTGTTGCTGACTATCTGGAACACGTAGCGCGGGAACAGAGCTCCCAGGGGTTAAATCTGCCCGCGTCTGTTTTTGCCTACTGGCGGCGAGCAGTGTTGCAAACGGTACGGGATCTCGATCCGTTATGCGATGAAGAAGTCCTCACTGCATGGGCGATTTTTATGGCTCCGGGATTAGAGTTCATGCGACGGCAGGCAGAGTTGCATCATGACGTCGTTCAAGGCGAGAAAAATGAACGCTAACCGTGGTACGGTGCCAAATAGTCATTTTATTTTGGCGGCGGAAAACTCACGTATCGGCATCTGGGATTGGGAATGTACCCAAGATCTGTGGCAGGTTAACGACGCCTTGTTATTACTGTTAGGAGTTAACCGGGAGAGTGATGAATTCTCCTCATCGCTTTGGCAGCAGGTCATTCATCCCGATGACTTACCGCTGATCCTGCGCTGCCTCCATCAAGCCAATAATGCGGTATTACCCGTTTTTGCCTGTGAAGTGCGCGTCAGACACAGTGATGGCGACGAACACTGGGTACTGATCCAAGGGCAAATCATTAGCGTCGGCATTAAAGGGGAAGTACAGAGAGTTATTGGTACACTGCAAGACATCACAGAGAGGAAGGAAGCGGAAGCCTCATCCCAGCAGGCCGTTGCATTAGCCCACGCAGCTAATCAGGCCAAGAGTGAGTTTCTGGCCAATATGAGCCATGAAATTCGCACGCCGATGAATGGTATTCTGGGCATGTCCCAACTGTGCCTGGAAACCAATCTAAATAAAGAACAACGCGATTACATCAATATGGTGTACTCGTCAGCCCGAGCATTGCTAAAGATCATCGACGATATTCTCGACTTTTCAAAAATAGAAGCAGGAAAAATTAGCCTGGAATTTGAAGATTTTTCCCTGCGCCAGCTAATACATGAAATTACCCGCCCCTTGATGCCTAAGTTTTCCGAAAAAGGAATTGAGTTACTGGTAGACATTCATCCTGATGTGCCAACCATTCTGCACAGCGATGCCCTGCGTTTACGGCAAATCGTGACCAATCTGATTGGCAATGCCCTTAAGTTTACACATACTGGTGAAGTCGTGTTACAGATTGCGCCTTCACTCTCTGCGCCTAATAGTCTGACGTTCAGTATTATCGACACAGGGATCGGTATTGCCGAAGATAAGCAGAGCGTTATTTTTGAATCCTTCAGCCAGGCGGATAGTTCAACCACCCGCAAATACGGCGGCACCGGTTTAGGATTGACCATCTCAGCACGCCTGGTGGCCATGATGGGCGGCAAATTGCAGGTTTCCAGTCAACCAGGCCACGGTAGCAACTTTTATTTCTCTTTGCCTGTTAGCCCCTCACCTATCCGTACGGTAATCACGTTGCCTGCCAATTTGGCAGGGATGAGCGTCTTGGTGGTGGACGATAACGAAACCAACCTACGACTATTGTTTGATATGCTGCGAAATGCCGGGCTTAAGCCTCAGATGGCCAACTCGGGTCAGGCAGCATTGGCGTTAATGGGAGCAGGCCAGCGTTTTCCGCTCATTCTGCTGGATTCGCAAATGCCGGAGATGGACGGTATGGCGCTTGCTCTGGAGATCATGTCAACGCCAGAGTTACGTCAAAGTAAATTGATTATGCTCAGTTCTATGGGCAACCGGATAGATACTGGCGTTCTGAGAAAAGTCGGCGTTTCAAGTTTTTTAACCAAGCCTATCGATACCAACGAGTTACTCGAGACCATCATCACCACCTTTATTCCACAAGCAGTGGTCGATTCTGAGCCAGAGACTGCGACAGCGGCTCGGGTTACGAGCAATGGAAGACACATTTTGGTAGCGGAAGATAATCTGATCAATCAACAATTGGCGATCAATTTTATCCGCAAGTTAGGTCATACCTGCGACGTAGTGGGCAATGGTAAACTGGCATTACAAAAGTTGCAGCAAGACCGTTACGATCTGGTTTTAATGGACCTGCAAATGCCCGAAATGGATGGGATAGAAGCGGTACAACACTTTCGCGCGGGTGAACAACAGCAACCAGATCAGCATTTGCCCATTATTGCCATGACCGCACATGCCATGAAAGGCGATCGTGAGAGATGTCTGGCTCAGGGATTCGACGGCTATATCAGTAAACCCATTCTGTTGGACAATCTTGCCAACGAGATCCAGCAAGCGCTTGGCATGACTCAGGCCAGCCCAGAGGAAGCGATCTTTGACTACACACGATCGCTGGGGCAGTTAGGTGATGACAAAGCGTTATTTAATGAACTGGTGACAATCTTTTTAGAAGAACTCCCCTCCTTGGCAAGCACGCTGCATGACGCCATAGAGAAACAAGATTTCGAAGCCATTCGGCGTAGCGCTCACCAGCTAAAAGGAGAGTGCCTCCACTTTGCTTGTCAGTTGTTAGAAAGCAGACTGGGCAATATAGAACAGGCCGCGGTAATAGGTGATCTGGCTGAGATTACGGCTCAATATCGCGACGTGGATGAATTGTGCCAGCGACTTCAGACCGCCCTCACCGCAGCAATAGAGACCACTGCCGACTAAATAGCTATACCCGATCCGCCGTATGCAACTTCGTGGGTACTGCATGCGGCGCTCTTGCAGATGCAGATGTTTGCTACGCAAGATCCTTGATCAACGTTAATTGATTGCAGCCATTGACTGTTTCATACAGCACCCTGTCCATCACCGACTGGATCAATATCAGCCCCATCCCACCCTCGGGCCAACTGGCTTGATTAAGAGGGTCGGGAGTAAGATCTGGCGGCTGCAGCCATTGACGCAGAATATCATCCGGGATCGCCAAACCAGGATCCGAGAGCGTTAATGTCAGGCGATGACCATCATGGTGCATGGTAATAATGACATTCTGTGTATCATCATAATTCACCGCATGCCTGACAATATTGGTAAAAGCTTCACTCGAGGCCAAATCAAGCTGATAAACCAGAGCAGGATCCAGCGAAAACGGTTTAACAAAATCATACAGCTCGTTACTCAGTTTCTCGAGACTGTCCAATGATGCCGGTAAACACAGCATAGTATTGGCACTTGCCATATGACATCCTCTCGGTGGCTGGCCAGACTCAGCGAGTCATGATCTGCAATGCCTCACTACGGTCGCTACCGATTGTGAAAATCCGATCCATACGCGTGAGCTTGAACATATTCTGGATATTGTTGTTCAAGGCGCAAAGCGCCAAATCCCCACGGCCACTTAAAGTCTTGAGTATAGAAACCAGCGCACCAAGGCAACTACTGTCGATAAACTCGACATGGCTGAAATCCAGCAGAATGCTGTTTTTACCCTGTTGGATAAAAGACAATATTTCCTGCTTGAAAATCACGACCACCGACGCATCAAGACGACGGACCAGAGGAGCAATAATCTCAACACCACTCTCAGACTGGATCTCAAAGTTCATAACGACTCCTTTTCATAATGTGGTAAAAGTTGCTACGCCGATACGCTCTACAGCCATCAGCGAAATATCATCCGCAAAGGGCTGAGGCGCTATTACATGCGGTTTTTGCGCAGATTCATCTTCATTACAGCGCCAGGCGTTCAGCACATTTTCTACTTTGGCAAATACCTGATGTTTAGCCAAACGTCGGCTCTGCCCCAGCAATTCCTGTAATCGCTGTTCACCGTAGAGTTCCTGAC
Source organism: Serratia sp. H1w (assembly GCF_000633355.1). Lineage (GTDB taxonomy): Bacteria > Pseudomonadota > Gammaproteobacteria > Enterobacterales > Enterobacteriaceae > Chania. Next base: position 5,929 of record NZ_AYMQ01000022.1, read on the forward strand.
GGGGGCCTTCACATTCAACGATCCCGTCGCTGTAAAGATAGAGCCGATCTCCGATCCCGAGGCTGAAGTCGCTGTCCTGATATTCTGCCTCCTCGAACAGCCCTACCGGCATCCCTCCGCAACCAACGGACGATAATTCGCCATCTGCGCGTATGATAAATGGTGTTGGATGCCCAGCTTGGCAAAGAGTGCCTTTGCCGTTACCAATATCAATGACGCCATAAATCAGCGTGTAATAGCTGGTAACCTGCTCATTATCCAGGCAAAAACGCTGGTTCAGCTCCCCTACCACCCGATGAGGCGCCACAGGAAGCCTCTCTCCATCAGCCGTATGCTCCAGTAACAGATTGCTATTGATTCGACCTACCATAAACTCACGTGAAACAGCCAGAGAAAGCATGGCTGCACTCACGCCATGCCCGGCAACGTCAACGCTAAAGAAAGCGATGTGGTGCTCCCCCAAGGGGAAATAGTTTAATAAATCCCCAGATACATAGGCCGAGGGTAAAAACATCCAGTCAAATTCAAACCCGGCCAACAACAAATTATGAGCAGGCAAGAAACTGTGCTGCAACTTGGCCGCCACCTGTAGGTCGGATTCTATTTGTTGGTAAGCATAAGTCAGTTTTTCATTACGTGCTGCTAACGTGCTTTCGAGCGACAACACGCGTTCTGCCGCGTGTAACCTGGCACGAAGTTGGCTTTGATTAACAGGTTTGGATAAAAAGTCATCGGCCCCTGCCGCCATCCCCGTCAATAGATCCTCAAGAGACTGCCGGGCCGTCACTAAAATAACATAAATGTAATGGCCAAAATCGCTGCTGCGGATAGTCTGGCACAGAGCAACTCCGTCCATAACCGGCATTTCCCAGTCGCTGATAACGATATGGATCGACTGTTGGGTCAACTTTTGCAGCGCCTGTTGGCCATCTTCGGCCTCACAGACATCAAATCCCCATTTAGCCAAGGCCACCGCCATCAAATGACGATAACTTTTTGAATCATCTACAATCAGCACAGTCACCTGAAGCGCCTCCATCGGGTGACCATGGGTAAGCGGTTCCATATGTCATGATCCTTTTGTCTCGACAGGCCATGTTCAACTCAGGTTACAGAGCCCCTGGCAAAGATCCACCAGGGGTGCCACATTAGCAAGGGATCCCCCAGATTTCATTGGCATAGCCCTTGATAGTTCGATCGCTTGAAAACTCCCCCATACCAGCAATATTCAACAGCGCCCGTTGATGCCACAACTGCGGTTGGGAAAAATCATGCAACGCCTGATGTTGGGCAAGACGATAACTTTCAAAGTCCAGCAAATGGCAATAGTGATCGCCTTCCGTCAGCAGACGATAAATCGGTTGAAACAGCGACTTATCCAGATTAAAGCGACCTGAGACCAAAGCATCGACGGCTTCTCTGATTGTCGGATTACTGTGGTAAATCTGATGATGGGACCCCGCCTGTCGAAGTGTGTTGATTTCGACCGCATCCGCACCAAACAGATAAAAATTCTCGGCCCCCACTGCATCACGAATTTCAATATTGGCACCATCCAGAGTACCGATGGTCAAGGCCCCGTTCATGGCAAACTTCATGTTACTGGTGCCCGAAGCCTCGGTGCCGGCAGTTGATATCTGCTCTGAGAGGTCGGTTGCAGGAATGATATGCTCAGCTAACGAGACCTTATAATCCTCCAGGAACAGCACGTTGAGTTGCCCTTTAGCACGTGGGTCGTTATTAACCGTTCTCGCCACCTCATTAATCAGTTGGATAATCAGTTTAGCCATGGCATAGCCTGGCGCGGCTTTACCAGAGAACACATGGACCTTTGGTTGTGCCAGAGACTTGCCAGTCTCAACAATCGCCAAATACAGGTGTATGACGTGCAGAATATTCAACAACTGCCTTTTGTACTCATGGATGCGTTTCACCTGACTATCAAACAGGGCTGCCGGATCGACTTTTATTCCTTGCTGTGTAGCGATAAGCCTACAAAGCGCCTGCTTGTTATGATGTTTGATGCCTTGAATTTCCTCCAGGATCCCACTGTCCTTGGCCAGTTTTTTCAGTTGCTGTAATTTATCAAGATCGGTCACCCAACCAGGCCCCAACTGGCGGGACAAAAATTCCGCCAGCTTCGGGTTAGCTTGCTGGATCCAGCGTCTTGGCGTTACGCCATTTGTCTGGTTAGTGAATTTTTCCGGGGTGATCAAATAAAAATGGGGAACCAACTGCTGTTTAATCAGTTCGGAGTGCAATTTAGCCACACCATTCACCTTATGGCTGCCAACGATGGCCAAGTTAGCCATACGGATTTTTTTCTCTGCCCCCTCTTCAAACAGTGATAGTGACGCCAGTAATTCTGGTTTTTCTGGCCACTTCTGAGCGACTTCAGCAAGGAACCGATGGTTGATTTCATAAATAATCTGCAGGTGACGCGGCAACAACTTCTCAAACAGGGCTACAGGCCAGGTTTCTAACGCTTCAGGCATCAGCGTATGGTTGGTAAACGCGCAAGTCTTTTGTGTGATACTCCAAGCCAGCTGCCAGTCCAGACGATATTCATCTACCAGCGTGCGCATCATCTCAACGATGGCCAAAGCCGGATGGGTATCATTCAACTGGATGGCTACCGCATCGGGCAATGCACTGATATCGTCCGAGCGTTGAGCATATTCTTGCAGGATATCCCGTAAGGTACAGGCAACCAGAAAATACTCTTGCGTCAGACGTAATTCCTTACCGGACTGAATTTCATCAGCCGGGTAAAGTATTTTAGAGATATTTTCCGAGGCTATTTTCTGGCTAACCGCACGCAGATAATCACCACGGTTAAATATATGAACGTCAAATGAATCTGAGGCACTGGCGCTGTATAGACGCAGTTTATTTACCGTATTACCGCCATAACCGGTGATGAAATAGTCATGTGGTACACCAACAATGACCTTCCAATCCATCCACATAGGATTGTAGTTGCCATCGATATCCTCGCTCTCCTCTATGTGACCCCCGATAGGGATCAACATCAGTTGCGAGGGATGGTCGATCAGCCAGGGGGAATGGGCACTGTGCCAGTCATCTGGCTGCTCAACCTGCTTACCATTTTGAATGGACTGTTTAAACAACCCATACTCATATTTGATACCGTGGCCTGAAGCAGCTATATCCAGCGTGGCCATTGAGTCGATGAAGCATGCGGCCAGTCGACCTAATCCGCCATTCCCCAACGCAGCATCAGGTTCTTGGGCGCTAATAGTATCAAAATCAAAACCTAACTCACTTACGGCTTGTTTAGCGCAAGGCAGTAATCCTAGATTCATCAAGTTATTACATAACGACTGGCCAAGTAAAAACTCCATCGACAAATAATAGAGCCGCTTAGGCTTTGCCTCATGTTGGCAATGTTTGGTTTTGAAGTAACTATCCAGTTGGTAATCTCGTAGGACCAGGGCCAACGCATTAAAGATATCAGCAGGCATGGCGTCCTTAATTTCCAAGCATAAATCGCACCTCAACTTACTGATTAAAATGTTCTTTATTTCTTCGACTCCAGGTATTTCAACACGCGTTTGTTTATTCTTCATGTTAATCCCTATGAAATTCGTCTACCCGAGACCTTAACTCGGATACGAGAAAATAATAACGTTCAAACATCTCTCAAAGTGTAGACGGTTTTTCGGTGACTAAATAGCTGCGCGGAATAGT
>NZ_AYMQ01000023.1 GCF_000633355.1 Serratia sp. H1w
CAACACATTGAATACTTGACCATCAGGCCTTGTTGTTAAAGGATGATGGTAAATGCTCAGACGAAATGATGTGAAACCACGCGCCTACAAACAGGTGGATGTATTTACCACCTCACCATTGCAGGGGAACCCGTTGGCGGTGATCCTGGAGGCGGAAGGGCTGAGTGACATGCAGATGCTTTCATTGGCTCGCTGGACCAACCTTTCGGAAACGACGTTTGTTTTCAAACCGACAGATCCGCTTGCCGATTATCGGGTGCGCATTTTTACCCCCGAAAAAGAATTGCCGTTTGCCGGACACCCGACATTAGGCACAGCCCATGCGTTATTGGAAGCCGGGTTGGTGACCAAACAGCCGGGTGTCATCATGCAGGAATGCGGGGTTGGTCTGGTTGCGGTCAACATCTTGCCTGAAGGAACGCTGGCGTTTGCCGCGCCTGCGGTAACATTGCGCACGCTGGCCGCTGAGGAATGGGAACGGCTAATAGCCGATGTTCAGCCTGCGGTTATTGCAGCAGAGACGATGCCGGTGATTGCCGATATGGGTATTCGCTGGCTTATGATACGTATGCCAAACGCTCAATCCTGCCTGACGATGACGCCGGATCAAGCCATGATTAAAAAGCTGCAAATTGATTGCCAGGTTGATGGCGTGGTGGTTTATGGTGCCTATTCCTCTGGTAAGCCAGCAGATTACGAAATGCGCGCGTTTCTGGTTGAGTGGGATAAGTTGGTTGAGGATCCCGTAACAGGCAGTGCTAATGCGTGCTTGGCGCGTTTGCTGAAGGCCAATAACTTCTCTGACGGTGGCTCGACGGAGCAGGGATACCAGGTTCGACAAGGTACCCAACTACATCGAGAAGGCCGGGTTAGCGTGCGTTTTACTGATGATGAGCCATGGATTGGTGGGCAGAGCTGTACGCTGATTAATGGCTGGCTGCACCTTTAGGTGCGGCATTAATTCACTGATATGACCGGGAATGAGTACCGCGCCCGCTCCCGGCTTTAATCCTTCAGTAGAGCTAACCTTCTTTGTGTCGCAAATATTCGCCCTGAACCTTACAATGGCGTAAATATCAATCGAAATGGACTTCTATGGATAATATCAATCAGGCTAAACAGGTGTTAGATGCAAACACCAAAGTGCTTTATGGCATCTTTGGTGTCATCGACCGTTCTGGCTATTTCCCTCCCTTGCCTTTCCTGAATGAGTTCTTCCTGGTTGGTAGTGACCCGTGCGATCAAGATGGAAGAATGGGGCGTTGGCGGCCATTCACACTTACGTCCTCGGAATATGAAGTGGTGAAGGCATGGTGGATTGTAACCCGCCCAACTACCGTTGAATCTCAACTGGGTTGCGAGTGCTGGGGGGATTGGGTTCAAGAGATCCTGGAGCGGTAAGCGCCGTTGCGGTTTACAAACATCTCATTTATCCGAAAAATTTTACTATCTGATGTTTGTTCCGGCGCATTAGTTTTTCGCTCCCAGGTTGTCACTTCACGTTCTACGGGCATCCGTTGCGTGGTTCACTAGACGGTTAGGTTTATGTGCAATTGCAGAGAACTCCCAACTTGTGTGGCCGAGATTGAATACCGGGAGCAGGGCTTCCAGTTTTTGGGTGTCTTGATTCATTATCAATACTTCGAAACACCGGATAGTGAGCATTTCGAACCGCAACTTGATTACTCACAATCTATGTATCTTTGCACGGAATGCGGCCAGACATGGTACATAGAGTGTGCGCCTGAGCAGGCATCCTATCCAGAATTTGCGTTAAAGGTGAATGGGACAGCTCTGTTACCTTCAGAGAGTGAGCTACAGGCAGCCAAACAATATTTATGCATACTTGCGCATAATGGTTTTGGTCCGGAAAAATGCAGGATGGCAAGGTGCCAGAATCATAAGTTGCTAGGGCGAGAGCTATGCCATGTACATATTCCTTTTCCGTAATACGGCATAACAAGGTTATCAATCTACGTTTGAGTCCATTAGGAATATCCAAGCTAATCCAGGGAACATCCAACGGGCGCTGATTGAACCGGTTAGGGCAGTCTTTCCGCCACCACAACCGGTTGCCGTTCCTCCAGCATTTCATAAATCGTTTTCCCCACCTTCTGGATCGCCCGCTCAATCTCACTGGTCATGGGTTTGCTGTAACTGAGCCGCAGGCAATTGCGGTATTTTCCCGCCGCAGAACTGATAAAGCCGACGGCAATCTGTACGCCCTGTGGCAACAGACTGCGATTCAGCCGCAGGCTGTCGAATCCATAAGGCAGCTCAACCCACAGCATAAAGCTGCCTTGCGGCCTGCTCAGGCAGGTATTCGGTGGGAAATACTTCATGATCCAGCCCGTCATAATGTCGCAATTACGCTGATATTGGCGGCGCATACGGCGTAAGTGCTGGAGGTAATGCCCTTGTTTGATAAATTCAGCCATTGCCAGCTGTGGCAGTGTGGGGACCCGCCCGGCAGAAATGTATTTCATATGCAGTGCTTTTTCCAGGTAACGCCCTGGCGCAATCCAGCCTACGCGTAAACCGGGCGCAACGGTTTTAGAGAAGGAACTGCACAACAATACGCGACCATCATCATCAAATGATGCGATGGTCGGCGGACGAGGGTATTGATAAGCGAGTGCGCCATACACGTCGTCCTCAATAATGGCAACGTCATAGCGTTGGGCCAGCGTCAGCAGCGCTTTCTTGCGCTCATCCGGCATGTTGTAACCCAGCGGATTATTGCAGGTCGGTGTCAGTTGGATGGCTTTGATCGGCCACTGATCCAGTGCCATTCCCAACGCTTCCAGGCTGATCCCAACCACCGGATCGGTGGGGATTTCTATCACCTTCATCCCCATTCCTTTCAGGGTCTGCATTGCACCATGAAAGCTGGGTGAATCCACCGCCACGATGTCGCCAGACTGGCAAACGGCCCCTAAGGCAATAGCCAGTGCGCCATGGCAGCCAGAGGTGATGATGATATTTTCAGCCGACTGATGATTGCCGCTGTCCAGCATCAGGCGGGCAATCTGCTCACGCAACGTCAGGGTGCCGTAAATACTGTCGTAATCCAGCACATCCTCGCTTTGGTGCAGGCTGATACGGGCGAGCAAACGGCTGAGTATTTTCAAGCCGGGGCCAGAAAGGTCGGGCGTGCCGACGCCCAGATGTAGCACATCCTTTTGAGTACTCCCCTGTAAAAACTCCAGCGTATTTTCCCATTGGGATATCTCGACCGGCCTTTGTGCATGGCTGCATAGCGCAGGTAAAGCTGGCAGATTTGAACTAAAACGCACAAAGTATCCCGATTTCGGTCGCGCTTCGATCAGCATGCACTCTTCTAGCTGTCGGTATGCCTGCTGTACGGTGCTGATACTGACCCCATGCTCGTCGCTCAACACTCGAACCGAAGGCAACCGCTCTCCGGCGACATACAGCCCTTCTTTGATGCGCTGGCTAAGAATATCGGCCAATTGTTGGTAGCGAGTCATGGATATCACCTGATAAAGAAAGAGGGACCAGTACAGATGGCGCTGATTTTGGCCATTCAGACTGTTTATCACATATCTGTATGGAAATAATAGCCGGCTTTTGCATCTGTCAGGTTTTTCGCCAAAGTATCATGCTAATGGCTCAGCTACTGACGGGGAGTCGATAATGAGTAATGTGATTGAAAATCAAATGGATGAAAACGGTTTATCGGCTGCGCGAGCAACACGGAAACGCCAAAATAGGGTTGTCCAGTTATGGCTGAAAGCATACAGATGGGTAAATCGTTGGAATGAGCGGCGCAAAGCCGCCAATACGCTGGCAAGGCTTAATGGCGATCAGTTAAAGGATATTGGCCTGAGTCGGGATGATATCAAGCGCGATTACAGCCGTCCGTTTTGGCGCTGAGAGCAAGAGAATGTGTGATTAGTCGCCTAGGGCCAGATGGCGTTGCACCAAAGCCAGCATACGCCGCCGGATCCAGCCGCTTGCGGGGCGGATAGCCGCCCAGTAAGGGGCAAGTGCTAACGTTGTGCGCCGATTTGGGCAGAAAATAAAAGTCTCCGTGCGCAAAACGTGTTTTCCACCGGGTTGTTCTATCGCCTGGAAGCGCACAACCAGTTTCACCGCATGCGGATCGTCAAACGCCAGGAACTGATGGGCATCGGTGATTGTGGCCACTCCCATACCTGGGCGCCAGAATTGCCCAGCCAACCCCAGGGAGAGTTCACGGGCATCCTGATGCAGAGGAGTAAAATCATTAAGACCAAACAGTTCAGCCGTGGTATCGCTGGGGCGACGGGTAATAAACGCCGCTATGGATGTTGGTAACCGTCTTAATGACATCAATGAGCGTATCACGCGGTCATCGTTCATGTTGAGCTGGCCGACTGCATTAATCATGTCTTCTGGCCGTGCGCTCATCGGCGCGGATTCATGCCGTTCGTAAAAGCTGAAAGCAGGAAGAAACGGCGTTTTTCCCTGCCAGGATTGGTATTCCTTTGCACCGATGTAGCCGAAAAAAGCCATAAAATACCTTAATTATTGGGGGCTGTCGGCGGTAGTGCCTAAACGATGCCAGGTAAATCTTCATCTTTAATATCACAGGATGTGCGTGATCCGCATTGGCTAATTGAGCGCTTATTCTCTGCCGGGCCGATACCGATCGGTGGCTTATCGCTCGGCTAGCTGGTACGGTATCACCTTGATGGAAAACAAGGACATGGAATGTTAGAGGGTATCGCTGAGTTACTGCACATGGTGTTCAGAGTGATTATCGGAACGGCTTCATTTTTGCTGGAGGTTGTCTGCGAAATTGGGGATCTCCTGCATATATCTGGCTCTGGCAAACGGCGCAAACGGGGTTGGAAGTTAATCCCAGTGTTGTTGTTTTTGGTCGTTCTCGGTGTGATCTGCTGGTGGATTTTTTATTAACGTGTCTTAGAAAACAACGGCGCGGAGCGGAGGGCATCTCAATCCTCACAATTGGCACTCCTAAAAAAGGGGGCAATCGAGACGCCAGCCAAAAGTTAATGAAAGAGGAACAGATGAGCGTTAAGGGTAAAGCTTGAACGGTAAATACCAACCAAAGAGGTCGTCAGGGTTACGGAGCAATTCAAAATGGTTCAGCATCTTGCTTGTTGAACCACCTTGCGTAGCCCATTGCATTATTTGTGTCTCACAATGGGAGTTCAACGCTTGGGGGCATTAGTAAGGTATGCTCACACTCTATGAGCGTTCCGACGAACCGGTTATGCATTTTTTCCATAGATATTAATTCCAGTTTTGTTGTTGAATTTGAAGTATTGTAATGATTTGTCGATTTCTTTCATTAAAAAATAACTAATGAAAGCTTGAATGAAAGAATATATAACCATGTTGCTGTGTAAATATTTAAAATAAAAAAGTGACATTAAAAAAACCATACTGTAGGATACTTAATCATTGGGTTTATAGTGCGAGAACATGGATGTTTTAAAATGAAAAAATCCGCGGTATTTACTTTTATTGATGTCTTCAAACTGCTGCATCAAGGCAATCTTCTGCTAAGTGCTGGTAACTCAAAAATAGTCCTCCTAATGCTATTTATTATAAGAAAAACCTCATGAAATAAATAGTGGTACCGGGCTGTTGGTCCACGAAATAGATTCCTGGAGTATTATAAATTTGGCAATGCTGAAGCTCCTCAGTTGCTTTTTCTGGTCAATGACTAGAGTCGTTGTCACTCGTTCAGCTCTAAATATGGCAAGTGTTATTGATTATAGAATTGTACTGTATTTACATTGCTGATATTTTCAATCATGTAAAATAAAGGTGAATTTATGTCACATCAGATTAACAATGAATCTCAAAAACGTTACTTTGAGGCGCTACTGTCATATATTGATGAGTGCTACATTCAATCGGATGAGAAAATGGTCGTGTATCTTGAGGCTGGTCATTTTAATAATAAATTTGGCGTGGATGAGTTCGCTGTAAATACATTAAATGATTCCATTGCGCTGGGGCAAGCTCTGATTAAAAAATATCAAAAAAATGTAAGGCTTGTCTATGGGATCCTGATAGATGATTTGGGCCTCGCTTGTTCTGACGAAGGTTGTAGCTTAAATTCATTACCCATCAATGAAAAAGTAAATAAAACTGAGCTTCCTGATGAGCTTGAAGAGGTTATTGCTGCCAGTTCGCTTATAAAAAGAGATAAATTGATGGTTTTTTCTGAGCGTACTAGTAAAAATCGCGCAATCGAAACGATAAAAAAACAAATAAAGAATAATAATGATAGAGTGCTTGTCAAAGAAGTTGATGAATATAGTGAAATTAACGTATCCACCAATGAGTTAGGGACTTTTATGTTGGCACGCCGCCAGGGAAGTGTGTTCACAGCAAAATGCCCGGCTATTATTTCTCAACATTATAAAGATGTGCTAATAAAACTGAGGCAACGTTTCTTTGAAATTAACGATTTTGCAATTATAGACTGGTCAGATGCTTCAGATAAAAATAAAGTATTGCAAGGGGCATCCGCTTTCCCTGTCATCTGTGATACCGCACCCTTAAAAACCTCTATTATCAATGTATTCTTTGGTGATGATGAAGGAGAACTTACCGAGATTCGACACAATATTAAGTCAACATGTGACTCAGTCCTTGTGTAAATGGAATTAAATAATAGATGACAGGTATGTTAGATATGATTTACTTAGATAATAACTCAACGACTCTTATTCCCCAAGAAGTCCGTGATGCAATAATTGATTGCACTCAAAAATACTTTGCCAATACGGCCTCTGTTAGCCATTATGAAGGGTTAAAGGCTAATAGATACTTAGAAGAGTGTCGGCGCATTGTAGCACAGTTAATGGATGCTGAGCCTGATAATATTGTTTTTAACTCTGGTGCTTCTGAGGCTAACAACACTGTAATTAGAGCGGTTTCTGATTATTACCTACCTCATGGTAAAGTTCATATAATTACCAGCGCCATTGAGCACGCGTGTCTATTGAAAGTCTGTAAGCACCTTCAGCACTATGGAGTCGAAGTGACTTACGTGCCAGTTGACCATTCGGGAAGAGTTTGTCTTGACTTACTAAAGGCTGCAATACGCCCTGACACCCGCTTGATCTCTATAATGGCTGCTAATAATGAGACGGGTGCATTGCAGCCATTGGCGGAGGTGAGCGCTATAGCCCGCGAAAATAATATTCTATTTCATACTGATGCTGCGCAGTGGGTAGGGAAACTGCCGTTCTCTGTAATCGAGTTCAAGCCAGATTTCGTCAGTATTTCAGCTCATAAATTTTATGGACCCCGAGGTGTTGGTGCACTCTACTGTTCGAGACCAGACATACTGCGCAACTCGCCCCTTATCCATGGTGGTGGTCAAGAGTCAGGACTTCGCAGTGGCACGGTTAATTTACCGGGTGTTGCCGGAATGGCAAAGGCAGCAGAAATGTTCCTTGCAACATATAACCAGCGTATTGCCGACCAGAAAGTGAAGAAAAAATATTTTATTGGTTCTCTTCTAACTCTTTTGCCCGACGTTGTGATTAATGGCTGTCAACAGCAAAGCCTACCCAATACAGTCAATTTTTCTATTCCGGGTATTAAAGCAAGCACATTGCTGAAAAAATTGAAAATGAAGGTAGCATTGAGTAGTGCTTCCGCCTGCCATTCTGCTGAGCAAAAGCCAAGTCACGTTTTAGCTGCAATGGGGGTGAAAGAAGAGTTACTCGATGGATCTATCAGACTGAGCATGAGTTATAGCACTACTCAAGAAGAGTTGGATTGCGCTTTGGATTTACTGGTTTCATATGCGCAGCGATTGAAGGGGGTTGCATGAGTACGACCACATCCAAACGCTGGGTTGCAGAGCTGTTATTGGTATGTGTAGCCGCAGGATGGGGAATAGGTTTCCCTGTAATGAAGTTGGCGGTTAATACACATCCTGTCTTGATGGTATTAGGGTTACGATTTGCACTTTCCGCTCTCATTTTGCTGCCTTTCAGTGCAAAGAAATTACGTAAGGTGCCTCTGAATACAATGGCAGCGGGAGGCATCCTTGGGCTATTGCTCGGATGCGCATTCATATTTCTTATTTTTGGGTTACAGATAACTACAGCTTCAAATACCGGGTTCCTTTCCGGACTTAGTGTTATCTGGGTTCTCCTGTTATCTGGGCCATTGGCTGGTAGATTACCAACATTTGAAGCGGCTCTTGCTACTCTTTTTGGCATTGCTGGATTATATCTGATGTCTGATATTAATGGCTGGCAGTTACAATGGGGTGATATGTTAGTTATCGTCGGTTCAATATTTACAGCCATACACATTATTGCACTCGATAAATTTAGCCGCAATCACGATAATACGATCCTGACATTTTTACAAGTCGTGACTATGGCAATAGTGATAATGCTACTCGAGTACTTTAGAGGAGGGGACCTGCTGCCTTCTGTTTGGGATAGAGATCTGATTATTGCTCTGATGGTAACGGCACTATTTTCTACAGTAATAGCTTTTTGGGTTCAAACCCATTATCAGCGCTATACGACGCCGATACGTGCCATATTGATTTATAATCTTGAACCTGTATTCTCGGCCTTGTTTGCCGTTTGGTTATTATATGAAACTATATCGGGCAACATGTTTTTGGGTGGGGGGTTAATTTTACTCGGGATGTGCTTGCCTGCATTCATAGCGGCATTTACTCAGCGTTCTCGTAAAAATGACGTTATGAACCAGTCCTAACTTAGCTATTCCTGAGAGGATATGGGGTAATTTAAGACAAGGCTTTATCAAATTTGCTTGCAACCGTTGGCTGTCACAAAAAAGAGGTGGCAATGTTGCCGCCACCCAAAAGTCAAAGAAATAGGAACAGGAAAGATTGATGGCAGCATGTCAACGGCTACCTTAGGGGCGCCGCATGCTGCGCCCGCTTAGTTAAGGGTAAAGCTTATATTTCTCCCGTAGCTGCAAATAGCTATCTACTCCGGGCTGCCACTGAGCCTCGATAAAACTGACCGTTTCATCAACGGACAGCTTTCTATCGCTGGCATCATTGAGCAACGTCACCAGTTTGCTGGTACCGGTGAGCTTGGCTAACCAGGTCGGGCGGATTAAAAAGAACTCCTCCTGGTAATCCAGGTACTGCGCTTCTTTTACCGCCGGGATCACCATTGCATAGCCTGCATGTTTGAACTTGAACCACCAGTCGACCAGGTAACGGATCGTCGGCTTAACCTGGCTGATATCAGTGCTGGTAAAAATCTCACCACACACCTCTTTCCCTGCCTGCGGCCAACCGGTTTTCTGCTGGTTGATATCGACCTGATAGCAGGTATTGACGTAAAACTGGCGCGAAGGAAAACCCAGTTGTTCAAACGGATGATCGGAACCTCTGCCCATATTGACGCTGGTGGCTTCAAACAGGCCCAGGGAAGGATAAAGCTGAATAGCCAAATCGCTGCGCAAGTTCGGTGATGGCCGCACTGGCAGTGAATACGGCGTGCCATGCGTATAGTTGGCCATGCTGATAACCATCAGATCTTCAGCGGGCAGTTGGTATGCTTTGACGCCAAAGGCTTGCCAATGAGTATCGTTGAAATGCGTCAGCCACCCCTCGCCGATGATCATACGGGCAAATTCGCCCGAGGTGAGACCGTGAACCATAGGTATCGGGTGCATGCCTATGCCTGAGATGTTCTGTTCCTCAAGAATAGGGCCATACACATGGCTGCCGAGCGGATTGGGGCGGTCAAATACCATCATTTGCTTATGGTATTTTTGCAGGCTTTCCAGCATATGGTGCAGGGAGATGGTGTAGGTGAAGAAGCGCACGCCAACATCCTGCAAATCGTAAATCACGATATCGACATTGGCTAATTGCGCCTCTGTGGGATGAGCGCGAGCCCGTCCATCTTCATCTCTGCCATATAAAGAAACGATAGGCAGGCCGCTGTTTTTATCGAGATGATTATCGTCACCCAGCCCGGCATCTGCGTTGCCGCGAATACCGTGTTCCACCGAGAACAGGGTCGTCACGGTAAACTGATATTTATCTTGCTCAGAGAGCAGTTTATCGATGGTATGGCGGCCCTGTTTATTGATCGAGCTTTGATTCACCATCAGACCTACCCGCTTGTTTTTAAGCAGTGGTCCATATGTTTGTTCCTGATCGACGCCGAGTACGATGCCAGGTACAGCGCTGGCATGGCCAGCGCTGAGGGCAAACGATGCGCACAGGAATAATACCGTTTGCAGCAGGTGTCTCATTTGTTACGTATCTCCATTGATGGAACGCTGGTCAGTTAAGGTTAACAATTTCCCCCTCACCCCAACCCTCTCCCGTAGGGCGAGGGGGCCAGCCCAGCGTCGTTGGCAGCTAATGTGGTACAGCGTCGGCACCATATACTGCGCTCGTGTTAAGGCTAGATGTGGGAGCCAATTTGTGGCACGTTCAGTCCCCTCTCCCTGTGGGAGAGGGTTAGGGTGAGGGGGCTCACGGCACGTTGGTCAGGTATTTCGTTGCTTAACTGACAGGCATGACTCCATTGGTAGGATTATGGCCACCGTCAGAAGTTATGCCGCAGTTCCAGCGCCCAGAACCAGAAGTTGTTGCTGGTCTTATCACCGTTCATCCAGGTTTGTTCCGGGCGGTAGTAGCTGTCGACAAACAGCGACGTCTGTTTGGTAAACGGATAGATCGCCTGGAAACCATAGCGGCTGCGGTCTTTCTCTTTATACACCGTCTCCTGGTTTCTGGAGTCGCGGAAGCTTTGCGTCCCTTTGGTCAGCGCCAGCCGGGTATAAGGCATTAACATCACGCCATTATCGAGCTTGTAACGGTAAGTCGCCCACAGGAAATGTTCCTTGTTATACAGCGTATTGACCAATTGCTCATCGATATACAGATAGTTGAGCCAGAGAGAGTTTTTCTGGTTAAACGTAAAATTCGCCCCCGCGAAGTGTTCATTGATCTGGCTCCAGTCGCGTTTGTAGACCCCGTAATCGCCTTTGGCCCGCGCATAGTCCAACTTGCGGTCAATCAGGCGGAAGGAGAGGCTGGCATTAAAGCTCAGGCTATCAGAATATTTGTAGTATGCCTGTGGACGGATCCAGATCTCGTGCCGCTCCTCGCCCTTGCGGATATCCCCTTTATACTCCGGTGCTGCTAGCGCCGGGTTGCTGATGGAAGGGAAATGCCAGTTGTCGTTACGGTAGCCCAGGCGCAGTTTGGTGTTGCCACTTTTACCTGCCAAGGTAAAAGGAAACGTTCTGGTGACGCCCGCTTGCCAGCGTGTACGGTCATATTCAGGCGTATTGTCCAGATAGGTTTTCAAAAATTGAACGTCATACATCCACAATGAATCATTCTGGTAAATAAAGGCACCGACATAAGGCGAGGTTGCTACGCTGCCCCGGATATATTTCCAACGATCGTCACTGTCTATCTCTTGCTCGGTACCAATATAAGTATCAAAGCGCCAAGTTTGCTGGTGTAATTTATCTTGTGCTGCTTTCTTTTCTTGTTCTATTTGCTGAATGCGTTTATTGAGTTTGATGATCTCCTGATCATAATCTGTCTCAGACTCATCAGCCAATACCGGTTGCGCCAGAAAAATGGCACTGAAAATCACTAGCCCTGTTAAGATCTTCATGTTTTACCTTCAGAGATTTTTATAATGCTGTTAATCCGTAACCGCGAGGGTAGAGTACGTCTTTGTTATCTGGGGTTTTAATATCTACCGGTAACTTACCGCGAGGTGTGGCAAGAATATCTTCTTTTCCGGCTGGCCCTTGGAACAAGGTTCTTAAGCCACTGCGAATATTGGTTTCCAGGCTATTGCGGACGTTATTGGTCACATCAAAACCGGTGATACCATAAATCGCAATATTAGCCTTTACGTCGGATAAATAGGCGATGTCGTACGGGTTGCGCGTCGCAATCACCACCAGAGGAATGTTTTTCTTATTGGCGACGTCGATGATCCGCTGTGCATTGGCCGGGTTGAGCTTCAGATTATAGGTGGCCAGAATAACAAACTGCCGATCTTGCAGTTGCTGTTCAATTTCTGCCGTTGTTAATTGGTCTTGGTCCAGTTTAACTACCTGATCTTTGATGTTTAATTCTACCTTCAACTCATTGGCAATCTGGTTCAAATGCTTCTTGATGAGCTCATTGCGTGGGCCTTCATCCGAAAACACCATGATGCTGTTTTGCGCTTTCAGTGGATAAGGCAGGACGCCCTCATTTTTGATCAGCGTAATGGCTTGCTCTGAAATGGCATTTTCCAGATCCTTGTGCGCCTTGGAAGCGACAATAGTTTCAGCCTTGGCGGCATCATGAGGTGCTGGGGAGATGCGCTTATTCAGTTTGGTGTAAATTACGCGTCGGGCAGAATCCTCAATGCGTTGCTTAAACACCGGATCTTTTTCCGCCTCAGCCTGCAAATAAGCGTACAGCTCACCGAGTTGTTCAATGCTGGCGTTGTCTTTAATGCCGATTGGCATCAACACAATGTCATTACCGGCTAAAATCGCCTGCTTGATTGACCAGTGACGATCAAAATTACCGGTAATCGCCCCCATATCCATCGCATCCGTCAGGATCAGGCCGTTAAATTTCAGTTGATTGCGCAAGGTATCGGTCAGGATCGCCTTGGACAAGGTGGCCGGGGTACCGATTTTTTCGCCCTTGATGTTGGTCAGGATGGTGCTGTCGAGCGCTGGTACTACGACATGAGCGGTCATGATGGCATCGGTAGCTGGCATGACATCAACAAAGGGTTGCAGTTCGGTCTGCTGCCATGAAGCCTTATCCGTATTGACGCTGGGTAAGGCAAAATGGGTATCGGAGGCAACGTTACCGTGGCCAGGGAAATGCTTCAAAGAGGTGAGAACCGGGTATTGGTGAATACCTTCGATATAGCTGCGAGCTAATTTACCTACCAGAATAGGATCGTCGGAGTAAGAGCGGACGCCGATCACCGGATTATTCTGATTATTATTGACGTCCACCACCGGGCCAAAGTTAAAGTTAAACCCGAGGCTGGTTAATTCGTAACCATGGATATTCCCGGCTTGCTTGGCCAGGTCAGCGATACCCGTAGCCCCCAGAGCCATATTCCCCGGCATCTCGGTGCCAACTCGCAGACGTGTGACATAGCCGCCTTCCTGATCGGTGCTGATAAACAGCGGTAAATTATAGCGTGCGTTCTGGAAGTTATTAATCAACTCAACCGTTTGCGGGGTATTAATCAGGTTTTCACGGAACAGGATCACCGACCCCAAATGATAGTCAGCGATCATTTTACTGACGTTGGCATTCATCTCGGTAAACGGGGTTTTAGTTTCGCTGCTTTTTTCATCCCAGGAACGAATGTCAACCATCAGCATTTGCCCGAGCTTTTCTGCAAAACTCATATTGGCGACGAGCTTTTCTGCCGCATTCTGCGGTGAAAGCCACATCTCCTTTAGTTGGTTTTCTGGAATGGTGGCAGCATAACTTCCTGCACTAACTAAAAAAATCGCCGGTATTATTTTTTTCATGAGATCACTCCGAGGTATCAATTTCCGGCGATTGTACATTCCAAATCGCTTAATAAAGTGACAATTATCACAGTTGATCGATTCGTGTTTGTTACGCTAACAGGAATAATGGCTGTTTTTTATGCTCGTGATTTATCTCGCCGCTTGGATGGCAAAGGGAAAGCGCAAGGAATAACCATTTAATGGTGAGAATATTTTTAGTTAACTATTTAAACCCGGTGGTCAATGTCAAGAAAACTCTTAATACTCCTTTAGTGTGAGTCAATTTTTCCAGGATCAGTCATCCAGATTGTTAATTGTCATGCTCGCATTCAGCACCAGAGGTTTGGCAAACTCCTTTCGCTGTTGCATTAATGCCAGGAAAATCAGATCCGTCAGGGTATTCTGCGCGGTTCTGGACGAAATCGAAGAGCTGCGCCATTCGTTTTCATCCGAGACACTTTCCAGCACGTAGTCGGCTATTTTGGCCAGCGGATTACCCTTGTTGCCGGTTATGGCTATTACGGTCGCTCCCTGTGCCTTGGCCATGGAGGCGGCGATATGCATATCTTTCCTGCGACCACTGAAGGAAATCACGATCTGGACGTCTTTGGCCGTCAGCGCTTGAGCGGTGGCAATCTGGACGTGAAGGTCGGCTTCTACCAGGCTCAGGATGCCGATTTTTTGTAATTTAAAGCTCAGATCTTTGGCGGTGAGGCCGGAACCCCAAATGCCGACGATCTGCACGCGCTGAGCGTTATCGATGGCATCGACCACCTGTTTAAAAATCGAGAAATTTATCCTTCGAGTCGTTTCCACGATCGCGGCGTTTTTCTCATGGGCCAGCTTTTGTGCCACCACCATCAAGGAATCTTCTGATGAAATGGCGTTATGCAAGGCCTCATGCGGAAAGGACTTGAACAGGTTATTTCTACCCAGCTCCTCGCTGATGGCAATTTTCAGGGCAGGGAAGCCTTTCATGCCAATCTTCTGGCTAAACTTGACGATGGCAGACTGGCTGACTCCCGCATCTTCAGCAAAGCGCGAAGAAGACATGCTCAGGATCGCTTCCGGGTTATCAAGGATGTATTTGGCGATTTTTTGCTGGTTTTCGGCCAAGCTTGGCAACAACCAGGTGATTTCGTTTAGCACTGACATCAACAATATCTCCACTGTATGTAATAGATTATTCCAGTCATAGGGGTTTCCATTCCTTTGATTTACTTAATTGAAATTGTTGAGAATAAATTTTTAAATGGCGAATATTTTTGCGATTTATTCCTCCTGTTGCTAGCGTCGAGAATCGATTTAGCGTGATAATTATCACATTTGTTGAATAAATAATTCCTTAACATTGTCGAAAATCTTAACCCATTGGAAGCCCCCATGAAGATTAATTTAAGCAAGATGGTGACGGAAAGCCGCAACCCGGCCAGTTGGCAAATTGATACGTTGCCCACGCTGGATATGCTGGCCGTGATCAACAGCGAAGACAAAAAAGTGCCTCTGGCGGTAGAAGCCTTGTTGCCAGCTATCGCCAAGTTGGTCGATCTGGTGGTTGAGGCGTTTGCCAACGGTGGCCGCTTGATTTATAGCGGCGCAGGTACCTCTGGCCGGTTGGGGATCCTAGATGCCAGTGAATGTCCCCCGACTTATGGCACCCCGCGTGAGCAGGTTGTCGGGTTGATCGCCGGTGGCCATACCGCGATTTTGCAGGCGGTGGAAAATGCGGAGGACAACCCGCAAATGGGGGAACAGGACCTGCGAGATCTCAGTTTCAACGCGCGTGATGTGCTGGTAGGCATCGCAGCGAGTGGCCGCACCCCTTATGTGCTGGGGGCAATGGCTTATGCTCGTAGCCTTGGGGCAACGACCGCTGCGATCTCTTGCAATCCGAATAGCGAAATGGGCCAGGCGGCCGATATTGCTATCGAAGCGTTGGTTGGTCCAGAAGTGGTGACCGGTTCGTCGCGTATGAAAGCGGGCACGGCACAAAAGCTAATCCTGAATATGATCACTACCGGGGCGATGATCCGCAGCGGCAAGGTCTACAGCAATCTGATGGTCGACGTTGAGGCCACCAATGCCAAGCTGATACAGCGCCAGGTCAATATTGTGGTCGAGGCGACGGAGTGCAGCCCCGAAGAGGCTGAGGACGCGCTTAATCAATGCCAGCGCCACTGCAAAACCGCGATTGTCATGATCCTTGGCGGCCTGTCTGCCCCAGAGGCCAGCGCGGTATTGAGTAAAAACAAAGGATTCATCCGTCAAGCACTGCAAGGGATACAGGCATAACCATGGCGAAAATAACCGTTTCGATGATAGAGCAAATTTTACTTCTGGTAGGTGGCAGTAAAAATATCATTATCTGCGGTAACTGCATGACCAGACTGCGTCTGACGCTAAAAGACCGTCAGCAAATTCAGCTCGATGAGTTGAAGAAGATACCTGGCGTGATGGGTGTCGTTAACGGCGACGATCAGCTGCAAATTATCCTCGGCCCTGGCAAAGCCCAGACCGCCAGCGAGATGATGAACACGTTGTTATCGGCGCAACCGCAGCAGGAACGGGGGAGTGTTGAGCAACCTGATTTACAGGCCTTGGCAAGCGAAAACAAGCAGCAGATGAAAGCCAAGCAAAACAGCGCGGTGCATAATTTCCTGACTAAATTTGCCACGATTTTTACGCCGTTGATCCCAGGGTTTATTGCCGCAGGGTTGCTATTGGGGATCGCTACTCTGATGCAGCAAACACTGTTGGTCGAGGGCGTAGCGCCGGCCGCATGGCTAAAGGGGCTGATTGCTTACATGAAAGTGTTCAGCATCGGCTTGTTTACCTTCCTTAGCATCCTGATCGGTTATAACACCCAGAAGGCCTTTGGCGGCACCGGGGTTAATGGTGCGATCATCGCTTCGCTGTTTGTTTTACGCTATGTACCGGAAGGCACTACCGGCTATTACGCGGGCATGAGTGACTTTTTTGGCCTGGTGATCGATCCGCGCGGCAACATTATCGGCGTTCTGCTGGCCTGTATTCTGGGTGCATGGATAGAAAGGCAGGTCCGCCGGGTTATTCCCGATAATCTGGATATGATCCTGACTTCATCGATTACCTTGTTGATCACCGGTGCTATTACCTTTGTGGTGATTATGCCTGTGGGTGGCGAGTTGTTTAAGGGAATGTCATGGCTGTTTATGCACCTGAACGGCAATCCGTTCGGTACCGCTATTCTTGCCGGGCTGTTCCTGATCGCTGTGGTGTTTGGGATTCATCAGGGCTTTGTGCCGGTTTATTTTGCCTTGATGGATGCGCAGGGCTTTAACTCGCTGTTCCCTATACTGGCGATGGCCGGTGCTGGGCAAGTCGGTGCGTCACTGGCGTTATTTGTGCGTTCACCAAAGGGTTCTCTGCTGCGTACCCAGATTAAAGGTGCCATTTTCCCTGGCCTGTTAGGGATTGGTGAGCCGTTGATTTACGGCGTAACCTTACCGCGCCTTAAGCCTTTCGTAACCGCCTGCCTAGGTGGCGCGGTTGGCGGCTTCTTTATCGGTCTGGTTGCCTGGATGGGATTACCGGTAGGATTGAATACGGTGTTTGGTCCTTCGGGTCTGGTGTCTATTCCACTAATGACCTCGGCCAAGGGCATTTTCGCCGGTATGCTGGTGTATGTCGCCGGTATTTTGATCTCCTATATAGCCGGATTTATTCTGACCTGGCTGTTTGGCAGCAAGGATGTGGATTTAAGCTGATTGAATGTATTTTCGAGAAAAGGCCCTGCTTGCAGGGCCTTTTTTTATGGTCATGATCATCGTTGGGCATAAATCACGCTATTGTCTTGAGGTTTTTTTCAGGTAGCGTGGCGCTTTTTTTTCAGGCGTCCGAATCGCGAGTAATGATGGGCTGCTTCCCCAGTGATAATTTTGTCTCTGGAGCCGAGAGAAGAACTATTCGTGTTAAATCTTTGGGGGTTATCGAGAAGGGAATCGCGAAATTCCTGAAAAATTAGTCTTGGGAGGGCTAAAAATTCTAATTAAGAGTCAGAAAAATTTCTTAACTCGCTAGTTTTAGGTTTTCACAGTCAAAGTCACTATTTGATAATCAAATCGCCTCGAAATCAACCTGTCCTTATTTATGTTAATAATATCAATGTGTTATGCGTTCATCTGGCGGGCAGGTGTCAAATTTTCCATACCGGAACGGTCTTGGTGGTTAGGTGAGAATAGTCTTAGTTTAATTTGGCTTCTTATTAAACTGATTTTACTACCCAGGGGGTTATCTTGATCGTAATATTTTTCACAGCAAGCCACAAACGGCGGGCTATACAGGCTAAGAGAAGACGTTCATTTTAGTCTCTGGCTATAGAGCCGAAAGTTAATGATGGTCACCTTGGTATTTTGATAGCGTGCATGGAAATGTGGTTTATTTAACTGCGGGTTGAGGAAATTACATAGTATAAGTTTGATGAAAATTTTATGGCTTGGAGTGATTTATAATCACACTTTTACTGCCACTTGCAGTGTTTTAATCTTGTTTTTAGCTAATAACTTGCATTAAACACTGTCATATGTGATTTTTTTGCAACTTGGAACCAGCAAGTTAACTGATTTGAAATCCCAAGTTCGGTGACCGTAGAATAGCGCCCCTAATCCAGTAGGGATGGCAAAAGACCAAGCAAACAAGCATAGAGGTTCTGGTTTAAGGCTGGTTGAAAATTAGTCTCAGGCTTTAATTCTCCCGCCATAGGCTTATGGGGATTGCATTTTTTGATACCACGAAGAACAAGTTGCTAATTTTTAGTTGAAACCCCCGCTGGTTTTAATATGGGGATTTATTTACTGGATCTGCCGATGAATATCACAATAAATCCCAGCAACATAGCTTCCGTCAAAATGACGTTGGCTTTTTACCAACCAAACAAAACTATAGCTCAGAGCATATAGCGTGGCTGTATTGCCCGCATATTTGTGCGCTATCAATAGTGAGGTTGTTTGTACCACCCAGGTAAAGTAATTTTGCCGAATACTTATCACATACTTTATTGGATTTAAATATGAAAAAGACTTTAATGACACTCGCTTTGGTTGCTTCAGGTTTTGTGGCTTCCTCTGTTTATGCCGCTGATGGCACGATTGAATTTAGCGGTGAAATCACGGACTCAGCCTGTATTGTAGACAGCGCTTCCCAAAACCTGCAGGTGCCATTGGGTAAGATTGCCTCCAACTCATTCAGTGGTCAGGGCAGTTACTCTGCGGCAACCAACTTTACGTTGAAACTGAAAAGTTGCCCATTGGCGACCTCCACCGTCACGGTCAAGTTTGATGGCGCCAGCGTTCCCGGCGACAATAGCGTATTGGCTCTGGCGTTGGGCGGGGCTACCGGTGTCGGCATTGAACTGTCTGATGCCAATCAGAAAGTGGTTAAGTTGTTCACTAACTCGACCCCATACACCCTGAATACCGGCGCAGACAGCGAAACCGATCTGAATTTCACCGCACGTTATAAAGCGCTGAGTTCCACTGTCACCCCCGGTGCGGCTAACGCGTCTGTGCAGTTCTCTATTATTTATAATTAATCTGGATTTTCTTTGCCTGGCAAAGCGGTCTGATGAATGCAGGTCGGTGTTTGCGCCGACCTTGCTTATAGCTGACGCCGACTGGATAGGCTGCTAGCCAAGAACTATATTAAATCTCATGAGTGTTAAGTAAAGAGTAGGTGAGAGGGAGGCTTTCTCTGCACTTATCGTTTATTCAACACTTATCAACATCGTAGATAGGAAATACAAATGAAGCTATGTTCAGTATTTTTAGTAGCGGGTTTGCTTGCTACCACATTCAGTTCAACTGCCGGGGTGGTGATTGGCGGGACGCGTCTGGTTTATGACGGGGCAAAAAAAGAAGCGGCATTAAATGTCAGTAATCCCGACAAGACAGCTTATCTGATCCAGTCGTGGGTGGAGACGCAAGAAGGTGGTGAGGCAAAAGCCCCGTTTATTATTACGCCACCGCTGTTTCGTCTTGATGGCAATCAGAACAACGTGTTGCGTATCGTGCGTGCGGGGGGCAGTCTACCCGAAGATAAAGAATCGCTGTTCTGGTTGAACATCAAGTCTATTCCGTCCAGTGAAAAACGGGATAACACCTTACAAATTGCGGTGAAAACGCGCATCAAACTGATTTACCGCCCTAAGGGGGTTCAAGGCACGCTTGATCAGTCTGCCAGCCAGATCAAATGGCAGCGCAGTGGTAACACCCTGAAAGCGACCAACAACTCCGGCCATTACCTGACCTTCTTTGCGGTGAAAATCGCTGGGAAAGCTATTCCTGACTTTCCGATGCTGGCACCAGGTGCCACCCAGAGTGTGACGCTACCTGCTGTCAGTGCCGGTAATCAGGTCAGTTGGGAAATCATCAATGATTATGGCGGTACCAGCGAAGCCTATCAGGCCTCACTGTAAAGATAGTTGTTCCGAATACGTTAAGGTGCGCAGTGGCATTAGAGTCGGTAACTGTCCATGGCAGCTGTCTATAAAGGAACAAAAGAAATGAAGCATTACGTCAGGATGGTTGGGGCTCTGTTATTTTTATATAGCACTCACTCCTGGTCTTACTCTGGTTGTAACACCGAATCTAGTGGTGTCACGATCGGCGCACCGACGTTAACTGTCCAGCGAGATATCCCCGTTGGGACCCGCTTGGCTACGCCGGATTTTGTCTCATCCCTCACGCTGTTATTCACTTGCCCAGAGGGGAAGACCTACCCAAAGGGATGGCAGCATTTAGGTATCGAGGCGGTGGCAGTCTATTCCGGCTTAACGGTTGCGGGGGGACGTATCTATACCACCAATATTCCCGGGGTGGGGGTACAGTTGGCAGGAGTAAATGCTACTGGAAGTTACCGTGGCTGGCTCGGGACGGTTGCCTCTATAGACGGCAGTGCCGACCAAGGTGAGTTTACCAGTATAAATGGCGTGATGAGGGAGGCTAGGGGGGGCGCGGCGGTGACTTTCTATAAAATAGGGGATATGTCATCGGGTGCTTTTGCCCAACAGCGGGTTGGCTCACTGATCCTTGGCGCCGTAGGCAGTTGGGCGCAGACAGCAGTCCCGGTCAGTATTAGCGGGCTGAACGTAACGGTTCTAGCTTGCTCATTGACCACACCAACACTCGCTGCGCCGTTGGGGAATATTTATGCCACCTTTTTTACCGGGGTAGGCTCCACCGCGGGTAATAATGATTTTAATCTGGGGCTTAATTGTGCTGTGGGTACCAAAGTCAACGTGACCATGAACGGCACACAAAACACGGATACGGCCAACGCCAGCGTGCTGGCACTGACCGGTGCTGGCACTGACCGGTGCTGGCAGCGCTGGGGTTGCCAAAGGAGTGGGGGCACAAATTTTGTATAACAATACCCCGTTGAATATTGGCAGCAAATTGGTGTTGAAAACCTCTGCCGGTGGGATTGAGACCTTCCCGTTTAAAGCGCGTTATTATCAAACACTGAGCACTATTTCACCGGGTTCCGCCAATGCCACGGCAACATTAGATATTACTTATCAGTAACTCAACGTTAATAGAATAGATTGTAAAAACCATGAACTTATTAAAGACAAGTATGACATTGGCCGGTTTGTATTTCCTGGCCTGCCCTCTGGTGATAGCCGCAGATACCAGCGCGGTGAATATCACCGGCAATATTATTGCATCGCCTTGTGTGGTTGATGCGAATAACTCAGTAATGAATGTCAATCTGGGTGATATTCAAGCGACCACGTTAAGCGACAACGGTTCGTACAGCCCGTGGAAAACGTTTGCGATAACCTTAACCAGTTGCCCAGCATCAACCACTAACGTGGATATGGTGTTGTCAGGAACCCAAGACCCGCAGGATCCGACTCGCTATAAAAATACCGGTACGGCTACCAAACTCTCGGTTGAATTGACGGACAAGGCCGGTGTTAATCTCGGTAACGGTAAAAAATCGACCGTAGCAGTCAATGCCGCCACCAAGCAGGCCGTTTTTAACCTGCAAACACGCGCCATTTCGTCGGGGAATGTCATGCCAGGCACTGTTGTTGGTACCGTGCTGGCAACATTTACCTATAGATAGCCTGGCAGTGAAATATCGATTGATAAATAAGGACGGCAATAGGAGAGATTAAATCCGCGCCAGGATATAACGGGCACTCACACCAACCTTACCTCTGCAAGCTCTGCTCAAAACCTTCCAGTTCAATTTTGCCACTCCGGTACTAATCAGCAACCTATCATGCCACTGTAATTGGGTGATGAACGGTTCCGGATGTGGTTATCTCACAACCTATCAAATTTGGTAGTAGTAAAGCTTGGGTCCACGCCACCTATTAATGCTAAGCGCAATCTGCGCTACCAGCAAAAAACCTCAACTCGTAAATTGAAAGGCAGAACGAACGGTCGCAAAACGCGTATGCGGCTTGCTGGTAAGCATGAGTGGCTAGCCAATACCGCACTGGTTCAACATAAACTGTTACGCCTGATTGTTGACCCATGACAAGCCGTTCGCCAATAATTTCTGCATAATCTTTGAACCCTTGATTGTCGTTAAGAAGGCTCAATCCTTCGCGATTAGCATGGATCTCTATCAGCAAGTGGGGGATTAGCCTGTCATTGTATCTTTGTAAAGCCTCATTATGACAAGATCTCTGCGTGTTATTGAGGATGACATGGCGAAAATCCACAGGCTAGACGTTCTTATAGGGTGAAAAAACCTAATTAAGAACGATTTTTCTTAATTTAAGGGTTTGTCCTGGTCACGCAGGAGTATTGTCAAATGATAATCATTCAATATCATTGTTGTTTTTTTATTGTTTTATATCAGCCAATTGCGATCATTACTCCGCTTTTCCTCACCTTTTATTGATGCCTGAATACTGAAGATGATGAGTTCGGAATAATCTTAGTTTAATTAAGAAGCCAATTAAACGGATTTTGCTACCACCAGTGGTTTTTTGAACGTAATATTTTCTACATCAAGCCACAGGCGGCGGGCAACAGGTGAAGAAAATAGGTTCATGTCTGCCTCTGCTAAATGAGAGGGGAAGTGGACACAATGATAGCGATACGTTGATAACCTGACTAGAAATGTGGTTTATTTTACTGGAAATTGGAGAAATCATGCCGTATATGTTTGATGATAATACTCAAATTCCAACTTAACTTTAATGTTCTTATGTTGGTAATTTATGGTGATATGTTCTGTTTTTATGGTTTAAGTAGGTGTTCACATCTGGTCTTGTCTTCTTTATTAGTGTTACGCGCTGATTATTAACTGGTTTGAAATGCTATGTTTACTGACCGTAAAATAGCAACACTAACTCAGTAGGAATGGCGAACGGCGAGCAAACAGACATAGGGGAGCTTGTTTAAGGTTTTGCATATGGAGGAACACACATTATATGGCTATCGTATTGGTTGCGATGTTTATGTGGATATACCCTACAAACGCATTGTTTATCTTTCATCTGATAAGAAACACGATAACCCTCAGGTGATCTATCTAAGAAAAACCATGATGAGATTACTCATCTACATCTTGGATAATGCACAGTCTCACATTGTTTCAGATGAAGATATCATGATCAATGTATGGGATGTTCAAGGATTAAGTTCATCCAGGCAGAGATTGTGGCAAGTCATCAATGAGCTGAGTAAAAAATTTAGCGCTTTAGGGATTGGCACTGACTTCATCCTGCGTGTTAAAAACCAAGGCTACACTATAAACAAAGATATTATCACATTGTTCTACTGTAAAAGAATGTAAGTAAATGGAGCCGGGAGTTGAGAAGGGAGGAACAAGGTATGATAAACATAGTCTCTGATGACAGCTATTTTGCGTTGGGTGCCCAAGCGTTATTAACGCAGTCAGGCTTTCAGGTCGCCATCATGGATAGTCAGTTACCATTGAGCCTCAAGCGTCCGGCTGGTTTTCAACATGACGATGTCATTCTTTTGTCGTCTGACAATAGAAACTTGACAATTGATACGTTGCTATATGCCGTTGCAGCAGATATGAGGGTTATCCAATCTGTCGCTGGGAATATTTCATCAGATAAATGGATTGATGGGGTGTTGCCCAAAAAGACGGCGATACATGAACTTCCTCGTATCATGAAATATATTTTGCGGCGCAAAGTAAAGGATTGGTTGATCGAACTGACACTGCGTGAAATGGAGGTAATGGATAAATTGCTTAAAGGTAAAAGCAACCATGCCGTCTCCAAAGAGATGCAGATATCGGAAAAAACTGTTAGCAGTCATAAATTAAGTGCGCTAAAAAAATTGGGACTTAGCGGTTTAAATTCTCGCGCAATAGTGATTTATGGTAGTTATCACAATCTGCTACAACAGAGAAGATATTATTAATTAGCATTTTGCTTTAGCGTGATATTTCTCTGCTGAATATGCTTGTGTACATTTAGGATAAAGTGACTTTATAGATTAATTTTTTCTAATAGCATCAAGTTTTACCAACCTAACAAAATGATTACTCAGTAAATATCATGTGGCCATTTTGGCACGAAATATTGTTGCGTTATCAGGCGTGAGGTTGTTTTACCACCCAGGCAAAATAGTTTGCCGAATACTTATCACATACTTTAATGGATTTAAATATGAAAAAGACTTTAATGACACTCGCTTTGGTTGCTTCAGGTTTTGTTGCTTCCTCTGTTTATGCCGCCGACGGCACAATTAACTTTACCGGTGAAATCACAGATCAAGCTTGTACCGTCGACAGCACTTCACAAAACCTGCAGGTGCCATTGGGTAAGATTGCCGCTAGCTCATTCAACGGTCAGGGGAGCTACTCTGCAGCAACTAACTTTACGCTGAAACTGAAAGATTGCCCGTTGGCGAACACTGCCACGGTAAAATTTGATGGTACCAGCGTTGACGGTGACAACAGCGTATTGGCGCTGGCGTCAGGCGCAGGTGTGGCTGGCGGTGTCGGTATTGAACTGTCTGACGCCACCCAAACTGTGGTTAATTTGTTCGCTAACTCCGCGTCTTACAACCTGACGGCAGGTGTAGGCAGTGAAACCGATCTGAATTTCACCGCGCGTTATAAAGCACTGAGCACCGTCGTTACCCCAGGTGTCGCTAACGCCTCTGTGCAGTTCTCAATTATTTATAACTAATATTGACGCTCTTTGCCTGGCAAAGAGATCTTGATAAGTCCGGGTCGGTATTTATACCGACCTGATTTAACACAGTAAGTGCATAAAACTTTATGAGCGTTAAGTAAAGAGTAAGTGGGTTACCGCACTTATGTTTTATTCAACACTTATTAGAATTTTGAGATAGGAAGTACATATGAAGTTATGGTCAGCAGTTTTGATGGCGGGATTATTTGCCACCACATTCAGTTCAACCGCCGGTGTAGTGATTGGCGGAACACGTCTGGTTTATGACGCAGCCAAGAAAGAAGCGGCATTAAATGTTGGTAATCCCGATACCACGGCTTACCTGATCCAGTCTTGGGTGGACACGCAAGAAGGTGGTGAGGCAAAAGCTCCGTTTATTATTACGCCGCCGCTGTTTCGCCTTGATGGCAAGCAGAATAATGTATTACGTATCGTGCGTGCGGGGGGAAGCCTGCCTGAAGATAAAGAATCGCTGTTTTGGTTAAACATTAAGTCTATTCCGTCCAGTGAGAAACGAGATAACACCTTACAGATCGCGGTAAAAACGCGCATCAAGCTGATTTATCGCCCGAAAGGGGTTCAAGGCACGCTGGATCAGTCTGCCAGTCAGATTAAATGGCAGCGCAGTGGTAACACCCTGAAAGCGACCAACAACTCTGGTCATTACCTGACCTTCTTTGCCGTGAAAGTCGCTGGGAAAGCTATTCCAGACTTTCCGATGATTGCCCCTGGTGCAACGCAGAGTGTGACGCTGCCTGCCGTTGGTGGTGGGAGCCAGGTCAGTTGGGAAATCATCAATGATTATGGCGGTACCAGCGAAGCGTATCAGGCCTCACTGTAAATACGGTCGATGGGAAAATTTTCAAACTCGCTGGGTCAATTTATTAGGTAAGAGTCAATGGAAAAGCAACTGAACAAGGGATATGTAAACAAGATTAAAAACCGTGCTCATTTGACACGGCTGAGTTATTTAGTCCTCTGTCAGTTAGGATTGCTGATGACGGATGTGGGCCGTGTGCAAGCACGGGAATATTTTGACCCTGCGTTGTTGGAACTGGGTAATCCGTCGCAAGCCGGCGCTGATTTATCTGTTTTTGAAGACACGAACACCCAGGCATCTGGAAAGTATCGCGTTGATATATCGCTGAATAATCAGTTTATTGAGACCCGTGAGGTAGAGTTTTCCCTGGTAAAGGATGCCAGCGGTAATCAAAACCTGCAGCCTTGCCTGACATTGGATGAGCTGCAAAAGTTGGGTGTCAAGGTGGCCGCGTTTCCAGGATTGGCCAAAGAGGGATGTGCGGATATATCGGCGGCTATTCCTCAGGCTTCAACCGAGTTTCGTTTTGGCCAACAACAGCTTAACCTCAGCATTCCTCAAGCGGCTCTGGCCCGCCAGGCACGTGGCTATGTACCCTCTGAACAGTGGGATCAAGGTGTGTCAGCCCTGTTGGTCAACTATAGCTTTAGCGGCTCTAACAGCCGTGCGGATCATGACCATGGCAACAGCAACAACAGTTACTTTTTAAATTTACGCAGTGGATTGAATTTCGGGCCCTGGCGCTTACGCAACTACTCAACCTGGAATCGGGATAGCGAAGGTAGCGACAAATGGAGCTCCATCAACACCTATTTGCAGCGTGACATTATTGCCCTGCGGAGCCAGCTCACACTGGGTGACAGTACCTCGCCCAGCGAAGTGTTTGACAGCGTGCCATTCCGCGGTGGCCAACTGGCCTCGGATGAAGAGATGCTGCCAGACAGCATGAAAGGTTATTCGCCAGTGGTGCGTGGCATCGCCAAAACCAATGCCCAGATCACCGTACGGCAAAATGGCTATGTCATTTACCAAAGTTATGTCTCACCAGGGGCATTTGAAATCAATGACCTGTATGCCACCTCCGGCAGTGGCGATTTGAACGTCACGGTCACCGAGGCCGATGGCAGCGAGCAAAACTTTATTGTGCCGTTTGCCTCGGTGCCGGTGTTACAGCGTGAAGGAGCCTTGAAGTACAGCCTGACCGGCGGTAACTACCGGTCCTCAGATAATAGCGTGGATGATACGCCGTTTGCGCAAGGTACCGTGATATATGGTCTGCCTTGGGGGTTGACCGTTTATGGAGGTGTACAGGGCGCAGAGCATTATCAGTCGGTGGCTGGCGGTGTGGGTAAAAATATGGGGAGTATTGGGGCGATCTCATTAGATGTCACCGAGGCGCGATCGCACTTGCCCGATGACAGCTCCCACAATGGCCAATCATGGCGTTTTCGCTATGGCAAAAGTTTTGTGGAAACTGGCACCAACTTCAGTCTGGCGGGATATCGTTATTCCACCAGAGGGTTCTATACCCTGCAAGAGACGCTGGATACCTACAATAGCCACAGTTATCCGATGGGTGAACAGCATAAACGCAGCCGTGCCGAACTGGTGGTCAGTCAGAATCTGGGGGCGTCAGCGGGTTCCCTGTCATTGAGCCTGATTGATGAAGGCTATTGGGACAACGGCCAAAAGACGCAATCTCTGGGCGTTGGCTATAGTAACAGTTGGCAGGGGGTGAGCTATGGCATCAACTATAGCCAAAGCAAAAACGCGGCCAGCAGTAATGGAACGCGTAGTGAAGCTACCGACAGGATGCTGGCGCTGAACGTCAGTATCCCGCTCAATCGCTGGTTGGGTAACACCTGGGCGAATTATGCCATGAGCAGCAGCAAAGGGGGCGCGACAACGCATAACTTGGGGCTCAGTGGCACTGCGCTGGAAAACAACAATCTGAGCTGGGGCGTCAATCAGGGGTATACCACCCAGGGCACTGGGGGCAATGGCAACCTGACAGCCAACTACGATGGCGGCAGCGGTCAGATTAATGGCGGCTACAGCTATGACAATAACCAAAAGCGCATCAACTACGGCGTGGCTGGCGGCGTCATTGTCCACTCCGGCGGCGTCACGCTGTCACAGCCACTGGGTGAAACGGTGGCGCTGGTGAAGGTGCCGGGGGCAAAAGGCATTGATATCAATAATAACCGGGGCGTGAAAACGGATGCTCGCGGTTATGCGGTGGTGCCTTATGTCAGTCCCTATCGCAATAATGACATCGGTCTGGATACCTCCTCACTGCCTGATGATGTCGAACTGGAGTTAACCAGCCAAAAGGTTACTCCGACGCGCGGTGCGGTAGTGGTCGCCAGCTATCAGGCCAAGATTGGTCAGCGGGTGATGATGACATTGCAACGCAATAACGGCCAGGCGGTGCCATTTGGTGCCACGGTCAGTGATGCCGCCAATCCGGGTGAAAACGGCTTTATCGTCGGTGACGCGGGTCAGGTTTATCTGACCGGTATGGCCGATAGCGGCAAGTTACTGGTGCAATGGGGTAAAGGTAGCGATAGCCAATGCCAGGTTAGTTATCAACTAGCCGGGAAAAAATCGCAGGCAATCACGGCTAATGGCATTGAGATAATCAATGGCCGTTGCCAATAAGGGAACATTATGAAAAAAATAATGATGATTTTCGGCACATTGTTAATTATTTACAGTCTGCCGTCATGGTCAAATTGTTCAAACATTGCTGCCAGTGTGCCGATCAACACCAGTTCGCTAATAGTTCAACGAGATGTGGCCGTGGGTAGCAGGCTGGCAGTTCAAGATTTTACGTCAGCTAATTATCCGCTATTTAACTGCGGGACTACTACCGGTACACTATATTTTGGTGTCAAAGCGACGACCACCTATTCAACCACATTAAATGGTGTCCGGGTTTATAAAACAGATTTACCTGGGATAGGCGTACAGCTAGGCGGGCTAACGAAAGCGGGTTTAATTGGTGGTTGGGTTGGGAAAGGTAATACTATTGATGGTAATGTCAATCAAACGAGTGTCGAGTCATATGTTGGTCCGATCAGTACTGTGTATGGCGGAGCAGTGGTAGCATTTTATAAAATTGGAGAAGTATCTTCCGGAACTCTCAATCAAACGGTAGGAAAATTAATTATGGGGGATGGGAAGGCAAGCGGATGGGCTTCGGAAATTAACGTTAGTATTAGCGGGCTGAGTGTAACGGCGCTTGCCTGCTCATTGACCACACCGACAGTCGCAGCCCCCCTGGGCAACATCTATGCCACTGAGTTTACCGGGGTAGGCTCTACCGCGGGGAATAATGATTTTCAACTGGGGCTCAATTGCGCCGCGGGTACTAAAGTTAACGTGACCATGAACGGCACTCAAAACGCGGATACCGCCAATACCAGCGTGCTGGCGTTAACCGGTGCTGGGAGCGCCGGAGTGGCCAAAGGCGTCGGGGCCCAAATTTTATATAACAATGCGCCGTTAAATATTGGCAGTAAACTAGCGTTGAAAACATCTGCTGGTGGTATTGAGACCTTCCCTTTTAAAGCGCGATATTATCAAACATTGAGCAATGTTTCAGCGGGTTCCGCCAATGCCACTGCAACATTAGACATTACTTATCAATAGATTAACGTTTATAAAATTGGTTGAGAGGAAATATGAAATTATCAAGTGCAAGCCTTACCCTCGCCAGTGTGTGTTTTCTGGCCAGCCCCCTGGTTATTGCCGCAGATACCAGTACGGTGAATATTACCGGCAATGTGATTGCCTCACCTTGCGTGGTTGATGCAACCAATTCAGTGATGACGATTAATCTGGATGATATTCAGGCGACCACGTTAAATAACGACGGCTTCGGTCTCTGGAAAACGTTTGCGATTACGTTAACCACTTGCCCAGCATCAACCACTAATGTGGAGATGACGCTATCTGGAACCCCAAATCCAGTGGACCCGACACGCTACAAAAGCACCGGCACCGCAACCAATCTCTCTGTTGAGTTGACGGATAACGCGGGGGTAAACCTGGGAAATAGTAAAAAAATGACCGTGGCGGTGAATTCCTCCACCAAACAGGCCGTTTTTAATTTGAAAACACGTGCCTTTGCGACGCCGGGGACGGTGATGCCCGGTACTATCGCCAGTTCTGTGCTAGCAACATTTGTTTATAAGTAGTCCGGCGGTAAAACGCCGGTTGATAAAAGGACCCTAAGATGAAATTTGGAACCTTTGGCCTGATACTGCAATTCGGGCTGATAAGCGGTGGTTGTCTGGCAGGGGATACCAGCCTCACTATTAGCGGCAACGTGACGGCTAGTCCTTGTGTGGTTGACACTGACAGCGCCAACCAGACGATAGATTTTGGGCAGCGCCGCAGCCGTGACTTTCCTGCCGTGGGGGGAGAGGGAGGCTGGCAGCATTTCTCTGTGTTGCTTACCCAGTGTCCAATAAGCACTCGTCAAGCTACGGTATTACTGACTGGGGTAGAGACTACCGGTACGGATGGCGTTGCACTCTATGCCAATCTGGGTTCGGCTAGCAATGTAGGGGTACAGGTGGTTGATGGCATCACCCAGCAAACGCTAGGCCCGGGCAGCCGGGTTAATATAGCGGTGGATAATGCCAGCCAGAGTGCGACTCTGGCTTTGGCCAGCAGGGTGTATGGCACGGGAACGGGCCCGGTAAGCGCGGGCCAAATCAGGGCGGCGATGCAGCTCGATTTTACTTACCAATAGCCCATTCAGGTGCTTGGTTAGTAAGGTATCACTGGGTTCAGCGGACGCAGGAAAGGGTGACGAATTTATCACTCATAAACAGATAGCCATTGCCCCCGGTTGGGTACATATTAAAACGATAGTCCATACCATCAAATAACATAAATGAGGGATACATCCCGATGAGTAAATCAGCGGGCGTTGTATTGCCCGGCAGTTCGGAAACGATTGATTTGTAGATGATATAGGTGTCCCCATAATGACTGAAGTTGAATGAGGAAGCCCGGCGTATAATGGTTGCCTCATTGTCTTTGTTCTTCGCGATCCCGTCAAAGTTAACTCGGCCATTTTTTCCATGCAAGAAAACAGAAATTCGTGCTCTGCTAGAGGTCTGGTCGTTCTGGGTAACCAGAATGCCATGGCAGGTGATATTTATGTTCTCTCGGTTAGCAATGAAAAAGGAGTAAATTAATAAACACAGTATGGCAACGGCCACCATGCTGAGGATGAGAGATTTATTTTTCATTTGATACTTCTCCCAATCAGGTTAAAGGTGGTGCAGACCGGTGATGGGGTGCTTTCGATGGGGAGAGGGCAAGCAACAACCGAGGTGCGGGTACTATATTTAAATACGGTAATATACAGGTAGGGGGACGTTTTGCAATCAACGCCTAAGACTTGAACAGTCGCAATTCTTTTTGCAATATCGTGAGTCTTCGAATTGGTGTAGGCCATGCATTCAGAGTTATTCGGGTAAAGGGTATATTTGTTTAATGGTGATGATCCCTCTTTTATCAGCAAGAAATAAAGTGCAGCCAAAAGCATAATCACGGCCAATGCTATTACGCTGTAAAAGCGAGGCTGTTTCAATTTCGTCTTGACCTTCACCCTCTGGGGAGGAGTTGGAGGCTCATTGAGCATTTCCTGAAGCGAGGAGAGATCCGGCACATTTTTTATCGTGATGTCATCTTGTACCGGAGGCACTGGCGCTTCTTCGCCCAACAGTTGCTGGACGGAAAAGATCTGATTAAATTTGAATCCTTGTTTGGGGACCGTCAGTACCATCGATTGATAGTTTTTTGATATGCTTTTTAACGCCTTACGCAGCAATGCAATGTTTTGGTAAAGCGTATTAACGGAGACCTCCTTGGCCTCATCTCCCCAGACGTACTCGTAAAAGTCATTTTGAGGGACCAACTCAAAACGCCGCTCAAGAAGCAGCTCCAGACATCGACTGGCTGGAGCGTTAAGCGAAATGATAATATTTTCAGCACCAAAAACGGTCAGTTGGCAACTTTCCGGGCAAAACTCAAAGCTTGAGTCGATGATGTAGCGCATTAACATGTTTCACCCACACTGTGATGCAACCATTTCAATCGGTTAAAACAAGCCACATCACCTGCCGGTGCGTTGCTTGTAAACTGGTAGCTTTTCATAGTCGCTACTCATTTGAAACTATAGTAGTTATGGGTGCTTTTGTGATGTTTATGTGGATTTTATCGCCATCAAACCTACGCCAATCTCACCAGGGGCGCAGCATGCCGCGCCCCTACTCTGTGGGCCTTGCGGGCCTCATCCGTACTCAATAACCGGCACTAATCCTCAGGCTTTGTTGCCTTGCCCAACGCGGCCCCAAACCATCTCGCCCTTATGGAACGTCGCGGTTCTTGGGGAAATACGTGCTACTGCCTCGGCAGAGCAGGAGGCATCGACCAGCACGAAGCTGGCATCGTCCTGGACTTTCGGCCATACGCGTTCGCCTTTATCGTTCAGCGGTAAGACATCACCGGTGGCGATCGCCAGCGAGCGCGACAAGGTTCCCTCATTCGGGCGAATGTAGAGCTGGGCATAGAGGTTGGCTTTCTCCAACATGTCACCCAGGCCATACGGCGACCAATGGTCGATCACGCTGTCGGTGCCGGTCATCAAGAACACGCCTTTGTTACGCAGTTGGCTGAGCGGCATATGCATAGGGCCAATCGGGATCGTGCTGGCAATGGTGATTTGCTGTGCCGCCATGCGGGTGGCGATCTCGTCAACCTGCTGTTCATTCATCATCGCCAACGCAAAGGCGTGGCTAATGGTCAGTTTGCCCTTGAGCTGTGGCGTTTTCTCGACGGTTTCCACCATGTAGTTCACCGCCGCGATGCCTGCCGGGCTGGTTTCGTGCAGGTGGATATCCACCCCTTTGTTATAATCCAGCGCGATCTGGAACATGCTATCGAGCGACTTTTCCATGGTGCCATCGACGTTGGTCGGATCCAGGCCACCAACGTAATGGGCTCCCGCCTGCATCGCCTCACGCATCAGCGGTTCTGATTTTGAATACAGCAGGCCATGTTGTGGGAACGCAACGATCTCGCACTCAAAGCCCGACTTGCGGCGTGCCAGCACCTGTTGCAGGTTCTCCAGGTTTTTCAGCCCTGAAGTGGGCTCAACGTTACAATGGCTACGGGCGATGGTGGAGCCGTGTGATTGAAGTAAATCGATCAGCTTTTCTGCCCGCTCTTGGGTGTAGGGTTGCAACTCCGGCAGCATCTTCTGCTCCAGCGCAATCATATCCTTGATGGTGGTGCCTGCCGGACGATTGAGTGAACGCCATGGGCCGCCGTAAAACGTTTTGTCCAGATGGATGTGCATATCACGCATGGCAGGCAGCAGCAGTTTGCCGCCAGCGTCGTAAACCGGCACGGTACCGTCCGGATGCTGGCGGTTATCGCGCAGGGCAACGATCTTGCCCTGGTTTATTTCCAGGGTTTTCAGTTCGGTACGGGTACTGATCGGTGTTGCTCCGTCAAACTCGAAGCCCGCCTCCAGCAGCACGTTATCCAGATAATAGTGTGGGTCGGTAATTTTCATGCGCTGGTCTGCCTCACAGTTCGCGGTTGCCGGGTTAGCAGCATAACCGACGGAGGAGGTCGTGCCCAATAGCGCACAGGCGGCAGCCACTTTGCCGCTATGGCTCAAAAACTCACGGCGGCTTTGGTTCTCATTCATCTGTGGTTCCCTCTCAGAGGTTAACGATATGGGTGCCCGTTTCTCCGCGCAGTGCGGCAGGCAAGCAATCCGGCGAAGTGATCACGACGCGTTTACCGCCGTCGCGCAAGAACGCCAGGCTGGAGACAATCTTCGGCAGCATGCTGCCCGCAGGAAAATGCCCTTCAGCCATATAGCGGGTCATCTCTGCTACGTTCACCTGGCCTAACGCCTGTTGGTTCGGTTTGCCAAAGTGAATGCACACTTGTTCCACGCCGGTAGTGATCAC
Source organism: Serratia sp. H1w (assembly GCF_000633355.1). Taxonomy (GTDB): domain Bacteria; phylum Pseudomonadota; class Gammaproteobacteria; order Enterobacterales; family Enterobacteriaceae; genus Chania. The sequence goes on from NZ_AYMQ01000023.1 coordinate 33,521, forward strand.
CAGCACGTCGGCACGGATTTCCCTGGCCAGCAATGCGGTGGAGAGATCTTTATCGATCACCGCGTCTACGCTCTGGTAATCCCCCTGCAGATCGCGAATGACAGGAATGCCGCCACCGCCAGCCCCAATAACCACAAACCCTTGTTGCGTCAGTGCCTTGATGGCGTCGGCTTCCACAATCCTGATCGGTTCTGGTGAGGCGACCACCCGACGATAACCGCGTCCGGAGTCCTCGACAAACCGCCAGCTTGGGTATTGCGGCAATAGCGCGTCGCGCTGTTGCTCGTTAAAGAAAGCACCGATCGGTTTGGTCGGATGGGTAAATCCGGGATCGTTTTTATCCACTTCAACTTGGGTGATCACCGTAACCGCTTTCTGCCCGCCGTGCTGTGCCAGGCGATTGTTGAGCGCTTGCTGAATAAGATAGCCGATCCCGCCTTGGGTATCCGCCACGCAGTTGGCCAGCGGGGTCAGGGGCAGCCCTTCGTGTTCATGGGCAACCTCTGCACGGCGCAATTCCAGCCCTACCTGCGGGCCGTTGCCGTGGGTGAGTACGATGTGGTAATCCGATGCCAGCATTTCCAGCACCGAGTCGGCTACCGCTTTTACCGCCTCGGCCTGATGTTCTACGGACTGGCTGGCGTTGTCTTTGATAATGCTGTTGCCACCAATGGCAACCACCACGAGTTCTTTCATTTGCTGGATCCGAGTAGAAATACCGTTTGACTAAGGGCAGGGTGAAGGATGTTAACACTGGTGCTTTTCCCCTCACCCTAACCCTCTCCCGCAGGGAGAGGGGATTGATCGAGTTCGTTGATTTTTCTGTGTAATACACAAGCTTACCAAGCGCTCCGGACTGCTCCCTCTCCCTGTGGGAGAGGGTTGGGGTGAGGGCTTAGGCCGTCTTGGTGGGTTCCTGCACTGCGGCAACCACCGTTTCACGGCTGTCGAGGAAATGCTTCACCACAAACATGCCCGACATCATCAGGTAAGCCACCACAAACATCATCGAGCTTCCCTCGGCAAAGCCTACGGCAGGGGCATGGATCACGCCGAACAACGCCAGCAACGCGCCGGTTGCCGCCGCTACTGCACCACGCAACGGTTTGTTGATGATGGCGAAAATCGCGATACATCCCCACAGCATGCTGGCGAGCGGAGCACCGCTACCCAAATGCACCAGCCCCTGGTAATACACGCCTTTGCTGTGCCGCAACTCTGCACCCAGCTTGGCTCCCGAGGTGCCCGCCGCCCCCAGCACGCTGTTAACCACGGTTAAGCCCCAGTTGGCGATCCATGGGAACAGGCAGATGAAGATGACCGGTACCTCGATCTTCGGCGTTTCCCTCACCACCTGGTTGGCGGTGACCACACCGATAAACACCAGGATGGGGACGATCGCCGTCATTGGGATCACCGCCAACATAAAGGCACCCAGCCCGAACAGCGGCACCAGGAACATCGTCACGCCGGAAGCCAAGGTGTAACCAATGCTGGCGCCCATCGCTTTCCAACCGGCGTGACCAACATAGACGGTCACCGGGAACGGGTTACCCAGCAGGCAGCCGAACATGGAGGAAAGGCCGTTGGCCATCATTACCTTACGGGTGTTGTATTCATCACCGGCAGCATGGGCACTTTCAATGTTTTCCAGGTCAAAGATGTAGTTCGCCAGCCCCAGCGGAACGGCAGAGGCCAGATACGGCAGCGCATGTGGTAGACCTTGCATAAAGCTGTCGACATGGAACCCTGGCGGGTTAAAGCCAAAGGAGGACATCGAAGCCTTAATCGCGTCCGGGCTTTGCAGGCCGGAGATCCACGCCAGCGCAGTACCGGCGATCAGCAGCAGCAAGCCGGTTGGAATACGGGCGAAGATCGGCTTTTTGCCAAACCAGTTGATAAAGATCAGCAGCAGCACGATAAACGAGACGGTTGGCGCTTCGAACGCCTGCAACATCGGGTTCATCGCCAGCAGTAACAGCCCCAGGCCAGAAAGACAGGAGAGCAGCACGGTACGCGGGATCATCTTGCGAATAGTTTCGCCGAGGAATGAACCGCCCACCAGGATCAGCGCTTCAACAAAGCACCACACCAGGCCGATCGAAATGGCAAAATCCGCATCGCCGGTCGACTGATAAACCGGCATCAGCACCAGGAAGGTCACGGTAAAAATAGACGGTGCGCTTGGGCCAGAAGGCAGCGCGGTCACATCGCTACGCCCGGTCTGGCGAGCCATTTGCAGGCCAAACCAGGTGTAGCAGATGCTGGCCATCATCACTGCCAGGCCAAAGGCAGGGGCGATGCGCCCGTAAACAATCTCTTTGGGAATACCCACCACAAAGATGAGCAAGCCCATCATGGTGAGCAGGTTGGTCAGGTTATTGGTCATCAGCCCGAAGTAGGCCGCCCAGTCACCGCGTTTCCACTCTAATTTCATTTTGTTCATGGAAAATCCTTCACAGGTCGTTTAACAACTTTCGACGGTCCACGGGATCGCCATTGGTCCTGCAGGTGAACAACTCTCTGGTGTCAGGTGGGGCTAACGCTGGGTTAGCCCCGTTATTTTTTTATTGGCAATAGTGGTCGCGATAGGTCAGCACTGCTTTCTCGAAACAGGCAAACGGTGGGTGGACAATCCCGGCACCGATCATGCCGATCCCCGCATCTTTATGGGCAATGGCGGTGTTGATCACCGGCAGAATGCCGCTGCTGCCGACCCTGGTAATATCGATCGCCGTTGGGATCCCCATAAACGACAGCAGTGGGATGGTGACGTTGGGGTTTTCGCCGAGAGTGATCTCACGCATCTGGCGTGAGAAATCGATCGCTTCATCCACCGTGCCCCCGACCAGTGCAACGATGGCCGGTGCGGTCGCCATGGCAAAGCCGCCAATGCCGTAGGTTTCGGTGATGGCGCTGTCGCCGATATCCAGCCCGGAATCTTCGGGCTTGTAGCCTGCAAACATCGGGCCAATCACCTGTTGTGCCGGGCCGGTAAACCATTGACCCGGTAGGCCGCTGATGCGTAGACCAAACTCAACGCCGTTACGCGCCATGGTGGTAACTACTGTGCTGTATTCAATGCCGTGTGCTGCGTCCATCGCCGCTTTGCACATCGCCATCCAGGTCGGGCCGGAGAAGTAATCGCTGCTGGCGACAAAATCAAACACTTCACGCTGTTGTTCAACGGAGTAACCCGCCTGGATAATCCATGGCGTCAGCGCCTGGATCAGCAGTGTGGTGCCTGCGTTATTACGGTTATGGCACTCATCACCCATATGCAGCGCCTGCGCCAGCATCAGCCGCAGGTCAATTTCACCGGCCAGCTTCATGGCATCGCGCAGCATCGGGCCTAGCACGTCGCGCATCCAGTTCAGGCGGTCAATTACGCTCTGGTCATTGGCCCCCATGCGCAGGATCTTCGCCATCTGCTCGCTCATATTGGTATAAGCGCGGTTGCCGTAGGTTTTGTTTTCCACTATGTGCATGAACATTGACGCCGAGGTCACACCCGCCATCGAACCCACGCAGTCATGCTCATGGCACGGCGAGAAGATGATTTCACCGGAGGCAGCCAGTTCCGCTGCTTCGTCGAGGTTGGCCGCCAATCCTTCAAATACCAGCGCACCGGTGACCGCGCCCTTCATTCCACCGCACATCTTTTGCCAGGTGATTGGCGGGCCAGCATGCAAAATGGTGTGGCGAGTCATACCGGGGACGACATTGATCGCCTGGTCGTAACCCACCAGTACCGGATGCGATTGGATAATGCGTTCCAGCGCCAGTTTGTTGGCGGCAGCGACTTTGTCGGCCAGCGCTGGGGAAGCAATCTGATCGAGTGCTTCAACCACTGCCATATTGCCCTGACCCGGCGGTGTCCAGTCCAACTGAGTCACCGGAACATGCTGTTTTTTCAAATCGTCGCTGAACATGGCAATGCCGACGTTAATCACATTCAGCGGTTGGTTAAATAACGAATGGCTCATCAGGCTTTCCCTCCTTTACAGACAAATTCACGTGCCAGCAATCCAGTATTGGTACTGCTGCTTGCCCAGATGACGCCCGCATCGGTGAGCATCTGGCACTGCTGTACTAACGACGGCGTATCAAGATCGGTGCCCAGCACGTAGCCGAGGATCTCCAATGGCCGGCCCTCGCTGGCTGCAATCGCTTTGGCTTCTTTGATCGCCTCGATCATCACGCCTACCGGATCCTCGTGGGAACCGAACCCCAGTACGAAGTCCATCACGATCACGGCAACCTCTGGATCGCGCGCTTCCTGCAACAGGCGCTGGATGCGGTTGGTCGGGTCGATCATCGGGTGGGGTTTGCCATTGGTGAAATCATCATCGCCAAAGTCGAGGAAGGTGTGCGCCACGCTGCGGTTGAGATCTTGCAGACGCTTGGCCGGATCGGGTTGAATGTTGCTGTAAACGTCGTCGTGTTTTTCCAATGCGGCAAACATCGCTTCGTCGCACAGGGTGCCGCCACAGAACAGGCCGCGAATATACTTTTGCTGCGGTGTCAGCTTGGCACGCACTTCTTCAATCAGCGGCCAGTTGAGTGGATGCAGGTCGAGAGACTCTTCTTTGATCCCGGTAAGTAGCACAGCCTTTAATGCAGCCTGTTTCGTTGCACGAGCAAACTGCAATCCTGGTTCATCGGCTGGTGGCTCATTGCGACCAAGGAAACAAACCACCACCGGTTTACGGCAGGCGCGGGCGCGTTCCAGCACTGCGCTTGCCACGGCAGGAGCAGGGGGCTTGGAGATCAGCGCGATCACTTCGGTGCCGTCGTCCTGCTCTAGCATCTCCAACGCATCCAGCATCATCCGGCCGCCAATCTTTTCACTCAGATCGCGCCCGCCGGTGCCGATCAGTTGAGAAATGCCGCCGCCAAATTCGTGAATACGCACGCTCAACTCCTGGCTACCGGTGCCGGATGCGCCGATGATGCCAATGTTGCCCCGGCGTACCGCGTTAGCAAAACACAGCGCGGTGCCGTTAATGATGGCGGTGCCGCAGTCTGGCCCCATCATCAGCAGGCCTTTCTCATGCGCCAGTTGTTTCAGTGCCAATTCATCCTCGATGGAGACGTTATCGGAGAACAGCATCACGTTGAGATCGTTTTTCAGCGCCTGGCGGGCTTCACGCGCCGCATACAGCCCGTTGACCGAGATCACCGCCAGATTGCTTTCTGGAATATGGGTTTTCGCGCTGGCAAGGGTGGCGTAGCGTGCTTCGTGGCGGCCACCTTGGTCTTTATGGGTGAACAAGGCTTCGATGGCCAGCAGGTTGGCATCGTTCGCTTCATCGCTGACGCCTTTAATCACGATCATCAGATCGCCGTTCTTGGCGGCTGCCAGTTCTGGGGTCAACAAGCCCAGGTTCTCCAGCACTCCCTTGTTCATCTCCGTGGCCATGGCCACAAAGGCTTGCTCAACGCCTTCCAGCTTGTTCGCTTTGGTGGAAATAGACATCAGCGAAACGGAATCAAACCAGGTGTTGTTTTTTACAATGATCCTGATGGGCATATTTTTCTCCAAAATATGAGGTCAAGAGACAGGCATCCGCCATGCCATGCAGCATGTCGCAACCCGAACTTGAACCGATCTGTTTAATCTTGTTTATGGTAGCGATAATAAGGTGACGATCGTCGTGTACTAATTTCTCTAACAGCTGGCCGATCACCTGTCGGTAACGCTGATTGATTGCCGCCTCTAATGTAATCGCGCTCAGTAACGTCGTTTTCTGTTGAGCTTTTTCCAGCACGGCTAAAAATAATTCGCGATATTTTTGCGCCGGATGTCCGGGCAACAACAATATAGAGCAAAGGCCAACCAGATAATCATCACCGGAAGGCGTCAGGCCAATCCCCAAGTCAATGAGAGACTGTATAGCATCGCCGGGATGTTCATTGCGACGTATCGCCATAAATAATGCGTCGCGATGCAATTGTAATAACCTGGCCATTTCTCGGTGAAATATATTGTCTCCACGGTAATTAAAAAGAGAATTACCGGATGCGGCATGTTGATTAAGGCATGTCCCCCATTGGTACCAGGCAATATCAGCCCTGTTTGCATCGGTTAAATACAGCTCGGGCTGCTGCCATATTTGGCAACCGGAAAAATCAATCCAACTGTGTTGGCCTATTTCAATGCCGCCCTGTGAAAACTCGACTCGATCTCCTGGGCTAACTATTTGGTCGCAGTGCCTGAGCGCTATACGGCAGCTATTCGGGGCGTTGTCATACTCGTCGCTTAATAACGTGTAGAGCATGTTCTGCTCGGGGACGAACAGGTTAACCGCGCGGGAAAAAACCTGTTCGACTTGCCCACTTAGCCGCTGGCGGGGAAACGCCACCTCTGCCGATAACGCTGTAATGCACTGCCGTAATGGCTGTGCGATAAGGCTTCTCCTCGGGTTAGGCTCCGGCTGCGATCAGCAGCTCAGCAATTTCGCGATAATCTTTTTCACGTGCCAGCGTCAGGGGAGATTTACCATATTTGTCGGTCATATGAGGATTGGCGCCGTGATCGAGCAGTAATTTGACAATCTCCTGCTGCTTCGCGCCGCCATCATTTAACACAATGGCTTCCAGCAGCGGCGTCCAGCCCACAAAATTGGTGTGGTTGACGTTAATTTCGGTACGCGTCAATAATTCGCGCACGATGTCGACGTGGCCTTTTTCACTGGCTGGGGTAATACCTACGCCGCCAAAACGTGTCAAACGATCCAAATCCGGGTTTGCTGGCAATACCAGGCGCAGCAGCGTTAAGTCATTATTCAGACAGCTCAGCAGGAAGGGGTTAAAACAGGTCTGATCTTGCTTATCAATATCGGCACCGGCTGCGATTAATAATGCCACACAGTCGTAATGTTTATTCAGGCTGGCAATGGTAATGGCGGTACGGCCCTGGCGGTTGGCAGCATTGATATCAACACCTTTATCCAGGCAGCTTTTCAGTGCCTCGCCATCGCCTTGTTCCGCAGCAAAAAGAAATTCGCTAATCAGCGCTTTATCAGACATATTCTCGCTCCCTATTTTTCAGTGGGCTTGGATACTTTCATTGCTACTGAGAATAGCAACAGATGACGGATAAAAACATCCGCTTAAGAATCATTCATCGCAAAGGGAATAATTGTTGAAAACAATTCAACAATAAAGGCAAACTGTGCGTCGGCGCAATCTTTCTCTTATGTTTTGCGCCTTTTGCCATGGCAAACGTCCCTGCGGGCAATGGGCTTTCATCTCGCGCCACATCAGGCTCTAAACAAATAATCAGAAGTGTGATTGTCTTCAAATCAGTTGTAATGGCAGTGTTAAATTTTGTTCAATACTGGTTGCGTGTCATAGGATTTGCAAATACATTCAACAATGCGGTTCCCCCTCACCCCAACCCTCTCCCACAAGGAGAGGGAGCCAGCGCGGAGTTGCGGTCTGGTGTGGCGCTAGTCTACGGCTAGGTCGTAGGTGAGAGGACAGATACAAAGTTACGGCCGGGTGCATAAGCCAAATTGTGGCTCGGACAGTTCCCTCTCCCTGTGGGAG
>NZ_AYMQ01000024.1 GCF_000633355.1 Serratia sp. H1w
ACACATTGAATACTTGACCGTTTATGTCGCTGGTCAACGCCATTGGCACCAATTGCCTGTCGTTATTGTTGCAACAGCGCGGCCAACAGGCAGGAAGTGCCAGCGCCCTGGCGATCTCGTTGCAGTTTGGTATGGGCGCGCTGGCAAGCGTGGCCGTTTCCTGGTTGCAGGACGACACTCCGTTCGCCATGACGTTGGTGATGGCCGTCTGTGCGGCGTTAGGTTGGCTAGGGCAGCGGATGTCTGTGGCGCGGATTGGTTCGCAAGTACAGCAGAGTGGTTCTGAGTAACTGAAATCCCTCATTCGCATTCCGTTGCCGGCAATGCGAATGAGGAGTAGCGACGTAAACTTACTGGCTATTGGCAATAATACCGCGCAACAGCTTCTTCAAAATGCCGACTTCGTCTGCCGAGAAGGCGGACAGCACCTGTTCCTGTTGTTTGGCGGCAATATCTCTCAACACGCTGGCCTGACGTTCGCCTGCCTCGGTCAGGTGATGACCGCTCTCGGTGCTGGATACCAAGCCTTTGCGGCACAAGGCTTCCTGCGCCTCTTCGATCTCTCTGGTTGGCATCGCCATTTCTGCTAACAGGCAGGCCTTATCCAGACAGGCAGCGCTATCCAATACCAGCAGCATTCTGGCCTCGCTGGCCCGCAACCCGGTGGAGAGCTGCTTGGGCTGGTAACTGCTTTGATAGCTGCGCAACGCCTGGGTGAGCAAGTAGAAGACGTTGTTGTTCAAACGCTCCTGTCTGGCGCTGGGCACGGCGTCCTGTGCAACGCGCTCTGCCACCTGCGGATAAGGTAGCACCATGGAATAGGCCCCTTGGTGATACACCAGCGGCGCGCGGCCTAAATCGTCAAACGCCACGACTTTACCAATCAGGATCCAGTGGTCACCGCCGTCTACCTGCTGATATTTCTCACACTGAAAACGTGCGGCACAATGGTCGAGCAAAGGGGCACTGCCCGCACCGATACCAATTTCGATCCCAGCAAATTTGTCCTCGCTGGGGCGAGCGAAGCGATTGGAAATATCCATCTGATCGGCGGCCAGCACGTTTATGGCAAAGTGGCTGGCCTGCTCAAAAATCGAATAGCTGCCGGAACGTTTATCAATGCTCCACAAGACCAACGGCGGATCCAGTGACACCGAGTTGAAACTGTTGGCCGTGACACCCACCCGGGTGCCATCTGCCGTTGCTGCTGTTACTACCGTCACCCCGGTGGCGAAATTACCCAGCGCACGGCGAAATGCTCGGGGATCCAGATCAGGTTCTGTGTGATGTGTCATCTAATAGGTTCTCCTGCTCGTTACACCATCGTCGGATCGGGTTCTAGCCCCATCAGTTCGCGCCCCAGGATCTGCGCACAGACATCGTAATCGGTATAGGCGTGTGCCCCGGTCATATGAGCATCGCGGAACAGACGCTGGATTTCATTGCTTTCCATCCAACTGGTTGCCCCTGCGGCGCTGAACAAGCGATCGACCGATTCGATGCACATTTTGACCGCATAGGCCTGGTTGGTGCGCCAGAACGTCAATGTCTGGTGAGTGGGATATTGGTGCTGGCGGCCGTGTTCGGCATGTTCTTGCCAGGTTTTTTCCAAAAAGGCGCGGGCGGCGGCAACCTGGTGGGTCGATTCTGCCAGACGCATCAGCGCTGGGGTCGCCGTGCCCACGCTGGCTCCGGTATAGGCCCGCACGCGGTTTTGGGTTTTCTCTTTAAAGGCGACCAGCATACGTTCTGCCACGCCGAGGCTGATGGCAGCAAATCCGCAGGCAAAGTAAGGGCGATAAGGAGAGTAGAAGATATTGCTGTCTGGGTAGAGACCGTAACCCGATGAGCGCCCGTGCATCATGTCTTGAGCCGCTTCAATGCGGTGGTTGGGAACGAAGGCATTTTTGATGATCAGCGTTTTGGAACCGCTGCCGCGCATACCTACGGCAAACCAGTCATCGCGAATTTCGTAGTCGCTACGCGGGATCACGCCAAAGCTGTAGAGCAACTCGCCGTCGGCGTTTTTGCGGCGGAAGCCGACAATCGCCCATTCGGCATGGTCACAGCCGCTGCTCCAACCCATTTCGCCGCTCAGATAGACACCGCCTTCGGCCTCTTCAATACGGCCAAATGGGGCAATGCTGCTGCTGGCGGTTGCGTCTGGGTTATCACCCCAGATCTCTTGCTGTAGCTTGGGGGAAAACATGGCGATCTGATGGCTGTGGGTGCAAAGCAGGCTGAAGGCCCAGGCCGTTCCACCGCAGGCTCCTGCCAGCGCAGCGACACAGTCGGTGAATTCCGGTAAGGAGATTTCCAATCCACCGAATTTTTTCGGTTGGAACACCCGGTGCATACCTATGCTTTTTAACAAACGGATATTCTCTTCCGGTACTTTTCGTTCGCTTTCAGCCTGGGCGGCATTGGCAGCGATAAGTGGCAGAATCGGCAGTAATTTTTCCAGCATCGGGTTGCTAGTTTTCATCAGTTGGTTCCCTCGGTAGGGGTGGGCGTGCGATGAGTATGCGGCAAGGTTATTTTAATGGAATGTAACATTCAGGTAAAAAATTGTACTTTTCATGTTAAATGTTGCGAGTGTGATCTGGGGCAGGTCTGAGAGGGGGCTAGATGTGAGTCTCTCAGTCAGTCAGCTAATGTGTAATGGCTGAGATTGCATAAATATTAGTCATTATTTGGTTGAGTTATGCCGGTAACTTTCATAAAATCCGCACGATAGGAGGGGGCTTGTCAAGCCTCAGAAAAAATATCAACTAAGAGTTTTTACCATTGTTATTTGACTACATTTTTGTAAGTTTTCCCACCAGCCGATTTGAGTTGTACTAGTCATACCCTGGCGAGTAAGGGACTTTCAGGGGATATACATCTAAAAAGAGGGAATTTACATGGCAAATAATATCTACTTGACGATCAAAGGTAAGAAACAAGGACTGATCTCTGCAGGATGCTGTACACTTGACTCCATCGGAAATAAATACCAGATAAGGCATAAAGATCAAATTCTTGTGTTGCAGTTTGATCATGCTATCAGCCGTAGCCAGCATACTAACCACCATCCGATAAAATTCTGCAAACCTATCGATAAATCCTCGCCACTCTTTGGTATCGCAATCTCGAATAACGAAGAACTCGACCTTCTTTTTGATTTCTATCGCACGACCCAGATGGGGGCTCAGGAAAAGTACTATTCAATCATGCTCACTGGAGCGACCTTAAAGAATATTGCTGTTTCCTATCCACATGCTTTGAACCATGCTGATAGCCAACCGGAGGAAATGATTTCTGTTGCTTACCAGAGCATTGATTGGAAACATCATATCGCCGGAACCGGAGGCTATAGTATCTGGGATGAGCGAGTGTATTAATAGGGAGCAGAGACATGCGAGACAGTATAGTTGCACGGAATCAGTTCTGTGATATCACCCAAGTTGGGTTTAGAAAGTGGGATGAAATCGACGCGCTTTTCTGGAGGCTGACGAAAAGCAATCCAGAGAGAAAAAGTGGAGAGTTTTACTTAAACGCATATAAGGATGCCTATGTTCAATACAACAAAGACAGGATTAAAAATTACGCCTACCAGGCAGGTATTCTTCCTGAACTGTTAGGAGGAGTTGCGTGGATTGAGTCAGGAGGAATGCCTGAGGAATATAAGTTTCAGATATTCGAAGCAAAACGAGCTTTGGGTCTTAAGGCTTTTCCAGAGGATAAAACCTCTTTTGGTTCTGTTGCCATGCAAATTCAGGTCGCAGCAAGCACACTGGGGTTAGATCCTAATACGCTGACAACACGGGATCAACTTGAGCTTGCAACCTGTTTGATGGAGGATGATTTCAACCTGTGGATCGTTGCCCAACATCTGCGGGATATGACCCTCTACGACTATCCAAATGTGGCAAGCCTTTACCTGTCTGATGAACAGTACATGATGGCTGGGATTCGCTATAATCGTGGCATAGAAAGAAGGTTGAACGACTTTATTCGCTTCATCCATATGAAACCGGAAAGGGGTTCTGTAGAGTTTGACTATATCTCGTATGGTGCTCGATTATTACAGATTCGGAACCATATCAGAAAGTTGCTGGGACTAAACGCCTAAAATGAAAATGGATAAAGAAAAGGTTATCGATATTATTTCTATGCTGGGCTATTTTGTCCTTGCCTATTTTTCTATTGAGTTATTTTCTATCAACAAATATGACTGGATGATGGACGTGGGGGATACTGTGTGCAGTATTCCCCATCAATCGCTTAGTAATCGAACCCTCCAAGCATCTATAGCTGCATTTTTTCTGGTTACCCCCTTGCTGATTGCGTTACTGCGCAATATCTACATTCGAAACCGTTATAAAACGTGGCTTTACACGTCAGGGATACTAGGGGTTACTATTTATGGTGGCTGGATGTTCTTTGGAAGATTTATCTGGTGTTAGTTTAATGTTAAAAATAAACGTATCGAATTCAAATTGATAAAATCATCTAATGATTATCGATTCATCTTACTTGATTTTAGTATCATTTTTGATACTGACATTGATCGTAACCTGATGTAATAAAGCTCTTAAATAAGTAATTAAATTCATAACTATATGATATATATAAATAAAAAATAGCATGGCTGTCACTAATTTTAATCGGTCGAGAGAGAAGTGTGATTTACGTCCTGAAAATCTAAAAATTTAGACAAAATATTTGACTACCCCACTGGAGTTAGGGATAAAGTAGCTATCAGCCACGTTGGTCAGCAGATGTATCATTGTTGTAGTCTAATTTTATAGACAACACTCGGGTGGCAATCAATCAGATCCCTATAGAGGTAGGCAAATGATTCAGCAATGCTACACCATGCATGATATGGAAACCCTTTTTGAAACGCTGAAAACGTTTAACAAACCTGGCGAAATGAAGGGAATCACTCGCTTGGCTTACAGTAAGGAAGACGAAGCCGCTCATCAATTTATGGTTGAGACGATGGGGGAGCATGGCTTATTCGTCCGTAAAGATGCGATCGGCAATATTTTTGCCAGACTTCCTGGGCAAAATAGCCAGCTACCCGCGGTAGGAACAGGCTCTCATTTAGATACGGTCCCGCAAGGTGGGGCTTACGATGGAGCGCTGGGTGTCGTCACTGGCTTTTATGCGTTAATGCAATTTAAAGCAGGAGAGCTATTACGCGATCTGGAGTTAGTGATTTTCCGTGCCGAAGAGTCCAGCCGGTTTGGCTTCTCCTGTATTGGCAGCAAGGTAATGACCGGCAAGGTAAAAGCGGATCAATGGGCAGAAAACGTTGATGATGAAGGCCAGAGTTTTTTCCAGGTGAATGACGACGCAGGCTATGCCAGTGAAAAAATAGCCAGTTGCTGTTTACCTGATCATTATTTCTCAGCCTTTATTGAACTGCATATTGAGCAAGGTAAACGGCTTGAAAGTGACGGTTTGACCATTGGTGTCGTAAATGGTATCGCAGCGCCAACCCGATTTGCCGTGTTAGTCAGAGGGCATGCCGATCACTCAGGAGCAACGCCAATGTATCAGCGGCAGGATGCGTTAGTTGCGAGTGCAATGATCATTGAGGATATCAATCATGCCGCGTGCCGAGAATCTCCCTGGGGCACGGTGGCCACCGTGGGCAAAATGGAAATTCAGCCGAACTCAATGAATGTCATTCCTGGCGAAGTGACGTTTTATGTTGATATTCGTGGTATTGAAAAGTCCAGTATTTCCCGGGTTGCCAGCAGGCTGCAAGAGGCGGTGCATAAGGCTGAAAAAGACAATGATGTCACCATTACATTGAGAGAGATCTCGTCGGAGGAGCCGGTCAAGTTGGATGATGGCCTTTGTGATGTGCTAGCTCAGCAGTGTGAGAAAAATGATATCAGCTACATGAAAATGTTGAGCGGGGCCGGTCACGATACCATGAACCTGGCTCAGAGGTATCCGGCGGCGATGATTTTCACTCCGTCAAAAGGGGGTATTAGTCATCACCCGGACGAGTTTACCCATTTCTCAGATATTGAAGTCGCAGCAACCTTGCTAAAAGAGACCTTGAGGGAGTTGGGAAACCGTCAGTAGCGCTCAAGGGTTTTCTTTAGCAAATCGATAGCATCACTTTTTTTGGTGGATGTTTCCCAGAGCTTATTAAAGAAATGATGATAAGAGCTAATAGCTTCTTTTGAGTTGGTTACGGATGCTATTCCCGCAGAGACGTTCGGTAATTCACCCAGCCGAAATGGGCTGACGGCGACGGATAAAGGCATGGAGTGTTGATAAAAGATCTGGAAGGTAAGGGATGGGATCGCATCCTTGGAAATAGCTATTTCAAGGGGGCTTGAACCTTCTTCGATGACATCGATAAGATGCTTTATTTCATTCCTGGCGTGGAGAACACGTTCCATTCTGGTACTGGGGGGAAGGTTCAATGAACCAATCAGGCCAAGGTGAAGGAATTTTTCAATTTGTTGAATACCGATTAAATTGAATAGTTTTGGCGTGTGTTTATGTATGCTCTTTTTGCGTTGGCTCAGAATAGTAATAGTATTGAGTTCTTGCTGAGTTGGCTGAGATTTTTCCGCAGAGGTTTCGGCTAACATCAATTGCAGAAAATCATCGTATCTGTCTGATGTCAGCAAGTAAGAAAAAGGATCGAAATGAGAATAAATATGGGTAGATGATTCTTCCAGTTGTCTCATTCGCTCAAAGAAACCGGCGGCATTAGAGTAGTATTCGGTATCAACCCCTAACAAACTGAGTAAAGAGGTATTCAACAGTTGCGCTAATTTTTCCAGCGTTTCTATTTTAACAATTTCACCTTTTTCAAGGCGATATACGGCGGCTCGTGAAATACCAATATTATCAGCAATCTGTTCTGCTTTTAACCCAGCGGCTATCCGATAGGCTCGTAGCCGTTGACCAATGGTTTTGTAGTCGATCGTATCGTGTTTCATTGGCATGCTTAAAAAAATAAAATTTTCAATAATCTAACATAAAATGATGTTTTTTTCAACATTGATAAAATAACGGTCTATTCGTAACTTTTTGCAACCCGCTGTACTGGAATGATTATAAATAAAATGTGATTGACTAAAACTGGAGTGAATATGAATAACTCATATCAGAATACGGATCATTATTCTCCTGAAAACAAACTATCTCAGCAGCAACAAGACGGAGAGGAAGAAACCCATAGTTATAAGGTCAAGTCTGTCTTTACTTCGGTTACCGGACTTATGATTGAGGGTTTTGATTTGCTGATGATCGGATTTTTAATTTCGTTTATCACGGTGTCATTATCTGTCACGCCCGGAGAGGCCGGAGCCTTGGTCAGTTGGTCTCTGCTTGGAACGGTTGTCGGGGGGATCACCTTCGGTATTATCAGTGACAAGTACGGACGTGTCTTTGCGCTTCGGTGGGGCATTGTGCTGTACATGATAGCGACGGCACTGTGTTATTTTTCTGTCGGGTATAACGACTTGGTCGTATATCGTTTCCTGGTGGGGTTTGCCATGGGTGGGGAACTTGGCATTGGTATGACCCTGGTGGCGGAAGCCTGGCCTGCTAACAAACGTGCGCAAGTCTCCTCTTATGTTGGCCTGGGATGGCAATCTGGCGTATTTTTGGCCGCCGTTATTCCACCCTTGTTGTTACCTATCATTGGTTGGAAAGGCATGTTTCTGGTTGGCATTTTGCCGGCAATTTTGGCTTTCACGCTGCGTTCTCAACTGCAAGAGCCCAAAATATTCTTACGGAAGGTAAAGGAGCGGAAGGAATAAAATATCGCTCAAGTTGTTATTCAGCGATGCGACAACGACGAAGAACACCATTGGCATCATGATCCTGACCTCGGTACAGAATTTCGGATACTACGGCTTGATGATTTGGCTGCCAACATTTATGGCAAAACAGCTGGGTTTTTCTCTCGGCAAATCCAGCCTGTGGACAGCGGTAACGATTTTAGGCATGGGTGTGGGGATTTGGGTGTTTGGTAAACTCTCCGATTATTTTGGCCGCAAGCCAACCTTCATTTTTTATCAAGTCGGTGCACTGGCCATTATTCTTATCTATGCCCAATTGGACGACCCGATGACCCTGCTGTTTGCTGGCGCCATTATGGGCATGTTTGTCAACGGCATGTATGCGGGATATGGGGTTTTGATTTCTGAAAGCTACCCCACGGAAATCAGAGCGACGGCGCAAAATATTCTTTTCAATGTTGGGCGCGGGATAGGTGCGACTGGCCCTCTGGTGGTTGGCGTGCTGGCCAGCACTTATTCTTTTGCGTATGCGATTGCGCTGCTGGCTTCAATATATGTCCTGGATGTCATTGCTACGGTGTTTCTTATCAAGGAAAGCAAAGGCGTTTCCTTGAAATAATGGTTAGATGAGGTTTTATTATGGCTGCTACAGAGGGTAAATTCCGGGTGCTCGGTAACGATTGGGTCAATCAAGAATACAAGCATATGATTGTTGACGCCGGGCCGCTAGCATTAAACGTTGAACCTGGGCAATTCTTTAATCTATTGTGCCCGCAGACAGACACCGATAAACCTTTCTTTCGTCGCCCGATGAGCACTTATTATGCCGATGAAGGGACGAATACGGTTGAGTTTCTCTATAAGGTCACGGGGGCCGGCACACGAGGGCTGGCAACGCTAAAGGCAGGCGATGGCCTGCAATTTCTTGGCCCGCTTGGCAATGGCTTCACGGTAAAGCCGGACTATCAGCATATCATGGTAGTCGCGCGCGGGGTCGGTCTGGCTACGTTAGCTCCGCTTGCGGAACGGGCAGCAAAAATGAATATTCATGTGACGGCACTGCTCAGCGCCAGAAACCAGCAAAGCCTGATGTCCCAACAGCGATTTCTCAATATTGGGGCCACGGTGATCGAAGTTATTGATACCGATGATTCCAGTTCTGTTGCTAACGTAGAGGCATTAATTCGCCAGGTGCATGGCAAAAGACCGGTTGATGCCATCTATACCTGTGGCTCAGCACGAATAGCTCGGATGTTACAGGCATTGATTGCCGAAATTGATATAGCCGGAGAAGTGGCATTGGAGCAACACATGGCTTGTGGGATTGGCATGTGCTATTGCTGCGTGCGTCCAATAAAAGTCGGCAAGGCGCTAGCAATGAAGAGCAAGCGCGTTTGCTACGACGGCCCCGTTTTTCATATTAAAGAGGTGGTGTTATGACTGACTTATCAGTTAAGGTCAGCGGCTTGCCACTGCAAAACCCGGTAATGCCAGCTAGCGGTACTTTTGCTGAGGGATTGGCCGAAATCATCGATTTTAATCGCCTTGGCGGTTTTGTTACCAAAACGTTTACCGCGGGGAAACGCCCGGGTAATCCCGTCCCCCGGATCTGTGAACTGAACTCTGCCATGCTGAATGCTATTGGTATACCGAGTAAAGGTCTGGTGGATTACATTGAGCATACCGTGCCTTTTTATCAGCAATTCCAACCGCCACTGATTGCCAGTATTTCGGCAAACACGGCGGCTGAATTTGGCGATTTGGCTGCCCGGTTAAGCGACGTGCCAGGGATCAGTGCCATAGAAGCTAATATTTCCTGCCCTAATATCGAAGCGCACGGCAAAGCCTTTGCGATCGATCCGGGCACCACCGCCAGCGTGATTAAAACCTTGCGGACCTCAACGTCGCTTCCGTTGTGGGCAAAGCTTACGCCCAATACGGCCGATATTATCGGTGTCGCTCAGGCCGCTGAGAGTGAAGGTTGCGATGCGTTGGTTGTGGGTAACACGCTGTTGGGAATGGCTGTGGACATAGAAACCCGGCGGCCAAAGTTAGGTAACATCATGGGGGGAATGTCTGGCCCAGCGGTTAAGCCCGTTATGTTACGCATGACATATCAATGCTTCAAACATGTCAATATTCCCATTATCGGCTGCGGGGGAATATCCAATGCTCATGACGTGATTGAATATATGCTGGCCGGGGCAACGGCCGTTCAGGTCGGGACAGCGACGTTTATCAACCCAGCTACGATGATCAATATCATTGATGAGTTAGCGACATGGTGTGGGCTGCATGGCGTCGAGAGTATTTCTGACTTGACCGGTAGGCTCGATGATTCGCCATTTGAAGCTTATACCGCGCTTTCCTGAATGAGGAGTCGTTATGATTTCAGAACTTGAACTTCGTCGTCCGGATGATTGGCATCTGCACTTGCGCGATGGGGAGATGCTTAAGGCAGTCCTGCCGTATAGCAGTCAACAATATGGTCGGGCAATCATCATGCCTAATCTGGTGCTCCCGCTGAAGAGAACCAAAGACATTGTGGCCTATCGCGAACGAATTCTGGCGGCCTTACCTGAAGGTCATCAGTTTACGCCATTAATGACCATGTATCTCGCCGACGATACCGATCCAGACGATTTGGTTGCAGGCTTCAATGGCGGTATTGTGGAGGCCGTTAAATTTTACCCAGCCAATGCGACGACAAACTCGGCACAGGGCGTAAGCTCAATCGATAAGGTCAGCCGGATA
The DNA here is from genome assembly GCF_000633355.1 of Serratia sp. H1w. Lineage (GTDB taxonomy): Bacteria > Pseudomonadota > Gammaproteobacteria > Enterobacterales > Enterobacteriaceae > Chania. The sequence continues at coordinate 10,521 of NZ_AYMQ01000024.1, forward strand.
CTGGATGCCATGCAGCGTGCTGATATTCCACTGCTGATCCATTGCGAAGTGACGGAAGCGGAGGTGGATATTTTTGACCGTGAAGCCCGGTTTATCGAAACCATTTTGCTGCCGATAACGGTTCGTCACCCTGAACTGCGTATTGTGATTGAGCATGCCACCACGGCCGAAGCAGTCGATTTCGTGATGGAAAGCGGCAGTAATATTGGTGCAACTATCACGCCTCAGCATGTTTTCCTGAACAGGAATGCGTTGTTTAAGGGAGGGATCCGCCCACATAACTATTGCCTGCCAATTTTAAAACGCGAAAAGCATCGTGCGGCGCTGGTTAAGGCCATTACCTCCTCCAGCGGTGAACGTTTCTTCCTGGGAACCGATTCTGCACCTCATAGTCGAGGGAAAAAGGAAAGCGCCTGTGGGTGTGCCGGGGCCTTCAATACGCCCATTGCCCTTGCCTTGTATGCTTCGGTGTTTGATGCGGCCAATGCGCTGGATAAACTGGAAGCTTTTACCTCCATTAATGGCCCCAACTTTTACCGTAAGCCGGTGAATGAAGAAATCGTCACTCTGATCCGCAAGGAACAAACGGTTCCCGAAATTATTAATGTTCCGGACATGGGGGAGGTGGTGCCTTTTCTGGCAGGCGAGAAAATCAACTGGATGGTAAAAGACTCAGAAAAGTGAGCATTATCTTCACTGCGTGCTTTACGGCGCAGTAAGTTCCCGCTTACACCACGTTGTCGTCAGCAACGTCGACGCTTCACGCCCAGAAAGAAGCGCTTGATACACTGCCTGTTTGCGAGACTGTTAGCAACATGCCAGCAACTCCTGCTCACATACAGTGAGAAATGGGAACACCTCTTCCGCTTTCTTGTTTATGCCAGTGCATTTCTTTCACCGGTACGCCATTCTGATGATTATAGCATTGCATCTATATAGCAATTGACCTATATTCATCAGGAGGCCCCGTGTGGTCGATTAAAACAACGGACACGTTTGATCATTGGTTTATCTCACTTAACGATAGCGATCGGGCCAGTGTACTTGCTGCGCTGATGGTGTTGCGAGAAAAGGGGCCTGGATTGTCCAGACCGTATGCCGACACGCTCAAAGGTTCCTGTTTCAGTAATATGAAAGAGTTGCGTATACAAAGCCGAGGCGAGCCGATGCGGGCATTTTTCGCCTACGACCCGGCCCGAACTGGCATTGTGCTTTGTGCCGGAAATAAGGTCGGTAATGAAAAGCGTTTTTACGCTGAGATGAACCCGGTTGCAGACCGGGAATTCACCAACTGGCTGAACACCTTAAAACAAAAGGAGTAACGTGATGGGCAGAACGCTGGAACAGCTTATTGCGGATGAAAAGCCGGAAGTCGTGGCCGAAGCTCAGGCGATGGCGACGGACATCCTGCTCAACATCCATCTTGCCGAACTGCGTGAGAAAGTGAAGAAAACGCAGGTAGAAATGGCACTGGCTCTGGGCATCCGGCAACCTACCGTCGCCAGCATGGAAAAACCGGGCCGCGACCTGAAACTTTCTACCCTTAAGCGCTACGTTGAGGCTGCTGGCGGCAAACTGCGCCTTGACGTTGAATTGCCGGATGGCTCTCACTACGGGTTTTCACTATAAATACGGTAGTAACCAGAGTGCCAATCCTGAATGCAAAAAGCCCGCTTAAGTTTCCTTAAGCGGGCTTCTCTAAATATGGCTCCTCTGACTGGACTCGAACCAGTGACATACGGATTAACAGTCCGCCGTTCTACCGACTGAACTACAGAGGAATCGTTTGAACGAGCGGAATCATAGCGGGGCGCCGGGGGGAAGTCAAAGGGGATTACGCATTCTGCGTTCGTTTGCTTACAGAACGCGCAAGCCGTTGAGGTTTTGGCAGATTTATCTCATGGCTGAGCGTTTTAAACGCCACCGATAGTGATAATGCCCTGCGGTCAGCAGGAAGTCCTCATTCACGCTTGGGATACGGGAAAATACCCCACCCGAAAGACCGGGCGGGGGTGGCAAGCTTACTCGTCGGCCAGCACGAACATGCCGAACGGATGGATTTGCAGGAAATAGCTATCGCCCGGTTCTGGCTGCAACTGCGTGGCGTTGACCTGTAACAGCAGCGACTGATCGTGCCAGTTCACCAGCACTTCATACTGTGGCCCCATATACGCCACTTTGCTGATGGTGCAACGCTGGCTGGCTTCCCCTTGCTGGCTGAGGGTGATGGCTTCCGGGCGAACGCCAACGGTGCATTGCTGCAAACCGGGGGCAAAGCCCTGCGGACGCGGCACCGGGTAGCCAAAGATCTCTACGCCGCTGCTGGTCACCTTGGCCGGGAAGATGTTGGCATCGCCCATAAATCCGGCCATAAAGCGTGAGGCCGGGTAGCGATACAGCGTCTGCGGCGCGCCAATCTGCATGATTTCCCCTTTGTTCATTACCAGCACGGTGTCCGAAACCGCAAAGGCTTCACTCTGATCGTGGGTAACGTAAAGCGAAGTGATATTGAACTGCTGCTGCAACTCGCGGATCTTCTCGCGCATGCTGCGGCGCAGGTTGGCATCCAGGTTGCTCAACGGCTCATCGAACAGCAACACTTTGGGTTTCAGGATCAGCGCACGTGCCAGGGCCACACGTTGCTGCTGGCCACCGGAAATCTGATCGACATAGCGTTCCTCAAAACCTTCCAGATCGACCAGCATCAGGGCTTCACGCACCCGATCGCGGATCTCCGCCTTGGGCCTGCCCAGCATCTTCAGGCCATAGCCGATGTTATCTCCCAGCGACATATGCGGGAACAGCGCGTAGGACTGGAACACCATACAGATGTCCCGCTGCTGAATGGAGCGATCGGTTACGTCCTCGCCGTCGATAAAGATCTGCCCGCCGCTGGGCTTTTCCAGCCCGGCAACCAGGCGCAGGACCGTGGTTTTACCGCAGCCGGAAGGGCCAAGCAGCGTCACCATATCCCCGCGTGGGATGGCCAGGCTCAGGTTTTCAATCACGGTGTTGGTGCCAAACCGCTTGGCAACGTTTTTCAGTTCAACGAAGTGCTTTTTAGTTTGTAGTTCAGACATGTTGTTCATCCTTCTCCGCCGGGTATCAGGCCGCATTTCGGGCTTTGGAACGCGCGACCCGCGCTTCGCCAACCAGGAAATCAAACAGGAAAATAATCGCCAGCATCACCACGATCAGGATCGAACCGTAGGCGATGGCTACACCGTACTCGCCGTCTTCAACCCGATTCAGGATGTAGGACGTTGCGACACGTGTATCAGGCGTCACCAGGAAAACAATGGCGCTGACGGTGGTCATGGCGCGCACAAAGCTGTAAACCAACGCCGAGAGGATCGCCGGGCGCAGCAAAGGCAGCAGGATATACACAATGGTGCGAAGCGAACCGGCACGCAGGCTGAGGGAAGCCTCATCCAATGACTTGTCCAACTGCCCCAAACCGGCGATACCCGCGCGGATCCCCACCGGAACGTTACGCATCACCATCGAAATGATCACGATAGCCGCGGTGCCGGTCAGGTAAACCGGCGCGCTGTTAAACGCCAGGATGTAGGAAACACCGGCCACGGTGCCAGGCACTGCGAAACACAGCATGGTGCTGAATTCGATCACTTTTTTGCCCTGGAACTGTTGGCGTACCACGATATAGGCAATCAACAGACCGAAGATGGCGGTGATCGGTGCCGCAATCCCGGCGTATAGCAAGGTATCGAGCAGGGAAGGCCATGCGCCGTCGCTAAATCCTTGGCCGAACAGTTTGCTGAAGTTGTCCAACGTCAGCGTGTAGTCCACGCCCCAGTTGACGGTAAAGCTGCCGTAGAAAATGCTGCCGTACAGCAGGATGTTGAAGGCGATCCACACATACAGCATCAGCGAGACGCCCCACACCAGCGTTACCGGCAGCGGCTGTACGTCGCCGTGGTTGGATTTGCCGGAAATGGTCACGTAGGAACGCTTGCCGATCCACATGTACTGCACGCAGAACACCAGCAGTGAGAACATCAACAGCACGACGCCCAGCGTACTGGCCGCCTGATAATCAAGCTGTGCACCGGTAATGTAGAAGTAGATCTGCGTAGCCAAGACGTCGAAGTTACCGCCGAGGACCAACGGGTTACTGAAGTCCGCCAGCGATTGAACGATCACGATCAGGAACGAGTTGGCCAATGCCGGTTTCAGCAGCGGCATAAACACCTGGGTGAAGGTCTGGAAGCGGTTGGCTCGCAACGTGTAGGACGCTTCTTCCAGCGACGGATGGATGGTTTTAATGGCCCCATCGAGGATCATGAATGACATCGGCGTAAAGGCCAGTACCTGGGCCAACCAGATGCCGGTAAAACCGTATAGCCAGTTGGTGTTGGTCAGGCCAAACCAGGTCACCATTAATTCGGTGATGTAGCCGGAACGGCCCATCATCAGCGTAACCCCCAAGCCCACCACGAAGGGTGGCGTCACGATCGGCAGGATCGAGAAGATACGGCCAATCACGGCCGAACGGCGGGCAATACGCGTGGTATAAATCGCCAACACCATGCCAAAGAAGGTACAGCCAATGCCTACGGCAACCGACAGCAGGAAGGAGTTCCAGATCACCTGTAGGATGTGCGCCTGCCCGAGCGTTTGAATAAACGCCAGCGGGGCGAAAGCACCGCTCTCATCGGTGAACATCGGGATAAAGATGGCGATGCTGGGATAAATGATAAACAGCACGATCAGGGCGATCACCGCTACCAGCGAACCGAGCACGAAACGATCGCCGCCCAGCCATTCCAGCCTTGAAAGTGCAAGGGTGATCACGGCGCCCAAGGCCAACAGCAACGGCAAGGTAGCGAACCCCATCCCGGTACCGGTTGCAGCGGCGCTGATAAACACCAAAAGCCCACAGGCCAGAGCATAACCGGCATCAAACAGGTGGCGGCTACGTTGTTCGCGGCCTGTGGCAATTTGTGGGCGCACAAGCAGCAGCAGCGGGGCGGCAAACCACAGCACGGCCAAGCCTGCATGCGACCATCCGTAGGCCGCCAGCAGCTCTTCGCTGGTCGCTTCCAGCAGCCCGTAGTCCAGGCTGTAGGACGGTAGCAGGGCGAACCCGGCCAGTGCCACCAGCAACCAGTAGAAAATGGGATCCCGCCCCTGCGCGCTGCGCAAGGTAATGGTTTCAGACATGATATTCCCCGGAGTTGACTAAATTGAAGCGGGCGTAATAACTACGCCCGAAAGATACGGGATGGGATCAGTGGCCCATCTTCACGTCGTTAACCCACTTGGTGATCAGCTTTTTACGCATGTCGGAGGCACCGTAGGTATCCATGTCGTAGTCGATCAGTTTCAACTGATCCAGCTTCAGCGAGTTAGGGGAAGTCTCTGCCGTGGTGTTGGTCAGGATCTGGTAAGACTGGCCTTTCTTCCAGGACAGCTCCTGGGCTTCTTTAGACAGCGCCCAATCGACGAACAGCTTGGCGTTCTCCATATTACGGGCGTTCTTGAGAATGCTGATGCCGCCGATTTCATAGCCGGAACCTTCGCATGGGGAAACCAGCGTCAGTGGAGCGCCTTTCTCTTTTTCCAGCGAATAGTCGTGCAGGAAGCCGATGCCGATGGTGGTTTCACCGCGAGCGGCGTTACGGGCCGGGGCGATACCGGACTTGGTATACTGCGAGATGTTGCCGTTCAGTTGTTTCAGGTAATCAAAGGCGGCCTCTTCGCCCCACAACTGCGCAAAGGTGGCCAGTGCGGTGTAAGCGGTGCCGGAGCTTTGCGGATCGGCGATCTGGATCTCCCCTTTGTAGATCGGGTTGGTCAAATCCTTCCAGCACTTGGGTTCAGGCAGATTTTTCTCTTTCAGGCGGTCAGTGTTGACGCCAAAGCCGAGAATACCGATATACACCGCCGAGGAGTAGTTGCCTTTACGTTTGGCCGGATCGCGGAACTGCGGCATGATTTGCTCCAGGTTGGGTGACGCGTACGCCTCCAGCAAATCCATTTCCCCCGCCTGCGATTGCGGATCCAGCGTGCCGCCATACCACACGTCGGCCTGCGGGTTTTTCTTCTCCGCGTCTACCTTGGCCAGGGTGCTGCCAGAGCCGTTGCGGATAAAGCTGGTCTTGACGTCGTATTTTTCCCCGAACACTTTGGCTTCTTCTTCGCACATGGCGTTGGTGGCACTGCAATAGATCACCAGACGGCCTTTGGCCTGCGCGGTTCCGGCCAGGGCAGTCAGCGCCAGCGTAGTGGCCAGCAGGGTATTGAGAGGTGTCAATTTCATGGTGTTGTCCTTTTTTGTTGTTGTCTTTGTAGGGTAAAGCAAACCAATTTCTTCTCTGATAAAGGGGAACTACGGCGAATTCTTTCTCCCTCACCCCAAGGAGATGGAGCAGCGGTCAGGCTGTGTAGGGGCGCTGCATGCTGCGCCCGTGTAAAGGCCAGATGCGGGATTCAATTTGTGGCACATTCGGTCCCCTCTCCTTGGGGAGAGGGTGAGGGGAACAGCACCGGATCTACCCCTCTCCACCGTGTAAAAATGACGCTTATTGTTGCCGTATCTGCCCGGCCATCAGCAGTGGCATCAACAGCAGGCCGACGCAGGTGGCGGCCAACGCCAGCAGGGCAAAAAAGCCATACCAGCCGTAATGCTGTAACACCTGAGCCAGCGGCCAGCCGGCCAGCGCGGCTCCCAGATAGGCAAACAGGCCGAGAAACCCGGTCACGGTACCGGCCGCATCCTTATGGCAGTGCTCCGTGGCGGCCAGCCCAATCAGCATCTGCGGCCCAAACACAAAAAAACCGAGGCCGAAAAAGCAGGCCGAAAGCAAGCCGTAATGGTGCAATGGGGCCAGCCATAGCGCAGTAGTCGTCAAAAACAGCCCAATGGAGAACAGCAGGATCATCGGCGCCCGCAGGCCGCGAAACAGCAAATCCGAACCCCAACCGGCAAACAGCGCGCCAAACAGCCCACCCAATTCAAACAGTGACAACGTGGCATTGGCCTTCATCAGGTTGACGCCGTGGCTCTCCGCCAGCCAGATGTTGCCCCAATCGTTTAGCGCGATGCGTATCAGGTACACCAGGATGTAGGACACGCCGAGCAACCAGATGGTCGGATTGCGCAAAATGGTGTCATACAACATCTGCCGCATCGGCATGGGCGGACTTTGTTGCTCTTGCCACAGCTCCAGCGGATCGCGTCGCCAGCGGCCTACGCTGGGTAATCCTTGCTGCTGCGGTTTGCCGCACAGTTGCCAGCATAGCCACAGCCCGATCAACATCCCGATGGCTCCTGGCAGTAACAAGGCTGCCTGCCAACCATAGTGCGAAGCCATATAGCCAGACAGCAACGGTACGGCTGCGCCGCCCAGGCTGATCGAGGTATTCCAGGTGCCCCACCAGAAGCCTCGCTCATTGCGTGAATACCAACTGGTGAGCATCTTGGCGCAGGGCGGCCAACCCCAGCCCTGAAAGAAACCGTTTAACGTCCAGACCACCAGCAACGCCGTCAGCGAATGGCAAAAGGCGAATACGATGTTCAACACGCCTGTGATAAACAGCCCGACGCCCATAAACCAGCGCGCCTGGCTGCGATCGCTGACGATGCCGGAGACAAACTTCGAGCCGCCGTAGGCCAGGTAAAACAGCGTACCCAGCAGGCCGATATCCCCTTTGTCCAACCCCAGTTCGAGCTGCATCACCGGCATGGCATAGCTGACGCTTTTACGTGTCAGATAGAATGCGGCGTAGCCGACGATCATCGAAAACATCAGGCGCGGTCGCCAGTAGCGATAGCGGGCACTGATTTGCTCAGCAGTTAGCGTGGCCGATGCCATGGGTTCCTCCAGACAGTGAAAGCAGTGTAGGTAGTTGAAAAGTGAAATGGATGAGACAAGGTTTTAGGCGTCTAAGACTTAGTCCTAGTCAGCCGGGGTTTTTGTTCAATTTTGTGGGCAGGTTAACAATTATGCGTGTGCCGTTACGCCGCTGGAGCCGCCAGTCGCCCCCTAATGCACGCACCCTTTCCTCAATACCGCGCAGGCCAAAGCCGCTGGTGGGTTGCAGCGGCATTCCCTGCCCGTCATCACGCACTTCCAGGGTGATCGTTTGCTGGCTTTGCGTCAGGCTCAAACTCACCTGGCTGGCGCAGGCGTGTTTGCTGATGTTATTGAGCAACTCCTGCGCGACGCGGTAGAGGGTAAATACCAGGGTTTCATCATCTGGCGTGGCGGGCAGGCGGTAATCCAACTGGAAGCCGATCCCCTGTTCGGCAAAGGAAAACTCATCGGCCAGGTGATGCAAGGCTTTTTCCAGCGCCATCTCTTCCAACACTGGCGGGCGCAATTGCCGTAGCAGAGTGCGCGTGGTGTGGTGGATACGCTGCGACAACGAATCAATCTGTTCGGCGGCCAGGCGGGTCGCCGGGGCGGTGGCGCTGCGGTTCACCAGCATTGCCTGGATCTGGATGGCGGTAATATTCTGGCCGATCTCATCATGCAATTCGCGTGCGATGGCCTTGCGCACTTCTTCTTCGGTCCCGATCAGCCGCTCCATCAGCTGGCGTTTGGCCGCTAATTCCTGCTCCAACTGTTGGCGATAGCGCTCTAGCTTTTGCGCCAGTTGCTGCTGGCGGCTGATGGCAATCCCCAAGCCAATGCCCAACAGTGCCTGGGTGGATAGAAATAGCTCCAGCTCACGCAACTCCTGGAAAGCGCCACCGGCCTGGCGGGTGAGGGTAATCATCACGCTGCCAAACAGCGCCGCCAGCACGCCCCCTTGCCAGCCAAATCGGTACGCCATAAACACGTTAGGCAGAAAGATGAAGATCAGCAGCAGCCGCTCCATCTCTGGAGCGATCGCCAACTGTACGCAGATGCCCATGGTGAGAAATAGCGAACACCACAGCAGCAATGAGGTACGTAGCTGTGGCGTCGGGGGGCGTGGAACGGGCATTGACGTCACCAACTGCTCGCGCAGGTAGGTATAAATCAGATAGACAAAAGGCACCAGCAGCACGCCGCCGGTAAAGCTGGTGAGCAACGTTTGGCTGACGGTGATGGGCAACCACAACCCAGCCAGTAACCCGCACAACAGCGCATTGACGGCGATAGCCGCCAGCAATAGCGACAGGCGCTGCCAATACAGGTGATAGCGATACCAGAGCTGCTGCGTGCCCCAGGCGGGTAGCAGGCTTAGCCAAGGCAGTAATAGCACCGAGCGATCGCTCAATAATTGCTGCTCATACAGCCACAGCAGCGTAGCGGCTTCCGCCAATAGCAGCGTAGGCCAGTAACGCCGAGGTAGCAGGATCAACAGCGCTAGCCGTAGCCCTTGGGGAAACAGCAACACGGCGTGTTGGCCGTCATGGCTCAGGTGCAGGCTGATGGTCCACAGGGCCAGCCAACTGAGGGTAAAAAACAGCGCCAGAAACAGCGAAAGCGCCAGTCGGCGCACCATTGGCGGCACCGGTTAATTCCCTGCAAGCAATTGATGTTGCAGCGCGAAATGCACCAGTTCAACGGTGGTATCACAATGCAGTTTGCCGAGGATATTGGCGCGGTGCACCTGGACGGTTTTATGGCTCAAGGTCAGCTGCTGGGCGATGGTTTTGACACTCAGGCCGTTGACCAGCAGATCGAAGATTTCTTTCTCGCGCGGGGTGAGCACCTGTAGCTCTTTTGCTGGCTGTGGCGTATGACGCAGTGCGCGCAAGGCATCTGCGCACAGATAAAGCCCACCGCTGCTGACGGCGCGTACCGCCTGCACCAGTTCATGAGGGCCGCAGCGTTTGGTGAGATAACCACCGGCTCCGGCATCGATAGCGCTTTGCACAAAGGCATTGGTGTCGTAGATGCTGAGAATGATGGCGCGAAAGGTAGGGCGCTGTTGGCGCAAACGCTGGAGCAGGCTGAGGCCACTTTCGTTTGGCATGGCGATATCCAGCACCGCCACGTCGATCGGATCGCGCAGCAGATGCGGCCAAGCCTGTGCCGCCGAGTCGAACTGGCCGACGATACGGATATCTTCTTCCAGCGACAGTAATTGGGCAAACCCGGAACGGACTACGATGTGGTCATCTATCAGCGCAACGTTAATCATATGGCCTGTAACAAAGTATGTAGATTTTCCGCATCATGCGCAGGAAAACGCTGGCTGGCAACTGCTGCACCGCAAAATGGAAGGGAGTTAACAAACTTGACATTAAAATGGCGGAAACCGCTGACCAACTCTCTCGGACTCACTACGTAGCGGCGCTGCATGCTGCGCCCATTTGGATAATCAGTAGATTGGCCAGGGTCGAACATGTTCGACCCTACAAATTCAGCAACATTGCCACTTTGTCAGCAGCCTTCTCCTGGCCGCTCCCCGCTGGATCATGACACCCGTCGCAAACCCGGAAAGTTGCAGGTTTGTCCATATAAATAGCATTCAAGGATATGGGGAAAATAGCTATCGAGGTTGTAGAGTCCCTCTACGGGAAATGTTGTGCAGATGTAAAAATCAGCATCCCGCCCAAGCCTCACGTTTAAATAAGACCAATAAAATAGAAATAATATCAATACGTTATTTAGATATTTAACTGCTATCGCCTCAACCTACATTCGATCCGGGAGCCTCAATAAATGAAAAAACTGAGTGTTAAAACGTTATTGGCCGCCAGCCTGTTCAGCATGATGGCGTGCTCGGGAAGTGCATTGGCGCAGGAAGTGGAAGTCGTCAATATCTCGAAAATCGCCGGCATGCCATGGTTTAACCGCATGGGGGAAGGGGTGGAACGTGCCGGTAAAGATCTCGGGATTAAAGCCTATCAGGTTGGCCCCTCCAGCACCGACGCACCGCAACAAGTGAAAATCATTGAAGACTTGATTGCCAAGAAAGTCAGTGCCATCAGCATCGTGCCAAATGATGCCGATGTGCTGGAGCCGGTATTCAAGAAAGCGCGTGACGCCGGGATCGTGGTATTAACCAACGAATCTCCGGGGCAGCCAAGCGCCAACTGGGATATCGAAATCATCGATAACGCCAAATTCGCCGCCGACAACGTGGAAGAAATGGCCAAAGCGATGGGCGGCAAAGGCGGCTATGTCATTTACGTTGGCAGCCTGACCGTACCGCAACATAACCTGTGGGCCGATTTGTTTGTTAAATACCAGAAAGAGCATTACCCGGAGATGTTTGAAGTGACCAGCCGTATGCCTGTCGCCGAGAGCATTGATGACTCGCGCCGCACCACGCTGGATCTGATGAAAGCGCACAGCGATCTGCAAGGGATTGTGGCTTTCGGTTCGCAAGGCCCGATTGGGGCAGGCCGCGCAGTGAAAGAAAAGCGGGCGAAAAACAAGGTCCACGTGTTTGGCATGATGATCCCTTCTCAGGCTGCGTCGCTGGTTAAAAGTGGTGATATCGCCATGGGTGTCACCTATGATCCAGGTTCTGCCGGTTATGCATTAACGGCCGTCGCCGACAAAGTGCTGAAAGGAGAGAAAATCGAAACGGGGATGGAGATCCCAGGGGTGGGTAAAGCGGAAGTTGATCAGAATAAGCACCTGATCCAGTTCCACAACGTATTGCGCGTCACCAAAGACAACGTGGATTCTCTGTATTGATTCACCGCATTACCGCAGAGCCGGAGGTCTGTTCGGCTCTGCAACCCATACCCGCCTGGCGTAAGAGGATGTATGCAGCCATTTATTACCCTGGAAAATATCAGTAAAACCTTTTATGGCGTCAAGGCACTAAATCAGGTGGCGATGACCCTGCTGCCGGGCGAGGTGCATTGCCTTGCTGGGCAGAACGGTTGTGGTAAATCAACGTTGATCAAGATTATCTCCGGCGTTTACCAACCCGATGCGGATGCTGCCATTATTATTGATGGTAAAACCTATGCCACTCTGACACCGATTGAATCTGTCCGCCTGGGGATCCAGGTTATTTATCAGGACTTGTCGTTATTTCCTAATCTGACCGTGGCCGAGAATATCGCCATGAACCATTACCACCATCAGCTATGGGTGAATAAACGTCAGATGCGCGAAACCGCCGAGCGGGTGATTAACAGTATTGATGCCCACCTTAATCTGGACGAATTGGTGGAGAATTTACCGATCGCCCAGAAACAGTTGGTCGCGATCTGCCGGGCACTCGCACAGGATGCGCGCCTCATCGTTATGGATGAACCGACCGCGTCGCTGACCAGGCAAGAGGTCAACGGCCTGCTACGGGTGGTACATGAACTGAAATCGCGCAATATCTGCGTAGTGTTTGTCAGCCACCGCTTGAGCGAAGTGCTGGAGATTTCCGACCGCATTACCGTATTGAAAGATGGCAATTGGGTCGGTACTTATCCTGCCGTCGAGGTGGATAATCACCGGCTGGCCTGGCTGATGACGGATATGAAATTTGATTTTCAGGTATTGCCGCCATACAGCTCAACGCGCCCGGTTGTGCTGGCAGTGGAAGGACTTTCCCGTGGCAACGAATATCAAAATGTCTCATTGCAGTTACATCCTGGCGAGATTGTCGCCCTGGTTGGTCTGCTTGGCTCAGGTCGCACCGAACTGTGCCTCAGCCTGTTCGGCTTGACTCAACCTGAGTCGGGGACCATTCGCATCAACGATAAGCCGATGTGTTTTACCAGTAACCGCGATGCCATTGCCGCTGGTGTGGGCTATGTCTCTGAAGACCGCATGAGCACCGGGCTGATTATGGAGCAATCGATCCGCGACAACATCAGCGCCACGGTATTACACCGGCTGAAAAATGCCTTTCACCTGATGCGGGCCGAACGGGTCGATACGCTGGTTGAAGATATGGTCAAGCACCTGGCGATCAAAATCGGCAACAGCGATCTGCCGGTGAATACGTTATCCGGCGGCAATGCGCAGCGCATCTCCATCGCCAAATGGTTGGCTACCGACCCGCAAATCCTGATCCTCGACTCGCCGACCGTTGGCGTCGATATCGCCAACAAAGCCGGTATTTATAATATTATCAATGCATTGTCAGCTCGGGGGATCGCAGTGTTAATGGTTTGCGATGAGATTGATGAAGCTTACTTCAATAGTCACCGTATTATCGTGATGCGGTCCGGGCAACTGGTGCAGGAGTTCTTGCCAAGTAACAGTAGCGAAGCGGCCATTGCGGAGGTGGTCAATGGCTAATCCTCATGTACTGAATAAATCTACGATAACCAAAACCGGTTTATTGACTAAAGAACACCTGAAACGCCATGAAGTGATGCTGGCTTTCACTATCTTGATTATTTCGACCTATCTTGCTTTCACCAGCCCGGATTTTCTGACGCTTGCCAATATTTATGACCTGATTAATAACTATGCCATGTTGACCATGTTGGCGTGTGGCCTGTTTATCGTATTAATTTCTGGCGGTATTGATATTTCATTCCCGGCGATGACCATTATCTCGCAATATGTCATGGTGACCTTGATTGTGAAGTATGGTGGCAACTTCCCGGTGGCTTTTGCGCTGGCGGGGGGCATTGGTTTATTGCTGGGGCTGATTAACGCGCTATTGGTTAATCGTCTGCGGGTGCCATCGATCATTATCACCATTTCCACATTGAACATATTTTACGGGTTATTGTTGTATCTCAGCCGAGGTGTCTGGCTGTATACCTACCCGGAGTGGTTCGAACATGGGCCGATGCTGTTCTCCTTCACCGCTGCCGATGGCTATGACTATGGTCTTTCGCTGCCCATTTTGACCTTGCTGACGACGATTATCGTCACGGCCTTGTTGATGACCCGCACCAGTATTGGTCGGCAGATTTATGCATTGGGCGGTAATCAGGAAGCGGCATCCCGCATGGGTTTCAGCATCCTTAAGCTGCAACTGTTTGTTTATGGCTATATGGGCTTTCTATCCGGTATCGCCGGGGTGGTGCAGTCCTATACCGTCCTGACGGTGGCACCGGACTCATTGCTTGGCTATGAACTCACCGTGCTGGCGGCGGTGGTGTTGGGCGGAACCAGTATTGTCGGCGGGCGTGGAACGCTAACCGGTACGTTACTGGGGGTGATCCTGCTGGCCATTTTGCAAAATGGTCTGAATTTACTGGGGATTTCGTCGTACTGGCATACCGTGGTGATCGGGCTGGTGATTGTCATCAGTATCAGTATGACTGCCTGGGGCCAACGTCATAAGGTAGGGATATAACCATGTCGAAAACAACGCAACGTGATCATACCGAGCGCTGGCTGGTGGCACTGTTGGTGCTGGTAGGAGCCGTATTTAGCGTGCTGATCCCGCAGGTCTTCTGGTCTGCGGCCAATTTCCAGTCTATTGCCGCACAAATCCCCGTCGCGGGGATATTGACGCTGGCCATGGCGATCACCATGCTGACCGGGGGAATAAATTTATCTATTATCGCCACGGCGAATGCCAGTGCGCTGGTGATGGCCTGGGTTTGTACCCACCTTGAGCCAACGCTCAGTTCGATGATCTTGATGTTCGCGGCAGGGGCTGTGGTTGCCCTGGTGGTCGGGATTATCAATGGTGTGCTGATCTCGGTGGTGCGGGTTTCCCCGATCCTGGCGACCCTGGGCATCATGACCTTGCTCAAAGGCGTGAACGTGTTGATCTCCAAAGGCTCGGCGATATCTAACTTTCCGAACTATGTACTGGCATTGGATCGCAGTTATTTCCTTGGGGTTCCAGTTCCGCTGTATCTGTTTGCCGCAGTGGCGTTGCTGCTATGGCTGGTGTTAGCCAAAACCCCGCTGGGCCGCCATGTTTACCTGTCTGGCTCCAACGAAAAAGCCACCTTTTTCTCTGGCATTAACACCCGTCGTACGCTGATTTGGGTCTATGTGATTTCGTCGTTACTGTGCGCTGTCGCGGCGTTGCTGATGATGTCCAAACTCAATTCGGCCAAAGCCTCTTACGGTGAGTCACTGTTGCTGATCACGATCCTGGCGACGGTATTGGGCGGGGTTAATCCCGATGGCGGGTTTGGCAAGATTTTCGGTATTGTATTAGCGCTGTTCCTACTGCAAATGCTGGAGAGTGGGCTGAATATCATGGGCGTCAGCAGCTATATCACCATGGCGTTGTGGGGCGCGCTATTGCTGGCGTTTATTTTTGTTAAAGGTGCCAATATTCCGGCACTACGTTTCTTACGGCAGAACAAGCCGCTGCATTAATGGCGCAAACACTGGGAGCAGCCCACTAGCTGGGCGCTCCGATTTACTCATTGCCAGCAGAACGGTAGATCCGCTGTGGTCTGCCCACCTTGCCGTAAATAATCTCCGCCACCAGCTGACCGTTGGCCGCGAAAAACTCCAGGTAGCGCCGGGCGGTGGTACGGCTCAGTCCGATTTGCTGCGCCACGCTTTCCGCTGTATGGCGTACCTGCGGATCCTCGAACAGGGCGCGGATCTTCATCAGCGTAAGTTCATCAATACCGGCGGGCAACGCAGCCTGATCGCCACCGCGGGCGTAGGTGTTGAACATTTCATCGATGCGGCGCTGGTTGACCCGCGCTTTGTCTTTCAACGCTTCGCGCCGTTGGCTAAAGCGTTGCAGGGTTTGCGCCAGCCGGTCATAGGCCAGAGGTTTGATCAGATAATCGAATACGCCATAGCGCAGCGCCTCGGCCACGGTGTCCATATCGCTGGCGGCGGTAATAAACACAATGCCGCCGCCGTAGCCTTGTAGCGTTAGTTCGCGCAGCAACTCGATACCCTGGCCGTCCGGCAGAAAATTATCCAGCAGGATTAGATCGGGTTTGAAGCGCTCGGTCATCGCGCGTGCCTGTGTCAGGGTGCCCGCCAACCAAATCTGCCGGCAACCGCCGTTCTGCTTGATGAATTCCGCATGCATTTCTGCCAACGGCGTTTCATCTTCAACAATCAGAATATTTAGCCATTCCATGTTAATTTCCCGTTGCTTAATTACGTTGCTAATTAAATGTAACCGAGATGATTATTTTATTAAACACTATGTCGGCAATAAAAACTATAAAAATAATTAAGTAAATAAAAACCATTAAACAACTTATTTACTGCGGGTAGATTGTGAAATAGGTCAATAATCAGGGGATTATTTGAGTTTAACATGGCGCCATTAAATACCCCATTGGCGTTATAGACCCATTCAACTTAATGGTTTTTAAGGTTTTTATTGCGTCTTAATGTTAACCCTAATGGGATTTTGTATTTCAAATGTTATTGATAAGTTATTTTAGAGAGACTGACATGTTGGGCGATACCGTATTTAATCGGGTGAAAAGATCGGATCATAAAAATATAGCGGCTATTAACGCTTTTTTGCGTAGTAACGATCTGAATATTGATACCACGGTCGAAGTTTTTATCACCGTGACCCAGGGCGAACAATTGGTTGCCTGTGGAGGTATCGCCGAAAATATTATCAAATGCGTCGCCATCAGCCCGCAAATGCGCGGTGAAGGCTTGGCATTGTCACTGGCGACCGAACTGGTGAATCTGGCCTATGAACGCCATCACACCCAGCTGTTTATCTACACCAAAGTGCAGAATGAGGCGCTGTTCCGCCAGTGTGGTTTTTACCCGATTGCCAGCGTGCCGGGCATCGTGGTGCTGATGGAAAACAGCCCGTGCCGCCTGAAGCGGTACGCCGCGCAACTGGCTGGTCAGCGCCAGCCGGGCAAGATCATTGGCAGCATCGTGATGAATGCCAACCCCTTTACCCGTGGCCACCAATATCTGGTACGGGAAGCCGCCGCCCGCTGCGACTGGCTGCATCTGTTCCTGGTGAAGGAAAATACCTCACGTTTCCCGTATGAAGATCGTCGCGATCTGGTACTGAAGGGCACCGAGGGGATCACCAATCTGACGGTGCATGAGGGGTCGCAATACGTGATCTCCCGCGCCACCTTCCCTTGCTACTTCATTAAAGAGCAGGGGATTGCCGACGACTGTTACACCGAAATCGATCTGAAAATCTTCCGCCAATATTTGGCGCCTGCGTTGGGCATCACGCATCGATTTGTCGGCAATGAACCGTTCTGCGCCGTAACGGCAAAATACAACCGCGACATGCGTTACTGGCTGGAAACCCCAGCGCTGCCGAGCCCACCGATCGATCTGGTGGAGATTGAGCGTTTGCAGTACCAGGGCACGGCGATCTCGGCCTCCTGGGTACGCAAGCTGCTGGCCGCAGGAGACTTCCACGCCGCCGCTCCGTTGGTGCCGAAAGACACGCTTTATTACCTGCAAGATATACAGGCAAAGCGCCGGGCCAAGCCAGTACAGCAAGAATTTGAGTCCGCACAATCAGGTGAACAATGAAAATAATCCGAGAAGCAATGGCCGGCACGCTGGAATCCAGCGATGTCATGGTCCGTATCGCGCCAGCAGAAGGCCCGGAGCACGATCTGCTGATTGCCAGCAGCGTGGAAAAGCAGTTTGGCGATGCCATCCGCCACACCCTGTTGCAGGTGTTACAGCACTACAACGTGCCGCCGGTGCAGGTGATTGTCGACGATAAAGGCGCATTGGACTGTGTGCTGCGTGCCCGGCTGGAAACCGCATTGATGCGTGCCAGCGAAACCGCCGCACTGCCATGGGAGGAACGTTGTGAAAACGCTGAATAAACACCGCATGCGCCGCAGCATGCTATTCGTGCCGGGGGCTAATGCCGCCATGGTCAGCAACGCCTTTATCTATCAGGCCGATGCGCTGATGTTCGATCTGGAAGACTCGGTGATCCTGCGTGAGAAAGACGCGGCTCGTCGCCTGGTGTATCACGCGTTGCAACATCCTTTGTATCAGGAAGTGGAAACCATCGTGCGCGTCAATGCGCTGGATTCGGCCTATGGTCTGGCGGATCTGCAAGCGGTAGTGCGTGGCGGCGCGGATATCGTCCGTCTGCCAAAAACCGATACTGCGCAGGACGTGGTGGATATGGAGCGTGAAATCGCCGCCATCGAACGTGCCTGTGGTCGCCCGGTCGGCAGCACTGGCCTGCTGGCAGCGATCGAGTCTGCGCAGGGCATCACCAACGCGGTGGCGATTGCGCAGGCTTCCCCAAGATTGATCGGGATTGCGCTGGGTGCTGAAGACTATGTGCGCAACCTGCGTACCGAACGCTCGCCGGAAGGCATCGAACTGCTGTTTGCCCGTTGCTCACTGTTGCAGGCGGCTCGTGCCGCCGGGATCCAGGCGTTCGATACCGTCTATTCCGACGCCAACAACGAAGCCGGTTTCCTACAGGAAGCAGCGCTGATCAAACAGCTGGGCTTTGACGGCAAATCCCTGATTAACCCACGCCAGATCGAACTGCTGCACAACCTGTATGCCCCAACCGCCAAAGAAGTGGCGCATGCCCAACGGGTGGTAGATGCAGCAGAAGCAGCGGAAAAAGAAGGGCGCGGCGTAGTCTCGCTGAACGGCAAGATGGTGGATAGCCCGGTGATTGAACGGGCCCGCCTGGTACTGCAACGCGCAGCGCTTTCCGGCGTGCGTGAAGAACCGAACCACAGCGAGGAAGCATGATGAAACGCCAACAACGCCTGATGACCTTGAACAATCACGCCGAGATGCGGCTTTATCAGGAAGCCTCCAAGGCCAACCTGCAAGCGCGCAAACCGCGCGACCTCAAACGCTGTGAGTCGCTGGAAGTGGCGATCCGCCGCAGTGGTTTGCAGGATGGCATGACCATCTCTTTCCATCACGCCTTCCGTGGTGGCGATCTGGCACTTAACCAGGTGATGGAGGTGCTGGCGAAGATGGGGTTCCGCAACCTGACGCTGGCTTCCAGTTCATTAACCGATTGCCATGCGCCGCTGGTCGGCCATATCCGCAACGGGGTGGTGAGCCGTATTTACACCTCCGGCCTGCGTGGGCCGTTGGCCGATGCCATTTCTCGCGGCCTGCTGAAAGAGCCGGTGCAGGTTCACTCGCACGGTGGCCGCGTCAACCTGGTTGAGTCGGGTGAATTGCAGATCGATGTTGCCTTCCTCGGGGTGCCGACCTGCGATGAATTCGGCAACGCCAATGGTTACACCGGCGATGCCTGTTGTGGTTCGCTGGGTTACGCCAAAGTGGACGCCGCGGCGGCCCGTAGTGTGGTGCTGCTGACCGAAGCGATCGTGCCTTATCCGCATCATCCTGCCAGCCTGGCTCAGGATCAGGTCGATCTGATCGTGCAGTTGGAACGAGTAGGGGATGCCGACAAGATCGGGGCCGATGCTACGCGAATGACCTCCAACCCACGCGAGTTGCTGATTGCCCGCCGGGCTGCCGAGGTGATCGTCGATTCCGGTTACTTTACCGAAGGATTCTCCTTACAGACCGGTACTGGCGGCGCTTCGCTGGCGGTAACCCGTTTCCTGGAAGACAAAATGCGTGCCCGTGGTGTCCGTGCCGGTTTTGCATTGGGCGGCATCACCTCCACTATGGTGGATCTGCATGAGAAAGGCCTGATCGGCAAACTGCTGGACGTGCAGAGTTTCGACCGTGCGGCAGCCATGTCACTGGCTCGTAACCCAAATCATATCGAGATCAGCGCCAATCAGTACGCCAACTTCAGCTCCAAAGGCGCGTCGGTTGACCGCCTGGACGTGGTGGTACTGAGCGCACTGGAAATCGACACCGGCTTTAACGTCAACGTGCTGACCGGCTCCGACGGGGTGATCCGTGGCGCTTCTGGCGGCCACTGCGATACCGCTGCTGCGGCACGGCTGGCAATTATCGTTGCGCCGTTGGTGCGTGGCCGTATCCCTACGTTGGTTGAGCAGGTCACCACCTGTGTTACGCCGGGCTCCAGCATCGACATTCTGGTGACCGACCACGGTATTGCCGTTAACCCGGCCCGCCCAGAGCTGGCGCAGCGCTTACGTGATGCCGGATTACAGGTCGTGACTATCGAATGGCTGCGCGAACGCGCACTGGTACTGACCGGTGAGCCGAAACCGATCGCCTTTACCGACAACGTGGTGGCCGTAGTGCGCTATCGCGACGGTTCAGTGATCGACGTTGTGCATCAAGTAGCGGAGTAACCTCATGGCTTACATCTCCCCCGAATTGGCCACCAGCCATGCCGTAAGTTTGCCCGAACTGCTTTCCAGCCGTGAATGCCGGCAGGCAAGGCAACAGGCGTGGCTGGCGCGCCATCCTTCTGCCACGTTGGTGGTACTCACGCTGGTGGTGCCGGGGGCGGTGAAAGACAGCCCCATGACGCGGCGCGTGTTCAACCTGGGCAGGCAGGCTTTGCAACAGATGTATCGCCAGCAAGGTTGGCTGTGTTTGCAGCAGAAGACTCTGGCGCTTGCCACCGGCTGCGAGGGTTATCTGGCGCTGCAAGCCGATGCCCGTGCAGTGAAAGAGGCGACTATTCAGTTGGAAATCCAGCAACCGATTGGTCGCCTGTGGGATATCGATGTGTTGACCCCACAAGGGCAGATCCTGTCGCGGCGCGATCTTGGCCTGCCTGAGCGTCACTGTCTGCTGTGCGATCAGCCAGCCAAAATCTGCGCCCGTCAGCAAAGCCACAGCACCGAGCAACTGCTCAATGCCATGGAAAGGATGCTCGATGATGCCATTCCAGCCTGATTGGCAGCCAGCGATTGCCGCCCCTTCAAGCGGCCAGCGCTTTGCCCGCGATGCCTATCGAGCGTTGTTGGTAGAGGTCAATCTGACCCCTAAACCGGGGTTGGTCGATCGTCATAACAACGGCGCACATCGCGACATGAACCCGGGTCATTTCTACCGCAGCTCGCGGGCGATTGGCCGGTGGCTGCCCTATTTTATCCGCCAGGGCAGGATTGATGCCGCTTTACCCGCAGAGCAGCAGCTTGCACGTCTGCGTCCAGTGGGGATGGCCTGCGAGGAACAGATGTTTCGCGCCACCGGCGGCATCAACACCCATAAAGGCAGCGTGTTTTCATTGGGATTGCTGTGCTGTGCCCTTGGGCGTCTACAACAGCAACAACGGCAGATCGATGCCGAAAGCCTGTGTCGCGAAGTGGCCCAGATGTGTCGTGGGCTGGTCCGCCGGGAACTGCAACGCAACAACGCGGGCCAGACAGCCGGGCAACGGCTGTTTACCGAGTTTGGCCTGAGTGGTGCCCGTGGTGAGGCCGAGTCTGGTTTTAAGCTGGTGATCGACGGTGCATTACCGCTCTATCGCCAAAGGATCGCCGAAGGTGGTGGCGAACAGGTCGCGCTGATGGACAGCCTGTTGTGGCTGATGGCGCATAACGATGATACCAACGTCGCCTCGCGAGGCGGCATCAAAGGGCTGCGCTGGTTACAACACTATGCCAGCCAGCTATTGGCACAGGGAGGGGCTGGTGCGGAGCAAGGACTTGTACGTTTGCGTCAGTTCGACGTTGCGTGCATCGCCCGCAATCTCAGCCCCGGCGGTAGTGCCGATTTATTGATAGTCACCTGGCTACTGGCGCAGTTGCCGTAGACGGGGGCATAAAAAAATAACGAAGCCTTCAGGAGAAGTGTCCATGTCCGAAACCAAAGAGAAAATCTGGAAAGCGATCGCCCCGTTGGTGGTGCTTGCCGTCCTGTTAATGATACCCACGCCGGAGGGCATGCCACCGCAAGCCTGGCGTTACTTTGCCATCTTTGTCGCGATGATTGTCGGCATGATCCTGGAGCCGATCCCGGCGACGGCGATCAGCTTTATTGCCGTGACCGTCAGCGTGCTCAGTTCCAACTGGGTGCTGTTTGGTGCCGAAGAGCTGGCTAACCCAAGTTTTAAAGCCGGTAAAGAGGCGCTCAAGTGGGGGCTGGCCGGGTTCTCAAGTACCACCGTCTGGCTGGTATTTGGTGCCTTCATCTTCGCGCTGGGCTATGAAGCCACCGGGTTAGGGCGGCGCATCGCGCTGTTCCTGGTGAAGTTCATGGGCAAACGTACTCTGACGCTGGGCTATGCGGTGGTGATCATCGATATCCTGTTAGCGCCGTTTACCCCGTCCAACACTGCGCGTACCGGGGGGACCGTGTTCCCGGTGGTGAAAAACCTGCCGCCGTTGTTTGACTCCTTCCCGAACGATCCTTCCTCACGCCGCATCGGGGGTTATCTGATGTGGATGATGGTGGTGGGTACCAGCATCAGCTCCTCCATGTTTGTAACTGGCGCTGCACCTAACGTGTTGGGTATCGAGTTCGTCAACAAGATTGCCGGGATCAATATCACCTGGATGCAATGGTTCCTGGCCTTCCTGCCGGTTGGGCTGCTGCTGCTGATCGTTGCGCCGTTGACCTCCTACTACCTGTATAAGCCAGGCGTTACGCACAGCAACGAAGTGGCTGGCTGGGCCAATACGGCACTGGGCGAAATGGGTAAACTGACCCGCAAAGAATATACCCTGATCGGCTTGGTGTTACTCAGCCTGTGCCTGTGGGTGTTCGGGGGTAAAATACTGGATGCCACGACGGTCTGTTTGCTGGCGGTATCACTGATGCTGGCTCTGCATGTGGTCAGTTGGAAAGACATCACCAAATACTCCAGCGCCTGGAATACCCTGGTTAACCTGGCAACCTTGGTGGTCATGGCCAGCGGCCTGAGCCGCTCCGGCTTTATCGATTGGTTCGCCACCACCATGAGCACCCATCTGGACGGTTTCTCACCGAAGATGACGGTCGTGCTGCTGGTGCTGGTGTTCTATTATGCCCACTATCTGTTTGCCAGCCTGTCGGCACACACCGCGACTATGCTGCCGATGATCCTGGCTGTGGGTAAAGGCTTGCCGGGCGTACCGATGGAGCACCTTTCCATCCTGCTGGTGTTATCTATCGGTATCATGGGGGTATTGACCCCGTATGCGACCGGCCCTGGGGTAATCATCTACGGCTGCGGCTATGTGAAGTCGAAAGATTACTGGCGTCTTGGCGGTATCCTCGGTGTGGTCTACATCGCGGCGTTGCTGTTGATCGGCTGGCCAATTCTGAGCCTGTGGTACTGAGTTAACCAGCGGCCACCCTAGGGTGGCCGCTGTTGCAATCCCTTCCCCCGTGACACCCATCACACAATTTCCTGTAAAACGCCGTCATTATACAAATCCAACGTTAACCTATTCAAAATAATCATATTTAGGGACCTCTGCGGATGAGAAAAAAAACGTTATTACTTTGCTTGCCTTTGCTGTTCAGCGGCACTGCCTTTGCTGAAAACGACGGTTATCAACTGGAACAGGTGCTGGTGATGAGCCGCCACAACCTGCGGGCCCCACTGGCAAACAACGGCAGCGTGCTGGCCCAGTCCACGCCGAAAGCCTGGCCGCAGTGGGATACGCCAGGTGGCTTGCTGACCACCAAGGGCGGCGTGCTGGAAGTGTATATGGGCCACTATTTCAATGCGTGGCTCAAGCAGGCCGGTATTTTGCCGCAGGAAGGCTGCCCAGCGGGGGACAGCGTTTATGTGTATGCCAACAGCCTGCAACGCACGGTCGCCACCGCGCAGTTCTTCACCAACGGCGCATTCCCTGGCTGTGATATCAGCGTGCATCATCAGGAGAAAATGGGGGAGATGGATCCCACCTTTAACCCGATTATCACCGACACCAGCGAAACCTTTAACCAGCAGGCGCTGAGCGCCATGAATGCCGAGCTGGCGTCGTTGAAACTGGATGCCTCCTACAAACAGCTTGAGCAGATCATCGACTACAAAGACTCTCCTGCCTGCAAGATCGACAAGCAATGCAATCTGGCTGCCGAACCGAGCAAGATGAGCGCGGTTCCGGGGAAAGAGCCGGGCGTTTCTGGCCCGCTGAAGGTGGGTAACTCGCTGGTGGATGCCTTTATGTTGCAGTATTACGAAGGTTTCCCGATGAAAGACGTGGCCTGGGGCAAGATCGTCACGCCGCACCAGTGGCAACAGTTGGCCAAACTGAAAGATGGCTATCAGGATTCGCTGTTCACCTCGTCGGTTGTCGCCCAGAACGTGGCCAAGCCGCTGCTGACTTACATCAACTCGGGGTGATTAGCGAGCGCAAGCCGGATTCGCCGAAGCTGACCGTGCTGGTCGGGCATGATTCCAATATTGCCTCGCTGCTGTCGGCGATGAAGTTCAAGCCGTATCAATTGCCGAAGCAATACGAGAAAACCCCGATTGGCGGCAAACTGGTGTTCCAGCGCTGGCATGACGGTAAGGCCGATCGTGAGCTGCTGAAGATTGAGTATGTCTACCAATCGACCGAGCAGTTGCGTAATGCCGAACCATTGACGCTGAACAACCCACCGCAGCGTGTCACTATGGCGCTGGAAGGCTGTCCGGTAGATAAGGACGGCTTCTGTGCCTGGAGCGACTTCGAAAAAACCATGAAGGACGTCCTGCAATAACTGTGCTGCCGGGGCGAACCGTTTCGCCCCGGCCAACTGCGCGGTATATACTGTCTCAACGGACCCCTTATCACGGATGAAACGTGCTCTCTTCCTTTATTCTCAATGCTGAATTGCTGCCGGTTGACGGCTTTACTGGCCAGATCGCGCAATGCCACTTCTCTGTCGCGGATTATCACGACGATCTGTTTTCTGCCGTCGGTATCGATTTGCCTGATCACCTTGCTTCAGCGGTAGCCAAACGTAAGGCGGAATATCTGGCCGGGCGCTATCTGGCACGCAGGGTGCTGGCAGAGCTAGGGTATCAGGATTTTGACTTATTACGTGGGGAGAAACGTGAACCGCTTTGGCCTACGGGGATTGCCGGGGCGATCAGTCACAATGTCGATACGGCGTTGTGTGCCGCTAAGCATGAGAGTGGGGCAGGTGGTGTGGGCATTGATGTGGAAACACAGACCCCTGTCGCGCGAGCAGAAGAGTTGTGGACCGGCATCGTCGGTGAGGCGGAATGCCAGTGGTTGCGCCAACGGCCACAGCCTTTCAACCTGTTATTGACGCTGGTATTTTCCGCCAAGGAAAGCCTGTTCAAGGCGCTTTACCCGCAGGTGCGCTGCTATTTTGATTTTCTGGATGCACGGATCATCGGGCTGGATATGCAGGCGCAGACCTTTGAATTGGAGTTGCTAACAACGCTGACGCCACTTTGCCACGCAGGCCGCTGCTTTAGCGGGCGTTTCTGGCAGCAAGGTGACGCCGTAACGACGTTGATAGCTTTTTAAAATCAAATAATTAAACCCTTCTTCGTAACAGGTGACGCGTTCTCTCCAGCATCAACAGCATGACCGCTAGCCAGATCGGGATGTAAGTCAGCCATTGGTTGGCGTTAATGGTTTCACCCAACAGCAGCGCGACGATCACCAGTAACACCGGCTCTACATAGCTCAGCAGGCCAAACAGGCTGAAAGGAAGCAGGCGGCTGGCCAGGATATAGCACACCAGCGCCAGCGCACTGATAATACCCAGCAGAGGGATCTGCAAATACAGCAGCGGCTTGGCTGCCAGCGCAGCCAGCGGTTCTGAGCCACCAAGCGCAAACAGCGCAGCAACCGGCAGCATCAGCGCCAGCTCACACCATAGCCCGCCAAGATGATCGGTACCCAAGCGACGGCGCAGAATAAAGTAAATCGGGTAACCGATAGCGACCACCAGCGTTGACCAGGAAACCCCACCTACCAGGATCAGCTCGTTTCCCACGCCCACCAGCGCACATAAGGCTGCCAGTTTTTGCAGCAGGGATAAACGATCGCGGAAGAAGACCCGGCCAGCCAGCACCATGGTCAGCGGCAGCAGGAAATAACCGAGTGAAACATCCAGCGCCATACCGTGCAGCGGTGCCCAGAGGAATAGCCATAGCTGGACACCCAGAATTGAGGTGGTCAGCAGCAATAACAGTACGCGTTGCGGGCGCTGCCGTAGCCAATGCAGCATCTCCTTCACCCGCGCCCAGTCGCCGGAAAACAACATAAACAGCGTCAGAAATGGCAGGGTCAGCAGAGTGCGCCAGCCATAGATCTCTTCACCGTCGAGTGGGGTAAGCATTGAGGTGTAGTAGTACATTACGCCGAACAGCAGGGAAGCGACGACGGAAAATATGATGCCCTTGATCACCAGCGTTCCTGATTATTAATGAATTTTCTGGGACTACTGTAGAGAGATTTTCCGGCAACAACAACGATTTACGCAGGACTGGACAAGTACAGCCAAGCGGTTAGAATTACTACTGGGTATTTATACAGGTTTCGAGCGATGACAATCGATCTGTTTGAAGATGCGCTGCCGCCGCCCTGGCGTGAGGAGATTGCGCCGGGAGCGGTAGTGCTACATGGCTTTGTTCAGCAACACGGGCCGGAACTACTGGCGGCGGTCAATAGCGTGGTTGCACGGGTTCCCTGGCGGCATATGACTACGCCGGGTGGTTTCACCATGTCGGTAGCGATGAGCTGGTGCGGCAACGGTTGGAACAGCGACAGCAATGGTTACCGTTATTCGCAGCGCGATCCCGGAACCGGCAAGCGTTGGCCAGACATTCCGGCGATCCTGATGGCATTAGCCGATGAAGCCGCCTTGCAGGCCGGGTTTGGTCATTACGTACCGGATTCCTGCCTGATCAACCGCTACGATCCGGGCAGCAAGCTTTCGCTGCATCAGGATAAAGACGAGCATGACTTTACGGCACCCATCGTTTCGGTGTCGCTGGGGTTACCGGCCGTTTTTCAGTTTGGTGGTCTGCAACGCAGCGACAGAACACGACGTATCCCGTTGGCCCACGGCGACGTGGTGGTCTGGGGCGGCCCTTCCCGGTTGTGTTTCCACGGCATCATGCCGGTGAAAGAGGGTTACCATTCGTTGGTCGGCTCACACCGCATCAACATCACCTTGCGTAAGGCGCTTTAGCGCTGGCTCCTGGCCCAAACTGGCCACCAGATAATCGATCAACACCCGCAGCTTGGCCGGCATATGCTGAGTTGGGGCATACAGCAGCCACAGATCGCCATGGTAGCTGCTGAGGAAATCCCACTCTGGCAACACCTGCACAATCTCACCGCTGGCCAGCGCCTGGCGGGCGGTAAAATAGGGCAGGCTGCCGATACCGATATGCTGTTTTACCGCATCCAGCCGAACCCCGGTGTGGTTGGCGGCATAGCGTCCCCGAACGTTGACCGAAACCGTCTTGCCGTTGCGGCGAAAACGCCAGCGCGCGTCACTGGGGGTTTCCCCTAAATAAATACAACTATGCTCTGTCAGATCCCGTGGGTGACGCGGTATTCCTTGTTGGGCCAGATAATGCGGGGTGGCACATAATAAATGCTCGATGGTCATTAGCGGGCGGCCGATCAGACCCGGCGATGGGCGATCGGTGATACGCAGTGCCAAATCGACCCGATCGTCGATCAAATCCATGTAACGGTCTTCCAGCCGTAAATGAACATCCACCTGAGGGTAACGGCGCAAGAATTCCGGCATGTGAGGGTGCAGGACAAAGTGCCCGACGGCCTTGGGCACGCTGACGCTAATCACCCCTTCCGGCTCTGCGCTTCCCTGGCTACTGATAGCTATTACGGCGTTGGCGGCATCCAGCATAGTACGGCAGCGCTGAAAAACGGCCTCACCGGGTTCGCTCAGGCGCAGCTTACGGGTGGTGCGGTGTAATAGCCGTACGTTTAACGCCTGTTCCAGTCTGGCAACGCTGCGGCTGGTGGCCGAAGGGGAACTGCCCAGTTGGCGGGCGGCGGCGGAGAAGCTGCCGCTTTCGACCACCTGAACAAAAACGGCCATTTCAACCAGCAACGCGGTGGAGAGATTTGTGCTCATGGCGCAAAAGTCCATTGTATTGAAGACGGATTATCAGCCGATTATGGCACGAATATAATAACGGCGTTAACCAGGAGGAAGCCCCATGACCGAACGACTTTATTACTACCACGATGATGTGCAGCTCGAGGCTCGGGTGTTGGCCTGTACGGCGCAAGAGGATGGCAGCTATGCGGTGCAGTTGGATGCCACGTTGTTTCACCCACAGGGCGGCGGGCAGCCGAGCGATAGCGGTACGATCGCTGGCGTGGAGGTCTTACGTGTTGCTGCGCAGGGCGATCAACTGATGCATTATCTGGCGCAGCCGCTGCCTTGTGGCCCGGTTACGCTGGCGATCGACGGTGAGCAACGCCAGTTACATGCCCGTTGGCATTCGGCCGGACATCTGATTGGCTGGCTAGGGGAAAACCAGGGCTGGCAACCGGTGAAGGCGCACCACTGGCCAGGAGAAGGGCGAATTACCTTTGCCCCAGGTGCACAGACAACCGAGCTGGAACAGGGATATTTGCAACAACGGCTGACAGAATTGATCGCCGCAGACTTGCCGCGCAGGCAACAGGAACAGCAAGGCATGCGTCAGGTCGGGTTCGGCGAACTCCCCGCTTATGGTTGCGGTGGCACCCATGTGCGCTCGCTGGCGGAGATAGGAAAGGTGCAAATAACCGCCGTCAAAATGAAGAAAGGGCAGTTGATAGTGCAGTATCAACTGGGATAAATCGGAGGGCAGATGTTGCCCTCCGTAGGGCGTCAAATCAGAATTTGATCTGAACTTTGCATGACAGCGTTTTATCCGCGGCAGCGATCAGCGCATCTTCGATTGCTTCAGGGGCATATTCCCCGCTGAGCAAAGGAAGGGGATTGATGCGGCCATCTTGCAGCCAGGCTACTGCGGTGGAGAACTCATCGATAAAGCGGAAGGAGCCAACCCAGCGGATTTCTTTCACCAACATCGGCATCACCGGATATTCAACACTGGCTGCACCCATGCCGACCTGCACAACGGTGCCGGCCGGGCGGGTTAGCGCAACGGTTGAAGAGATGGCCGTTGGGCTTCCCGATGCCTCAAAGACGACATCGAAATATCCTCTGTTGGCCTGATAGGGCTCGCTGCTGCCAGGCTCCTTGGGGTTAAACGTGGCGGTTGCGCCCATTGCCAAAGCCAGTTCCAGGCAGCGGGGGCTGATGTCGGAGGCGACGATTTCTGTCGCACCCGCGCTGCGCGCTGCAGCCATGATCAGGCAGCCGATCGGCCCGGCGCCAATCACCAGTACCTTTTTGCCCACCAGGGCGCCCGCTACGTTGATCGCGTGAATGGCAACGGCGGTGGGCTCAGCAAAGGCCATAACCTGCGCCGGGACGCCGTCATAGGGTAGACATTGAGCTTCAGAGACTGCGACAAACTCAGAGAAGCCCCCATTAACGTGCGGATTAAATTGGGCGCTGCCCATAAAACGCATAGACGAACACAGGTTTTGCTGGCCAGAGAGGCAATTTTCGCAGGCGTTACAAGGCTGCGAGGGATTTACCGCCACCCGCTGGCCGACGCGTAATGCAGCACCGGCAGGGGCCTTGGCAACAACGCCAACAAATTCGTGCCCTACTACCATCGGATGCTTCAGTATCGACATTCCGGCACGGCCATGCTGATAGTAATGAATATCGGAACCACAGATCCCCCCACAGTCGACTTTGACTAACACCTCATGATCGTGATATTCCAGTTCACGTTGCTCTACACGGACATCTTTTTCACCATAGGCAAAACAGGCTTTGCAGGTGATCTTCTGTTGGTTACTCATGTTTTAGGCCTCAATTAAAGTTCTTGCGCGGTGAGTTGTGGGCGATGCTTTTCGACTTTGGGTGGGACGATCACTTCGATTTTGTCAACCAGGAAGATGTAGGCCAGCAGACCAGCCAGTGCGACTGCGGCGATATACCACATGGCGTATTGGAAGTTATTGGTACGTTGCAGGATCACGCCAATTACAATTGGGCTGATGATGCCGGAGAGGTTGCCACAGATATTCAGGCAGCCGCCCATGGTGCCAATAAAGTTACGGGGTATCACATCGCTCCACACCACCCAGCCCAAATTTGAGAAGGCGTTGGCGAAGAACGCAATGGACAGAATGGCGATAGCGATCACGGGTTGGTCTTCGAAGAAATTGACCAGACAGATCACCATCGTCAGGCACAGGCCACTTATTACCGGTAGCTTGCGGGCGAAGGTGCGAGATTTGCCTTTTTTCAACAGTATATCGCTTAACGTACCGCCACATAGCACGCCAGCCATTGCCATCAGGTAAGGGAATGACGCACCAAGACCGGCTTTGGCAATGGACAGGTTCAGGCCTTTTTCCAGATAAACGATGAACCAGGTCAGGAAGAAGTAAAGGGTCGAAGAGCAGGCGAACTGGGCGATAAACAGACCCCAGATAGTCCGGTTTTTCAGAAAGAAGCGGATATCGCTCCAACGTACTTTTTCACTGATATTGGCCTGGTTATTTGAGCCGTAACCTCCCCCTTCACGAATGTAATCCAGTTCCTGTTGGTTGGTGCTGACGCTGTGTTGCGGATCGCGATATTTCAGCAACCAGTAAATACCGAACAAAATACCGACGCCACCGGACAGGTAGAATGACATTTCCCAGCCATACTCTGCGACGATAAACGATAGCGCTGGGGTTAACAGCGCCAGACCGATGTACTGTGCGCTGGAGTAAATCGCTGTTGCCCGCGCTCGTTCATGGTCGGGGAACCAAGTGGCGATAATTTTGGTGTTGGAAGGGAAAGAGGGAGCTTCGGCAATACCGATCAATGCGCGACAGGCCAGTAACATCAGGAAGGACGCCGTGGCTGTGGCAAACAAATGATGCGAGGCAAATCCCATCAGGAAGGTAAAGATACTCCACAGAATAATGGCGCTGCCATACAGGATGCGTGAACCGATGCGATCCAGCACATAGCCTACCGGGATCTGGCTGGCGGCATAGAACCAGGTAAACATGGAAAATAACAGGCCAAGCTGGGTGGAGCTTAAATCAAATTCGGACTGAATTTTACTGCCAGCGACGGACAGGTTGGCCCGGTCCATATAATTTATTGCCGTCACAATAAACAACAGCGACAGAATAAAGAATCGCGACTTTGTTGCTTTCATTTTAGGGTCCTGGTCAGTTGTGGGTGAACAAACAGCCGGATGCAGAGAGCTAGCCCACAGCTCAGGAGCCGTGGGTTAAGGTGTTTTTCAACTAGATAGGGGAGTGGTTACAAAACGGCTAACCAACCGCCATCAACGTAAATTATCTGGCCGTTGATATAGTCCGAAGCGGCAGAAGAGAGGAATACGGCGGTGCCGATCAGTTCTTCCGGTTTGCCCCAACGCTGTGACGGGTTACTGGCTTTAACCCAGCTATCGAACGCTTCGTTTTCAATCAGCGCGGTATTCATATCGGTGAGGATATAGCCAGGGCCTATAGCGTTGGTCTGGATGTTGAATTCGGCCCATTCGGCAGCCATGGCGCAGGTGAGCATCTTTATCCCCCCTTTGGCTGCGGTGTAAGGGGCGACGGTAGGGCGGGCTGCCTGGCTGGTCAGTGAACCGATATTGATGATCTTACCGCCTTTGCCGCGTGCGATCATACGTTTGGCCGCCGCGCGGGAAACGATAAATGCGCTGGTCAAATTGGTGTCGATCACTCGTTGCCACTGTTCCAGTTCCAGCTCAACCATAGGTTTGCGATACTGGATACCGGCGTTGTTGATCAGGATATCTACCAGCAGATCCTGTTGTTCCAGAGAAGCAAAAGCGCTTTCCACCGCCTCTTCATTAGTGACATCAAATGCCACTCCGTGCGCCTGGTAACCTTTGTCGCGTAGCTTGGCTACCGAGCCTTGCAATAACTCTTCGCGGATATCGTTCAGGATCACACAGGCACCCGATGCCGCCAGTCCTTCCGCATAAGCAAAACCCAAACCGCGGGCGGAGCCCGTTACCAGTGCCGTTTTCCCGGTCAAATCAAATAGTGCAGCAGACATAGCAAACCCTCATTAGTGTTTTTATCAATGGACATGACTAACTTGTATGACATCATTCATATTTAAACTGAGTTATGGCGGTATTTAAAGCAACACACTTGATTATGTTTTGCCATCAAGATCACAAAATAAAATTTTCTCAAACGATTTTATCATTATAAAACAGTTATATATTGATGGTGTAAAATGAGTTTGTGCGCTAGCGCGCAAAATCAAACCTGTGCGGTTGGGTAAAAAAATGTTCGGTGATATAAGTAAAATAACTTGTAGGACAACAGTTGAGTTGGTAGATCTAACCTGTCTTCGTGGTTCGCCGTAAAGCAATGGCAGCCAGTTATCCATCATGAAGTTAACGACTCAGGCTTTTAAATTAAGGAGTTACTGTGAGTAATCTAAAAATCACTGCGGTGAAAACCATTCTGACGGCACCGGGCGGCATTGATTTGGCCGTGGTCAAAGTAGAGACCAACCAACCGGGACTTTATGGTTTGGGATGTGCCACCTTTACCCAACGCATTCACGCGGTGAAAACCGCCATTGATGAGTACATGGCGCCGTTTTTGATTGGCAAAGATCCGGCACGAATCGAAGATATTTGGCAGTCTGCCTGCGTGAGTGGTTACTGGCGCAGTGGCCCAATCATGAACAATGCGTTATCCGGTGTGGATATGGCGCTATGGGACATCAAGGGTAAATTGGCAGGCATGCCGGTATATGAGCTGTTGGGTGGGCAATGCCGTGACGGCATTCCGCTGTATGTGCATACTGACGGCAGCGACGAGTTTGAGGTAGAAGATAATATTCGTGCCCGTATGGAGGAGGGCTATCAATACGTACGTTGCCAGATGGGCATGTATGGTGGGGCAGGAACGGACGATCTGAAACTGATCGCGACTCAATTGACCAGAGCCAAAAACATTCAACCCAAGCGTTCGCCACGTACCAGCACTCCGGGCATCTATTTTGATCCCGAAGCCTATGTGAAAAGCGTCCCGCGCCTGTTTGACCACCTGCGTAACAAGCTCGG
This sequence comes from Serratia sp. H1w, assembly GCF_000633355.1. Taxonomy (GTDB): domain Bacteria; phylum Pseudomonadota; class Gammaproteobacteria; order Enterobacterales; family Enterobacteriaceae; genus Chania. The sequence goes on from NZ_AYMQ01000024.1 coordinate 43,257, forward strand.
TTTCGGCGTTGAGTTCATCCATGATGTCCACGAGCGTGTGACACCCATCGCTTCCATTCAACTGGCAAAAACCCTGGAGCAATACCAGTTGTTCTATCTTGAAGATCCGGTGGCACCAGAAAATATCGACTGGCTGAAAATCATGCGCCAGCAAACCTCAACGCCGATCTCGATGGGGGAATTGTTTACCAATATCAACGACTGGAGGCCGCTGATCACCAATAATCTGATTGATTATATCCGTTGCCACGTCAGCACCATTGGCGGTATTACACCGGCGAAAAAACTGGCCACCCTCAGTGAAATTCACGGTGTACGTACCGCCTGGCATGGCCCGGGAGATATCTCACCGGTGGGCGTTTGCGCCAACCTGCATCTGGATATGAGCATTACCAACTTTGGGATCCAGGAATATACGCCGGTGAACGACGCACTGCGCGAAGTGTTCCCAGGTTGTCCTGAAATCGAGCAGGGCTATGCCTACCTGAGCGATCGTCCAGGATTGGGGATCGATATTGATGAGAAGAAAGCGGCGCAGTATCCCTGCATTGGCGGTATTCCTTCCTGGACCATGGCGCGGACGCCAGACGGTACGGCTTCCCGGCCATAAGCAATAAAACAGCAAGGGGTGATGTCCCTCCCTCAATTGGGGGAGGGGAGTGAAAAGTCAGTCTGCATCCGGGGTCGACTGCTTCAGCTTTTCAATTGCCGTAACGTTTTCCGACATGGCTTCATTCAGCACCGCTACGGCGGTGCTGGAGTCACGGTTTTTGATCGCCATAAAGACTTTGATGTGTGCTTCAACGCTTTCCAGCGAGATGCCCAAAGCGCGATTCAGCTCTTCCAGGTAGTAGTAATAGGTGTCTTTAATCGAGTTCATCACGCTATAGAACACCTTGTTCTGTGATGCTTTGGCGATCGCCAGATGAAAGTCAAAGTCGGCCTGGGAATATTTCTTATAGTCATCCTTGTTGACCAGCATACGATTTAGCGCCTGCTCCAGCGCGGTAATGTCTTCTGGCGTGGCGTTCAGCACCGCCAGCTCCATGCATTTGAATTCAACCGTTTGGCGAAACACCATCATGTCGTGAAACTCTTCGCGGCTGAGGTGCATGATAGGCTGCTGTTCATTAAGCAGGCTTTGCTGGTTGAGGTTTTTGCTGACAAAGCTGCCTTTGCCTTGCTGAGTGACCACAATACCCAAATCACGCAGACGTTGAACCGCACTGCGGATGCTGACGCGGCTGACGTTGAAGGAGACTGTCAGTTCAGCTTCAGAGGGGAGTTTACTCCCTGGCGGCCAGCTGCCATCAAGCAGCTTTTCTTTGATCTGCTCGTAAACCGCATTGACCACGTTGTGCTTTTGGATCGATTGAATGCTCATAAGCTCCGTCATCGGGGTTGTCCTACAACATGCCAGTGGTATAGCACGCTCGGCCCTGGGTGTGAAGCGGTGGCGAGTGAATTTGTGTCTTGGCTCTGAACTGGCAGCAGAAAATTAATTTTGTGATCGAGATTTTAAAATGTCGTATTGGCTATTGATCGGGGCAGTAATGTGTCGCATTTTTAAACATGAATGATGTCATACAAGTTAATGTATGACAGGTTCAAGAGCAAATGGACTAACAAAAAATGCGGCCATTGGCTGTGCAGGCTGCCGATCACCACTCACCGTTGGGAAAGTATTATGAGCTTGAATTTGCCACAGAAATTGGCACCGATCCGCTGGCGAAAACTGATCCCGCTGGCATTTATCACTTACAGTCTGGCCTATCTGGATCGCGCCAACTACGGCTTTGGTGCCGCCTCCGGGTTGGCGCAGGATCTCAATATCACGCCAGGCATGTCTTCGCTGTTGGGGGCGTTATTCTTCCTGGGCTATTTCTTTTTCCAGGTGCCCGGCGGCATCTATGCGGAAAAGCGTAGTGCGAAAAAGTTGATCTTCTGGAGTCTGATACTGTGGGGCATTTTGGCGACCGCCACCGGGATGGTGCACAGCGTAGCCGCATTGGCGGTGATCCGCTTCCTGTTGGGGGTTGCAGAAAGTGTGGTGATGCCTGCAATGCTGGTATTCCTTAGCCACTGGTTTACCAAGCAGGAGCGTTCAAAGGCCAACACCTTTCTGTTCCTGGGCAATCCCATCACCGTGCTATGGATGTCGATCCTTTCCGGCTATCTGGTAGAGGCCTTCGGCTGGCGTGGCATGTTTATCATTGAAGGCGTGCCTGCCATTATCTGGGCGGCGATTTGGTGGGTGATCTTTGTCGATCGTCCTGCCGATGCCAAGTGGCTCAGTGACCAGGAGAAGATCGATCTGGAGGCGGCATTATTGGCTGAGCAAGCCGAGATGAAGCCGATCAAAAACTACGGCGAGGCGTTCCGTTCCCGTAAAGTATTGTCACTGTCATTTATCCACTTCTTCTGGAATATTGGCATGTACGGCTTCATCATGTGGCTGCCGTCGATCCTGAAAACCGCCTCTGGGATGGGCATCGTTGCAACGGGTTGGTTATCTGCGGCACCGTACCTGTTGGCAGTACCCTTGATGCTTACCGCCTCTTACTTTTCTGATAAATACCAACAACGTAAATTGATCGTGCTGCTATTCCTCGGGCTTGGAGCGGTCTGTTTCTGTGCTTCATTTACGTTGGGAGCCAACCACTTCTGGCTGTCCTATATCCTTCTGGTTATCGCTGGTGGAGCAATGTATACGCCTTATGGGCCATTCTTTGCCGCCATCCCAGAGCTGTTGCCACGTAACGTGATGGCGGGTGCCATGGCGTTTATTGTCAGCTTTGGGGCGTTGGGGTCCTTCGTCGGGGCATGGATAGTCGGCTATCTGAATGGGATTTTCCACGGGCCACAGGCATCTTACGTCTTTATGGGCAGTTCGCTGGTGATTGCGGTGGTGCTGACGGCGTTCACACGCTTTAGCAATAAACCTTCGGCTACCGGCTTCTCCAGAGCGGTGACGGTATCTTGATTCACTCCAGGCCGGTTATCTAACCGGCCTGGCATTGCGTCACTGGCAGCGACAGGTCCTTGTGCGTTTTCCATCATTAGTTAGCTAAATTAGTTCGTTCAACTCTGTGCCGTTTTGGTTTGTTATCTAACCCATAACATTCCGACATATAAAGAAGGCACGGCACCCATGTTTAAGTTTCCTTTGAAGGCGTTAACCAGTGGATTGGCAGTAATAGCAGGGACAGCCGCAGCGCTCAGCCCAGCTATCGCGGCGGTGCAGGGCGGTACTCTGATCTACCTGGAACAGCAGGCGCATACCAATCTGTATCCCCCTTCCGGTGGTTTTTATCCCAACGGCGGTATTCTTAACCAGATCACCGACAAGCTCACCTACCAGAACCCGAAAACCTTAGAGATTGAGCCCTGGATCGCGGAGTCCTGGTCCAGCAATCCCGATAAAACGGAATACACCTTTAAGCTGCGCCCCGACGTGACCTTTTCCGATGGCACACCGCTGGATGCCAACGCGGTAGCAAAGAACTTTGATACTTATGGCCTGGGCAATAAAGCGCTGCGCTTGCCAGTTTCCGAAGTGATCAATAACTATGAGCGCAGTGAGGTCATCGATCCGCTCACGGTCAAATTCTATTTCAAACGCTCATCCCCTGGTTTCCTGCAAGGGACGGCGACCATTGGTTCCGGGCTGGTCTCGCTCAGCACGTTGGCGCGCCAATATGATGAACTAGGTGATGCACGGCATATCATCGGCTCCGGCCCGTTTGTGGTGAGTGGCGAAACCCTGGGGCGCGAGGTCGATCTCAGCGTGCGTAAAGACTATCGCTGGGGGCCCACCAAGCTGGCTCAACAAGGGCGGGCCAATCTGGATGCCATCAAGGTGATCGTCACCCCGGAGGACAGCGTGCGGATTGGCGCGTTGCAGGCCGGACAGGCGGACTTTATTCGCCAGATCCAGGCTTACGATGAGAAGCAAACTCAGGATCAGGGCTTTACTATTTACGCCGCGCCAACCCGTGGCGTTAACGACAGCATTGCCTTCCGCCCAGATAATCCGCTGGTGGCCGATATTCGCGTGCGGCAAGCGCTATTACATGCCACCGACAGCAAGCAGATCGTCGATACGCTGTTCTCAGCCAACTATCCCCAGGCCAAATCGGTGATTGCTTCTTCGGCCGCTGGCTTTGTCGATCTCTCCGACAAGTTGACCTTTGATCTGGCGAAAGCCAACCGTCTGTTGGATGACGCCGGTTGGCAAAAAGGCAGCGATGGCCTGCGTCAGAAAGAGGGTAAGCAACTGCTGTTAACGGTGTATGAGTCGCTGCCGCAGCCGCAAAACAAGGCCGTGTTGCAGTTGGTCTCGCAGCAGTGGGGCAAGGTGGGCGCACGGTTGAATATCCTGGCGGGCGATGCGGGCAGCCGGGTGGCGGATAACCTCGATCCGCAAAAGACACCGGCTTCGGTGGTCGAAGTGGGTCGCGCCGATCCCGATGTGATTAAAAGCCAGTTTTACCCCACCAATCGTGATGGCCTGTTGCAGCAAGGGGGCACCAGCCAGAACAGCAAATTCATCGATAGCGCACTGAACCAACTGCTGTTGGGGATCGCCTCTGAGGTGGATCCGGCCAAGCGCTTGCAGATCGCCGGTGAGGCCCAGAAGTATCTGCTGGAGCAAGCCTACGTGATCCCGTTCTTCGAAGAGCCGCAGGTGTTTGCCGGCGCTCCTTATCTGAAAGGCGTCAATTTTGAAGCCGTGGGGCGGCCTAGCTTCTATGGCGCGTGGTTAGAGAAACGGTAAGCCCGAGCTGCTTGCACCCCTCACCCCAACCTTCTCCCCAAAAAGGAGAGGGAGCCAGTTCAGCGTGGTGGTCAGGTGCGGAGTAAATCGAGGTACGGACAGTTCTGCCAATATGAGCACCAGTATAAAACGTGGCACGGACGGTCCCCTCTCCCTGTGGGT
>NZ_AYMQ01000025.1 GCF_000633355.1 Serratia sp. H1w
AGAAAACCGGGGCGGTTCAGTCCAGCCCGGATAAGCACATGGCGTTTCGGCTCATCCGGTACGCGGTCGCGGCCATGCAGCGTCATCTCGATGAAGGCCATAAAAAGCTGCCACTGGTCATTCCCGTGTTGTTCTATACCGGCAAACGCAGCCCGTATCCGTATTCCACCAACTGGCTGCAGGAGTTTGATGACCCAATGTTGGCCAGGAAACTGTATACCGGCGATTTTCCGCTGGTTGATGTGACCGTCATTCCCGACGAGGAGATCATGGGCCACCGCAGCATGGCCGCACTGACCCTGCTGCAGAAACATATTCGCCAGCGCGACCTGGCTGAACTGACAGACAGACTATCCGCTATCCTGCTGGCCGGCTATCTGTCTTCGCCCCAGGTGATTTCGCTGATACACTATATTATCCAGGCCGGGGAATCGGCGGATGCGCAGGCATTTGTTCGTGAACTGGCCCTGCGGGTACCGCAACATGAGGATGAACTGATGACGATCGCACAACAGCTTGAACAAAAAGGTATCGAGAAGGGTATCCAGAAAGGTATCGAGAAGGGTATCCAGTTGGGTGAACAGCGCGGTATGGAAAAAGGGCGTCAGGAAGGTGAACGCGAAGCGGCACTGAAAATAGCCCGCACCATGCTGGCCAATGGCCTCGATCGCGATTCGGTCATGAAAATGACCGGTCTGACCACTGATGATCTGGCGCAGATCCGCCACTAATCTTTCGCTTCGACGGGCAGGGTAGCCATTGTCAGATAAAACCGGATCCGTTCCCCCGGAAAACACCACGTCAGCGCTCAGCCATCTCGCGTTCTGCGCCCTGGCGGCGCTCGGACTGGCGCGTCAGGATGGCATCGCCGGCACGCCGTATGCCGAAAATTTGTTCCTTATTCGCTGGTTGGCCACTGCACAAAAGCAAAAACGCTTCCCCAGGAGCGTCGCCATTGACATCCAGTGGCTCCTCGAGCGAGGCCGCAAACACGGTCCCGCCGGCAAGTTACGCCAGCATCTGGACTACCTCTGGCGCTCCTGCAGCGGCAATCTGGCGGCACAATCCGACCTGTTCCGGCTCACCTACGCCACTGAAACCCTGAAAGACCAGGGCTGGGACAATTGTGTGATGGATGCACGGGAGTGGAAATCCGGCGTTACGCCGGTACCGTCACAGCACAACGGATTCTACGTCGAAAAAGTGGCGCTGAACGCCGCCTTTGCCCAGGACGGACGCCATCTGCACGCCGTCCCGTTTCGTGTCGTCGGGGACCTCGACCAGTTTATGCACGTCATGGCGGAGTTCGGTCTGGGCACACGCCTGCTCGACAGCACGGAGACCTGCCACACCATCGCGCTGGAGCCTGCATCCGCAACATAAGCACAACCTGGCCAAAAGGACACATCGCGCACCGAGTCAGTCGTCGCCGGCGCACAGCACTAGGGAACTGGACGGACCGCGGCCGAAGCGCTGGGGTCACGTAACAAAGGTGATACCATGACCGGACACAAAAACACACCTTCACGCGCTGACAACGCGGAGACCGGGATTGCGCATCTGCCCCTCCCTCTCACCGCCATCCTCTGCCAGCTCGCCCTGCATGACGATTTGGCAAAATCCGCCCTGCTGGATAACCTGCATCAGTTGGAGATAAGCCCCGTTGCCCACCGCCGCATGAATTCCGCGGATATGGCGGAAGCTCTGAAAGTTCTGTTGGCGCAAGGATGGCTGCAAGAGATGAACAACCGCTACCACCTGGCCGGTCATGATAACGTGGTTTACCGCTACATGGTCACCCACCCCGCCGTCTGGGGCGTCTCCCCGCAGCACCCTGGCCATTCACGCCTGTTAAGCGGGCTGCGTACGCGCAGGGCCCGCCTGTGGCATGCACTTCTCGCTGGCGATGAGATAGCCCTGCCGCAATACCTGGACGAATGGATGACAAATCCGGGGTATGCCCCACTGGCACATCCGGCTTTTCAGCTGTTGGATGACGAGGCCGGCAGACACACCTTTGCGCTGTTGAACGAGGCTATTCAGATAGCGCTGCTGGCCAGCTTTCTCGTTGAGGCCTGTTACCGCCTCATTGAGTGCTCCGCGATCTACCAGTATGCCTGCACCTTCAGCGACGCGCGGAGCACGACACCGCCCGCGTTACGGGAGCCCCTGGCGCTGCAGGCCCTGTGGCGAGGCGACCACAACCGCCTTGACCAAATTAGGGGGGAGGGTGAACTGCCTCCGACCGTCACAGGCTGGATTGCCCTGAGCCTCGGACAAAAAGACGCTGCGTTCGAGGCATACCGGCTGCTCGTCAGCCAGTACCGCAAGGCCACGCGTAAACGCAAGCTGCACCTGCCCCCCTTGCCGTCCATGATGGCCGCGTTAACGCTGCTGGCCAATCATGAGCCTGCGTATACCGCAACACTTCGGGAACTGGCCCACCATGCCATCGAGGAGGGGTTCGGCAGTGGCTGGGTCTTGCTGCCAGGTCTGCTGCATGAATGCGAAGGTAAGCCGCCGCAGGGCACCTCACCCGAGCAGGCCACGACGCCACTCATCGGCATGGCCGGCGTCTGGCTGGCGCTGCTCAGGCACTGGCGAAGTGATACCGATGACAGCGAACGCGGGCAGCAACGGCTCGAGATATTCAGAGGACAGTTGGCCACCCGTGGCTATCACCGGCTGGAGCAGGACATTGCCGACCTGCTCCATCAGCAATACCGCCAGCCGGCGCCCCAACTGCCTCATCCGCTGAGCACCCTGTATCAGCGCAAGGCGTCATGGGAATACGCCCTGGCCGCCCTGCGCCAGCTGACGGCGGCGGAAAACGCCAACACATCCCGCATGGCCTGGTTTTTGACCCTGCATCGCTACGAGCTGACGCTGGAGCCCCGGGAACAAAAATACAACCGGGAGGGCTGGACCAAAGGGCGCACGCTGTCCCTCAAACGCCTCAACGACGCGGCCGACACGCTACCCTGGCTGCTGGCGCAGGACCGGCAGGCGTTGCGGCATATTCACTACACCTCGGCGTACTCTTTTTACGGGCACAGCGGCACCTACACGCTGGATGCCGAAGCCGCCTTGCCGGCGCTGGTTGGTCACCCGGCGGTGTTCTGGCAGGACGCCCCGGACGTACGCATCGACATTGAACCCGGGCAGGTGACGCTGGTGATAACGGAGGCGGGGGAACATCTCGCCCTCACGCTCCACCCGCCGGGCATCAGCGACAGCCACGGGCTGCTATGGGAAAAAGAAACGCCGACCCGCCTGGTGGTGTATCCGGTCAGTGACGAGCATCGCAAGATAGCCGGCATTCTTGGCAGGGAACTGCGCATTCCGACCCGCGCCCGCGACCGGGTCCTGCAGTCGGTGTCATCCATCGCGCCCCTGCTGCCGGTCCAGGCCAATCTGCCCGAGCTGACGGCCCACATTCCGCATGTCCCCCCGGATGAAAAACTGTATGCGCATCTGCTGCCGCTTGGCGAGGGGCTGCGCCTGCAGCTGCGGGTTCACCCGTTGCCAAACGGCACCGCCTTCCCGCCAGGGCGGGGCGGCGACATCGTCAACGGTGAACAGAACGGTCAGGCGATACAAACCCGCCGCGACCTGCCGGCAGAACAACAGCGGCTGCAGCAGGTGCTGGCAGCTTGCCCGACCCTCGACGCATCAGCAACAGACACCACCGAATGGCAGTTGACCGATACCCAGGACGCCCTGGAGGCACTGACGCAACTGCGCGCGATTGACCCGACGCAACTTGAATGCGTCTGGCCGGAAGGCGAACGCCTGCGGCTGAGCGGACGCCGCGATATACAGGCCTTGAAACTGCATGTCCGCCGGCAGGACGAGTGGTTTGCCCTGTCCGGCGAACTGGCGCTGGATGACGACAAGGTGTTGCAACTGCGCCAGGTACTGACACTCCTGCAGGAAAGCCGCGGGCGGTTCATCCGCCTCGGCGAGCAGGACTGGCTGGCCCTAGATAACCAACTGCGCCTACGCTTGCAGCAGATAGCCCTGCTTGCCGGTGATAGTGACTCCCTCACGCTGAATACGCTGACACTGCCGCTGTTGAAAACGCTCGCCGATGAAGCCGGGCATCTTGACGGTGACGCCGACTGGCGCCGGCAACTGCGCGGGCTTGAGGACAGGGAAAAACACCCGCCTGTGGTGCCGTCCACGCTGAAGGCCGAACTGCGCGACTACCAGCAGGCCGGTTTCTGCTGGCTGTCGCGGTTGGCGCAGTGGGGTGTCGGCGCCTGCCTGGCCGATGACATGGGGCTGGGGAAAACCCTGCAGGCACTGGCCCTGCTGCTCGAACGCGCCCCGGGCGGACCGCAACTGGTGGTGGTGCCTACGTCCCTTGCCGGCAACTGGCTGAGCGAAAGCGAACGGTTCGCTCCCACACTCCGTCTGCGGGACTACCGGCGCCAGCGCGAGATAGCGGACGTTGGCACGTTTGATGTGGTGGTGGTCAGTTATGGCCTGCTGCTGCAGGATGCGCAGACGTTTGCCAACCAGCAGTGGCACAGCGTGGTGCTGGATGAAGCGCAGGCCATCAAGAACGCACAAACCCAACGGGCGCATGCCGTGATGGCGCTGAAGGCGGATTTCCGCCTGGCGCTGAGCGGCACGCCAATCGAGAATCACCTGGGCGAACTGTGGAGCCTGTTCCGCTTCCTCAACCCGGGTCTGCTGGGTGGTCTGAAACCGTTCAATCAACGATTTGCAACGCCGATTGAGCAAGGTGACCGGTTGGCCGGCACCACGCTGAAGCAGTTGCTTAAGCCGTTTATATTACGCAGAACCAAATCGCAGGTACTGGACGAATTGCCCCCTCGCACCGATATCCTTCACAGCATTCCTCTGAGTGACGAGGAACGACACTGGTACAAGGCATTGCGCCAGCAGGCAGTAGAGCGGTTGGACAGTGGCGGTGACGACATCAAACCGTTGCAGGTGCTGACAGAAATCACCCGCTTGCGCCGGTTCTGCTGCCATCCGTCACTGGTGCTGGATAACCTCTCGCTGGCGGGTAGCAAGCTGGCGGCCTGTCTGGACATCATCGATGAGCTGCGGGAAAACCACCACAAGGCTCTAATCTTCAGCCAGTTCGTCGACCACCTGACACTGTTGCGCACTGCGCTGGATGAACGGCGCATCACCTACCAATATCTGGACGGTTCAACCCCGCCGACCGAACGGGAGATGCGGGTGGCCGCATTCCAGTCGGGCGAGGGCGACCTGTTCCTGATAAGCCTGAAGGCCGGCGGCACCGGACTCAACCTGACAGCTGCCGATTACGTCATTCATCTCGATCCCTGGTGGAACCCTGCCGTTGAAGACCAGGCCAGCGACCGCGCCCATCGGATAGGGCAGGAGCGCCCGGTCACGGTATACCGCCTGGTGATGGAAGACACCATCGAAGAACAGATGGTCGCCCTGCACGGCCGAAAGCGCCAGCTGGCTGAGGACTTACTGGCCGGTAGCGACGGCGTGGGCCGTTTGGACACCCAGGCCCTGCTGGCTGTACTGCGAGGAAGCCCGACGTGATGACATGTTGGCAGATCCCCGTGCCGTCTATATTACGACAAAAGGAATAAGCCGTGACTGAACAGGAACTGTATGATCATGCCGTCTCGTTGCTGGCAAAGAAAAATTACGCCTCTGGCGAGATGCATCGCCAACTGAGCCGACTGACCGAAAGCACGGGGGATATCGAGCGCGTTTTACGTCGCCTGACCGATAACCACGCGCTCAATGATACTCAGTTACTTGCTTATCTTTTGTAATGCTACGGTGAACTCACATTGACGTAGCTTACCGGTTCTGCATGACACAGAACCGGTTAATCTGTGAATGAACCGCCCCGGTTTTCTTG
>NZ_AYMQ01000026.1 GCF_000633355.1 Serratia sp. H1w
CCGCCAATGCCACTATCAAGCGCCTCTTGGGTACATAAAACCGGTGCAACCGGTGGGTTTGGCAGCTACGTCGCTTTTATACCCAATAAACCTCAAGATGCTGTCTTGAGCACCTGAAAGCGATCGTTAATTCGGCTGCCCAATGTATCCGCTATTTTTGGCAACGTTTGTTTAAAGAAAGTAGATATAGCATCCCGGAACTCGCGCGGATTGCTGAAATATCGATTATTTCTGGCATATTCATTCATTAGCTTCCACATTCGCTCTATTGGGTTCAGGTTCGGACTGTAGGGGGGAAGGTAATGAAGCCTGATATTAACGACCTCCGCCCAGTCTCTCACCAGTTTTGAGCGGTGATAGCCAGCGCCATCCAGAATGATGTGAACTGGCTGGTTGTAATCCGGATAAACCTTACGTATCTCATTGAAAAAACGGCATACGTTGTATTCGTTTATCGTCTTATATTCCCCGATAACCGGACATGACAGCGCTTTCATATTCAGGGCTCCCATGATGTTCAGCCGGGTACGGCTGCCGGTTGTTTTGACTGTTTTTCGCTGTCCTTTACGTATCCACCCATAGCTCATTTTCGTGGCCTGTGTCGGATGCACAGCGTCGATAAAGAGAACGGGTTCATCACCGGCACCCTCTTTCAATTTTTCATAATATTCAATGAACTGAGCCTGCTTCTCTTCGCTGAATTTATGGGGGATACCTGCCGGTTTCTTGTAGGTGAATCCATTACGGTGCAGCCATTTATTGATACCGGGGACGGTAAAGGTAATTCCCCATATCTGCGCAACGAAAGTGATTATCTCGTGGGCATGATGAAAAACATTTTCTGATAACTGGCTGATTAACAGAGCCGTCTTTTCAGCACAGAGCTTGCTGGCCGAGCCCCCATTTTCAGGCTTTAACTTTCGCTGATTCAGGAACTCGTGGATATGATTATCGAC
>NZ_AYMQ01000027.1 GCF_000633355.1 Serratia sp. H1w
ACTCGTGGATATGATTATCGACTGTTGTCTGATGCAACCGCAATGCCTGGGCAATCATGGCCGAACTCCAGCCTTCAGAGGCCAGCAAAACGGCTTTAATGCGATCACAAACCCGCTTATCACGGCTGGTATTGTGAAGGCGTTCAAGTTCCGCTTTTTGTTGCTCAGTAATGAATATTTTCATGTGTGACAGAATGATCTCCTGACGTCTGAAAATCAAGCATCTTCAATGATCACGGGTATA
>NZ_AYMQ01000028.1 GCF_000633355.1 Serratia sp. H1w
GTTGTCTGATGCAACCGCAATGCCTGGGCAATCATGGCCGAACTCCAGCCTTCAGAGGCCAGCAAAACGGCTTTAATGCGATCACAAACCCGCTTATCACGGCTGGTATTGTGAAGGCGTTCAAGTTCCGCTTTTTGTTGCTCAGTAATGAATATTTTCATGTGTGACAGAATGATCTCCTGACGTCTGAAAATCAAGCATCTTCAATGATCACGGGTATAGTTGATATTGTTAAGTTGTCAAAATCAAAAAATCAAAAATTAAACTTCATGGAGACACTGGAAGCCCCGCGCTCTTTTCCCCGCCGGGAGGCATGCTGTCTCTGAACGGTGGCCCCGCGTGTCACCCCCGTTGTCACCCGGGGGCGTTGACCGCCTCGTCGGGGGAGCGACGCGGTGGGCGGCCGAACGTGGTCTGATCCTCCTTCCGCCGCTGCGGGATTGGCATTTCCGAGTTCCGGTTTTTTCGGAAGGTAGACTAGGACGCTTTTCCCGGCAGCGGGATCGTCCTTTCCGCTCTCTGCCATTTTCGGAAGCGGATCCTCTTGAGGCATTTTCAGGGATTTTATCCCGTATTTAGTGCCATTCCCGCATAGATAACACGACATACAGCGTAAATGGATCCTTTTTGGATCCGCTGCCGATCCTGCTTAGCCGTCTTTTTGCTTCTTATTTATGGTATATTGCCAAAAGTCGGAAGTGCGGAGGCAATGATGACCGATCGCGAAAACGAATTATTGCCCGTGCGCTGGCACGGTGGTTTGGCGATACTGGTGAGGCGTTGCAGTGCATTGACGACGAAAACATCCGTTTTTGCCCGATTTTGAAAGAAATTGCGCTACGTGAAATCTGAACGTCGACGTGGGGCGTAGGCGTGAATTTTTTACGTAGCGCAACCATAATGGTTTGACCGTTTTTTATTCAGCTGCTGTCGTGCATCCGATCCTCCGCGGATCTTGTGACTGGGGTAAACGTCCTTGGTAGACAGCGTAACAGGAGCAGATGATGACCTATGATTCGGCACTGGCCATTGTGGGGACCCCCGCGGGTGAAACCACCCCAATGCTGGCACCGCAAGATTATCAACGTGCGCTGTCGTTGCGCCATATGGCCATGACTTATGATGACCTGCCCCGGTATCTTCTCGCTCCGGAAGTGGCTGCCCTTCTCCACTTTTTACCGGACTGGACACAGCATGGACTGATCAATCTTCTGTGGAATACCGGCGCCCGGATCAATGAAGCGCTGGCGCTTAGGCGCCGGGATTTTCGGCTCAATGTGGCGATGCCGCATGTGGTACTGCGTACGGCCAAACAACGTCGTACCGGTCGTGGCCGTCCGACGAAAGGCAAGTCGGCGAACCGCACGGTTCCGTTGACCGATCCGCAATTTGTGGATGAGCTGCGCCGGCTATTTGCCAGCACCAAGGAGTTGTTTGAAATCGATACCGAGACCGGTGAGCGCTCCCCTCTGCCAGTCTGGCAGATCAGCGATCGAGGTGTACGCAATTGGTTGACGAAAGCCGAGCATTTAGCGAAACGCGAGGGGATCCGATTGAGTGTGCCGGTGACACCGCATGTGTTTCGACACAGTTATGCCATGCACATGTTGTACCAAGGAACGCCATTGAAAGCGGTGCAGGGGTTATTGGGGCATGAAAAAGCGGAGAGCACGGAAGTGTACACGCGGGTGTTTGCGCTCGATATCGTGGCCAGTCGGCAGGTGCAGTTCACCTTGCCGACCCATGATGCGATCACTATGATACGAGACGCTGAAGCCTCTGCGTTGTACAAACCCTCATGAGCCTGTTGTTGCGAAGCTCCGTTGAAGTAGCAACTATCTCTTCGAGATTGCGCAGGCTCAGGGCATAAGCCAGATATCAGCAAACACATTGCGCGATGATATCGACATGGGTCATGTGACCGTTTAACGGCTTTTCGTATCTGAAGCATTATCGGGCAACATCATAATAAAACAGCATACCGTCTTAATGTGGCAGAACCCGTACTGTGCCAAGGGATAGCTTGTGATGAAACTGTATTCAGTCTATATTTAGACTTATCTGGATGATGCAAAAGAAGGAGATACCATGAAAACCGAGACGATAAGTTACTTGAAACAGAATGCGGCCAAACTCGATTTGAGCGAACCTCTGATTGTGACGCAAAACGGCCATCCTGCTTACGTTATCGAATCCTATGACGATCGGGTTCGTCGGGATGAAAGCATTGCGTTACTCAAATTGATGACACTATCTGAAAAAGACATTGAGTTAGGCCATACGTTTACACGTGAACAACTCTTGGATGCGCTGTAATGGCCGTGAGTGACGTCACATTTATTTATTCATCCACGGCAAAAATGACGATGCAAACCATCGCACATTTTCTGCGAGATCGCCAGGTTGATCCCAAACCGGTGATCGCGAATGCGTTGGATGAATTTGAAGAGAAAACGGGGCAGTTCCCTGAAGGAAGTCCAGTCTGTCAGGAGCTTCTGGCATTGGGTTGCGCCAAATACCGAGAATGCAACACTGCCGACGGTTATCGTGTCCTGTACAGCACACATCTGAATGATAAAGGCGGCGTGATTTATGTGCATGCTGTCTTATCCCAGAAACAGCATATCGCCAGTCTGTTGTTCAATCGAATTCTGGAATGGCAGTAGGACGTTTGTATTGGTTTCCAGGACTTAGCGGCAGATGAGTTTGCGGAAAAAGTTTGGCAGCTGTATCTTACAGCGGGTTGAAAGCACGGTGTATTGTGTGGCGATGCATATTCATTCCCTGAGCTTTGGGCTAAGTGGAATGTTATAGGAGATAATCCGTGCTAACGCCCTACGGTTGTTCAAATATCTCCGCCCTGTCTGGTGAACAGCCAGGACGGAGACATTTCGCTGTGAATTTCCGAGTTGCTTGAGAGCCCGGCATACTCACAACATCAGAGCTGTGACATGAGGGGAGTTGGGGGGTATCGACGTTTATGACAGAATTAAGGGGACGGACACTTTCCTGGAAGAATGCCTTGTTATCTATGATCATGTCATTTTTTAATGGGGTTTTTAGCGCCTCCTAACTAACCCAACCTTGTGGCGGCTGCTTTGTAAACGTCAAGCCGTTCACGTTTTACCTACAGCAAGAACGAGGATCACAACTGTCTCATCTTCGACCTTGTAAACTAGCCGATAACCGGATGCGCGGAGTTTGATCTTATAGCAATCAGGTAAAGAGTGCAGTCGATTGACCTCAACGCGTGGTGCTTTAACAATCTGCGCCAGTTGCTTTTTTAGCTGTAGACGTACAGTCTTACCTAATTTTTTCCACTCTTTCAACGCTGCATTATCAAAGTTAATCTTATAAGTCATCGAGTGTTACTCGGATCAGTTTGCCAGGATTAGCCAGACGTTCACGCGCCAACTCGATAATATTTGCGTCTTCATTGTCGCTACCGATGTAAAAC
>NZ_AYMQ01000029.1 GCF_000633355.1 Serratia sp. H1w
CCGCAGGCGTGCTACCGTTCATAACGGGAGCTCCTGGTTCTCGCGATTGTGGCGCAGCAGGTTGTCGATGAAGCGTCTGTCCGGGGTTTTGTAATGCCAGGCGACGCAACTGGGGGTTCTACGCCGGAACCTCAGATTTTTCCGTTATCCAGAGAATAGCCCGCACAAAATAACCAGGCGAAAAGAAGGGCGGTGTATACACTTAAATTGCTTATACATTGCCAGACGAAATCCAACTCACGTCATCAACAGGCTCCCGATGTTTACTCAGCGAACCTGTGCGACGTTTTGTCCCCCCAATAGCACAAGGAATAATAACCATGAGTAAGCAGCCCGCCCAAGAACCACCACGTCGTGTCCTATTAAAGCGTACCGCAGCTCTTTCAGTATTAGCTGTGACCGGCATTGCCGGTTTCACGACCCCATCGGTGGCCTTTGCCGCCGCGATGACCAAAGAACAACGCGATAAAATGACGCCGGATGAGATCATCGAAAGCTTTAAACACGGCAATATACGCTTTCGTGAAGGCAAAATGCAGCAGCATGATTATGTCGCCCAAAAGCAGGCCAGCGCACAGGGGCAGTTCCCGGCCGCGGTGATTTTAAGCTGCATTGACTCACGTGCCCCGGCGGAGATCCTGCTGGACGTCGGCATCGGTGAAACCTTTAACGCCCGCGTGGCCGGTAATATTCAGAATGACGATATTTTGGGCAGCATGGAGTTTGCCTGTGTCGCTGCCGGGGCCAAAGTGGTGCTGGTGATGGGGCATACCGCCTGCGGTGCGGTAAAGGGAGCTATCGAGAATGTCGAACTAGGCAACCTGACCGGGCTGCTCAACAAGATCAAACCGGCTATCGACAAGACCGAATTTACAGGAGAACGCAACGGTAACAACGACAAGTTTGTTGATGCCGTGGCCAAAACCAACGTCACCATGACCATTGACGATATCCGCAAAAACAGCCCGGTGCTGAAAAAACTGGAAGAGGACGGAAAAATCAAGATTGTCGGCAGCATGTACCATCTGGACGGCGGCAAGGTCGAATTCCTTTAGGTAAATGGGGTTCCGCAGGCAAGCATGTGCTCGACGGAGAGTTTGGTCCAGTCGGTGAGCTGATGGCCATTCTTCTCAAGGAAGCGTTCCCAGCCATCATCGTGCTGGAACAGGAGCTTTGCAGGTCGCGGTATGTACATGAAGGACAGTATAAAATACGGCGATGAGGGTGGAAAGGACTTCGGCTGCGCAGCAGACGAGCTCACGCCGCAGGCGTGCTACCGTTCGAGCACAACGGGAACGAAGGCGTCATCGATGGCGACGGGCTCGCCGACAGCGTCATCTGGCGGGTTGTCGATCAGTAAGCGTCGTTGGAACCACACCTATTATTGCGAGCGTGGTATTGCCATGATTTTGTTCCCAACCACCAACAAGGACGGAGCAAACACATGAGATATAATATTGCTATAATCGAGGAGAATATTTTTAAAAACATTCTCGCTGCGCATCCCGTTTCAGAAAGAGAGGATGGGTTGGGCAAGGGAGTCTTCCTCGCTCCTGCTCAGTGACGCATGTGGACATGGTTGCCGAGCGTTCAGTCTCCGTCGTGACAAGATGAAAAAGAGTGAATATATGTATATGGTTATCAAATGGATGAAGCGTATCGTGTTGTATCTGGTAATCTTGGGGGGCGGGGCGCTTGCCGGACGTGTCTATTTCATACAGCGAGGCCCAGACCTCCAACTTTGGCATACCTTCGTGCCGCATGAAATGCGTGCGGACGCGATAGATAAAGCTGATTGGGCAACCTACCTGAGCGCTGAGGACGCCCTTTTTAAAGAGGTCCGGATTAATGTGACCGACAAGTTGGATAGCAGCGTAAAAACCCCGTTGAACCGTTACTATTTCGGGAGTCCTATTTACCCTGAAAAGTTCCCGACTGACTGGAATCGCTCTTACGTGATGGTGCCGCCAGGAAAACCGAAAGGGGCTGTAGTCTTGCTGCATGGTTTAACTGATACACCTTACAGTTTGCGTCATATCGCAGATAATTATCGCCAGTTTGGCTATGTAGTTGTCGGTATTCGCTTACCGGCACACGGTACCGTTCCTGGGGCATTGACTGACGTGAACTGGGAGGATTGGCTGGCTGCAACCCGTTTGGCGGTACGTGAGGCCAAATACATCAGTGGTAATGATCTTCCTTTGCATATGGTCGGTTTTTCCAACGGGGGAGCATTGGCTATGAAATATACGCTGGATTCCCTTGAGGATTCCACGCTGGCACAACCTCAAAGGGTAGTACTCATTTCGCCGATGATTGGCGTCACCCGGTTTGCCCGATTTGCTGGGGTTGCTGGCTGGCCGGCTTTATTTCCTGCCTTTGCCAAGGCTGCATGGTTAGGTATTGTCCCCGAGTTTAATCCATTTAAATACAATTCGTTTCCAGTCAATGCCGCCCGTCAGTCTTTCCTGCTAACGCAAGAATTACAAAAACAGATAATCCGTGATGCAAAAAATAAAAAAATGGATGGATTACCCCCCATACTGACGTTCCAGTCAGTCCTGGACTCGACCGTCAGTACGCGTTCGGTGATTACCGCGCTATATAACCATTTGCCGGCAAACGGCAGTGAAGTGGTTTTGTTCGATTTGAATCAAGCCGTCAGTTTCGGGCCATTACTGAGAACGTCATCCTATACTGCCTTATCCCGTTTGCTGCCCCTCCCACCAAGAAGTTATAAAGCCACAATAGTCACCAATGTCTCCCCTGAAACCACAGATACATTGGCACGTACTACGACTGCGGGGCAAACAGCAGAAACAACGGAACCACTCGGCATTGTCTATCCACCGGATATTTTCTCGTTGTCACATGTTGCATTGCCATTCCCGATGAGTGATTCATTGTATGGTCGCTACCCAGAACCACGTAATCAATACGGGATCAGTCTAGGGACATTTGCCGCACGCGGTGAACGAGCCGTGCTGGTTGTAGGGTTGGACTCACTGATGCGTCTCGCATCAAACCCGTTCTTCCCTTATATGTTAAAACGCATTGATGATAATATCGGTAGGTAAAGAACCTCAATAGCGATGCAGGTATCTGCTCCGACATCCTTTAAACTTGCCCCGCAGAGATGATAAAGTGAATGTAGAACGTATTGTTATCGTAACCATTATAATATTTTTCCTTTCTGCTTGTGACAGAGCGCCCTCTGAACATATCGAGAGAGTACCGTTCGTCCGTATATTTGATGTTAGAAATAGTGTTCAACTCGGTGTGCGGACCTTCCCAGCCCGAATAATTGCTAGCGATAGAACTCCTTTAGCTTTTAAACGTTCAGGGCAGTTACAACAGCTTCTGGTCTCAGAGGGTGAACAGGTTGAACAGGGACAACTGATCGCAGAACTTAACAGCAATGATGCCCGGTTGCGATTGAGTGACCGCGATGCTCGTTTTAAGCTGGCACAGACCCAGTTCAATCGCTATGCCACTTTAAATGCCAACAAGGTCATTTCACGTGCAGAACTGGACATACAGCGTGCGGCTCGTGACTCTGCTCTGGCCGAGTTGAAATTAGCTCAGGAAGCACTGCGCGATATGCAAATACGTGCGCCTTTTAGCGGCATTATCGCCGAGGTCACCGTCCGTAATTATCAAGTTGTTCAAATGGGACAATCAATAGCCGTTTTAAATTCTCTGGATTCTCTGGATGTGCTCTTCAGTATCCCCGAAAATCTTTTTCGTATCATTGACAGCAATAACATACACTATCAGCCAATGGTTCAGTTGAATAACCTTCCAAATCGTTACTTTTCGGCTCGTTATAAGGAACACACAACTGATACTACGACGAACTCATTAACCTATCAGATGACATTAACCATGGAACGCCCGCAGGGTTTCCCCTTGCTTTCCGGCATGAGCGGTAGTGTAAAAATAAACCTCGGCAACCTAGCTAACGTCACGCAGGCTAGCAATATTGTGGTACCCGCAGAGGCAGTATTTGACCGAGGCAATACACCTTATAATCAGTCACACGTGTGGGTAGTTAAAGATAAGGGGGGGATATTATTTGTAGAACCCCGACGGGTTAAAATCGGGCAATTAACCGCCAATGGTATCCAGATCGTTTCCGGTCTGGCTGATGGCGAACGGATCGTCGCAGCCCATACCCGAGAATTGCGCCCTAATCAAGAAGTGCGTGCCTGGGTCCGTGAGCGAGGTCTGTGATGAAATCCCCCATGTCAGGGTAGTTGGTAAACGTCCAGCTACAGATTAAGCCCGGAACGTTGCTGTGCCTCAAAGAGCTGACGCCATTCGTCGGGAGTCCGATGGTTCTTCTTTGCCATATTGCCTCTGATCTTCGGTGAATGCCAAAGACAAGAGCATGATATCTCATCCCGTTAAACGGTAGGTGCGGTACCAGTGACGCTCACGGTGCACACGCCAGTGCGCTGTTGTACAGTCTGGTGGAAAGCGCGCGAATCAATGGGTTGAACCAGTACGATTATCTGCATGCGCTGCTGACGGCACTGAAATCACCGGATGATGAAATCGACTGGGACTCGCTGCTGCCCTGGAAGATCACCCTGCCTTAAACCCCGCGGTAGAGCAACGTGGGGATTTAATGACGCTTACTTTCATTCAGACCAGGGCTGTCAGTATAAAAGCAAACAATACAGACAGTTATTATGGCGAAGTGGGGTAATGCAAAGCATGAGTCGCCGAGGAAACTGCCTGGATAACTCACCGATGGAAAGGGTGTTCCGAAGTCTGAAAAGTGAATGGATACCGAGCACAGCGTATAAAGATCTGCATCATGCCTCACAGGATATTCAGAGCTGGTTACGAAACTGGTACAACCAGATTAGACCACATAAGTATAACGGAGGGTTATCCCCCTGCGAGTACGAAAAACAATGGAAAGAGGCTACGAAGGTGTCCTGATTTTGTGATCCACTACACTCACGGATACAACGGCGGCCTAACGCCAAACGAATCGGAACGGCTATATTACTTACAGTCTAATGCGGTGGCCAGTACTAGTTGACCACTACAAAGCTGGTAAACTGGAGGAATTTTGTCTATGCCTGTAAAGCATCAAAAATCTTGCGTTATTACCCTTTCGGATACTCCTGCCAAGGGGCGGATCTTAGTGGTTGATGTGGGGGGGACTCACGTTAAGCTCTATACCGCAGCTAATACACCTGCGATTGAATTTGTTTCTGGGCATGCAATGACGCCAGAGCAGTTTATTTACAATATTAATCAATATGTTGATCCATCGTCATTTGATGGCGTAAGCATTGGCTTCCCATCACCTATTTCAGGCAATCGTATCCTTAGCGAGCCTGTTAATTTAGGGCGTGGTTGGGTTGATTTCGATTTAGTCAATGCCTTTTCATGCCCTACTCGTCTGATTAATGATGCAGCCATGCAAGCCGTTGGTAGCTATGAAGGTGGCAGCATGCTGTTTTTGGGACTCGGAACGGGGTTGGGGAGTGCATTGATAGTTAACCAGCAATTACAGCCAATGGAGATCTCGCATTTACCATACCTTGAACACGATTATGAATACTATGTGAGTGAGCATTACCGTGAATCGGTTGGCGATGATGTGTGGCGGCAAAGCGTATTGACGATTGTAGACTATTTTTATGAAGCATTAATGCCGGACTATATTGTGATTGGTGGCGGTAATGTGCATCAATTTACTGAATTGTCTGAGCATGTCCGGCGTGGAGATAATGACAAAGCCTTTATTGGTGGGATCAGAATTTGGGGGAATAACCTATGAGTCAATCATCTGTAAATCAGCTTCAACTGGGTTTTATTGGGCTTGGCAGAATGGGCGCCGCAATGGTACGTCGTATCCAGCAAGCAAGCATTTCATGTGTAGTGTATGACCAAAATGCGGCTATTCGTCAGCAATTGCCTGACAGCGTCATTTTTAACAGATCCCTTGAGGAAATGGTGAAAAATATACAAGCACCAAGGCATATTTGGATGATGCTGCCTGCTGCCGTCGTTGACAGCGTTATTGCACAGCTCAAACCATTATTAGAGGAAGGTGATACGCTCATTGATGGGGGTAATTCTCACTTTACTGAAGACATTCGCCGTGCCAATGCATTAAAAGCGCAAGGGTTACACTATATGGATGTTGGTGTAAGTGGTGGCGTATGGGGTGAAGAGCGCGGTTATTGCCAAATGATTGGTGGGCCGAAAGAACATTATCAATATTTAGAGCCCGTTTTTCGTGCATTAGCGCCGGGTGTGGATGCTGCCCCGCGCACGGAAGGTAACACGGGTGAACCTTCTCCAGCCGAACAGGGTTACTTATATTGCGGCCCTAGTGGCGCAGGCCACTTTGTTAAAATGGTTCACAATGGCATTGAATATGGCTTGATGGCGGCTTATGCCGAAGGCTTGAACATTCTTAAAAATGCGGATCAAGGGCTAAACCCAGTTGCCGCCGATGCAGAAACTGCACCGCTTGAACACCCCGAATATTATCAATACAAGTTACCGGTGGGTGAGATCAGTGAGCTATGGCGTCGTGGTAGCGTGGTCGGATCATGGTTACTTGATCTGATCGCCCAAGAGATGCATCAATCGCCTGATCTTGAAAACTATGCAGGCCGTGTCTCTGATTCTGGTGAAGGCCGTTGGACATCGACTGCGGCAATCGATCTGGGTGTGCCCGCGCCAGTACTGACCAGCGCGCTCTATTCACGTTTTGCTTCTCGCGATAATGGCCTGTTTGCTGATCGTATTCAATCCGCCATGCGCCATGCATTTGGCGGCCATAAAGAAAAATCAGCGGATCAAGGGGGGGCTAAATGAGCCGCCTTTCTTTAGTGATCTTAGGGGCTAGTGGGGATCTGACCAAACGTTTATTGATGCCATCATTATTTCGTTTGCATCGACTTGGTTTGATCCCTGAATTGAATATTATTGGCTATTCGATTGATAAATGGGAACGTGATACTTTTTTAAAGCATATTCATGATGCGCTTACTGATTTTATTAATGACTTCAATGATTTAGAATGGAAAGCTTTCAGTGAGCATTTATATTTTGTCAGTGGTTCACTCGAAGCTGAAGCATTACGAGCGCTTGAAGATAAATTGACACCATCGGCTCTATTTTACCTCGCGTTGCCACCAACCTTGTTTGGACAAGCCGCGCAAGCGATTGGTGAAGCAGGGTTGTCCAAAGACGATGGTGACGACTGGCGACGTATTATCATTGAAAAGCCATTTGGAACAGATTTAGCTTCTGCAAAAGTATTGCGTGAGCAAATTCACGCTTATTGGGACGAGTCGCAGGTTTTCCGCATTGACCATTTCTTAGGTAAAGAGGCAACACAAAATCTGATGATTTTCCGGTTTGCTAACCGTTTGTTAGCACCGGTCTGGAATGCGGAAAATATCGAACAAGTGCAAATTACTTATGCGGAAACGCTGGGGGTTGAAAACCGTGCGGTTTATTACGACCACTCGGGAGCTATGCGCGATATGCTGCAGAACCATTTAATGCAACTGCTAACACTGGCGGCGATTGAGCCATTAGGCCGTTGGGATTGTGAAATTCTCCGCGATCATAAAGTTGAAGTGCTGAAATCGATTTGCCCAACTGATTATATGGATGCAAATGATTGGGCGGTGCGTGGACAATATTGTGCAGGGCAAGTTAATGGCGAAACGGCAACAGATTATTGTAATGAGCCAGGGATCCCAGTTGATACCAATACCGAAACATTCGCTGCATTGCGGATTGAGATTGATAACTGGCGTTGGAATGGCGTGCCATTCTATCTACGCAGTGGCAAGCGCTTAGCGAATAACTACGCTGAAATTGCCGTGCAGTTTAAAGCACCTGCAGGGGCGCTCCCGGGTGGCGTTGAAGTCGATAATAACTGGCTAGTATTCAGGTTGTCACCCACCATGGGGATGGACATGCACATGACGGCAAAATTGCCCGGTATGAACTTGAATACGCATGGGATCACACTGAGTGCGCCTTATACTCAGCACGGTCAATATGAAGTATCGGCCTATGAGCAGTTGCTGATTGATGCGTTGAATGGTGAGAGGGCTCACTTTTTGCGTTTTGATGAAGTGGAATGGGCATGGCGGATCATTGATCCGGTACTAAAAGCTTGGCAACAGGGCATGCCTGATCTGTATAAAGCGGGCACTCAGGGGCCTGATACACAATCAAGAGTTATGCGCCCGGGGCACCAATGGCGTTCTCTTTTTGAACAGGAAAACAGCAAATGAGTGAACAACAGGCGCCTAGTGGCCCGGGTAGCACGGCAACCTGGACCAGCAGTGCAAAAGACATGGTAGGAACTGCGATAGGGCAAGGCCGCGTATGGTTTACTGTCGGGTATGGCATCTTAAATGAAGTCTATTGGCCTTCTTGCAGCACACCTCATATTCGTGACTTAGGGTTTATCATCGCCGGGGATGACTTTTGGTCGGAAGTGAAACGGGTCGGCCAGTATGAACTGACCACACCGTCATCCTCTTTGCCGATCCCTAAAATCGTTCATCACCATGAACGCTATCGCCTTGAATTAGAAGTTATCACTGACCCAGCACGTGATGTGCTGCTGATTCGCTATCACCTTGAAGGTGAAGGACTAAGGTTATATCCACTGTTAGCACCACATATCGGTGGTGATGGTGATGATAATTACGGTTCCGTCTCTCCGCAAGGCTTAACCGCGCATAAAAAAGGGCGTTATCTGATATTAGCGGCAGAAAACGGCTTTGCCCGTGCGAGCGTCGGTTACGTAGGCAGCTCTGATGGATGGCAAGACTTTAGCCGGAATGGCTGTATGAGCTGGGAATATCAGCAAGCCGGGCCAGGCAACCTCGCGATGATGGGTGAGCTCAATCATAATTCAGGTGTATTAGCGCTAGCATTTTCAGGCAACGCGCAAGGGGCGGCAACGCTGGCGGGCAGTTCAATCACTGCAGGCTATCAAGAAGCACGACGTCAGTATGCTTATTTATGGGCAGCCTGGAATGAAACGGTCAATTTTCCTGGTTTGGATAAATTACCTAAAAAATTATCTGATGCGGTTCGTACCTCGATTGCCGTGATCAAAACTCACGAAGGACGTACTTTTCCAGGTTCATTAGTGGCAAGTTTAAGTACCCCATGGGGGGATACGCATAAAGATGTAGGGGGTTATCACCTAGTATGGCCTCGCGATTCTGTTGAAGTCGGTTTTGCCATGCTGGCTTGTGGCCTCATTGCAGAAGTGCGTGTACTGATGGCCTACTTGATAGCTATTCAGCAACCCGATGGCCATTGGATGCAAAACAACTTCGTCAACGGTCAACCTTATTGGCAAGGCATTCAGCTAGACGAAGTGGCATTACCCGTACTTTTTGCCGCGAAGCTGCATGAACAAGGGCTACTGGGTGAAATGCAAACGGCGGCTATTCGGATGGCACGCAAGGCATTGGCATTTATTGCGCAATATGGCCCTGCCAGCCCACAGGATCGTTGGGAAGAGAATACGGGGATCAACCCGTTTACCTTGTCGGTTTCCATTGCGGCATTGGTTGCGGGGGCAAAAGCGGGTTTCCTCGAAGAGGGGGATAAACAATATGCGCTGGATTTGGCGGATGATTGGAATGAGCGCCTTGAGTCATGGGTTTATGTAAAAAATACCAAACTTGATCGTGAATCAGAGATCGCAGGGCACTATGTTCGTTTAAACCCCAGTAGTCATTCTGCGCGTTTTGGTGACGTGATGTTGCGTAACCGCAACAACGAAACCATCAATACACGCGCCCTATTAGGCATGGAGTATCTGTACTTAGTTCGTTTAGGCTTACGTAAAGCCACGGATAAGCGAATTGAAGATACGACGAAACTGGTTGATCAGTTGCTGTGTGCGCAATTACCTGCTGGCCCATATTATTATCGTTATAATGAAGATGGCTATGGTGAACATGAGGATGGGCGTGCGTTTGATGGTAGTGGTATAGGGCGTTTGTGGCCGCTATTAAGTGGTGAGCGCGGTCATTATGCTGCGGCTTGCAAACAAGATGTCACGCCTTATTTGAATGCGATGTTAGCCTCCGCCAGTACCGGCGGTATGTTACCTGAGCAAATTTGGGATAAGGAAAGCATCCCAGAACGGAGGCTGCTGACAGGAAAAGCTAGTGGTAGCGCGATGCCATTAATTTGGGCCCATGCAGAGCTTATTAAACTCGTTTATGTGCAAAAAACGGGTATCCCTATTGAGCAGTTAAAATCAGTCAGTGGGCGTTATGGCGCGCAGTCTCCGGTGGCGCGAGCACGTCATTGGCGTGATAGCCAACCCTGCACCTCCGTACCGTCTACTCATGAGTTGTGGATTGAAGCACAAGAGCCATTTGTATTGCATTATGGTTATAACAATTGGCAGGAGATTCAAGAAAAAAACAGTCAGCCCATCGGCTTAGGGCTTTATGGCGTCACATTAGCTGCCAGCGCATTAGCCGGAAAAACCCTGCAATTTACGCGTAAGTTTGATGGCCGTGGCTGGGAAGGTCGTGATTGGCATATAGATATATACCCTAAATAATTGGCGTTGCCTCCCGACGGCAAGAGCGGAAGGAAATGGTCGGGAACCGATTTGTGTCGCTACCGATGTAAAACT
>NZ_AYMQ01000030.1 GCF_000633355.1 Serratia sp. H1w
ATTTTCGAGCATCGCTGCACGAGTTGCAGCAAATCAAGCTTTTAATTGAAGAGTTTGATCATGGCTCAGATTGAACGCTGGCGGCAGGCCTAACACATGCAAGTCGAGCGGTAGCACAGGGAGCTTGCTCCTGGGTGACGAGCGGCGGACGGGTGAGTAATGTCTGGGAAACTGCCCGATGGAGGGGGATAACTACTGGAAACGGTAGCTAATACCGCATAACGTCTTCGGACCAAAGTGGGGGACCTTCGGGCCTCACACCATCGGATGTGCCCAGATGGGATTAGCTAGTAGGTGGGGTAATGGCTCACCTAGGCGACGATCCCTAGCTGGTCTGAGAGGATGACCAGCCACACTGGAACTGAGACACGGTCCAGACTCCTACGGGAGGCAGCAGTGGGGAATATTGCACAATGGGCGCAAGCCTGATGCAGCCATGCCGCGTGTGTGAAGAAGGCCTTCGGGTTGTAAAGCACTTTCAGCGAGGAGGAAGGGTTCGGTGTTAATAGCACCGTTCATTGACGTTACTCGCAGAAGAAGCACCGGCTAACTCCGTGCCAGCAGCCGCGGTAATACGGAGGGTGCAAGCGTTAATCGGAATTACTGGGCGTAAAGCGCACGCAGGCGGTTTGTTAAGTCAGATGTGAAATCCCCGAGCTTAACTTGGGAACTGCATTTGAAACTGGCAAGCTAGAGTCTTGTAGAGGGGGGTAGAATTCCAGGTGTAGCGGTGAAATGCGTAGAGATCTGGAGGAATACCGGTGGCGAAGGCGGCCCCCTGGACAAAGACTGACGCTCAGGTGCGAAAGCGTGGGGAGCAAACAGGATTAGATACCCTGGTAGTCCACGCTGTAAACGATGTCGACTTGGAGGTTGTGCCCTTGAGGCGTGGCTTCCGGAGCTAACGCGTTAAGTCGACCGCCTGGGGAGTACGGCCGCAAGGTTAAAACTCAAATGAATTGACGGGGGCCCGCACAAGCGGTGGAGCATGTGGTTTAATTCGATGCAACGCGAAGAACCTTACCTACTCTTGACATCCACAGAACTTTCCAGAGATGGATTGGTGCCTTCGGGAACTGTGAGACAGGTGCTGCATGGCTGTCGTCAGCTCGTGTTGTGAAATGTTGGGTTAAGTCCCGCAACGAGCGCAACCCTTATCCTTTGTTGCCAGCGCGTAATGGCGGGAACTCAAAGGAGACTGCCGGTGATAAACCGGAGGAAGGTGGGGATGACGTCAAGTCATCATGGCCCTTACGAGTAGGGCTACACACGTGCTACAATGGCATATACAAAGAGAAGCAAACTCGCGAGAGCAAGCGGACCTCATAAAGTATGTCGTAGTCCGGATCGGAGTCTGCAACTCGACTCCGTGAAGTCGGAATCGCTAGTAATCGTAGATCAGAATGCTACGGTGAATACGTTCCCGGGCCTTGTACACACCGCCCGTCACACCATGGGAGTGGGTTGCAAAAGAAGTAGGTAGCTTAACCTTCGGGAGGGCGCTTACCACTTTGTGATTCATGACTGGGGTGAAGTCGTAACAAGGTAACCGTAGGGGAACCTGCGGTTGGATCACCTCCTTACCTAAAGATATGCAGTTGAGTGCAGTGTCCACACAGATTGTCTGATGAAAAAGTAACGAGCAGAAATACCTTTATAGGCTTGTAGCTCAGGTGGTTAGAGCGCACCCCTGATAAGGGTGAGGTCGGTGGTTCAAGTCCACTCAGGCCTACCAATCCTCACTCGTGCTGCGTGATGCGCGGTCGTTTACAACGTAAATGCCCTGTGAGCATGTTGTGCCTGAGCGATGGGTAATAAAGGTTTCTGCAAGTGACTGTATGGGGCTATAGCTCAGCTGGGAGAGCGCCTGCCTTGCACGCAGGAGGTCAGCGGTTCGATCCCGCTTAGCTCCACCATATCCATATGGTCCTTGATAATACTTCAGAGTGTGCTGGCAACAGTATGCTGCGAAGTATTTTGCTCTTTAACAATCTGGAACAAGCTGAAAATTGAAACATGACAGCTGAAACTTATCCCTCCGTAGATGTATTGGGGTAAGGATTAACCTGTCATAGAGTCTCTCAAATAAACAGCACGACAGTGTCTTCTGTTTACAGAAACACCTTCGGGTTGTGAGGTTAAGTGACTAAGCGTACACGGTGGATGCCTAGGCAGTCAGAGGCGATGAAGGGCGTGCTAATCTGCGAAAAGTGTCGGTAAGGTGATATGAACCGTTATAACCGGCAATACCCGAATGGGGAAACCCAGTGCAATTCGTTGCACTATCGTATGGTGAATACATAGCCATACGAGGCGAACCGGGGGAACTGAAACATCTAAGTACCCCGAGGAAAAGAAATCAACCGAGATTCCCCTAGTAGCGGCGAGCGAACGGGGAACAGCCCAGAACCTGAATCAGTTTGTGTGTTAGTGGAAGCGTCTGGAAAGTCGCGCAGCAAAGGGTGATAGCCCCGTACACTAAAATGCACATTCTGTGAGTTCGATGAGTAGGGCGGGACACGTGACATCCTGTCTGAATATGGGGGGACCATCCTCCAAGGCTAAATACTCCTGACTGACCGATAGTGAACCAGTACCGTGAGGGAAAGGCGAAAAGAACCCCGGCGAGGGGAGTGAAATAGAACCTGAAACCGTGTACGTACAAGCAGTGGGAGCACCTTCGTGGTGTGACTGCGTACCTTTTGTATAATGGGTCAGCGACTTATATTTTGTAGCAAGGTTAACCGTATAGGGGAGCCGTAGGGAAACCGAGTCTTAACTGGGCGAATAGTTGCAAGGTATAGACCCGAAACCCGGTGATCTAGCCATGGGCAGGTTGAAGGTTGGGTAACACTAACTGGAGGACCGAACCGACTAATGTTGAAAAATTAGCGGATGACTTGTGGCTGGGGGTGAAAGGCCAATCAAACCGGGAGATAGCTGGTTCTCCCCGAAAGCTATTTAGGTAGCGCCTCGTGAACTCATCTTCGGGGGTAGAGCACTGTTTCGGCTAGGGGGCCATCCCGGCTTACCAAACCGATGCAAACTCCGAATACCGAAGAATGTTATCACGGGAGACACACGGCGGGTGCTAACGTCCGTCGTGAAGAGGGAAACAACCCAGACCGCCAGCTAAGGTCCCAAAGTCATGGTTAAGTGGGAAACGATGTGGGAAGGCATAGACAGCCAGGATGTTGGCTTAGAAGCAGCCATCATTTAAAGAAAGCGTAATAGCTCACTGGTCGAGTCGGCCTGCGCGGAAGATGTAACGGGGCTAAACCATGCACCGAAGCTGCGGCAGCGACGCTTAGGCGTTGTTGGGTAGGGGAGCGTTCTGTAAGCCGTTGAAGGTGAACTGTGAGGTTTGCTGGAGGTATCAGAAGTGCGAATGCTGACATAAGTAACGATAAAGCGGGTGAAAAACCCGCTCGCCGGAAGACCAAGGGTTCCTGTCCAACGTTAATCGGGGCAGGGTGAGTCGACCCCTAAGGCGAGGCCGAAAGGCGTAGTCGATGGGAAACAGGTTAATATTCCTGTACTCGGTGTTACTGCGAAGGGGGGACGGAGAAGGCTAGGCTAGCCGGGCGACGGTTGTCCCGGTTTAAGCGTGTAGGGGGAGTGACCTGGTAAATCCGGTTGCTTACTAACCCTGAGGCGTGATGACGATGCACCACGGTGCAGAAGTAGTTGATGCCAAGCTTCCAGGAAAAGCCTCTAAGCATCAGGTAACATCAAATCGTACCCCAAACCGACACAGGTGGTCAGGTAGAGAATACCAAGGCGCTTGAGAGAACTCGGGTGAAGGAACTAGGCAAAATGGTGCCGTAACTTCGGGAGAAGGCACGCTGGCGCGTAAGTGAAGAGACTTGCTCTCGGAGCTGAAGCCAGTCGCAGATACCAGCTGGCTGCAACTGTTTAATAAAAACACAGCACTGTGCAAACACGAAAGTGGACGTATACGGTGTGACGCCTGCCCGGTGCTGGAAGGTTAATTGATGGGGTCAGCCGCAAGGCGAAGCTCTTGATCGAAGCCCCAGTAAACGGCGGCCGTAACTATAACGGTCCTAAGGTAGCGAAATTCCTTGTCGGGTAAGTTCCGACCTGCACGAATGGCGTAATGATGGCCAGGCTGTCTCCACCCGAGACTCAGTGAAATTGAACTCGCTGTGAAGATGCAGTGTACCCGCGGCAAGACGGAAAGACCCCGTGAACCTTTACTATAGCTTGACACTGAACATTGAGCCTTGATGTGTAGGATAGGTGGGAGGCTTTGAAGTGTGGACGCCAGTCTGCATGGAGCCAACCTTGAAATACCACCCTTTAATGTTTGATGTTCTAACTCGGCCCCATAATCTGGGGTGAGGACAGTGTCTGGTGGGTAGTTTGACTGGGGCGGTCTCCTCCCAAAGAGTAACGGAGGAGCACGAAGGTTAGCTAATCACGGTCGGACATCGTGAGGTTAGTGCAAAGGCATAAGCTAGCTTGACTGCGAGAGTGACGGCTCGAGCAGGTACGAAAGTAGGTCTTAGTGATCCGGTGGTTCTGAATGGAAGGGCCATCGCTCAACGGATAAAAGGTACTCCGGGGATAACAGGCTGATACCGCCCAAGAGTTCATATCGACGGCGGTGTTTGGCACCTCGATGTCGGCTCATCACATCCTGGGGCTGAAGTAGGTCCCAAGGGTATGGCTGTTCGCCATTTAAAGTGGTACGCGAGCTGGGTTTAGAACGTCGTGAGACAGTTCGGTCCCTATCTGCCGTGGGCGTTGGAAGATTGAGAGGGGTTGCTCCTAGTACGAGAGGACCGGAGTGAACGCACCACTGGTGTTCGGGTTGTCATGCCAATGGCACTGCCCGGTAGCTAAGTGCGGAAAAGATAAGCGCTGAAAGCATCTAAGCGCGAAACTTGCCTCGAGATGAGTCTTCCCTGGGCCTTTAAGGTCCCTGAAGGAACGTTTAAGACTAAGACGTTGATAGGCTGGGTGTGTAAGTGCAGCGATGCATTGAGCTAACCAGTACTAATGATCCGTGAGGCTTAACCTTACAACACCAAAGGTGTTTTGAAGAGAT
>NZ_AYMQ01000031.1 GCF_000633355.1 Serratia sp. H1w
ACACATTGAATACATGACCCAGATATGGTCCTGGAGTATGAACAGTCACATAGGCGAATATTACTGGTCGAGTTAGAAAGGCATGTGGATAAAATTTTCACCAAAGATAACCGTTTACGTAGCAAAGTTACCCATGCGGGACAGCAAGTCGAAGACTGGATAGGTGAAATTAGAAGTGGGAAAAAAAATGTACCTAACTGGCTAAAAAAAGAATACGTTGTTGAGGGAGCAGTCGTAATCGGCCGCTCAAAAAACCTCACTCTTAAGCAGAAAGAAACGCTTCGCGTAATCAACACCAACCGCACCATCAAAATCATGACTTACGACGACTTACTAGAACAGATGATGAGATTAATATCAATACTATGATAGCGAAGTATATTGCTGGCTACCCCATTATTGGTCTCAATCAATGCCTAGTACTATACCGAACAAACTCTGAGCTTGAAAATGCGCAAAACTGCCAGGATTTACCAGGCCCAAAAAAACAAAAAGCCCGCAATTACGCGGGCTTCAGGGCATTTATTGCGAGCTAATTGGCGCTGGTATGTACCGAACGACAATCATTCCCACTCAATCGTTGCCGGTGGTTTCCCGCTAATATCATAAACCACACGGGAAATACCGTTGACTTCGTTAATGATGCGGTTGGAAACACGGCCGAGGAAATCGTACGGCAGATGTGCCCAATGCGCGGTCATAAAGTCGATGGTTTCTACCGCACGCAGTGAAACCACCCAATCGTATTTACGGCCATCGCCCATCACGCCCACGGAACGCACTGGCAAGAACACGGTGAACGCTTGGCTGACCTTGTTATATAGATCGGCTTTATGCATCTCTTCGATAAAGATCGCATCGGCACGGCGCAGCAGATCGCAATACTCTTTCTTCACTTCGCCCAATACGCGCACGCCCAGACCTGGCCCTGGGAACGGGTGGCGGAACAGCATGTCATACGGCAGGCCAAGCTCCAGACCGATTTTGCGCACTTCGTCTTTGAACAGCTCTTTCAGCGGCTCAACCAGGCCCAGCTTCATCTCTTTCGGCAGGCCACCGACGTTGTGGTGCGATTTGATCACGTGCGCTTTACCGGTAGCGGAAGCCGCGGATTCGATCACATCCGGATAGATGGTACCCTGCGCCAGCCACTTCACGGCGCTCTGCTTGCAAGCTTCTTCGTCAAACACTTCAACAAACACGCGGCCAATGATCTTACGTTTGGCTTCTGGCTCATCAACGCCTGCCAGCGCGCTCAGGAAGCGATTCTCTGCCGCCACGTGCACAATGTTCAGACCGAAATGGTCGCCGAACATTTCCAGCACCTGATCGGCTTCGTTCAGACGCAACAGGCCGTTATCTACGAATACGCAGGTCAGGCGCTTGCCAATCGCACGATGCAGCAGCATAGCGGTAACAGAAGAATCAACGCCGCCAGAAAGGCCGAGGATCACATGATCTTCGCCAACCTGTTCACGAATACGCGCAACGGCATCTTCGATGATGGTGGCAGGCGTCCACAAGGCTTCGCAACCACAGATATCCAGGACGAAGCGTTCCAGAATGCGTTGGCCCTGGCGGGTGTGGGTCACTTCCGGGTGAAACTGCACTCCGTAGAAGCGTTTTTCTTCGTTGGCCATAATGGCAAACGGGCAGGTATCGGTGCTGGCAACGGTGACAAAATCTGCTGGGATAGCGGTCACTTTATCGCCGTGACTCATCCAAACGTCTAACACTGGCTTGCCTGCCGGGCTGATCGCGTCTTCGATATCACGGATCAGGGCGCTTGCCTGGGTGATTTCCACCTGCGCATAACCGAACTCACGCTCGTTTGACCCCTGAACGTGGCCGCCCAATTGCATCGCCATGGTCTGCATGCCGTAGCATACGCCCAGCACTGGTACACCTGCGGTGAAGACATACTCTGGCGCACGCGGGCTGTTCAGTTCGGTGGTGCTTTCCGGGCCGCCGGAGAGGATGATGCCGCTTGGATTGAACTCGCGGATCTGCTCTTCGCTAACGTCCCAGGCCCACAGCTCACAGTAAACACCAATCTCACGCACGCGACGGGCAACCAGTTGGGTGTATTGTGAACCGAAATCCAGGATCAGGATGCGATGCTTATGAATATTTTTTGTCATGTGAGGCAAATTCCAGCAACAGAGAAAAAGAGCAAAAAGGTTATGTGGGATGAGGGTTGCCCCCCATCCCTTCCCTCCCCCAAAGGGGAGAGAGTAAAGCATTAGCCCATGCGGTAGTTTGGTGATTCTTTGGTGATGGTCACGTCATGCACATGGCTTTCTTGAATACCGGCACCGCTGATGCGTACAAACTCGGCTTTGGTACGCAATTCATCGATAGTGCCACAGCCGGTCAGACCCATGCAGGAACGCAGGCCGCCCATTTGTTGATGAACGATCGCTTTCAGCATGCCTTTGTAAGCTACGCGGCCTTCGATACCCTCTGGCACCAGTTTATCAGCGGCGTTATCGGTCTGGAAGTAACGGTCAGAAGAGCCTTTGGACATCGCGCCCAGAGAACCCATACCACGGTAAGATTTGAACGAACGGCCCTGATACAGCTCGATTTCGCCCGGAGATTCTTCCGTACCAGCCAGCATCGAACCGACCATTACGCAGGACGCACCGGCAGCAATGGCCTTGGCGATATCACCAGAGAAACGGATACCACCATCAGCGATAACTGGGATACCAGTACCTTCCAGCGCTTCAACTGCATCGGCGATAGCGGTGATTTGAGGAACTCCCACGCCAGTAACGATACGAGTGGTACAGATGGAACCAGGGCCGATACCGACTTTTACCGCGCTCACGCCGGCTTCCATCAGGGCTTTGGCACCAGCCCCGGTAGCGACATTACCGCCAAGAATTTGGAGATCTGGGTATTTGGCACGGGTTTCGCGGATGCGCTGTAGCACGCCTTCGGAATGACCGTGTGAAGAGTCGATAAGCAGTACGTCAACACCGGCGGCAACCAGCGCATCAACGCGCTCTTCGTTACCGGCACCGGCGCCCACCGCAGCGCCTACGCGCAGACGGCCATGCTCATCTTTACAGGCGTTAGGTTTACGCTCTGCTTTCTGGAAGTCTTTGACGGTGATCATGCCCAGCAGATGGAAGCTATCGTCCACTACCAGCGCTTTTTCAACGCGTTTTTCGTGCATTTTTTGCAGCACGACTTCACGCGCTTCGCCTTCCTTGACGGTAACCAGGCGCTCTTTTGGCGTCATCACCGCAGTGACGGGCTGAGTCAGATCGGTCACGAAGCGAACGTCACGGCCGGTAATAATCCCCACCAGTTCGTTTTCTTCGGTCACAACCGGGTAACCAGCAAAACCATTACGCGCGGTTAACTCTTTCACTTCCGCCAGAGTGGTGGAAGGCGTGACGGCCTTTGGGTCCGTGACCACGCCGCTTTCATGTTTTTTCACCCTGCGGACTTCTTCCGCCTGGCGCTCAATGGACATGTTTTTGTGAATGAAGCCCAGACCGCCTTCCTGCGCCAGCGCTATAGCCAGGTTGGATTCGGTTACGGTATCCATAGCTGCGGACAGCATAGGGATATTCAGGCGGATAGTTTTGGTCAGTTGGGTGCCAAGATCTGCGGTATTAGGCAGAACTGTGGAGTGGGCTGGAACCAGGAGAACGTCATCAAACGTTAGAGCTTCTTTTACAATACGTAGCATGGGCAATATCTCACCAAGGTGGATGCGGAAAAGATAAAATATTGCCGTGGCATTATACAGAGCGTAATCGGTTGCCTCCAGCACTTTCTTACAAAAACTCTTGATTACCTTTCGCCGAGCTGTAATATCGACCAATTAAGTGCTTGTTTTGAAATTTGATCTGGGTCACATGTCACTACCTACTTCACCGTCCATTTTTACCGTAAGCCGCCTCAATCAGACGGTTCGACAGCTGCTGGAAATGGAAATGGGGCAGATTTGGCTCTCTGCCGAGATCTCCAACTTCTCCCAGCCCTCCTCCGGCCACTGGTATTTCACGCTGAAAGATGACCGTGCCCAGGTGCGTTGCGCGATGTTCCGCAACAGCAACCGCCGCACCACCTTCCGCCCGCAAAATGGCCAGCAGGTGTTAGTGCGCGCCAGCATCACCCTGTATGAACCACGCGGTGATTACCAACTGATTGCCGAAAGCATGCAGCCTGCCGGTGACGGCCTGCTGCAACAGCAATTCGAGCAGCTAAAACAGCGCCTGGCGGCCGAAGGTTTGTTTGATCAGCAGTTCAAGCAACCGCTGCCGAGCCCAGCCAAGCGCGTTGGGGTGATCACTTCCGCCAGCGGCGCGGCACTGCACGATATTTTGCAGGTGCTACAACGGCGTGACCCTTCGCTGCCGATCGTGATTTATCCAACCTCCGTACAGGGCGCAGAAGCTCCGTTGCAGATCGTCCGCGCTATCGAAACAGCCAACCGCCGCGATGAGTGTGATGTACTGATCGTCGGACGCGGCGGTGGCTCGTTAGAAGATTTATGGAGCTTTAACAACGAACGCGTCGCAAAGGCCATTTTTGCCAGCCATATTCCGATCGTCAGCGCCGTTGGCCATGAAACCGACGTCACCATAGCCGACTTTGTTGCCGACCTGCGGGCACCTACCCCTTCCGCCGCCGCAGAGTTGGTCAGCCGTAATCAGCTTGAGCTGTTACGCCAGTTACAGTCACAGCAACAGCGGCTGGAAATGGCGATGGATTATTATCTGGCGCAGCGCCAGCAGCAGTTCACCCGCATCAACCATCGTCTGCAACAACAGCATCCGCACCTGCGGCTGGCACGGCAGCAAACGCTGTTGTTCAAGCTTCAGCGCCGTTTGGAAGAGGGGATGCAGCAGCAGTTGCGGTTATCCTCCCGCCGCAGTGAGCGTGTACAGCAGCGCTTGACGCAGGTACAGCCGATGGGCCGTATTCACCGTTTGCAGCAGCGTATTCAGCAGCAGGAATATCGTTTGCAGCAAGGGATGGAGCGACAGCTCAATGGCTATCGCCAGCGCTTTGGCGTGGCATGCAGTCAGTTGGAGGCCGTTAGCCCGCTGGCGACGTTGGCGCGTGGTTATAGCGTGACGCAGACACCGCAGGGTGAGTTATTGAAAACCACCAAGCAGGCACAGGTCGGGGAAATGCTGAAAACCCGCCTGCAAGATGGCTGGGTAGAAAGCGAAGTCAAAACCATCACCGTGGCGAAAAAGCCGCGTAAGAAACGCGTGGTGGAATAGCCGTTAGTGGTGAAGCTGATCGACTTCTTTTGCTGAAAGGCCGGTCAGTTTCATTACCATGGTGCGTTCGAAGCCATTCGCCAGCATGGAGCGAGCTATCTTCAGGGCCTCTTCCAATCGCCCCTCTTCTCGCCCTTTTTGCTCGAGATATTCTGCAATAGTCATCAATTCCTCCTCATGCCCTGGCGCGCGACTGGCCAACTCACGGATCAGCCTTCCCGGTTCTGTTGTACTCCCCGCCTGCAGCATGTAGCTCATCAGTGATAAAAGTTGCTCTTTAGTCGTGTATCCGGCCAACAGTAATGTGACCAGTTGTTCCCGCAGTTCGAACAGATCGCGTTGCCGCACATGCTTTTGCAACAACTCCAAAATAGCCATACGGCGATGTCGCATAATATCATCGTCTGGGATGACCGTTACGTCAACCAGCGGAAAATGCCCCGCATAAAGTTGCCTGGCCAAGTCGGGTTCACTGAACTCCTCCAGCCAGCTCATTGAATAAGGGTAAGGCGTCACCTTTCCGTGATAAAACAGGGTCGGAATGACCAGAGGAAGCTGGTCGTGCCCGAAATCAAGATGGCGTTGCATCGCGGCAATGGCATAACGAATTAAACGAAATGCCATATGTTTGTCAGGGCTGCTTTGATGTTCGATCAAAACGTACACATAGCCGTCTCCCTTCACGGTTTGCAACGAGTAGAGCACATCAGAGTAACAGGCGCGCAGATCGCTCTCAATAAAGCTGCCAGGCTCCAGTTTTAACGTGCTTAAATCACAAGCTTGCAGCAATACCGACGGTAAGTGCAGTTCAAGAAAATCACGCGCAGTGTCTAGGTGGGTAAGAAACTTTTTAAACACTGCATCATGCAGCGTGGAGGTAGTTTTTTTCATGTAGGTCATCCCTGGACTTCACATAAAAAAACCTACCACAAGCGTTTACCGGCACTTTATGGCCTTCCTGGCTCTGGATCAGACTCGCAAAGTCTCTTGACCAGCAACTCTGATCAAGAGATTTAGCTAAAGCCCTCAACTAATGCGCTCAGTTACAACTCATAGCTATCGCGACCAACGCCGTTCACCCACAGTTCACGGGCCTCGCCAACAGGCAGTACAACCTTCAGCGCTTGCCATGCCGGTTTGAAATGCCCTTCGCAGGTGATGGTCAGTTCGATACGCTGATTGTCGCTCACCGCCTCCCAGCGCAGCCACAGCGCATTGTTCTGCTGCCAGCCATGACTTTCCCCGTCATCTTCAAACAACAGGCCTGAGGACCATCCACAGCCCTTGGTGGGGAACAGCCGCAACTCCCGGCGATCGTCTGCTGCGATATCCACATGCGCCAGTCGTTGTGACATCGGGATCCCGGCACCAGCACGAACCAGCAGCGGCAAGCGTTCCAATGGTGCGTCCAGCACAATAGTTTGCCCACCGCTGTACCATTGGCCGCTATAGAAGCAATACCAGCCATCAACGTTGTCCGGCAGATAGACTTCGCGCTGGCGTTGCCCCTGATCCACCACGCTGGCCACCAGCAGATCGCGGCCAATCAGGAAATCATCGGTCTCGCCGAAGGTGCGATCATCGTGTTCGTGATCGAGGAAGGTAGGCCGCAGCATCGGTTCATCGTCATGGCTTGCCAGCCACAGCAACGTGTAGAAGTACGGCATCAGTCGATAGCGCAGGTTGATCGCCTCACGGATCATTGACGTCGCCGCTGGGTACATCCAGGGTTCGTTAACCGTGGCATCATCGTTCCACGAATGGATGGTAAAGCGCGGGTGCATTACCCCGTTTTGTACCCAACGTACCAACAGTTCCGCATCGGGTTTATCGCCAGAGAAACCACCAACGTCATGGCCAACGTTAAACAGCCCAGACAGACTCATGCCAACCCCCATGCGGGTGTTATAGCGCAGGGTTTGCCAACTGGTGCGGTTATCTCCGCTCCAGGTTTGCACGTAGCGCTGCATCCCGGCACAGCCGGAACGTGAGATCAGATAAGGCCGCAGGTTCGGTGCAAAACGCTGTTGAGCTTCAAATGAGGCGCGCATCATCAGCAACGGCATTACCGGGCGAATATGCTTGATGGCGATTGGCTTGCCGAAGCCGTGGCAGCGTGCTTCACCATCCCACACTTCATACTCGTTGTTGTCATTCCAGGTGGAATCAATCCCCATCTCCAACAGTTGCTCTGTCACCCCCTGCTGCCACCAGCGCACGGCGGCCGGATTGGTGAAATCGAGATGTGAACCTTCGTCATCCCAGAAGCTGGAACGCTCCGGGCCGTCGCTTTGCGAATCGCGGATAAACAAGCCAAGCTCCGCCACCTGTTGGTACTTGGGGTGATCCTGCAACAGGCAGGGTTTGATGTTCGCCGCCAGCTTCAATCCCGCATCGTGGAAAGCCTGGCTGAGTTGCTTGGGCTGCGGCACCTTGTCGTAGTTCCAGTTGAACACATAGCGCTTGTTATTGATCGAGGTGTAGCCAGAAGAGAGCTGGAACGAGTCACACGGGATGGCGTGTTGGCGGCACAGCTGGATAAACTGCTGCAACTGCTGTTGGGCATCTGGCGCGTCGGTGTAATACATCGTCGAGCCGCTGTAACCCAGGCTCCACTTTGGCCCAAAGTGGGTTTTACCGGTCAACCGCACGAAGGCTTTGGTGACGTCGAGCACCCGAGGGCCCAGGAACAGATAGTAATCCAGATCGCCCGCCTCAGCCTGATAGCGGCGATAGGCCAGGTGATAGTTGTCGATCTCATTACCCAGATCCAACCAGCAACTGCTCAGGTTGTCATAGAACAGGCCAAAACTGACCTCTTCACGGCGCGTGATGGTAAACGGGATATGCTTGTAGAGCGGATCGGTGCTGGCGGCGTTGTAACCCATCGCGTCCAGATTGCGCATCTCAAAGCGGCGGCCGGTACGCTCCAGATCGCCCGCCTTCTCACCCAGGCCATAATAACGTTCGCCCTTGTGGCGGCGCTGATAGTGCGCCACGCCGTCACCGTGCGCATTAAGCAGATAGGCACTGGTCGGGCGATCCGCTGCCAATGGCAACCATTCCCCCGCCGCGTTGCAATATTCCCATTCCAGCCACAGCGGTTGATGGACCGTCACTCGCAGTTGCGGCGTTGCCACCGTCAAAGTATCGCCCTGCTGCTGAAGTTGATAACCCGGCAGGCCAAAACCGGCAACGCTGAGGCGATCTCGCCCTTCCCAAGGCACATCCTCTTGCGGGGCGATACTCCAGGTGCGATCCAGTGCCAGTTCGCCATGGCGTTTGATCAGCACACGGAACAGATTGTTTTCCAACACATACAGACAGAACAAATGTTGCTCGTCCACCAGCAGTTCAACACGATCGGCGAATTGTCCTGCCAGCGTCCAGTTTTTTAACGTTTTCATAGGGATCCAACTTAAACAGTAGGTGAAGGTTTTTTGCCGCGCTCGGCGATCAAGCCAATCAGGAACATGGCACCGATCAGATCGAAGAAGCCCATCGCGACGAATAGCGGGTTGAAGCCGACGGTGTCGGACACGGCACCAATCAGCAGCGTAAACAGGAAGCTGGCGATCCAGGCGCTGGAGCCGCGCATGCCGTTCACTGTCGCCATCTGGTTTTTATCGAAGGACTCCACGACCAGCGCGCTCAACATGCAGGAGATCACCTGGTGCCCAAAGCCACCAATGGAGATCAGCGCGATCGCGATGTAGGGATCTTTAGTGATGGCAACAAACGCCAGCGACACCATCATGAAGGCTCCGGTCACTGAACTGGTCACGACCGAGTTCACGCGAGAACAACCAAACCATTTGCGATACAGCGTGGTGAGATAACCACTGGCGACGCTGCCGATATCTGCCGCCAGGAACGGTAGCCAGGCAAACATGGCGATCTGTTTGAGATCCATACCGCGCTCGGTAGCCAGGTACAGCGGCACCCAGAAGCTGAATACCGCCCAGGCCGGTTCGGCCAGAAACGCCGGAATGGCAATACCGTAGAATTTTTTGTTTTTGCACAAGATCGCCAACGATTTAAAGAACGGCAACTTCGGCAGCACCGGCTCATTATCCTCGTTGATTAAGTCGAATTCCTTTTGGCTCAGGTTCGGGTGATCCTGCGGCGAGTGATAAAACACCCACCACAGCACCACCCAGATCAACGCCAGGGCACCGGAGAACAGGAACGCTCCCTGCCAGCCGAAGGACACATGAGCAATCACGATGATTGGCGGAGCCAACATCGCCCCGATCGAGAAACCAACCCCAGCCCAACCAGCAGCAATCGGCCGTTCTCTTTTCGGGAACCAATCGGAAATAGCCTTGGCGTTAGCTGGCGTGGCTGCCGCTTCGGCCCCTCCCATGAAGAAGCGCAGGATCGCCAATTGCAACCAGGTACCCGCACCGGCATGCATCATGCACACCACAGCCCAGATGCTGGCACACACCAGGAACCCCATCTTCAGGCCGATAACATCGATCAACCAACCGCAGATCGGTTGGAATACGGTATAAGCCAGTTGGAAGGACGCCACCACCCAGGAATATTGCTCAGTGGTCATGTTGAGGCTGGTTTTCAGCTCCGGTGCCAGAATACCTAGCGAGTTGCGGGTAATGTAGTTAACCGTGACGCCCAGCAGGAACAGGGCCAACATCCACCAGCGTAATGATTTGAATTTACGGCGGCTGCTGGCTGCTACCGTTTGATTGATTTCTACACTCATCAAGATCTCCGTGGCGACAATACGCCTATTTGGTAGGGCAACTCTGGCTAACGGAGGTTTTAACAGCGTTATTTGTGACGCCGGCCACAAATACAACGTCAATGCTGCGACAACCCTATGATTTAATGTTGTTTTACTTGTATTCCAGCCAATGAATTGGACTGATAAATCTATAAAATTGGTGTACCAATGCAGACTAACCAGCGGGGAGCACGAGTGAAATGGCGATTTTTGCAAGAATTTTCATAAGCTAGCTAAAATTTCGCCGTTATGGCCATATAACGCCGTAGATAAGGGCGATGGGTTCCATGAGAATATTTTCATGGCTGAATTTGAAGGAGATCACAAATTGAACGGAAAGCTGAAAATACAGGAAATTGCACGCCAAACCGGGTTGTCGATCAGCACGGTTTCCCGCGTGTTGGCAGGGAAATCCAATACCAGTGCCGAGGCGCGGCAACGGGTGCTGGCCTGCGCGCAGCAAAACGGTATTTTGCAGGGGCTTTCCAACGGCAGGTTGATGTTGAACAACGTGATGGTGTTTGCCCCACAGCGCGCCTTTGATGTCCGCACCGATATCTTTTACTACAAGGTGATCCAGGGGATCGCTAGCGCATTAGCGCAACATGACGTGAGGATCCGCTATTGCGGGTTGGAGGAACAACACAGCGACAGCATGCTGTTTTTGGAAAAGATGAGCGATCCGTTAACCGAAGCCGTACTAATCATCGGTATTGACGACGACCATATCCATACGCTGGCCGCCGATCTGAACAAACCCTGCATCCTGATCAACTGTACCGATCGCCAGATGCGACTGGACAGCGTTTCCCCCGATCACCAACTGATTGGGGAATATTCCGCCAATTATCTGTTCCAGCAGGGCCACAGCCGTATCCTCAATCTGCAATGCCTACGGCGCAACACCATGGAACTGCGGCTGGCGGGGATTAAGCAGGCCTATACGCGGCACAATGTTCTGTTCGACGATCGCCAGCATCTGGTCACCACCTCCGGTTTCGGCAGTGAAGAAGCCGAACAGGCCATCACAGCCTTTATCAACGGCGTCACTGACCGGGCACTATTGCCGACAGTAATCCTGGCAGGGGGTGACTATATGGCGGTGGGGGCCGTCAATGCGCTCAAGAAAATGCACATCGGTGTACCGGGGAATATGTCGGTAATGAGTACAGATGGTTTTAATCTGGCGGAGATCCACGACGTGCCGCTAACCTCCGTTCACGTGCCTCGTGATGAGTTGGGCACCGAAGCCATCGCGCTGTTGCAACGCCGTATGCTGCGCCCGGATGCGCCACCCAGCAATATGCTGCTGCATGGCCGCTTAGCGGTACGGTCCTCGGTCAAACGGCTCAGCCCCAACAAGGTGACCCCAGCGGTCAGTACGCACGACCACCGGCTCTATTGAGATCATTCGATGCGTTGGTAGCTGAACTTCACCCGCTTTTTGGAGATCAGGCCATGGCCGTGCTGGCAGAGGTAGTCCACGGCCCCACAGGCTTTCAGCTCCTGCAACGGTTGCCCGCAGTCGGGGCAGTCGGCAAGCTGCCGGTAATCGCTATGACAAGTGTCGCAATGGTAGTCACCCTTCACCCAGTTCATCGGCTGGGCACAAACCGGACATAAAGCGTCCATCTTTCCTCCAGGTTTAAATCACGCCCCACGAGCGTAAGAAAGAGATCCCCAACGCAGTGGTAAAGAAGGAACCCACCGTGGTGATCGCAATAATATTGGCGGCCAACGTCGCATTACCCCCCATGGCACGGGTCATCACATAGCTGCCAGAAGCAGTAGGCGTCGCCGAGAACATAAAAATAATGCCAAGCGTAGCGCCCTCGAAACCGCAAAGCCAGCCACCCAACGTCATCAGCACCGGTACCAAAAACAGTTTAGCCGACGATGACAACGCCGCGACGTTGGAAGATCGGAACATCGCCCGCAGATCGAGGCTGGCCCCGGTACACAGCAAAGCTAATGGCAATGACAGACCTGAGATATAACTACCGGTCTGCTTAAGTACTGGTGCAATACCCAGCCCGGTCTGCGCATAGGCCAAGCCACTCAGCAGCCCCAGGATCAACGGGTTGGTCACGATGCTGCGTAGCAATGACAGGTGTTTGATCTTCTGCCCATTGCCGCCTTGCAGGCTGCGAGTCAGCGTGATCACCGACAGCACGTTAAACAGGATCACCGTCACGGTCAGATACAACGAAGCAATCGCGACGCCTTCATCACCGTAGGCGGTCATGGCATAAGCCAAACCGACAATCGCAGTATTCGCCCGGAACCCGCCCTGCACGAACACGCCGCGCTCACGGGGTTCTTTCACCAGCCACTTGGCCGCGATCTCCAGCAGCAGGAAGGTCGCTATCGTGCCCACCGCACCGTAGATCACCAGTGCGAAATTATCGCGCAGTTGCGGGTGGTTGGTGGCAATACTGAAAAACAGCAGGCAAGGCAGCGCCAGATTGAAGACCAGCTTGGTAGCCCCATCAATAAAGCGATCGTCCATCAGCCGACAGTGGCGCAGCAGGATCCCCAGCAGCATCATCAATAAATTGGGCACGGTGACGCTAAAGGCAAAACTCCAGGTTTCCCAGGACATGAGGTTCCTTCGCTGAGTCGGTAAAGAGGAGATATTGGTAGATAATAGAACACGTTAAGCGGGATAAAAAAAGGGCGCGGTATCTATACCACGCCCAATTTTGTTATTTAGACTTCTTCAGGTGGCTCATCAAGCGCTTACGCTTGCGCATCTGGTTTGGCGTCAAGGTGTTGCGCTTACCGGCAAACGGGTTCTCACCCTCTTTGAACTGGATGCGGATCGGCGTGCCCATTACCTTGAGTGAACGACGGAAATAGTTCATCAGGTAACGTTTGTAGGAGTCGGCCAGATCGGACACCTGGTTACCATGGATCACCACGATAGGCGGGTTATAACCCCCGGCGTGTGCGTATTTCAGCTTCACGCGGCGGCCACGCACCAACGGTGGCTGGTGGTCTTCGGCGGCCATCTGCATGATCTTGGTCAGCATCGAGGTGTTTACGCGACGAGTGGCGCACTCATAGGCTTCGTTCACAGATTCGAACAGGTTACCCACACCGCTGCCGTGCAACGCAGAGATAAAGTGCACACGCGCGAAATCGACAAAGCCCAGGCGCAGATCGAGCATCTCTTTGACGTGATCGCGGTCTTCCTCACTCATGCCGTCCCACTTGTTGACCGCAATCACCAGTGAACGCCCGCTATTGAGGATAAAGCCCAGCAGCGACAGATCCTGATCGGAAATGCCTTCGCGGGCGTCAACCACCAGCAACACTACGTTGGCATCTTCAATCGCCTGCAGCGTTTTGATCACCGAGAATTTCTCGACGGTCTCGGTAACCTTGCCACGCTTACGCACCCCGGCGGTGTCGATCAGCACGTATTCACGTTCGTCACGCACCATCGGGATGTAAATGCTGTCGCGGGTGGTGCCAGGCATGTCAAACACCACGACACGCTCTTCGCCGAGAATACGGTTGGTGAGCGTCGACTTACCTACGTTAGGGCGGCCAACGATCGCCAGCTTGATCGGCAGATCCTGCGGGTTGAAATCGTCTTCCGGATCTTCATATTCGCCTTCTTCCAGCTC
This sequence comes from Serratia sp. H1w, assembly GCF_000633355.1. Classification (GTDB taxonomy): domain Bacteria; phylum Pseudomonadota; class Gammaproteobacteria; order Enterobacterales; family Enterobacteriaceae; genus Chania. The sequence goes on from NZ_AYMQ01000031.1 coordinate 13,632, forward strand.
ACCGTTCTGCTCAGCCCAATAGGCGGCATTGGCTTCTTCTTCGGTCAGCTCGACTTCTTCCGGTTTGGCCGGGATGAACGGCACCAGCACGTGCTCAATCAGCTGCGTGACGCCACGGCCATGGGAAGCGGCGATCGCGTAGACATCGCCCAGGCCCAGGGAATAGAAATCCGCCGTCGCCGTGTCTGGATCCATGCCATCGGTTTTGTTGGCAACCAGGAACGTCGCCTTCTGGCGATTGCGCAGGTGTTGGGCAATCCCCTGATCGGCAGGCATCAGCCCGGCACGGGCATCAACCATAAACAGGACGATATCGGCCTCTTCGATCGCCAGCAGCGATTGGCCAGCCATACGGGTTTCAACGCCGTCTTCGGTGCCATCAATACCGCCGGTATCGACGATAATAAATTCGTTACCCTCAACTTCAGCACGACCATATTTGCGGTCTCGCGTTAGCCCGGGGAAATCCGCCACCAACGCATCGCGTGTCTGTGTTAAACGGTTAAACAAGGTGGATTTACCCACATTCGGGCGCCCGACCAGCGCAACGACAGGTATCATGTTGAAGCCTCATTACTTAATAATCAATGCGTTACTATGCAGCGCAATAGACAGCGACGGCATAGCTTAAAAATACGAAACGGCCCCTGACGTCAGGAGCCGTTATCCCGTTAATCTAACAGGCTACATAGCCTGTTATTTTGTTGGGGTTAAAACTGTTAGCGAGTGAAGGCGTAAACCTTGCCACCACGCGCCTGGATCAGCAGTTTGTCACCGGCCACAACCGGGGCAGACAGGAAGCCGGAGCTATCCACTTGTTGCTGAGCCACAAAACGGCCATCGGTGGTATTAATCCAGTGCAGATAACCTTCCGCATCGCCGACAACCAGGTAGCCGTTATACAGCGTTGGCGCGGTCAAGTTGCGGTGCAGCAAGTCGCTCTGACGCCACAGGTTAACGCCACCTTCGGTATTCATCGCGACCACACGGTCATTCTGATCGACCACATAGATGCGGCCTGCATCGACGATAAAGTCGTTCACCGAGCCCATATCACGTTTCCACATGATTTGGCCGGAACGCAGATCCAGCGCCGTCATATTGCCATTGTAACCCAAGGCATAGACCACGTTGTCAACAATCACCGGCGTGGTGTCTACGTCGTTCAGGCGATCGATTTCGGTCGCACCGCTTGGCTGGGAAATACGCTGCTGCCAGATCAACTGGCCCTGCTGCATCAACACGGCGCTAACGCGACCGTTGTCACCCCCAACCACTGCTGCACCAAAGGCCGTTGCCGGAGCAGACTCGCCACGCAGTGACAGTGAAGGGATATCCAGGTTGACCGTCCACTTGATGGCACCATCAGACTCGTTCAACGCTTGCAGCTGGCCGTTGGTGGTATGGATCAGCACCAGACCCTCAGCAACCACCGGGCGGGAAATCGCTTCCCCTGCAACTTTGGTTTGCCAGGCGACTTTACCGTCTTCAGTGTTCAGCGCATAAACCACCGCTTTTTCACTGCCAACGTAGACGTTGGAACCAGACACCGTCAGGCCGCCAGACAGCAGCGCAGGCAGGTTACTGGAGAAGAAGCCGGTTTTCTCGGAGAGATCGGCCTTCCATTTTTCTTTACCGTCGGCCAAATCCATCGCTTTCACCGTACCGCGACGATCGGCAGCATACACGGTGCTATCCTGATAAGCCGGGCGCAGGTGAGAGTAGTAAGCACCAATGCCATCACCGACCGATGTGCTCCACGCTTTGTTTGGCGTGAACTGATTTTCAACCTTTGGCAGCGGTGACATGGTAACCACGTCTTCTTCGCCGCTAAACAGCGAACAACCACTCAGCAAAGTCACGGAAACCAGTCCGACCAAGAGTGTTTTACGCAATTGCATGGGAATTCCCCTTAGCTGGACAAGTTATTCAATTTCATGCGCATCACTGCCGCAAGCGCCTGAGAAGCATTGGATTCGATGCCTTTGCTGTAAGCTTCGCGCGCGCCTTTGCTATCGCCTTTAGCCAACAGCACGTCACCACGCACGTCTTGCATCATTGCCATCCAACCTTCGCCTTTCACGCCATCCAGCGTTTTCAGCGCTTCATCCAGCTTTTTCTCTTGCATCTGAACACGCGCCAGACGCAGGTTGACCATGGCCAGCAGGTTTTCATCTTTGGCATGGCTCTGAGCCACTATCAGTTGCTGCTCTGCCTTGGCGAAATCACCTTGCTCAGCAAAGTGTTTAGCCAGATCCAAAGCCGCAAATACGCCATAGGTATTGCTGTTTGCCTGGATAAACTTCTCTGCCGCAGCCACGTCTTCGGCTTTACCCGATGCCAGGGCAACGCTAGCCTGTTGATAAGACTGTGAGGCAGCCATCATGCTGGAGGTCTGGTTGCTCTGCCAGTAGCGCCAACCAACCAGGGCACCAATACCGAGCACCACACCCACAACCAAAGCTTTACCGTTTTCGGCAAAAAAGTTGCGCACGGCGTCAAGCTGTTCGTTTTCAGTGGTATAGACTTCCACGGTGTCCTTCTCCTTAACCTAACATCAAAGCCAGACGCGCAGCGATTTCGCTTTGCGCCAGCGTTTCTTGTTCACCACTGCGCAGGTCTTTCACCACCACCTGCTGTGCCGCGACTTCGTTTTCACCCAGGATCAGGGCGATACGCGCGCCCCACTTGTCCGCACGGGTGATCTGCTTTTTAAAGTTGCCGCCGCCATAGTTGGTCATCAATTTAATCTGTGGCGCAGCATCACGCACCTGCTCTGCCAGCAGCATGGCCGCACTCTGGGTCCCTTCACCGCTCGATATGACGTACACGTCGATGGTGGCAGGTGCCTTGAAGTCCGGATTAACCGCCTGAACCAGCAGCACCAAACGCTCCAGCCCCATGGCAAAACCGACGCCAGGGGTCGCACGCCCGCCCAGTTGCTCAACCAGACCGTCGTAACGGCCGCCGGCACACACGGTGCCCTGAGCGCCCAGACTGGTGGTTACCCACTCAAACACCGTGCGATTGTAATAATCCAGGCCGCGCACCAGGCGCTCGTTAACGGTATAGGGGATACCGGCCTGAGCTAAAAGTGCACACAGCCCGTCGAAGTGGGCTTTGGACTCTTCATCCAGGTATTCGGAAAGGCGCGGCGCATCGTTAAGTAAGGTTTGCACCTCTGGATTTTTAGAATCCAGCACGCGCAGCGGGTTGCTGTACATGCGGCGCTTGCAGTCTTCGTCGAGCTTTTCCTGATGCTGTTCCAGGAATGCCACCAGGGCGTCACGATAGTTGGCGCGAGCTTCCAGTGAACCGATAGAGTTCAATTCCAGATTGACGTGTTCGGCAATCCCCAGCGCTTTCCACCAACGGGCGGTCAGCAGGATCAGTTCGGCGTCGATATCCGGGCCTTGCAGGCCAAATACCTCGGCCCCTAACTGATGGAACTGGCGGTAACGGCCTTTTTGCGGACGTTCGTAGCGGAACATCGGGCCGATATACCACAGACGCTGCTCCTGATTGTACAGCAGACCATGTTCGATACCGGCGCGCACGCAGCCAGCCGTCCCTTCAGGGCGCAGTGTCAGGCTTTCGCCGTTGCGGTCCTCGAAGGTATACATCTCTTTTTCCACGACGTCGGTCACTTCACCGATGGCGCGTTTAAATAACGGGGTCTGCTCTACAATCGGCAACCGGATTTCGCTATACCCGTAGCCGCTCAGCACCTGCTTGAGGGTGCCTTCAATGCGTTGCCACAGTGCCGTTTCTTCCGGCAGGTAATCGTTCATGCCGCGAATGGCTTGAATGTTTTTTGCCACGTGAGTTCTCTGTCCGTTTTATAGAAAATGGATCCGATTATAGGGACTTTGCCACCCGCTATTCAACGCGGATACGCAATCTGGCCATCGGATAATCAATCAGCGGGTTAAAACCCGCTGTAGTTTACTCTTCCAGCAGGTTGATCGAAATACGCTTCGATTCGTCCATCATGGCGGCTTTGGCCCGGATCTTCGCTTCCAACTGGTCGATCATCTGTTCGTTATCGAAGCGGTCTTTCTGGCGTACACCGTCTTCGTAGAAACCGCTCTTCTTGTGCCCGCCGGTCACCCCAATGGTAGACACCAGCGCTTCACCCGGCCCGTTTACCACACAACCGATAATGGACACATCCATTGGGGTGATGAGGTCTTCCAGGCGTTGTTCCAGCGCATTGACGGTGCCAATGACGTCAAACTCCTGACGGGAACAGGTTGGGCAGGCAATGAAGTTGATGCCACGCGCGCGGATGCGCAGGGACTTCAGGATATCAAAGCCCACTTTCACTTCTTCGACCGGATCCGCCGCCAGCGAAATGCGCAGCGTATCGCCGATACCTTCCGACAGCAGCATGCCCAAACCAATGGCTGACTTCACTGAGCCACTGCGTGCCCCGCCCGCCTCGGTGATACCAAGGTGCAAAGGCTGGTCAATACGAGCTGCCAACAGACGGTAGGACTGTACAGCAAGGAACACGTCGGAGGCTTTCACGCTCACCTTGAACTGGTCAAAGTTGAGGCGGTCCAGAATATCCACGTGACGCATGGCGGATTCCAGCAGCGCTTCCGGCGTAGGTTCGCCGTACTTTTCCTGAATATCTTTTTCCAACGAGCCGCCGTTAACACCGATGCGGATCGGGATGTTCTTGTCGCGCGCGCAATCAACCACCGAACGGATACGTGATTCGTTACCGATGTTGCCTGGGTTGATACGCAGGCAGTCAACGCCGTATTCGGCAACCTGCAGCGCAATGCGATAATCGAAATGAATATCGGCCACCAGCGGTACGTTGACCTGCTGCTTGATCAGCCGGAACGCCTCGGCGGCGTCCATGGTGGGAACAGAAACGCGGACGATATCGACCCCCACGCGCTCCAGAGCCCGGATCTGATTAACCGTCGCTTCAACATCGGTGGTACGGGTGTTGGTCATCGATTGCACAGCAATCGGCGCTCCATCGCCAATAGGCACGTTACCGACGTAAATACGGGTGGATTTGCGGCGATTAATGGGAGCTTGGTTATGCATCAGTTACTCTCCACTGCTGCTCTGTTATTACGACAAAAGCCGCGCAATTACTGCGCGGCAACGGTCAGACGAGCAACACGGTTTGATTTGACAAACCGGCTTAAATCGACCGGCTTACCCTGGAATTGAACTTGTACTGAGGCCGGTGCACCGAGGGTCAGTTTAAACGGAGCCTTGCCAGCCAGATTCAGCCGAGAACCGCTTTTCTGGATGCCGCTGACCAAGGATTTACCCGTTGCGTCAACCACTTGCACCCAGCAATCGCCGGAAAAGTCCATCACCAGCCCGTTGGCATCGCCCTCTGGAGCACTAACACCAGCGGTACCCGTCGGCAACTGAGACTGGGCTACGGGAGCCGTAGGAGTCGCATCCGGGATAGAAGCCTGGCTTGGTGCGACCACCGCAGGCTGTTGGGCCGCCTGCGGATCAAGCACGGCCGGAACCTGTTGAGCCGCAGAGTTACTGGCTGACGGCGCAGGGCTGCTGTCTGGATCGACCGCAGAAGCGCCGTTATCCACGTTGCCGTCGGTCAACGGAACGGGTTGGCCTTCGCCGTGTTGAGAAAGCTGTGCAGAAGATTGATCTGCCATAGTGGCGATCTCCTCCTGCTGCGCCTTGTGGTTCTGCCACCACCAGGCACCGGTCAAGCCGATGACCACAAACACAATCAGCCAGGTAAAGCTCATCAGCCAGCCATCACGCTTTTTACGGCGCTTACCCAAAGAGAAGCTCTGCATCTGAGCCACTTTGGCCACTCTCACCGGTGCCTGTTTTTCCAGCATCGGCAACAGTTCTTCCTCTGGTAAATGCACCAGCTTGGCATAAGAACGGATATAACCACGCACGAACGTTGAAGCCAGATCGGCAGACATATTGTCGTCTTCAATGTCGCGCACGGTAGACATTTTAAGGCACAGGCGTTCTGCCACGGCCTGTTGACTCAGACCGAGCTGCTCACGGGCCTGGCGCAGGCGTTGACCTGTTGTCATAGATACGGTTTTATCTTGGGATTCTTCAGTATTCATTAGCTAAGAACTGCTGGTACTGTTTGGATTGTGGAAAACTTCGCGCTAGCTGTTTGCCATAACGTTGAACGCTATCCTGACGGCCTGCTAACGCGGCGAAACGAATCTGTAACCATAGACTGTCGGCACTCGCCGGCAGAACATGTTGATAACTGTCCAATAAAAGTTGCGACTGCGCGCGCTTCCCTTCTCCAAATTGCTTCTCTGCCTCCGCCAGTAACGGAGCCCCTTTGTCCGGATCGATCTTCAGTGCTCGCGTTAATAACTTACGAGCTTCATCATTTTGACCGGCCTTGAGGAAGCAGTAACCTGCGTTTTCCAGACTGTCGGCAACCTGGCCATATTCTGGCGCCAGTGCCGCAGCGCTAAACTGCTGTTGGGCCGGTACATACTGCCCTAAACTACAGAGAAACGCACCGTAATTATTCATTACGGTACCGTTACCTGGCGCAAGTTTGAGCGCTAGCTGATAACGCTGTTCAGCCGCGGCGTTATCGCCGATCTGCTGGTTGTAGAGTGCCATGCCCAATTGGGTACGATAATCCTGTGGGGCCGCATCGACGGCTTTTTGCAGATTCTGTCTGGCAGCCGGTAGATCGCCCTGGTGCAGATACTCCAGGCCCAGTTGCAACCGGGTCTGGCCTGCCGCCACCGCTGGCCCATCGTTATCGGGTTGCGATCCGGAACAGCCTGCCAGCAAACTGGCCGCCAATAATACACCCCACAGTTTCAGCTTCATGCTTGCACTCATTTCCTTATCCGATGTTAACCGATCGCCTGGAGGATTGCTGCTCACATAACAGGCTGTTAGATAACAAAAAAATCATGCTATAGGGTTCAGACCGCACGTACGCTGATAGGTTCCCCGGCCATTTTCTTTTTCAGGGTACGCTTGGTACGGTCGATCACCTCTCCCGCCAACTGCCCGCAGGCAGCATCGATGTCATCACCACGGGTTTTACGAACAATAGTCGTAAAGCCATATTCCATCAACACCTTGGAGAAACGGTCAACGCGGCTGTTGGAGCTGCGGCCATAAGGTGCGCCTGGGAACGGGTTCCATGGGATCAGGTTGATCTTGCACGGCGTATCCTTCAGCACTTCGGCCAGTTGGTGCGCGTCGTCGGTGCTGTCGTTGATGTGATCCAGCATCACGTACTCAACGGTGACCCGCCCTTGGTTGGCATTGGATTTCTCCAGATAACGGCGCACCGCAGCCAGGAAGGTCTCGATATTGTACTTGCGGTTGATCGGCACGATCTCATCGCGGATCTTGTCGTTTGGCGCATGCAGCGAAATGGCCAGGGCCACATCGATCATATCGCCCAATTTGTCCAAAGCGGGCACAACACCGGAGGTAGACAGGGTAACGCGGCGCTTGGACAGACCAAAACCAAAGTCGTCCAGCATGATTTCCATCGCTGGCACCACGTTGGTCAGGTTAAGCAGCGGCTCACCCATCCCCATCATCACCACGTTGGTGATCGGACGCTGGCCGGTAACCTTGATGGCACCCAGGATCTTGGCAGCACGCCAGACCTGACCGATGATTTCCGACACGCGCAGGTTGCGGTTAAAGCCCTGCTGAGCCGTGGAACAGAATTTGCACTCCAGTGCACAGCCCACCTGCGAAGACACGCACAGGGTGGCACGATCGCCATCTGGGATATAGACGGTTTCGACCTGTTGGTCGCCTACCGTGATGGCCCATTTGATGGTGCCATCAGCGGAACGCTGCTCCATGGCCACTTCCGGCGCGCGGATCTCCGCCACGCTCTGTAATTTATTGCGCAGCACCTTGTTGATGTCGGTCATCTGCTCGAAATCATCGCAGCAGTAGTGATACATCCACTTCATCACCTGATCGGCACGGAAAGGCTTCTCACCCATTTTGGCGAAAAACTCACGCAATTGCTGACGGTTCAAATCCAGCAGGTTGATTTTGGCCGTAGCCGGTTGTTCCGTTTGCACGGTCAGGGAATTATTTTCAGACAAGGTATGCTCAGGCGTGATGGGTTCTAACATAATGATCTCTTAGCCTCGTTATTACACGTTATGGCTTGAAGGAGTGTGTAGGGGCGCGCATGCTGCGCCCATGTTCTAAGTGGCGAACGATTCGCCGCCGCCAGCTTTGCAAGACTAACGGGAAAAAACGCGCCCCAGGCAAGATTACTCACCAGGGGCGCGGCATTGTACAAATTTTAGTAGCGGGTTTCCACGTCTGAACGGCTTTCACGGCATTTTTATTGTATCTGCCGGTAAACAGCTGGTGTCAGCAGAAAAACAACCACCATTAACGAGCGCAGATTTCGCTTTCGTTGAAGAAATAAGCGATTTCACGCTGGGCAGATTCTACCGCGTCTGAACCGTGTACGGCGTTAGCAGTGAAGCTGTCGGCATAGTCAGCACGCAGGGTGCCAGCCAATGCGTTGTCCGGGTTGGTCGCGCCCATGATGTCACGGTTACGCTGTACGGCGTTTTCGGCTTCCAGAACCTGCACCACGATCGGGCCAGAGGTCATGAACTCAACCAGACCGTCGAAGAAAGGACGGCCTTTGTGCTCAGCGTAGAAGCCTTCGGCTTGTTCGCGAGTCAGACGCAGCATTTTAGCCGCGATGATTTTGAAACCCGCGCGCTCGAAACGAGCATAGATAGCGCCGATGTCGTTGTTAGCTACTGCGTTTGGTTTAATGATGGAAAAGGTACGTTCTACGGTCATGATGGCCTCTATTATGTCTTCCAAAACAGGCCGGGCGAAAAGTGGGGTGCCGGCCTTTCAAGTGGCGCAGATTATATGTGCGCCGTTAACGCTTGCCTACGGAAAAATCAACATTTCATTAAAAAAAAATTATCTTAATCCACCATAGTTCAGCGACAACGCAACACGACCCCGGCTGGCTTACTGGGGTTTATCGGTCGAAGGGATAACATTTCGCAACCAACTGCCCCAGCGGCGCTGGTAAAACGCCTGGGTATGGGTGATCAGATAGTGGCTCACGCCACGCGCATTCTCTTCCACCAGGCAAAAATCGACTGGCTCATCATTCGGCGCGGTTTCACTGGCCACCATACCGGCCTCGCTGATCAAGGCTTCAATCTCGGCTTCATCGCCATCCACTTCCAGACCAACCAGCAGATTCGGCTTCTCGTCTACTGCGCGGTCGTGCATCAGCGCAAGGAAAGCGCGGCGTACCGGTTTACGTTGACTGAACAGAGTCGTCAGCGCATCGACCATCGCAGCCGGATACTCTTCCGGCTGCCCCAGCAGTAGCTGAGTTTCGGTATCGATATAGCGCTCTGCCGGTTTCACTACACCGCCGGTAGCCAACAGCATGGCGATTTCGGCTGGCAGGAATTCTTTGCCGTGGGTGCCTTTAGGGTTGAGAAACAGCTCTGCTCCCTGAGTGATTTCAAACAGCACGCGAGTAGGCATGGCGATAAAGGGTTGTTCATCCTCCACCGCTTGTTGCAGTGCTTCCAACGAGGTGAAGAACGGCACCACGCTGCTGCCATCCTGCTTTTCCCAGTGCTGAATGTTCACCGGTGTCTCGGCATTCAGCGTAATTTCACCGTCATGCGGCACCTGCTCGCTGTCACCCAGAATGTAGACCGTGGCATCCAGCAGTTCGCGGAAAAACGCCGGCCGATATGCAGGCTCAGAGGCTGCCAATCTCAGCAGGCGCTCAAGCTCATTTTCGCCAGAAACGGCGTCCTCATCATGATGATGGTGGGAACTCATTGCCGACTCCTCCAATGTATTAAGGGCTCAGCAAGCTGAACCCTTGGGAAAATACTTTATCAATTAAACGTTTTGGCAGCACCGAGGTGAGAGGTTTTCCGGCTTCAGTGCTATTCCCCTCACCCTAACCCTCTCCCAAGGAGAGGGGATCGTCCGTGCCACAACTTAACTTCCGCATCAGGCCTTAACACGGGCGCAGCATGCAGCGCCCCTACGGAGTGCCACATTAGGGTGATAGGCCAGTATCAGTTACTTGGCTTTGCTCAGCAACAGGTTGGCCAGCGTACGCACGCCCAGACCGGTTGCGCCTGCTGACCATTGCTCCACCGCGCCTTTACGATAGGTAGCAGAGCAGTCAATGTGCAGCCAACCCTTCTGGTAATTCTGCACAAAGTGCGACAGGAAGGCCGCTGCGGTGCTGGCACCGGCAGTATAAGCCGGGCCGGCAACGTTGTTCAATTCGGCAAAGTTTGACGGCAGTTGGCTGCGGTGGAATTCCGCCAGCGGCAGACGCCAGAACGGCTCGTGCTCTTCATCCGCACTGGCCAGCAGCTCTTGCGCCAACGTATCGTCAAAGCTGAACAACGCGTGGTAATCATTACCCACCGCCGTTTTAGCCGCACCGGTCAAGGTCGCGCAGTCGATGATCAACTCAGGGTTTTGCGCACTGGCATCAATCAGGCCATCGGCCAACACCAGACGCCCTTCCGCATCGGTATTCATCACTTCAACCGTTTTGCCATTGCGATAGCGGATAATGTCGCCCAGTTTGAAGGCGTTGCCGCTTACCATGTTATCCGCACAGCACAGGTACAATTTGACGCGCTGTTGCAAGCCGCGAGTCACCGCCAAGGCCAATGCGCCAGTGATGGTCGCCGCGCCGCCCATGTCGGACTTCATGGAGTCCATAAATGCGCTTTGTTTGAGGCTGTAGCCGCCGGTGTCGAAGGTGATGCCTTTACCCACCAGGCAAGCAAATACCGGAGCGTCCGGTTTGCCCGTCGGGTTAAAGTCCAACGCCAACAGCACTGGGGAACGATCGGAACCCCGGCCAACGGTATGAATACCGGCGTAGTTTTGCTCACGCAGATCTTCGCCTTTGGTAATACGGTAGTTGACGGCATCGCAGCCGACAGCACACATCAGATCGACTGCGCGGGTAGCCAGTTGCTCTGGCCCCAGCTCTTCCGCTGGCATATTGATGGTGTCGCGCACCCAATCGATAATCTTCAGACGTTGCTTTAACTCTTGGCTTTCCGCTTCCGGCAGCTCTGCCCACTCGACGCTGCGCTGCCCTTTCGGCCCGCGATAACCCTGCCAAAATGCCCAGCTGTTTTCCAGGTCCCAGCCTTCCCCGGCCAGTTTCACTTTCTTGATGCCCTGGCCATCGATCCTGCGTGCCGCGCGCTGGATCATGCCCAGTTTGCCGGTGGCGTTAAGATGGATAGTGATGCCTTGGTCATTGGTGCTCAGCAGCGCCTTCTCACCCCAGCGCGCATCGGCCGGTTGCTCGGATAGCGTGATCTGCATGATTTCGGTTGTCATAGCCTTACTCCGGAATTCCCCTCTTCACTGTATCAAGCGAAATTCATTGGGGATTTTTTATTGTATACCCTATGGATTTCAAGTTGCAGCTAGGCGACAAGCTATCTCATCCCCAGGAGCTTACTTTTGGGTAAGTGACTGGGGTGAGATAGTGCAGGTAACAACGCTGCAGCTTGAAAGACGACGGGTATTTCGGATACAAAATAAACGGGCTGCCTTTGGCAGCCCGTTTCGCTATTTACTCTGCTTCATCTAACCAGACCAGCAGGATCGCTTCCAGTATTTTTTCATTGGAAGCCTGCGGATCGTCTGCAAACTCTTCCAGATCGCAGATCCATTGGTGCATATCGGTAAAACGCACGGTTTTCGGATCGGTATCTGGGTAGGCATCGTACAGGGCTTCGCCGATTTCACGGCTGTCTGTCCACTTCAGTCCCATTATTCTCTCCTAGTGCTCGCGCGCGTGGTTGACAGTATAACGCGGCATTTCAACGACCAGATCTTCATCGGTCACCAGTGCCTGGCAGCTCAAGCGGCTTTCCGGCTCCAGCCCCCAGGCCTTGTCCAGCATGTCGTCTTCCAGCTCGCTGCTTTCGGCCAGGGAATCAAACCCTTCGCGCACGATGCAGTGGCAGGTGGTACAGGCGCAGGATTTCTCACAGGCATGTTCAATTTCAATACCGTTACGCAGTGCGACATTGAGGATGGTTTCCCCAACTTCCGCTTCCAGTACTGCCCCCTCCGGGCATAGATCTTGATGGGGCAGGAATACAATTTTCGGCATGGTTAAACCTCATCCACAGAATGGCCAGCCAGCGCACGGCGAATGGAAGCATCCATGCGGCGCGCGGCAAAATCTTGGGTTGTTGCATCGACTGTTTTTATCGCGGCCTCGATCACAGCAGGATCGGAGCCTTGCATCACTTGCTGAAGCTCTGCCACCGCACTGTTGATGGCTTGGCTTTCTTCGTCACTCAGCAGGGCAGCATCACTCGCCAGCGCACCTTGCAGGCTTTCCAGCACACGGGAGGCTTCTACCCGCTGCTCCGCCAGCTTACGAGCACCGACATCGCTTTGCGCATTGGCCATGGAGTCCTTCAGCATGCTGGCAATTTCAGTGTCGGACAGACCATACGAAGGCTTCACCTGAATGGAGGCTTCGACACCGGTGGATTTCTCCATCGCCGTCACGCTCAACAGACCATCGGCATCCACCTGGAAGGTCACACGGATATGCGCCCCACCGGCAGGTAACTGCGGCAAACCACGCAGCGTAAAGCGCGCCAGCGAACGGCAGTCTTGCACCAGTTCACGCTCGCCTTGCAGCACGTGGATCATCATCGCGCTCTGGCCGTCTTTAAAGGTGGTGAACTCCTGCGCACGCGCCACCGGAATGGTGGTGTTACGCGGAATAACCTTCTCGACCAGGCCCCCCATGGTTTCCAGACCAAGTGACAGCGGGATCACGTCCAGCAACAGCATTTCGCTGTCTGGCTTGTTACCCACCAGAATATCCGCCTGAATAGCGGCACCGATAGCCACGACTTTGTCGGGATCGATCGACGTCAGCGGCGTGCGGCCAAAGAACTCGCCCACCTGCTCACGTACCAATGGCACACGGGTTGAACCGCCAACCATTACCACTTCCAGCACCTCTTCGGCACTGACCGCGGCATCTTTCAGCGCACGGCGGCAGGCGATCAGGGTGCGTTTGACCAGTGAGGCAATCAGGGTTTCGAACTGCTCGCGGGTCACTTCACCTTGCCAGCCAGCGATATCCACCGTGGTGCTCTGAGCATCGCTCAGGGCGATTTTAACCGCAATCGCCGCATCCAGTAACTGGCGTTGCAGGCCATGATCGCTGCGATCGCTGATGCCTGCCTGCTCACGCAGCCAGTCCGCCAGCAGATGGTCGAAGTCATCGCCACCCAGCGCAGAATCACCGCCGGTGGCCAGCACTTCGAACACGCCACGGCTCAGGCGTAAAATAGAAATATCAAATGTACCACCGCCCAGATCGTAAACGGCGATCACCCCTTCCTGACCCGAATCCAACCCGTAGGCAATAGCCGCAGCGGTCGGTTCGTTCAACAGACGCAGCACATGCAGGCCAGCCAGACGCGCAGCGTCTTTGGTGCCTTGCCGCTGAGCATCGTCGAAATAGGCAGGTACGGTGATGACCACGCCATCCAGTTCACCTTCCAGCGCCGCTTTAGCGCGGGCAGCCAGTGCCTTGAGGATGTCGGCAGAAACGCCAACCGGGTTAACCAGCCCTGCGGCGGTCACGATCATCGGCAAGCCGTTATCGCTGGCCTGGAACTGGTACGGTAGGTTCGGGTAGCGTTGTTGCACGTCTGCCAACGAGCGGCCCATCATGCGCTTGACGGAGCTTACCGTATTGACCGGATCTTGTGCCGCCTGTGCACGAGCACTCCAGCCCACCTGGTGTTCGGTGACCTGATAATGCACGACTGAAGGCAGCAGATAGCGCCCTTCAATGTCGGCCAGCGTCTCGGCTTGACCGCTACGCACCGTAGCCACCAGCGAATTGGTGGTGCCGAGGTCGATACCGGCAGCCAGGCGACGCTGATGCGGCGCAGCCGTGAGGCCAGGCTCACTAATTTGTAATAAGGCCATTTACAAAGCTTCCACAATCAAAGATCAAGAATCTATTAATCAAAACCCAGCAGTTTTTCTTCGAGTTGTTCAATCTGTTGCTGGAGTTTGTCCAAAAAGCGTAGCTTGCGCACGGTATCGGCAGCCTGTGACCATTGCTGGCTATCCAGTTCCTGCTCCATCTGCGCGCTACGTTGTTTGAAAGTCTGGTTCAGACGCCTGGCGAAAGCAGCCAACGCGTTTTGCGCATCTGGTGAGCGCTCGATGGCATCAAGCTCTTCACGCAACTCCAGCTGTTCCATCAGGAATGCGGTGTCGCGCATTGTATGTTGCTCGTTGCCCAAATCAAAGCCGTGCAAAGATAACATATACTCGGCACGTTTTAACGGGTGCTTCAGCGACTGGTAGGCTTCATTGATGGTCGCCGCCTGCTGTAACGCCATCAGGCGTTCACGTTCAGGTTGGAGGGCATGACGATCGGGGTGAAATTGGCGCTGCAAATCTTGATAGCGTGAGGTAAGCAAGCTGCTGTCTACGCTATAGCGGACCGGCAACCCGAATAAAGTAAAGTAATCCATAGCGTGCTCGGGGCGTTATCGTGATGATTGAGGTTCCCCCGTGGGTCACGGGGGAGCACGATGGACTGTCAGACGTTAAAGCTTTCGCCGCAGCCGCACTCGCTTGAGACGTTCGGGTTGTTGAACTTGAAGCCTTCGTTCAGACCTTCCTTGACGAAATCAAGCTCGGTGCCGTCCAGATAGACCAGGCTCTTGCCGTCAATGATCACCTTGACGCCTTTGTCTTCAAAAACGAGATCATCGTCGTTCTTTTCATCAACAAATTCGAGCACATACGCCATTCCTGAACAGCCGGAAGTGCGCACGCCCAGACGCAGGCCGAGACCTTTGCCACGGTGATCTAAAAATGCCTGAACCCGCTTTGCGGCGCTGTCGCTCATGGTAATCGACATAACAACCTCTTCAATCTTAGCCCGCAAGGCGGGCTAATTGACTCAATAATAACTACTTGGCGCTGTGCTTGCTCTTGTAGTCGGCGATCGCTGCTTTGATGGCGTCTTCGGCCAGGATCGAGCAGTGAATTTTAACCGGAGGCAACTCCAGTTCTTCGGCGATCTGGGTATTTTTGATCGCTTCGGCCTGATCAAGAGACTTGCCTTTCATCCATTCGGTCACCAGCGAGCTGGAGGCGATGGCGGAACCGCAGCCGTAGGTTTTGAAACGGGCATCTTCGATAATGCCTTCGTTGTTGACCTTGATTTGCAGCTTCATTACGTCGCCACAGGCTGGTGCCCCAACCATACCGCTACCGACGGTAGGATCTTCGTTATCAAACGACCCTACGTTACGCGGGTTTTCATAGTGATCGATTACTTTTTCGCTGTAAGCCATGACGTTGCTCCTGGATCCTGAGAATTAATGATGTGCCCATTCGATGCTGTTGATATCCACGCCCTGCTTGAACATGTCCCACAGAGGAGAGAGATCGCGCAGACGGCCAATGGATTTACGCACCAACGAAATGGTGTAATCGATCTCTTCTTCCGTGGTGAAACGCCCCAGGGAGAAACGGATCGAGCTGTGCGCTAACTCATCACTCATACCCAGTGCACGCAGCACATAGGAGGGCTCAAGGCTGGCAGAAGTACAGGCAGAACCTGAAGAAACCGCCAGATCTTTCAACGCCATGATCAGCGACTCACCTTCAACATAGTTGAAGCTGACGTTGAGAATATTCGGTGCACCGTGCTCCAGATCGCCGTTCAGATACACTTCTTCCATATCTTTCACGCCGTTCCACAGACGATCGCGCAGGGTACGCAAGCGTGCCATTTCGCTCACCATTTCTTCTTTGGCGATACGATAGGCTTCACCCATGGCAACGATCTGATGCACTGGCAGGGTACCGGAACGCATACCGCGCTCATGACCACCGCCGTGGATCTGGGCTTCGATGCGAATGCGCGGCTTACGCTGCACATACAGAGCACCAATGCCTTTCGGACCATAAATCTTGTGGCCGGAGAAGGACATCAGATCGACTTTCAGCTTGCTCAGATCGATAGGCAGTTTGCCCACGCTCTGGGTGGCATCGACGTGATAAATGATGCCACGTGCCCGGCACATTTCGCCGATGGCCGCGATATCCTGCACCACGCCAATTTCGTTATTCACGTGCATGATAGAAACCAGAATGGTGTCTTCACGCATCGCGGCTTCGAGCGCCTGGAGATCGATGATCCCGTTGCTCTGCGGTGCCAGATAGGTGACTTCAAACCCTTCGCGCTCAAGTTGGCGGCAGGTATCCAGCACGGCTTTATGTTCGGTTTTGCTGGTGATGATGTGCTTGCCTTTCTTCTGATAGAAGTTGGCAGCGCCTTTGATCGCCAGGTTATCGGATTCGGTGGCCCCGGAGGTGAACACGATCTCACGCGGGTCCGCGCCAACCAGTTCAGCGATCTGGTTACGGCCGATATCAACCGCCTCTTCCGCCTGCCAGCCGAAACGGTGGGAACGGGAGGCTGGGTTACCGAAAGTGCCATCCAGCGTCAAAAACTGCATCATCTTCTCGGCAACACGCGGGTCGACAGGAGTCGTGGCCGAGTAGTCCAGATAAATCGGTAATTTCATTGCTCTTGTACTCCGTACATCACTTCCAAAAACCAATAAATTAGTCGCCAGCTGCTTATGCGCGCAGATTAACGTTGATCGTTTCTTGCAGACGACCGTTGGCCGTGCGGCGCGTATCGTTATTTTGGCGGTCAGCTACATCCAGCACTTCCTGGTTATTCACCAGTTCTGCCAGCGTAATATTGTTCAAGAACCCGCTGATGCGCTCGCTCAGATCGCGCCACAGCGTATGGGTCAGGCAACGATCGCCCCCTTGGCAGCCCTCTTTACCCTGGCAACGGGTGGCGTCTACCGATTCGTCAACAGCGGTGATCACAGCACCAACGGCGATGGCATTCGCGTCTTTGCCCAACAAGTAACCACCGCCCGGCCCACGTACGCTGGCCACCAGACCATTCTTACGCAGACGGGAAAACAGTTGTTCCAGATAAGAGAGCGAGATACCTTGGCGTTCGGAAATATCCGCCAGTGGTACCGGCCCTTCCTGGGAGTGTAATGCCACGTCGAGCATGGCAGTTACTGCATAACGGCCTTTGGATGTCAGTCTCATAGCTAATTGGTTACCTGTTGGTCAAACATGGGCCAAATTCTGACATTCCCGAGTAAATCAGTCAACTATTTAACCTACTAATTTACTCAAGTATTCGCACTTTTTGTGCGCCTGGCACTCCGAGGTATATAAAATACACCTTATAACCCCCGGATAAGCAATACTATCTTGCGTAACTGCGGGTGACAGCAAAAATTAATTACCTTGCTGTTTATCCTGTTTCTCGATCGACGTCAGCATGCCACGCAAGATATTCAGCTCCTGCGCTTCCGGGCGTGCCCGGGCAAACAGACGGCGTAAACGGCTCATTACCTGCCCCGGATGGGCGGCGCGGATGAAGCCGGTATGGACCAGCGTCTGCTCCAGATGCTGATAGAAGCGTTCAATATCGTCCACCAGAGGATACGGCGACTCTTCCACCGGTGCGACCTCCGCCTGCTGACGATCGAGGAAGGCAACGCGTACTTCATACGCCAGGATTTGCACCGCCATAGCCAGATTCAGCGAGCTGTAATCCGGGTTGGCAGGAATGGCGACATGATAATGGCATTTCTGTAATTCGTCATTGGTTAACCCGACGCGTTCGCGGCCAAAGACCAACGCAACCGACCCCTGTTCACCTTCCTGCACCGCGCGTACACCGCATTCGCGCGGTTCCAACATAGGCCAAGGTAAGGTACGTGAGCGCGCGCTGGTGCCGACAACCAGGCGACAACCCGCAATGGCTTCATCAAAGGTATCAACAATGGTGGCGTTGCCAATCACATCGCTGGCACCAGCGGCCAAGGCGATCGCCTGAGAGTCAGGTTTCACCAGTGGATTGACCAGATAGAGGTTGGTTAACCCCATGGTTTTCATGGCTCGGGCGGTGGAGCCCATGTTGCCAGTATGAGAAGTTTCAACCAGGACAATGCGGATATTGTGCAGCATACAAACTCTGAGCGTTGCGGAAAATCATAGCATCCTAACACAGTCGTAGGTATTTTGCCGAACACCTGCTATACTTCGCGCCGTTTCCTGTTCTTTAACATCCTGTGGAAGATACCCATGCATCCGATGCTGACTATCGCCGTGCGCGCTGCGCGCAAGGCTGGCAACCTGATTGCCAAAAATTACGAGACTCCAGACGCTGTAGAAGCGACACAAAAAGGCTCTAACGACTTTGTCACTAACGTCGATCGCGAGGCTGAGCGTCTGATCATCGAAATCATCCGTAAATCTTACCCGAAACACACCGTCATTGGTGAAGAGTGCGGTGAGTTAACCGGTGAAGATCAGGATGTACAATGGGTGATTGATCCACTGGATGGCACCGCCAACTTCATCAAACGTTTACCTCACTTCTCTGTTTCCATCGCCGTTCGCATTAAAGGCCGTACCGAAGTGGCCGTGGTTTACGATCCAATGCGCAACGAACTGTTCACCGCCACCCGTGGCCAGGGCGCACAGCTCAACGGTTACCGTCTGCGCGGCACCAACGCCAAAGATCTGGATGGCACCATCCTGGCAACCGGCTTCCCGTTCAAAGTCAAACAGCACGCCCCTGCGTACATCAACATCCTGGGCAAACTGTTCACCCAATGTGCCGACTTCCGCCGTACCGGTTCCGCTGCGCTGGATCTGGCTTACGTGGCTGCTGGCCGCGTTGATGGGTTCTTTGAGATCGGCCTGAAGCCGTGGGACTTTGCTGCTGGCGAACTGCTGGTTCGTGAGTCTGGCGGTCTGGTTACCGACTTTGTTGGCGGCCACAACCATTACAGCTCTGGCAACGTAGTTGCCGGTAACCCACGCGTGGTAAAATCTCTGCTTTCCAATATGCGTGACGAACTGAGTGAAGCGCTGAAGCGTTAATCTTGGGTCGCTGAATAGTAAGGCGCTGCACTGGCAGCGCTTTTTTTATGTCTTTAACGGGCAAAAGGCCGCATCCCGCCACCCAATTCCGGTTGAGCGCTGACATACAGCAGCACACCGGCAAACAGCAAGATTAGCCCTCCCGCTAACGCCAATGCTCCCCAGGCAACCGCACTCCAGGCTGCCGGTGCTCGTTGACGGCTGATGCGGATCGCCAGCTTACGGCAGTAATGTACCAACAGCGCCAGGCCAGAAATCGTCAGCGACGTGCCCAGCGCCATGGCCAGCGCCGACAACACGCCCCAGGTAAACACGCCGATCACCTTGGAAAACAGCAACACCAGGATCGCCCCGGAGCAAGGCCGTAATCCCATGGCCAACACAATCGCCGCTTTGGTACGCCAGTCATTCCCGGCTTGCAGTTCTTCATCGCTCGGCAAATGCCGGTGTCCGCAGCCACAATGCTCGCTATGGACATGTCCGGCAGGCAGAGGCTGCAAACTGTTAATACGCAGCGCAGGCCGGGGTCGCATGGCTTTCACCGCCTGGAACAAACGTTTGATCGCCCGCCAGCTCAGTAATACGCCAAGCAGGATCACCAGAATAAAGCTGCCCTTCTCCAACCAGAAACTGCTCTGATGCAGCTGGCGAGAAGAAAGTTGCAGCACCACCAACACCGACGTGACCAGAGCGATGGCGACCAATCCCTGCACCAATGAGGCAGCAAACGTCAGCTTCAGGCTGCTTTTCAGCCGGGCCGGATGGGTAGCCAGATAGGTAGCGATCACCACTTTACCGTGGCCCGGCCCCAGCGCGTGCAACACGCCATAGCTCAGGCTGAACAGCATCAGCGCTACGCCCGCCTGCTGAGGTGCTGCCTTAACCTGTTGCAGCAACGCCGCCATTTCCTGGTGTAAGCCTTTCTGCCACACCACGCTTTGCATCAGCAGTTGCGGCCAGTAGTGCCATACCGTCTGAGCCCCCACCACCAGCAAAATAAAGAACAGCAACAGCGGCCACAGGCTGAAGGCCCAATGGCGCTGAGGCTTGCTGCCCTGACTGAGATTTACTGACATGTTAACGTGACCCGCTGAGCAAACTGCTGCCCTAACGCCATATCTTCGCCGGGCGAGTCGTTCTTATCGAGAGACAGCGCATAGGCTTGCAACGAGGTATCCGGCTTTGGCGTCACCAGGCTGAATTTGCACTGCTTGGCCATCTCTGGTGGCAGATGCAGCGCCTGTTGATCCTGATAGGTCATATCGACAAAATAGGTGGGATCGTAGGTAGAGATCTCAAAGGGTTTGCCCGCTAACGGCTGTGGCTCGGCCAACGGCAGCACAAACTCCAGCACGGCCTTATGGCCCTGCCGGGATAGATGGTATTCAGTTGGCAGATTGAGGTATTTCACCGGCTTGCCCGCACGATAAATATCGGTGAAATAGTGCTGCCCGAGGACATTGGCCATCACTTCCGCCGCCAGTTTTTTCCACACTTCTGAATCGCTTTTGGCATTTTCTGCGTCATACAGCAGATCCGCCGAGGTGATTTCATCCATTACCCAAACCATTTTCAAACCGGTCAGCTTCTGATCCTTAGCCACAAAGGTGGTGTTCATATCGATAAAGCTGTGTGGATGCGCGAGCGCGCCCAGGCTAGCCATCATCAGTAAGCAGGCCATCAGGCCACGGTGTTTCATCATCCAAGCATACCGATTATTGTTATAATATAACATTAACGAAACCTCAACCGGCGTTAACACGCCGAATAACTGTGACGAAAGTAGTAAGCCGAAGTAAAAGCAGGAGTAACTGCCGCGTCGGCGCAAAGCCTTTTGCTATGCTTAAGCCTAATTTAAACACGAGCTGCCAGAAGGTGATATGAGCCTGGAGACTTCTACTGTGCCTGAGTTCTCCGGTCAACAACGGCGCTGTCATTTACTGCTGATGCTGTATGCACCAGTGCCCGCGGTACAACTGGAGACGATCTGCCAAATCAACGGCGCCGACCTGGCCATGACCCGGCAAGATATAGCCGAGGTTGCCAGTGAGATCCAGCATTTCCATCATCTGGAAATCGGCGGCGATCCCGACGAGGGCTACCAGGTCCTGGGTAGCGCGCTCAACCTTCGTCTATGCCTGCTCCAATGGCTACGGCGCGCCTTGCGTTGCAGCCCTGAGTTTGTCGAACAACATTTCGGCCCACAATATCAACGGGCGATGCAGCTGCAACAGCTATCGGCACTGGAATTGTGCATCAACCAATGTGAACAGCGCCTTAACCGGCGTTTTGAGCAGCGTGACCGGCAGTTTTTGCAACACTATCTTTGTTACTGCGCCTGGGCCAGTCAGCGTCAGCAGCATCCTCATTTTGATCGACGCCAGCATGAGTGGCTGCAAAGCAAACCGGAACAACTTGCGGCAACGGAGCTGCACCAAACGCTAAATCAGCTGTTTGGCCAGCCTCAAGACAATAGCGAATGCGATTATCTGGTGTTGATGTTTACCCTGCTGAAAAACCACAGCTACCAGAGCAGTGACTCTCCTGAGGAGCAACGCCTGATGGCGGCCATTGGGCAGGTAGTGGAACGCTTCCAGCAGATCTCCGGTATGCACTTCAGCAGCCAGGAAGGATTAATCAGCCAACTGTTTGCCCATTTGGCCCCTGCCATCGAGCGCTGCCGGTTTGATATCGGGATCGACAACACGCTGCTGGAAGAGGTGGTCCGTAAATACCCCCGGCTGATGCGCACCACACAAGAAGCGTTAGCGCCGTTTGAACAAGAATATGAGATCCATTTTTCGCGGGAAGAGGCAGGGTTGGTGGCGATCAGCTTTGGTGCCTGGCTGATGCAGGGTAATGCGTTGCAGGAAAAGCAGATCCTGTTGTTGACGCTGGATAACCCGCAGTTGGAAGAAGAGGTGGAATATCAGATCCGTGAACTGACGCTGTTGCCATTGAATATCAAATACCAGCCGTTACACGACTACCTGTTGTCTGGCGCACCACAAGGCGTTACGCTGGTGATCAGCCCCTATGCCACACAGGGCCAGGAGCAGCCACCTATGCTGATTATTACCGAACTGCCGCTGGAGCGTCAGCAGCGCAAGGCGATCCGTGCGCTGCTGGAAAGCCATTAGCCGTTACTTGCTCACCGCCACCGCCGGTGGGCGAATAAACAGCGCTGGCACCACTACTGCTACCATCACCCAGAACACCCCGCCCTGATAGTGCTCAAACAGGAAGCCCGCCACCACGGTCATCACGGCAATACCGCCGCCCATCGCCAAAGCCGAATAGACCGCTTGCAAACGGATCACCTCCGCCCCCTGACGCGCCGCAATAAAACGCATCGCCGCCAAATGGCAGACCGTGAAGGTACCGCAGTGCAGCACTTGCACCAGTAACAGCCAGCCGATCTCCGTCGTTGTTGCCATCAGTCCCCAACGCAGCAGGCCACACACGGCGGAAAGCAGCAGCAGGTTACGCGCATTCCAGCGGCGGAACAGGAAATTGCTGCTGGCAAAGATAACCACTTCAGCAACCACGCCCAAAGACCACAGGTAACCGATAGTCGCCGCAGAGTAGCCCGCTTCCTCCCAGTAGATGGACGCAAAGCTGTAATAACCGGCATGCGCCCCTTGCAGCAGCGTCACGCACAGCAGAAAACGCCAGACTGGCCCTTCGCTGAGCAGTTCGCGCCAGGAGCGGCTAGGCTCATTTTGCGCGCGTGTCTCACCTTGTGGCAGCACGCTCGGTTTCAGCAACATGCCCACCAGCATCGCCAGTATGCTGATCAGCAAGCTGAACAGAATCGCATTATGGCCCCAAACGGAGACCAGCTTGCCGGTTAGCGCCGAGCCAATGACAAAGGCCAGCGATCCCCACAGACGCACCCGGCCATAATCGAGGGTGATCTGCCGTTGCCAGGTGGCAGCCAACGCATCGGTCAGGGGCACCAGTGGAGAGAAGAACAGGTTAAAACCGGCGATCACCAGCATCAGCCAGGCCCAACCGTTACCGAAACAGAAGCCGACGGCAAACGCCAGGGAGAGCAACGCCAACAGGCGCAACGCAGTGATTAAATAAGAGGGATCTTTAACGCGTGGAGCAATCAGCAGGCTACCTAGAAAACGTGCCACCAGGCCAGCGCCGAGTAAGAGACCGATGGTTTCGGGCGGTATTCCCTCACCTTTTAACCAAACGCTCCAAAACGGGAGATAGATGCCATAGGAAAAGAAGTAAGTGAAATAACTAAGAGCGAGCCAACGCGTTGATTGCAGAACCATGTTCCCTCCAGGATGAGGGCAATACTTTGACAGAGCTCACACCTTGCAGCAATCTTCATTCATACCCAAAGGGCTAGAGTGCAAAGTAGTTCACAGTTTGCTTGCAACAAAACTAAAAAACCCGCCGAGGCGGGTTTATCTATGTCAATCAGGTCAAGTTATGCGTACACCGGGAAGCGAGCGCAGATATCCAGCACTTTTTTCTTGGTACGCTCGATAGTGGCTTCGTCGTTCAGGTTGTCCAACACGTCACAGATCCAGCCAGCCAGTTCACGCACTTCGGCTTCTTTAAAGCCACGGCGAGTCACTGCTGGGGTACCCAAACGGATGCCTGAAGTGACGAACGGGCTCTTCGGATCGTTCGGCACGCTGTTCTTGTTAACGGTGATGTTAGCACGACCCAATGCGGCATCGGCTTCTTTACCGGTCAGATTCTTGTCGACCAGATCCAGCAGGAACAGGTGGTTATAGGTGCCACCGGAAACCACTTTGTAACCGCGATCCAGGAACACTTTTACCATCGCTTTGGCGTTGTCGGCCACTTGCTGCTGGTAGACCTTGAACTCAGGCTCCATCGCTTCTTTCAACGCTACCGCTTTACCGGCGATCACGTGCATCAGCGGGCCACCCTGGCCGCCAGGGAAGACGGCTGAGTTCAGTTTCTTATACAGATCTTCATCACCACCTTTGGCCAGGATCAGGCCACCACGCGGACCAGCCAGCGTTTTATGAGTGGTGGTAGTAACCACATGGGCATGAGGAACCGGGTTCGGGTAAACACCAGCGGCAATCAGGCCAGCTACGTGAGCCATATCCACGAACAGGTAAGCGCCGATGCTATCAGCGATTTCACGCATTTTTGCCCAATCAACCACACCGGAGAAGGCTGAGAAGCCACCGATGATCATTTTTGGTTTGTGGGTCTGCGCCTGGTTGGCCAGATCGTTATAGTCAATCTGCCCGGATTCGTCGATGCCGTAAGGCACCACGTTATACAGTTTGCCGGACAGGTTCACTGGGGAACCGTGCGTCAGGTGACCGCCGTGTGCCAGGTTCATCCCCAGGATGGTGTCGCCCGGTTGCAGCAGTGCGGTGTAAACGGCAAAGTTCGCCTGGGAGCCGGAGTGCGGCTGTACGTTGGCATAATCGGCACCGAACAGGTCTTTGGCACGATCGATCGCCAGTTGCTCAACGATATCAACGTATTCACAACCGCCGTAATAACGCTTGCCCGGATAGCCTTCTGCGTATTTGTTGGTCAGTTGTGAACCCTGGGCCTGCATCACGCGCGGGCTGGTGTAGTTCTCAGACGCAATCAGCTCAATGTGCTCTTCCTGACGCACCACTTCCTGCTCCATTGCGTGCCACAGTTCGGCATCATAATCAGCAATGTTCATTTCACGCTTTAACATCCGGCATCTCCTGACTGAAATCAGCTAGCTTAATTTACCCGTACGGGTGCTGGGCAACAGTGTAAACCGTTTCGCCCTGTTGAAGATAGGTCTTGACAGAGGTTTTTACGCAAACGATTGGCATCAAGCTGCGTAAGGCTTTGAACCCTTAAAGGCCGCATTCTGGCAACGGACTTTTACTCATGGTGATAATGCGCTTTTTTCATGTTCTGTGAGGATGTTCGACAGTGTCACCGTAGCTACCCACGACACCAAGCTGGCTCCCTCGCCCTACGGGAGAGGGCTGGGGTGAGGGGAATAATGTAACCTTGGCTGAGAAGCTATTACGCAACAACCACAGGGATATTTACAAGCTCAGGAGAATTTAATAAGATGCATTTAAAATACATCTATTAAATGACCATAAAAACATCCCCAAGGAGCCTCACCATGCTGGATAGTCAAACCATCGCCACCGTCAAATCTACCATCCCTCTGCTGGCGGAAACCGGTCCTAAACTGACCGCCCACTTCTACGATCGCATGTTTGCTCATAATCCCGAATTAAAAGATATTTTCAATATGAGCAACCAGCGTAATGGCGATCAGCGCCAGGCGTTGTTTGATGCTATCTGCGCCTACGCCAGCAATCTGGAAAACCTGGCCGCCCTGCTGCCAGCGGTGGAGCGTATTGCTCAGAAACATGCCAGCTTCAACATCCAGCCCGATCAATATCAGATTGTCGGCCACCATCTGTTAGCCACGCTGGACGAAATGTTCAGCCCTGGTCAGGAAGTGCTCGATGCCTGGGGGAAAGCCTACGGCGTGCTGGCCAACGTATTTATTCAGCGTGAAGGCCAGATTTACCAGGAAACCGAACAGAACAACGGTGGCTGGCGTGATTTGCGCGCCTTCCGCATTGTGAAAAAACAGCCGCAGAGTGAGGTGATTATCAGCTTTGTGTTAGCTCCCGTGGATGGTGGCCAGGTAGCAGACTATCAACCGGGCCAGTATCTGGCGGTCTATATCAACGACGACAGCCTGCAAAACCAGGAAATTCGCCAATACTCACTCACCACGGCATCTAACGGTAAAGATTACCGTATCGCAGTAAAACGTGAGGATCAGGGAGCCGTTTCCAACTTCCTGCATCAGCATGCCAAAGAGGGCGATATCGTCCATCTGGCTGCCCCGCACGGTGATTTCTTCCTGCAAGTAGAACCCACTACGCCAGTAGCGTTAATCTCGGCAGGTGTCGGCCAGACCCCAATGTTGGGGATGCTTAACACTCTGCATGACAAGCAACATCCGGCGAACATTCACTGGCTGCATGCCGCAGAGAACGGTGCCGTACATGCCTTCGCTGACGAAGTGGCGGGGATTGCCGAGCGTATGCCTAATCTGAGTCGTCACGTCTGGTACCGCGAACCCAATGCCGCAGATGTGCAAGGTCGTGATTATCACAGCCAGGGTTTGATGGACTTGAGCCCGTTACACAGCGAGTTGAATAATCCGCTGACACATTACTACTTCTGTGGCCCGGTGCCATTTATGCAGCACGTGGGTAAGCAATTGCTGGAGATGGGGGTGGAAGCCGAGCGTATCCACTACGAATGCTTCGGCCCTCATAAGGTGCTGTAAGGTTAAGGGAACGGGCGCAGCATGCTGCGCCCCTACGAAATGAGCCGGTTGAGGACTGTTTACAGCCTCTACTGAATATTATTTTTGCTGCAACGCTCGTGCAGTTTTCACCTGCTCCGCCGTTACCGGCGCAGCCTGATTCCCCCAACTGCCGCGCAGATAGCTCATCAGGTCGGCAGCCTTCTGGTCGCTAAGCACCCAGCCATAACCCGGCATGACAATGGCCGGCGCATGTTGGGTCACCGGCGTATGAGCCCCTTCCAGCACTACGCGCAAGGCGGTCAGCGGATTATCCGCCGTCACCGCAAGATTGCCCGCCAGAGCTGGAATGACGTTGTCGCTCCCCTCGCCTTTATTACCATGGCAAGTTGAACAATACATCGCATAGGTTTGCCCGCCAGAAGCCATAGCCGCGCTCGGTACCGCCGGAGTTGCTGCCGGTTTCGGCGCTGCTCCCCCCAGACTGTGCACATACTGCGCGATAGCCTGGAGATCGTCATCGCTGAGGTATTGTGTGCTGTGCGCCACGACGTCACTCATCGGCCCGGCCACTGCCGCATGCTGACTACGGCCACTTTTCAGCAGCGCAACCACGTCTTCCGGCTTCAACCCGCGCAGGCTCGGTGCATACCAGCCATCCAACTCTGCGCCACTCAGGAATTCAGGAGCCTGGTTATCCAACCCCTTTTCCTGCATCGCCCAACCACGCGGAGTATGACAACTGCCACAGTGACCTAGCCCCTGCACCAGATATGCGCCGCGATTCCACTGAGCGCTTTGCCCACTGTCAGGCTGATAGAATTGATCGTCATGGAACAACGTATTCCAGACCGCCAGCGGCCAACGCATGGACAATGGCCAACTGATATCGCTTTCCCGGTTGGCCATATCCTGCGCTGGCACTTCGTGCATCAGATAGTCATACAGCGCACGCATATCCTGCTCGCTCATTTTGGCGTAGGAGGTATAAGGCATGGCGGGGTACAAACGATGGCCGTCTTTGGCCACGCCCTGACGCATGGCACGATCGAACTCGGCAAAGCTGTAGCTGCCAATGCCGTGCTGCTTGTCTGGCGTGATATTGGTGGCATAGATATCCCCGACCGGCGTTGGGAACTTCATCCCACCCGCCAGTTCCTTGCCACCCGGAGCCGTATGGCAGGCCGTACAGTCACCGGCCTTGGCCACGTATTCGCCGGCGGACATCGCGTGAGCCGAGCCACCAGCCAGCAACAGCATCAGATACAACGGACGTAAAGTCATACCCCCTCCTTGGCTGCAACCTTGCCGTAGGCCAGTTCATTGACCGCTCGCCAAGCCTGATCGATCGCCGAGTTGGCATACGGGCTCCAGTCGGAGTCGGAATTGGCGATCGCGATCTTGCCGATCGGCTGTCGCGCAGTTTCGATGATCTTTTTGGCTTCATCTTCGTCATCGAACATACCGTTGAGGAAGTAAGAATAGCCGTGTGACCAACGGTTAACGGTGATCGCCTGAATATCCCGCTGATGGTCAAATCCGGCAGCGCCTAACATGCCCTGCAATTGTTCACGGATCATCTGCTCATGCACCTCAAACGGGGTGCCCAGTAACAAGGCTCGCCCTTTGCGCGACTGTTCACGTGGGCTAAGGCCGCTGCCGGGCAATGTCGGCACATACACCATATGCAGCCCGATAGGCTGGTTCGGATCGCGCGGGTGCTGGTAGCCGCCCATGCTCACCGGGTAGTCCAGTTTCACCCGGCTGTAAGGGGCGGTCGGGGCATAGACCTCGTGTACCCCCAGCTTGATAAACGGCTGCCAGTTGCGGATCACCACCTTGCTGTACACCAGTGGCGATTTCACGTTCTGCTTCAGCGCTTCCTGCTGTTCGTGGGCCATTTCCGGGATCAGGTAAGGGATCATCATGTTATAACCGGCCATCACGACCTGACCAGCGCGCACCTTGACCATCTTCTCGCCATTGAGATAAGCCACCTCGGCCTTATCGCCTACGTTGGCCACGTGCATGCCGGTGCTGTTCAAGCGTAACTTCACCGGCGACTCAGGGCGATCCAACTGGCTGTAATCGAACTTGGCCAGGATCACGTCATTCATATCTTTGCCGCCCGGAGCCACCGCCGGGATTAGATGGCGTACCATCAAGCGCGCCAGCGTAGCGTTGCCATCCGGGAAATGGAACACATAGGGATCGTCGAGATCGGCCTGCGACTCTTCATCCAACGGTGGCAGGTTCATCCCATTCAGCCCTGGCAGATCGCAGATGCGCGCATCGCTGCATGACGTCGCATCAATGCCGACGGCCTGAAAATCGTTGGTGGTTTGCTGGAAATAGCGGATCGCCATTTCGCTCAGCCCCACTTTCTCACGCAGGAATTCGCTATAGCTGTGCTTGTCCAACCAGGCTATCTTCTCTTCCTGGCTCAGACCCGGCAAATAGTCTTTATCGACCACGTGCAGCGCAATCAAGGCCTGACGATCGGCCTGCGGCAACGGGAAGTCATTGATAAAAGCTTCATAGGAGCGGCCATTCAGACGGTCACGCGGAATGTCATCCGCCACCACCCGGCCCGGATCGCCACTGACCACCTTATCAACGCCAAAATTCTTGCGATCGAAGTAAACGCCACGGCTGAGATTCAGATCCGGGTAGAAGGTGGTGTCAAAGGCCTGTTCCATACTGTCGAGGCTGACGCCCAGGTTTTTCAACAACCCCATGGCAACCGGGCTGAAGTTGGAACGCGGCGACTGCAACGATTCGCTGCCCCCGTAGCCAAGGAGCGTGCCGTTCTCGCTGCTGAATTCGTTACGCTTGGCGTGGCCGCCAAAGTCATCATGGTTGTCAATCAGCAAAATACGCTGCTGTTTGCCCTTCATTTGCTGCCAGAAACAGGCCGCCGCCAGGCCGCTGATCCCGGCTCCGACGACCACCAGATCGAATTCTTCCTCGACCGGTACGCTGCCAAAATCAAAAGCTTTACCATCACGCCCCAGTTGGTGAGCGTGTTCGAATGAGCCTGGATGATTACCGCGCAGGCCAGTTAACGCAGGCGGGTAATATTGGGTTTGATGAGCGGCTAGCGGCGATGCACGCAGGATCTGCATCGGCGTCAGCCCGGCGGCGATGGTGATCGCCACTCCATTAAGAAAATCGCGACGGGTGATGGCCATAAAAGCTTCCTTCATTTTTTATTATTAATCAGGCCAGCCGAAGCCAGCCTGAAAGCCGCGTTATTGTGCGTATAAATCCTGTCAGATCAAGTAGATTAGTGTTTGAACATCACGTGGCGAATGGTGGTATAGTCCTCCAGTCCGTACATTGACATGTCTTTGCCATAGCCCGACAGTTTCTGCCCACCGTGCGGCATTTCGCTGACCAGCATGAAGTGCGTATTCACCCAGGTACAGCCGTACTGCAAACGTGCACTCAGACGATGGGCACGGCCGACATCACGCGTCCACAGGGAGGAAGCCAGACCGTAATTGGAGGCATTGGCCCAGGCCAGTACCTGCGCTTCGTCCTCAAACTCCGTCACCGTTACGACCGGGCCGAACACTTCACGTTGCACGATCTCGTCTTCCTGCCGTGCACCTGCCAGCAGCGTTGGCTGGAAATAGAATCCAGGACCACTGACCTTTTCACCGCCGGTGACTACCTGGATATGAGGCAACGCTTTGGCACGATCGACAAAGCCAATCACTCGCTCCAGATGCTGCGCCGTAATCAACGGCCCCAGTTCGGTGCTGCTGTCTTCCGGCGGGCCGATTTTCAAACTGGCCACCGCTTCACCCAGCGCTTTCACCAACTGTGAGTAAACGCCTTTTTGCGCGTAGATCCGGCAAGCAGCGGTGCAGTCCTGCCCGGCATTGTAAAAACCAAAGGTGCGAATACCGTCAACCACCTGCTGGATATCGGCATCATCGAAGACGATAACCGGCGCTTTGCCACCTAACTCCATATGGGTGCGTTTAATGCTTGGTGCGGTATGGGCAATGATATGTTCACCGGTCGCGATGGAACCGGTAAGCGACACCATGCGAACCTTGTCATGGCCGGTCAGCACATCGCCTACGCTGGCACCACGGCCAAACAGCACGTTAAACACGCCCGGAGGGAACACACCGGCGGCCAGTTCAGCCAGCTTGAAAGTGGTCAGCGGCGTCTGCTCAGAGGGCTTGATCACCACACAGTTACCCGCGGCCAAAGCCGGGGCCAACTTCCAGGCGGCCATCATCAGCGGGTAGTTCCAGGGAGCAATCGAAGCCACCACACCCAGCGGATCGCGGCGGATCATCGAGGTGTGCCCCGCCAGATACTCACCGGCCGCCATGCCACTCAGGCAACGACTGGCACCGGCAAAGAAGCGGAAGACATCGGCTACCGCGGGGAGTTCGTCATTCAACGCGCAGTGATAAGGCTTGCCACAGTTGAGAGATTCCAGTTTGGCGAAGGTTTCCGCGTGTTGGTCAATCACGTCGGCCAGCGCCAGTAAATGTTCGGCACGCTCTTTCGGGGTGGCTTGGCCCCACTGTTCAAATGCCGCATCGGCGGCCTGCACGGCCTCTTCAACCTGCTGTGCGCTGGCCTCGGCCACCTGCACAATCACTTCTCCCGTCGCCGGGTTGTAGACCGGCAACTTTTCGCCCTGGCCGGTAACCAGTTGACCATTAATCAGCAGTTGGCTTTGCATAGGATTATCCTTTGAAAATATTGGCATCAATTAAGGTGTTATTTACCGCTACCTGCGACGCTTTCTCCGCCTTTGGTCAGGTAGTACGCGCCTAAAATAGGGAACATCGTCAATACCATCACCGACAGCGCGACCACGTTGGTGATCGGCACATCACGTGGGCGGCCCAACTGGTTCAGCAACCACAGCGGCAGCGTACGTTCATGTCCGGCGGTGAAGGTGGTCACGATGATTTCGTCGAATGACAGGGCGAACGCCAGCATCCCACCCGCCAACAGTGCCGAGCCGAGGTTCGGCAAGATCACGTAACGGAAGGTTTGCCAGCCATCGGCCCCCAGATCCATCGAAGCCTCGATCAGACTGTGTGAGGTACGACGGAAGCGGGCGATCACGTTGTTGAACACGATCACCACGCAGAAGGTGGCATGGCCGATGACGATCGTCATGATCCCCGGCTCGATATTCAGCGCCTTGAAGGCCGCCAGCAGCGCCAGACCGGTAACGATCCCCGGCAAGGCAATAGGTAACAGCAGCAGCAATGAAATACTGTCTTTGCCGAAGAAGTCTCGGCGATACAAAGCCGCTGCAGCCAACGTGCCTAGTACCAGCGCTATCGCCGTTGCCAGGCAGGCGATCTGCACCGAAAGCAGTACCGCATCAATAATGTCCTGCCGCCCCGCCGCCACGCTAAACCAATGCAGGGTAAAACCCCGCGGTGGGAAGCTGAATGCCGCGTCTTCGGTATTGAAGGCGTACATGGCGATAATCACTATCGGGAAGTGCAGGAAGATCAGGCCACCCCAGGCGGCCAGCTTCAGCCCTAACGGCGCGCGTTCAGAGTGCATCGAAGGCCCCCAGACGTTTCACAATAGACAGATAAATGGCGATCAAAACGATCGGCACCAGCGTAAAGGCGGCCGCCATCGGCATATTGCCGATCGCCCCCTGTTGGGCATACACCATGCTGCCGATAAAGTAGCCCGGCGGCCCCACCAGCTGCGGCACGATAAAATCACCCAGCGTCAGCGAGAAGGTGAAGATGGAGCCGGCTGCAATACCGGGTATCGCCAGCGGCAGGATCACATAACGGAACGTCTGGGATGGGCGCGCGCCCAAATCCGCAGAGGCATGCAGTAATGAGGGCGGCAAACGTTCCAACGCCGCCTGGATCGGCAAAATCATGAACGGCAGCCAGATATAAACAAACACCATAAAGCGCCCAAGACCGGAGGTAGATAGCGTATTGCCCCCCACGCCAGGAATGCTGAGAATGCTCGCCAATACTGGTTCCAGCCCCATATGTTGCAGGAACCACTGCGCCACGCCGTCTTTCGCCAGCAGCAACGTCCAGGCATAGGCTTTCACGATATAGCTGGCCCACATCGGCATCATCACGGCGATATAAAAGAACGCCTTCACTTTGCCGCTGGTGTAACGGGCCATGTAATAGGCGATCGGGAACGCCAGCACCGCACTGGCCAACGAAACCACCACCGCCATAGTCAGCGTACGTACGATAATGTCGTAGTTGGCCGGGTTGAACAGCGCGCTCAGGTTGGCGAAGGTCAGATCTGGCGTCACCGTCATGGTGAAATCGTCGAAGGTGTAAAAACCCTGCCACAGCAGAGTCAGCAGTGAGCCGAGATACACCGCGCCAAACCACAACAGCGGCGGCACCAGCAACAGCAGCAGATACAGCGTTGGCTTGCGGTACAGATAGGTTGAAATCGCGCGAAATTTTCCGCCAGGCGCTGCCGGCTGCTCGATGCTCATATCCATCTCACCTCTCCTCCAGCAGCGGCACCATCGCCTCTCTGGCCCAACAGGCGGTGACCGGCTGACCGATCAGACGCTGCTGTGCCACGGCCTGCCACTGCGGATTTGACTGGCTGACCAGCAATTTCTCACCGCTGCTCAGGGCAATCTCGTAACGCGTCGCCGCCCCTTGATAATGGATATCCTGCAAGGTGCCCTGAACCTGAACTTCCCCTTGAGCCGCGCCGCTTTGATCCAGCAGGCGGATATGTTCCGGACGGATCGAGAAGGTGGCCGATTGCCCCAGCAACCGCTCCGCCAGTTCGCTGCGCACCACGTTAGACGTGCCGACAAACTCGGCGACAAACGGCGTTCTTGGCCGCATATACAGCTCGCGTGGCGCATCCACTTGTTCGATACGGCCGTTGTTAAACACCGCCACACGGTCGGACATCGACAGGGCTTCGCTCTGATCGTGCGTGACGAAAATAAAGGTGATGCCCAGTTGGCGTTGCAGCTTTTTCAGTTCCCCCTGCATCTGCTCGCGCAGTTTCAGATCCAGCGCCCCAAGCGGTTCATCCAGCAACAGCACGCGTGGGCGATTAACCAACGCACGAGCCAGTGCTACGCGCTGACGCTGACCACCGGAAAGGTGTGCCGGCTTACGTTCGGCGGCAAAACCTAGTGCCACGCTTTCCAGTGCCTGGTTGGCCCGCGCCAGACGTTCACGCTTGGCCACGCCTTTCACCATCAGGCCGTAGGCCACGTTCTCCAGTACCGACATGTGTGGGAACAGCGCATAATCCTGGAACACGGTATTCACATCGCGCTGATAAGGCGGCAGGTTGCTGGCCTCTTGCCCATGAATGCGAATGGAGCCAGAACTCAGTTGCTCAAAGCCGGCGATCAACCGCAGGCAGGTAGTTTTACCCGAGCCAGAAGGCCCAAGCATGGAGAAAAACTCGCCGTCCTGTATTTCAACAGAAACCCGATCCACGGCACGAACATCGCCGAAAATGCGCGAGACATCGATAAACTGCACAGCAATGGTCATGATGTACGCTCCAAAATGTTCCCCTCACCCCAACCCTCTCCCAAAGGGAGAGGGAGCCGTCAGGCGCTCGCAGTGAGGACAGTGATAGCAGCTACGTGTAGGGGTTCAGCATGCTGAACCCGCTAAATTATCTACCGCCCATGATGGCAATATAGTCCTGCGTCCAGCGGCTATAAGGAACGAACTTGCCGCCCTCAGACTGTGGCGTTTTCCAGAAGGCAATCTTGTCGAACTGGTTGAAGCCGTTGGTTTCACACCCTTTCTCACCGAGCAAGGTGCTGGCCTTACAACCCGCTGGTGCAGCCGGCAGCGAACCAAACCAGGCGGCAACGTCACCCTGCACCTTCGGCTCCAGCGACCAGTTCATCCACTGGTAGGCACAGCTTGGGTGCTTGGCCTCGGCATGCAGCATGGTGGTATCAGCC
Organism: Serratia sp. H1w; assembly: GCF_000633355.1. GTDB lineage: Bacteria > Pseudomonadota > Gammaproteobacteria > Enterobacterales > Enterobacteriaceae > Chania. Next base: position 47,918 of record NZ_AYMQ01000031.1, read on the forward strand.
CAGCCGGTAACGCCCTCTTTCGGGAAAACGGTCGCGATAGGCTGGCCTTCGCCTTTCAAGGCGTTAGCCTGATATGGCCAGGCACTGGAGGCCACCACGCCTTCGTTTTTGAAATCACTCATCTGTACCGAAGTGTCATGCCAGTAACGGTGGATCAGCGCATGCTGGCTGCGCAGCAGTTTCAGCGCCGCTTGATACTGCTCTTCGTTCAATTGGTAAGGGTCGGTGATGCCAAGCTGCGGCTGCGTCGCTTTCAGGAACAATGCGGCATCGGCAATATAGATTGGGCCGTCGTAAGCCTGCACCCGGCCCTGGTTGGTTTTGCCGTCCGGCAGGTTCTGTTGCTGGAACACCACGGCCCAGCTGTCTGGCGGCGTCGGGAAGGTTTTGATGTTATACATCAGCAGGTTTGGTCCCCACTGATACGGTGTACCGTAGGTTTTGCCCGCCACGTTGTACCAAGGGCCGTTCAGCAGGCGTGGGTCGATGTTCTTCCAGTTAGGGATCAGCGCGGTATTGATTGGCTGCACGCGCTTGCCAAAGATCAGGCGCAACGAAGCATCGCCAGAAGCGGTCACCAGATCGTAACCCCCTTTGGCCATCAGGCTGACCATTTCGTCGGAGGTCGCGGCGGTTTTCACATTCACCGCACAACCGGTCTGTTTCTCAAACTGGGTCACCCAGTCGTAATTCTTGTCGGACTGACCACGCTCGATGTAACCGGGCCAGGCGATGATATCCAGGCGCCCTTCCCCTTTGCCCAGTTGCTGCGGCGTATCGGCGGCCTGCGCCATACCGCAAAGGATCGTCATACAGAGCGCGGTGATTGTGGTGATTGCGTGTGTTTTTCCCATCGTAATTACCCCTGTGTTGCATGTTGGTATGCGGCAAGGAACGGTTGCCGCCGATTTTTTATCGGCCGTGTGGCTAGAAAGCGGCTTTGAACTTCGCCATCACGTGCCGGACAACGCTGTAATCCTGTAATGAATCGCTGGAGAGGTCTTTGCCGTAGCCGGAGCGCTTCAGGCCGCCGTGGGGCATTTCGCTCGCCAGCGTAAAGTGGGTGTTGATCCAGGTACTGCCATATTGCAGATGTGCCGCGATATGCAGCGCACGGTCGATATTCTGCGTCCATACCGAGGAGGCCAGACCGTATTCGGAGTCATTGGCCCAGGTCACAGCCTGCTCCAGGGTGTCGAAACGCGTTACGCTGACCACTGGGCCAAACACTTCACGCTGGACGATTTCATCGGTTTGCAGACAGCCTGCCAATAAGGTGGGTTGGTAGTAAAAACCGGGGCCAGAATGTGCCGCCGCGCCGGTGATCAATTCAATATGCGTCTGGCTGAGGGCACGTTCGACAAAGCTGGCCACCCGGTCACGCTGGCGGCTGCTGATCAGCGGGCCAATCTCATTATCTTCATCCCGCTTGCGGGCAAAACGCAGGCTGGCGACCGCTTCGCCCAAGGCTTCCACCAGCTTCGGGTAGATGCCCGCCTGGGCATAAATGCGGCAGGCCGCCGTGCAATCTTGCCCGGCGTTGTAGTAACCGAAGGTACGGATGCTGCTGACCACCTCGTCCAGATCGGCGTCATCACAGACGATCACCGGGGCCTTGCCGCCCAGTTCCAGATGGGTGCGCTTGACGCTTTTGACCGCCGCCTGCAAGATTTTTTGCCCGGTGACGATATCGCCGGTGACGGAGACCAAACGCACCTGTGGATGACCAACCAGATGGCTACCCACGCCTTCACCACCGCCGTAAACAATGTTCAACACGCCTGGCGGCAGGATTTCCTGTAATGCGGGGACTAAAGCGAAGATGGTCAATGGCGTATGTTCGGAAGGTTTGAAGACCACGGTATTACCCGCGGCCAGCGCCGGAGCAATCTTCCAGGCCGCCATCATCAGCGGGTAGTTCCACGGCGCGATGGAAGCCACCACGCCGATCGGATCGCGGCGGATCATCGAGGTGTGACCCTCAATGTATTCGCCAGCCAGTTGGCCTTGCTGGGTGCGCACGGCACCAGCGAAGAAACGGAATACGTCAATGGCTGCGGGCAGATCGTCTTTCAATGCCTGATGGAAAGGTTTGCCGCAGTTCAGCGCTTCAAGGCGCGCCAAATGCTCCGCCTGCCGCTCAATGGCATCGGCAATGCGCAGCAGAATTGCGGCACGAAAAGCTGGAGTGGTGCGTGACCAGTGGGAAAATGCCTGCTGCGCAGCGGCTACGGCGTTACCCACCTGAGCTGGCGTGGCTTCGGCGATAGCAACTAACGTTTCACCATTGGCTGGATTAACAATACTTTCCTGATGGCCTTCACCTTCGACTGACTCGCCGTTAATGAACTGCCGACAGGACAAACCTGAAACCTGTTGTAGCTCTGCCATTGCGCCGCCTTATGTGATAAAAACGTTAATTAAATGTGATAAGTTAGTTTTAATCAGACTAAGCGAGCGCACTGCGGACAACAAATTCTAAATACTGAAGGCAGCGTTCGATTAAATCGAAGGCTTGAGGCCCGTCATGTTGCTCTTGCTGTTCTCCCGCGCAATCGTGAGGAATGGCGTAACCAATTCTGGCCTTGCGCTACCCCGCCGCCAGGCCAGGCCGATATCCAGCGGTTCCAGCAAATCCACCAGCTTGCGCGCTTCGATCATATTGCCCTCCAGCGACCAGGCGCGGTAAGCCATATCCGGCAGGATGGCTATGCCCATACCCGCTGCTACCAGGCTCCGCACCGCTTCAGTGGAAGCGGTCTTCATCGCAATCTCAGGTTTAAGGCCCGCTCGCCCCCAAATGCGCCGGGCATGCACGTCCATCTCATCGACGTTAAGCTGGATCAGCGGTTGCCCGGCCACGTCCGCCAGAGCGATGCTTTCGTGCTCCAGCAACGGATGCAGCGGCGGCAGCCACAGACGATAAGGGGAGTGCATCAACACTTCGGTCTGTAAGGCATCACGATCTTCAATGTTCGACAGGATCAGCACCCCAATGTCGATCTCACCGCTGACCAGCAAATGCTCGATGTAAGGCCGTTCGTCCTCAATCACCTGGATAGTCACGTTGGGGTAGGCAGACTTGAAGCGCTTAAGCAGCTCCACCAGAAAATACCCGGCTACCAGGCTGGTGACGCCGATTGTCAGTTTGCCGCTCAGGCTTTCGGTGCCTAACTGCAAACTACGTTTGGCGTTATCGACCGTCGCCAGGATCAGGTAAGACTGGCGCAGAAACTGGTGGCCCTGATGGGTCAGATTCATTCCTTTGGCGTGGCGCTCGAACAGCCGCACGCCAATATCGGTTTCTAACTGCTGGATCGCCAGCGTCAGCGAAGACTGTGACACAAACACCGCCTGCGCGCCCGCCGAGATCGAACCGGTTTCGGCAACGGCAATAAAGTGGCGGATTTGGCGTAACGTCATCATGGCAGCAACCTCAAACAAAACAGTTGGTTTGAGTGTAGATGCTCATCAATCAGCTATCGGGAAATGTGTTAAAAACGCGATGTCGTTCGCTTTTTTAGAACGCAAAGAGAGAGGGAGCGCACAAAAACAACAAAGCGCAGCCATGCTGCGCTTTGGAAGGACCAAACCAGACTCTATCGGCGATTAAATCGCTTCTTCGTCCTGCTCGCCGGTACGGATACGGACTACGCGTGCCACGTCGAAGACAAAGATCTTACCATCGCCAATTTTACCGGTCTGCGCAGTCTGCATGATGGTTTCTACGCAGGTATCCACGATATCGTCAGCCACCACGATTTCGATCTTCACCTTTGGCAGGAAGTCGACCATATACTCGGCACCACGATACAACTCGGTATGTCCCTTTTGGCGACCAAAGCCTTTCACTTCAGTCACGGTCATACCGGTGATGCCCACTTCGGCCAGTGCTTCACGCACGTCGTCCAGTTTGAACGGCTTGATAATCGCGTCAATTTTTTTCATTTTTAGTCCTTAATTACCAATTTTTACGGCCAAAGCCGGAAGTGATCGGGTAGCGGCGGTCTTTGCCAAAGTTACGGGCGGTAATGCGCGGCCCAACGGCGGCCTGACGGCGTTTGTATTCGTTGATATCAACCAGACGGATCACCTTGCGCACCACGGCTTCTTCAAAGCCTTCGGCCACCAGATCGGCCACCGATTTATCGCGCTCGACATAGCCTTCCAGAATGGCATCCAGAATGTCATACGGCGGCAGGCTGTCCTGATCGAGCTGATCCGGTGCCAGTTCGGCAGACGGTGGGCGATCGATCACCCGTTGAGGGATCACATAGGAAACGGTATTACGGTATTCGGAAAGCTTGAACACCAGGGTTTTCGGCACATCTTTCAATACGTCGAACCCACCGGCCATATCACCATACAGCGTGCAATAGCCGACAGCGACTTCGCTTTTGTTACCCGTAGTTAACACAATGCTGCCACGTTTGTTAGACAGCGCCATCAGCACTACCCCACGGCAACGGGCCTGCAGGTTTTCTTCGGTGGTATCCCGTGCGGTATCGGTAAACATCGGCGCGAGCTGGCCCATAAAGGCGTCGAACATCGGTTCAATCGAGACGATATCAAATTCGATGCCGAGGATTTCGGCCTCTTCCTTGGCATCGGCAATGCTGATATCCGCCGTGTAGCGGAACGGCATCATCAACGCCTGTACCTTGTCTTTACCCAATGCATCCACGGCAATCGCCAGAGTCAGCGCCGAGTCGATCCCACCGGAAAGGCCCAGCACCGCGCCTTTGAAACCGTTCTTGGTCACATAGTCACGTACCGCCAGCACCAGCGCCTCATACACCTGCGCCAGCTGTGGCAACTCTGCTGCCGGAGCTGTCATCGGCACCACTTCCAGGCCGTTGAACTCCACGCGCGTAACCTGCTCGGAGAAGGCCGCCAGGCGATGGGTCATATTACCCGCAGCATCAAAGACTTTTGAACAACCGTCGAAAATCAGCTCATCCTGGCCGCCGATCTGGTTGAGATACACCAGCGGCAGAGCGGTACGCTGGCAATGGCCCGCCATCAGCGTTTTACGGATATACGGCTTTTCACGGTTATACGGAGAAGCGTTAATCGACAGCAGGATCTCTGCACCCGCCGCTTTCGCCGCATCGACCGGTTCAGGGAACCACAGGTCTTCGCAAATCAGCAACCCAAGGCGGTAACCTTTCAATTCCACCACGCAGGTTTTATCGCCCGCATGGAAATAGCGCTTCTCATCGAATACGCCGTAGTTCGGTAGCTGTTGCTTGAAGTAACGCGCCTGCAAAACACCTGCGGAGAACAGGGATAACGCATTATACAGCTTGCCATCTTCACGCCACGGGTGCCCAACCAGGATCGCCACATCGGCAGACGCCTGTTGCAAACGGCTTAGCTGAGTATCGCAGCGCTGGTAGAAATCATCACGGTACAGCAGGTCTTCCGGCGGATAGCCAGACAGCGCCAGTTCGCTGAACATGACCAGATCGGCTCCCGCCTTCTGTTGCTCCTGCACGGTTTGCAACATGCGCTCGCTGTTGCCTTCAATATCGCCCACCAGCAAATTCAGCTGGGCCAACGCAATGGAAAGTGATCTGCTCATATATCTAAGGTCTGCCATGCCACAACAAAGAAAACGGAGTGTAAATCATTCCGGCTTATTTGTTGAGAACCTGCGCATGCAGGTTCAGAAAAGAAAACATCATTCTTTGAAATCGTTGGCATCCAGTTCATGACGCGACAACAATTTATAGAACTCAGTACGGTTACGGCCCGCCATTCGCGCGGCCTGGGTAACGTTACCCTTGGTGATCTGCAACAGTTTACGTAAATAGTGTAATTCAAACTGGTTGCGCGCCTCGACAAAGGTCGGCAGCGCCGTGTTCTCCCCTTCCAGTGCCTGCTCGACCAGCGCTTCGCTGATCACCGGCGCCGTGGTCAAGGCCACACACTGCTCGATCACGTTCACCAGTTGGCGCACGTTGCCAGGCCAGCTGGCGGTCATCAGGCGTTTCATGGCATCGGATGAGAAGCTGCGTACGAAAGGTTTGTGGCGCAGTGCCGATGCACGCAATAGATGATTGGCCAGCAGCGGGATATCTTCGGCCCGCTCATTGAGCGCGGGTATTTTCAGGTTAACCACGTTCAGACGATAATAGAGATCTTCACGGAACTCGTTTTTTACCATCGCCTTGGGGAGATCGCGGTGAGTAGCGGAAATGATGCGTACGTCGATATCCAGATCGCGGTTGCTGCCCAGTGGGCGAACCTTGCGTTCTTGCAGCACACGCAGCAATTTGACTTGTAGCGAGAGCGGCATATCGCCAATCTCATCCAGGAACAGCGTGCCCCCCTCTGCCGCCTGGAATAGGCCTTCGCGGCTGCTGACAGCACCGGTAAACGCGCCCTTGGCATGACCAAACAGCTCCGACTCCAGCAGTTGCTCTGGCAACGCGCCGCAGTTGATGGCAATAAAAGCCTTCTTGGCCCGTGGGCTGGCCGCATGGATCGCCTGTGCCAGCACTTCTTTGCCGGTACCGCTCTGACCGTTGATCAGCACGCTGACATCCGACTGGGCGACCATTTTCGCCTGTTCTAACAGCCGCAGCATAATCGGACTACGGGTGACAAAATCCTCACGCCAACTGTCATCACCGGCAGGCACCGATGACAGCGACAGCGCTTCATCGATTGCCTTGTACAGCGCATCGCGATCGACCGGTTTGGTCAGGAAGCTGAATACCCCCTGCTGAGTCGCCGCCACCGCATCAGGGATCGAGCCGTGCGCGGTCAGAATAATCACCGGCATCCCCGGCTGGTATTTCTGGATTTCGGCAAACAGCGCCATACCGTCCATTTCATCCATCCGCAGGTCGCTGATCACCAGGTCGATCTTTTCGCGGGCCAGCAGACGCAGGGCTTCTTGGCCGCTTTCCGCCGTGGTAACGTGAAAACCTTCGCTGGTCAGGCGCATTCCCAGCAGCTTAAGCAGGCTGGGATCGTCGTCAACCAACAAAAGATTGGCCGGTTTGCGAGCTGTCATTGCGCTGGGGACTCCTTGTTAGCCGCAGGCGGCGTGTAGGTCTCTTCCGGTTCTACCGGCAAAGCGGTGCCCGTCTCAGTCGTCGGGGCAGGCTCGGCTGGTTCAACCGCCTTGGCTGGCGCAGCAGGCTTGCCACTGGCATCTGCTTTAGGCTGGGCCGCACTGCTTTCCGGGATTTCGCTCTGCAATTGCTTGCGTGACGAGAGCTGGCGTTCAATATCGGTCAGGTTCTCCAGCTTGCGGGAGGTATCCTGCAACTGGCTCTGTAGATGGATCTGGTTCTGGCGCAGCAAGTCGATCTGGCTGTCTGAACTTTCCTGCAGGCGCTGATAACGCGCCCGCTCATCAAACAGGTTAACTTGCAATGCCTGTTGCTGACGCCACAGTTGCAGCAACGGACGCAGCGATGGCGGGAATTCCAGGCGGTAGCTGTTCAAGCGATCGATGATCTGGCGACGCTCGCTCGAGGTAGGCTCAGCGCTGCCCAGCAAAATACTTTGCTTGAACACGTTCTGCCAATTGCTGCCCGGCAGAGTCTTGGCCAATGCTCTTGCCTGCGTGGAACCAATACGATCGGCGCAATCCATCGCCCTCAGCCAATAGAGTGAGTTTTCCAAGGCTTCTTTTTCGTCAAGCTGCCATAGCGTATCGCACGGCGCAATGCGGTAATCCACCACCTTGGTGTCTGGGATCGCTTCCTGTTGCTGCTGAGCCGGGCCGCTACTAACGGCGCGATCGACACAGCCGATCAGCAGAAACGGGGCAAAAAGAATGCTGCCCAAAAAAGAAAGCGAATGTTTGCCGAGCGGTGCGCGATAAGAGACACGCGGTGAACCTTCGGTCTGCGATTGATAAGCGCGATGAGACCCTTTGTACATTATTTATTCATTCTCGGCGGTTAATGGCAATTCGATACGGAAGCAGACGTCGGCATCGGCCAGTTTGACCAATTTCAATTCGCCACGCATACGGCGAATGCAGTCTTGCGCGATGCTGAGACCCAGCCCGCTTCCTTTAACAGCCCCTTTTCGCTGGTGACTCCCCTGGAAAAAAGGCTCAAAAATCATGGTTTGTTCCGCTTCCGGGATGGCGCTGCCGGTATTGGCGACGTCAATCTGTACCCGTTGGCCGACCTGGCGGCTGCGGATCCAAATGTTACCGGATTCCTTGCCGTAGTGCACCGCATTGGAGTAGAGATTATCCAGTACACGCATTAATAGCGTAGGCTCTGCCCAGCAGATTTCCGCCTCAAGTTTGACTTCGGTGCGGATCATTTTGGCACGCGCTGGCAAACTGTGGGCGGCGACCACCATATCCACCAGTTCTTCCAGCTCGACGTTCTCATGCTCCGACGGGCCATCCGCCAGTTTGCGGTTGTAATCCAGCAACTGCTCAATCAGCAATTGCAGATGGCGGCTGCTCTGATCGAGGATCGCCACCACCTCTTTCTGATCGGAGGTGAGCGGGCCTGCCACGCCATCCGCCAACAGCTCGGTGCCTTCACGCATACTGGCCAACGGCGTTTTCAGCTCATGGGAGATGTGGCGCAAAAACTCATGGCGCTGCGATTCCAGCCAGGCCAGACGTTCGCTCAACCAGATAATGCGCTGGGCCAGGGAACGCAGTTCGCGCGGGCCTTTAAAGGACGCAGTCATACCGATCGGCCGCCCTTCCCCCAGGCGGTTAATCATACGCTCAACAGCCTTGACTGGCCCGATAATCATGCGGGTAAACAGCACCACCAACAGCACACTGACCAGGAACAGCAACAGCGCCTGCCAGCCAAAGTATTGGCCGCGCTCGGCGATGGCCTGTTGCAACTGCTGGCCACGGGAATACACCACGGTGCGAGTGGCCTGCACCATTTCGGCATTAGAACGTGAAAAAGACTCTAACAGCAGGGAAGCGTCCTTGTCCGGCCCGCTGCTCTGGCACTTGATGGTGGCAAGCTGGGTCAGCAGGGCGCGCAGCGTCTGGTAGTAGCGTTCGTCCGGCAGGATCGGCGCGTGGGCATCCAGCATCTGTGAATATTGCTTGCGCTGATTCTGGTATAAACGCTCCAGAGTGGGATCGACCAGTACGCAATACTGGCGATAGCTGCGCTCCATTTCCAGCGCGACGCTGGTCATGGCCTCACTGCGCCGGGCATCCACCAGCGTCGTGCGGTTGATATCCGCTGCCTGTGCGCTGAGATGATCCAGGCTTTGGTATGCCTGATAAGCCAATACCAACAGCGGTAACAGTACCAGCAGGAACGCCATCACGACCAATTGGCGCAACGAGCGTGGGAATAGACGCCATCTTTTCAAAGAAATCATCTCAGTATCTCTAGTCTGCCCCGATGCTAACCGACTATCCAGGGAGAGAAAAGCCCGACAGAGGATTAATGATATGCGGATAAGTAAAAACCGGCCCCTCACCCTAACCCTCTCCCACAAGGAGAGGGGACCGTACGTGCTATAATTTTGCTCCCGTACCTGACCTCAACACGGGCGCAGCATGCAGCGCCACTACGCATTACCTGAACACGGCTCCGGACAGCTCCCTCGTCCTTTGGGAGAGGGTTGGGGTGAGGGGAAAATACCGGCTGGATCGCCAAAAAGCGTTATCCCCAAAAGAGGAAACTGATAGGTTTTGAAAACGTATAGAGGAAACAACGAAGGCAATGCGGTTTTGATTTGACGCTGGGGCATGATGCCCCATCGCAAGGAATATGTGGATGCCCTTACTCCTCGTCCCCAGGTGATGTAGCGCATGGCTGGCATCTGATTGGGACGAATAGCATCCAAAAAGTATCCGGAGTTGATGAACACTTCATCACAGTTGGATACTAGGCGGTGCCTCACTCCACGTGTCGCCCGATGCTTGATAAAGTCGCTTGCGCGTCTGTTATCGGTTTGGTTGGACGATAGGCACCATTTCTTAGGCATCATTCGGAGGCTTATGAGGCGCTGTTCCGTCTAAGACGTGGCCAATCATAAAAAGGTGAATGAGCAACTGATAGACATAATGCACCATCCGTGCCAACTTTATAATTAAATTTTCAATTTACTGATTTATAACATAAATTAATTTTAAAGCAGTTTATTCCCCTTAACTAACTCGGCTGCCTATGGGCAATAATCCGCCTTACCGTCGTCAAATCACGACAACTTAATTCAAACGTTTTAACTACCATAAAAATCAACGAGTTAAATGTCACTTTTTAGAGACATGCAATATAGCGTTTGTCTCAAAACACCGACATAGACACTAACCAATTAAAAAATAAAGAAATAAAAAAGGGCACCCACAAGGTGCCCCAGTAAAATAGACATCAACTTCAGGTCAAATCACCCCAGTTGCTTGCGAGCGTTGCGGAACATGCGCACCCAAGGGCTATCCTCGCCCCACTCCTCTGGATGCCAGGAGTTACTGACGGTACGGAATACGCGTTCAGGATGCGGCATCATGACGGTGGCGCGGCCATTGCTGCTGGTCACCGCCGTAATGCCGTTCGGGGAGCCATTCGGGTTGGCAGGATAGGCTTCGGTCACCTGGCCATGATTATCGACAAAGCGCAACGCCACCAGGCCATGATGTTCCAGCGCCGCCAGATGCGCGGCATCACGCACTTCCACATGGCCTTCACCATGAGAAACCGCAATTGGCATCCGCGAGCCGGCCATACCCTGCATAAACAGCGACGGACTGCTGGCAACTTCCACCAGGCTGAAGCGCGCCTCGAAGCGATCCGACAGGTTGCGCACAAAGCGCGGCCAATGTTCCGCCCCCGGGATCAGTTCACGCAGGTTGGACATCATCTGACAACCGTTGCAAACGCCCAGCGCCAAAGTCTGTGGACGATGGAAGAAATCAGCAAACTCATCGCGTACGCGCTCGTTGAACAGAATCGATTTCGCCCAGCCTTCTCCCGCGCCCAATACGTCGCCGTAGGAGAAGCCACCACAAGCCACCAACGTGTGGAACTCTTGCAGATCGCGACGGCCAGCCAGCAGATCGCTCATGTGCACGTCAACCGCATCGAAACCGGCACGGTGGAACGCCGCCGCCATCTCAACGTGGGAGTTAACGCCTTGCTCACGCAATACCGCCACCTTAGGACGTGCGCCCTTGGCGATATATGGTGCCGCGATGTCGTCATCCGTTGCGAAGGTCAGCTTGACGTTCAGACCCGGATCGCGTTCATCCTGCTTGGCCTGATGCTCCTGATCGGCACACTCCGGGTTATCCCGCAGGCGCTGCATCTGCCAGGTGGTTTCAGCCCACCAGGTACGCAGGGTGCTGCGGCTTTCGCTGTACACCGGTTTACCAGCGCTGGTGATAACAAAACGATCGCCATTCAGCGCCTGGCCGAGATGATGTACGTTATCCGTCAGGCCATGTTGGGCAAACACTTGCTGTACGGCAGCCAACTGCGCGGCTGGCACCTGGATCACCGCCCCCAGCTCTTCGTTGAACAAGGCAGCCAAAGCGTCAGTACCCAGCGCCTGAATATCCACTTCTACGCCGCAATGGCCAGCAAACGCCATCTCGGCCAAGGTAACCAACAGGCCGCCATCGGAACGGTCGTGATAGGCCAACAGCGCCCCATCAGCAACCAGTTGCTGCATCGCGTTGAAGAAACCGGCCAGTTGCTCCACGTTGCGCACATCCGCTGGCTTGTCACCCAGTTGACGATAGACCTGGGCCAGCGCCGTTGCGCCCAAGGCATTGTGGCCATTGCCCAGATCGATCAGTAACAGTGCACTATCACCCTTATCGGTACGCAGTTGCGGCGTCACGGTGTGGCGCACATCTTCGACGCGGGCAAACGCGGTGATCACCAGCGACAGCGGTGACGTCATTTCCCGTTGTTCATTGCCTTCCTGCCAGCAGGTTTTCATCGACATGGAGTCTTTGCCCACCGGAATAGTGATACCCAATGCAGGGCAAAGTTCTTCGCCTACCGCCTTCACCGCTTCATACAAGCCGGCATCTTCCCCTGGGTGACCCGCCGCGGCCATCCAGTTGGCGGAAAGTTTCACTCGCTTGAGCGAACCAATTTCCACTGCTGCCAGGTTGGTCAGCGCTTCTCCAACCGCCAGGCGGCCAGAGGCGGCAAAGTCCAGCAAGGCGACGGGAGCACGCTCACCAATCGACATAGCTTCGGCATAATAGCTGTCCAGGCTGGCGGTGGTGACCGCACAGTCGGCAACCGGGATTTGCCACGGGCCAACCATCTGATCGCGTGCAACCATGCCGGTGACGGTACGGTCACCAATGGTGATCAGGAAGGTTTTCTCCGCTACAGCTGGCAGATGCAGCACACGCTTGACCGCATCGGCAATGGTGATACCGGCACGCTGCAACACTTCGCCACTTGCCTGTTGACGTTTCACGTCGCGAGTCATTTTTGGCGTTTTGCCCAGCAGCACTTCCAGCGGCATGTCGATCGGCTGATTGTCAAAGTGACGATCGTTAAGCGTCAAATGCAGCTCTTCCGTCGCTTCGCCAATCACCGCAAAAGGGGCGCGCTCACGGCGGCAGATCTCTTCAAAGGTCGCCATCTGCTCAGGCGCTACCGCCATCACATAGCGCTCTTGGGATTCGTTACACCAGACTTCCAGCGGGCTCATGCCCGGCTCGTCGTTCAGAATGTCACGCAATTCGAAACGGCCACCACGGCCACCATCACTAACCAGTTCTGGCATCGCGTTCGACAGGCCACCCGCTCCCACATCGTGAATAAACAGGATCGGGTTGCTCTCGCCCATCTGCCAGCAGCGGTCGATGACTTCCTGACAGCGGCGTTCCATTTCCGGGTTATCACGCTGTACCGAAGCAAAATCGAGATCGGCGTCAGACTGGCCAGAAGCCATTGATGAAGCAGCCCCGCCGCCCAAACCGATGTTCATCGCTGGGCCACCAAGCACCACCAGCTTGGCACCTACGGTGATTTCACCTTTTTGCACGTGGTCGGCGCGGATATTACCCAGGCCACCAGCCAACATGATCGGCTTATGGTAGCCACGCAGCTCAACGCCGTTATGGCTGTTGACGCGTTCTTCATAGGTGCGGAAGTAACCGACCAGCGCCGGACGACCAAATTCGTTGTTGAACGCCGCGCCACCCAATGGGCCTTCGGTCATGATATCCAGCGCGGTGACGATGCGATCCGGTTTGCCAAAATCCTGCTCCCAAGGCTGTTCAAAGCCCGGAATACGCAGGTTGGAAACCGAGAATCCGACCAGGCCGGCTTTCGGCTTCGCGCCTCGACCCGTGGCACCTTCGTCGCGGATCTCACCGCCAGACCCCGTCGCCGCACCTGGCCAAGGCGAGATCGCCGTTGGATGGTTGTGCGTTTCCACCTTCATCAGGATATGTGCCTCTTCCTGATGATAGTCATACAGACCGCTTTGCGGCTCGGCAAAGAAACGCCCAACCTGTGAGCCCTCCATCACCGCTGCGTTGTCTTTATAAGCAGAAAGGACGTAGTCCGGCGTCTGCTCAAAGGTGTTTTTGATCATTTTGAACAGCGACTTCGGCTGCTGTTCGCCGTCGATGATCCAGTCGGCATTGAAAATCTTGTGGCGGCAATGTTCGGAGTTGGCCTGAGCGAACATATACAGCTCAATATCCGTTGGGTTGCGCCCCAACTCGCTAAAGGCAGCCAGCAGGTAGTCGATCTCATCCTGTGCCAGCGCCAGCCCAAGTTTGGTGTTGGCCTGTTCCAGCGCGCTGCGGCCCTGCGCCAGGATATCTACCGTCTGATACGGGGCAGGTTGATGATGAGAGAACAGTTTTTCTGCCTGTTGCAGCTCGCTGAACACCGTTTCCATCATGCGATCGTGCAGCAGGGTGGCAAGCTGTTGCCACTGGACTTCGGTCAGCGTCGACGCAGTGACATAAAATGCCAGGCCACGCTCAAGACGGATCACCTGCGTCAGACCACAGTTATGGGCGATATCGGTGGCTTTGGAAGACCAAGGCGAAATGGTACCCGGACGCGGCGTGACCAACAGCAGGCGGCCTTGCGGAGCATGTTCAGCGAGAGAAGGGCCGTATTTGAGCAACCGTTGCAGCTTGGCCTGCTCTTCGGCGCTTAACGGTGCGCTGACATCGGCAAAGTGAACGTACTCGGCATAGATATCGCCGATCGGGAGTTGGGCATCCTGGCAGCGGGACAGTAGTTTGGTAATACGAAAAGCCGACAAAGCGGGCGAACCACGCAGTATTTCCATAATCAAAGTTCTCTCGTCTTCGAAGCAACTGGGTTCAGCACTTCATTGGGCGCAACAGGGGAAAACGCGCGCCATTATAGAGAATCCGCGCCGCCGACGAAACCGTTTGCGTAGCTATTATTGATAAAAGCTTTTTCGGCAGCCGGATCTTCATAACGTATCAATAAAGTTGCGCGCTGGCGTAATGTTGCGCAAAATGCCCCGGCACTGGTGATTTAACCATGAAAAAAACCTTATTGCGGTCAACATAAAGTGTGCATCTATTTGAGATAACTATTTGAAACGCCTAAAAGTAAATTACATTCTGATCGGTGTTGTGGCCTTGCTGCTGGCGCTTGCCCTGTGGCCCAATATCGCCTGGCGTGCTGGGGAAGGAGGCCAACTCGAGGCGATCAAATCGCGGGGCGAACTGCGTGTCAGCACGTTAAATTCACCGCTAACCTATTTCACGACTCCGCAGGGGCCGAGTGGCCTTGACTACGAATTGGCCAAAAGCTTTGCCAACTACCTGGGGGTCAAGCTGGTGGTGATCCCGCACCAGAATATCAACGACCTGTTTGACGATCTGGATGATGACAATGCCGATCTGCTCGCCGCCGGGTTGATCTACAACTCGGATCGCCTCAGCCGTGCCAGCACCGGCCCGGCGTATTATTCCGTTTCCCAACAGTTGGTTTACCGGCTGGGCACCACGCGGCCAAAAACCTTTGCCGATATCAAAGGCAAACTGGCTGTGGCCTCCGGCTCGGCGCACGTCAGCACGCTAAAGCAGCTCAAGCAAAGCAAATACCCCGACCTCAGTTGGGAAGCGTCAAGCGATCAGACCTCTAAAGAGCTGCTGGAGCAGGTGGCCGATGGCAAGCTGGATTACACCATTGGGGATTCCGTCACCATTGCTCTGTTACAGCGTATCCATCCACAACTGGCCGTCGCGTTTGACATTACCGATGAAGAGCCGGTGACCTGGTACCTGAAGCGCAGCAACGACGATAGCCTGTACGCAGCGCTGCTGGATTTTTATAGCCAGAGAGTAGAAGACGGTACGCTAGCGCGGTTGGAGGAGAAATATCTGGGGCACGTGGGCAGTTTTGACTACGTCGATACCAAGACTTTCCTGTCCGCCATCGACTCGGTGTTGCCCACTTTCCGCTCGCTGTTTGAAAAGTACGCCAGCGAGATTGACTGGAAGCTGCTGGCCGCCATTGCCTACCAGGAATCCCACTGGAACCCGCAGGCCACCTCCCCTACCGGCGTCCGTGGGCTGATGATGCTGACCAGGGCCACTGCCGATGGCCTGGGCGTCACCGACAGGCTCGATCCGGAACAGAGTATTCAAGGCGGGGCGCTGTATCTGCAACGTCTGATGGATAAGGTGCCAGACACGGTGCCGGAAGATGAGCGGATCTGGTTCGCACTGGCCGCCTATAACATGGGCTGGGGCCATATGCTGGACGCACGTAAACTCACCAAAAACCAGCAAGGCAATCCCGATAGTTGGGTCGATGTGAAACAGCGCCTGCCGATGCTTAGCCAGAAGCGCTACTACCCGTCACTCACCTATGGCTATGCCCGTGGCCGCGAAGCTTATAACTACGTGGAGAACATCCGTCGTTATCAGGTCAGCCTGGTGGGTTATCTGTTGGAAAAAGAGAAGAAGGCGGCAGAGGCGATGAAACAGGCCGAACTGGCGCAAGGCTATCCGGCCGTCGAGGCCAAGCTGGCGCTTGCCCAGTGATTATTGCGGGTCTTTGCCAGCCCGCTGTGCCAACTTCAGTGCTTTTTTCTGATCGCGCCGCATACGGAAAAAGTTGCTGAGGGTAGCGGCGCACTCTTCAGCCAATACCCCCGACACGATCTCTACCTGATGATTCATACCCGGATGGCGCAGAATATCCACCAGCGAACCGACCGCCCCGGTTTTTTCATCGGCCGCGCCGTAAACCAAACGACGGATGCGGCTATGCACCATGGCCCCGGCACACATTACGCAAGGCTCCAGGGTGACATACAGCGTGGCATTCAGCAGGCGGTAATTCTGTAATACCGCCCCCCCCTGCCGCAGCGCCATGATTTCAGCATGGGCAGTGGGATCGTGGCGGCCAATCGGTCGGTTCCAACCTTCGCCAATCACCTGATTGTCCAGCACCAGCAGCGCACCGACCGGCACCTCACCTTCTTCCTGCGCACGCAGAGCCAGGCTTAACGCCTGACGCATCCAATACTCGTCATTATATTCATTCACCACATCAATCCTCGTGCGCATCGCGGCGGGCATTATACACAGTAGCTCCTTTTGCCGCAGCCACTCGGCCATGTTGCTGCAAATAAGCTTGAAAAACCGATAACCGACCATGACTGTCGGCCGCTTAAAACTCCACCAACAAACCCATAACATCACTATTAGTGATGATTAAATTTTACTCACTCCTTATGATTTCAGAAAAATGTTATAAATCGCTGTAAAATCAAGCTGTAAAATTAAGCAAATTTTTCCTAGCTAAATTGTGATAGATCATATTCCCTTAAGCATTAGCGCAGTAAGGTTTACCTCACGCGAAAAGCCTTTATAAGGAGTAGGTTATGGCTGCCTCAACATTCTTTATCCCTTCCATCAACATGATTGGTTCCGGTTGCCTGGAAGACGCGGCAAAAACCATGCAAGAGCATGGTCTGCGTCACGCCCTGATCGTAACCGACAAGGTTCTGAACGGCATTGGCGTCGTGGCTCAGGTACAAGCCCTGTTAGCGGCACAGAACATTGAAAGCTGCGTCTATGACGGCACGCATCCCAACCCGACCACGGAAAACGTGAAGCAGGGTCTGGCACTGTTGCGCGAACATCACTGCGACTGTGTCGTCTCTCTGGGCGGTGGTTCACCGCATGACTGTGCGAAAGGGATTGCTCTGGTTGCCGCCAACGGCGGGGAAATCAAAGACTATGAAGGGGTGGATCGCTCCGCCAAGCCGCAACTGCCGGTAGTCGCCATCAACACTACCGCAGGCACCGCTTCGGAAATGACGCGTTTTTGTATCATTACCGACGAAGCGCGCCACATCAAAATGGCCATTGTCGATAAGCACGTTACCCCGATCCTGTCGGTCAACGATCCTCATCTGATGGCCGGTATGCCAAAAGGCCTGACCGCCGCCACCGGTATGGATGCCCTGACCCACGCTATCGAAGCCTATGTCTCCAGCGCCGCCAACCCAATCACCGATGCCTGTGCGCTGAAAGCCGCCACCATGATTGCCGAGTCGTTACGCGATGCGGTCAACGATGGGCAAAACATGCAGGCGCGTGAGAACATGGCCTATGCCCAGTTCCTGGCCGGTATGGCCTTTAATAACGCTTCATTGGGTTACGTGCATGCGATGGCACACCAGTTGGGTGGCTTCTACAACCTGCCGCATGGCGTCTGTAACGCCGTGCTGCTGCCGCACGTGCAGGAGTTCAATACTCAGGTTGCCGCAGGCCGTCTGAAAGATATTGCCGCTGCGATGGGGGTAAATGTTGCTGGCCTTAACGATGAGCAAGGCGCTGCCGCTTGTATCGCCGCCATTCGTCAACTGGCGAAGGATGTGGGCATACCTGCCGGTTTACGCGATCTGCAGGTCAAGGAAGAAGACTTTGCAACGTTAGCGACTAACGCCCTGAACGATGCCTGTGGATTCACCAATCCAATCCAGGCCAGCCATGAGCAGATCGTGGCGATCTTTAAAGCGGCGATGTAACCGCCTGCAGGCTCCCTCTTTGTTGGAGGGAGCCGCTACTTAATCCAACTGTTGTAACTCGCCTTCTTTACCCACCCGCCAGCGATGCTCGCAAAAATAGAGCAAGGGGTTATCCTGCTTGCTGTCGCTGTAGCCACTAAACAGTTTCAATGGCACACCAAGACGCTGCTCCAGCTGCACCACCTTTTGCACGCCAAGACAGCGCATGGGCAATACCCATCCCCCGTTGCGACGCTCAATGCGGCTACCGACCAGCCGTACCCGTGGCAAGAACGCCGAGTCCCGATAAACCTGCTCCACCAGCCGCTCCGGCGAACCGGTGATCAGCCAGACCTGAGCATCCTGGGCATCCAGATATTGGCGCAGACGCATCTGCACCACCGGAAACGCGGTAACCTTACGGCGAAAATAGTCGACAAATTTCGCCTCCAGCGCTTTCAGCCGGGCCTCCGAACGGCCAAAGGTCATTGCCCACAATAGCAGGCTCATGGGCCAACGCGTCGCGCGCCCACCGATCAACATGCCCAATCCGATAATGGGCAACAGCGGTACGACCAGCACCAGGTTCAGCGGCAGATGTCGTAGCAAATAGCGCAGGAAACTGCCAAACATGTCTTCCTGGTGCAAAGTGCCGTCCAGATCGAAAAACACTACGCGCTGGGCCTGTGCAACCGGTTTGTCAGTCAAGCGTTACTCCTCAGGATCGTTGATCCATATTAAGCGGCGTCCGGTGATACACCACCACCTTACCCGATCTCACAAAATTATCACTGCGCGTTTTGCCCACTGGCGTGGCAGAATGCTGGCTGGCTCAAAGGAAAACACTTATGAGTACCCTTCTTCGCATTCGTCAGATATACCCTACGCTGGCGCAAAACGATCGCAAGCTGGCAAACTTCCTGCTGAACAACGCTGAGCAGGTCAGCCACCTCAGTTCACCAAAGCTGGCTCAGTTGGCCGGTGTCAGCCAATCAAGCGTCGTCAAATTCTCCCAGAAGCTTGGATATAAGGGCTTCCCAGCGCTAAAACAAGCGTTGGGAGAGACACTGGCCCAGCCACAGGTGGAGCCAGTGGTAACCGTGCATAACCAAATCCTGAGCAGCGATCCGCTCAAGGCCGTCGGTGAGAAGCTGCTGGTGGAAAAGCAGGCTGCATTGCGAGCCACGCTGGATATCAACAGCGAACAACGACTGCATACCGCCCTGGAGATGATACGTACAGCACGGCGGGTGATCTTGGTTGGCATTGGTGCTTCCGGGCTGGTGGCCAAAGATTTTGCCTTCAAGCTGATGAAAATTGGGGTGATGGCGGTGGCGGAGGCAGATATGTACGTTCAGTTGGCCACCATACAGGCGATGAGCAAAGAAGACCTGCTGCTGGCAATTTCATTTAGTGGTGAGCGGCGTGAGATCAACCTGGCCGCCGAAGAAGCACGCATTGCCGGGGCCAGAGTGTTGGCGCTGACCAGCTTCTCTCCCAACGGCTTGCAACAGCGCGCCGATCACAGCCTGTATACGATTGCGGAAGAACCCAATATCCACAGCACCGCGATCTCTTCCAGCACGGCGCAGTTCGCCCTGACCGATCTGCTGTTTATGGCGTTGATCCAACACGATCTTGCTCGCGATCGCCTCCGCCGGAGCGAACAGTTAGTGAAAAAGATGGTGTAAGGCGTATAATCTGCGCTCCGCAAAATGCCCCTGTAAATAATGAGAGAGTTGCCATGGCCCTGCTAATCACACGCAAATGTATCAACTGCGATATGTGCGAGCCGGAATGCCCGAACCAGGCGATTTCGATGGGGGATGAGATTTACCAGATCGATGCCAATCGCTGCACTGAATGCGTGGGGCATTACGAAACCCCAACCTGCCAGCAGGTGTGCCCGATCGATAACACCATCATTACCGATCCGCAGCACACAGAAAACCAGGAACAGCTGTGGGACAAGTTTGTCGTGCTACATCACGCCGATAGCCTGTAACGCCACTAACCCTCTCCCACAGGATGAGGGGAATGAATGTGCTACATAATTAACGGGCGCAGCATGCGGCGCCCCTACGCAGATACCTGACTCCAGTACTGTGCCAGCCCCCTCTTCATATTGGAGAGAGGGGAAATGTCACCCTTCGATAATCACCGTGGCACAGGCATAGCGACGCTCATCGGCGAGAGAAACGTGGATCGACGTCACCCCCATCTCCTGCGCCAGTTCAGCGGCGCGTCCATGCAGGCGGATATTAGGTTTCCCCAGCCCATCATTGAACACTTCGAACTGATTGAACGCCAGGCCGTTGCGAATACCGGTGCCGAACGCCTTGGCGGCAGCCTCTTTAACCGCAAAGCGTTTCGCCAGGAAGCGTACCGGCTGCTGATGTTGCTGATACACTTCCCATTCCGCCGAGCTCAACACCCGACGAGCCAGACGGTCGCCACTGCGTTCCACCACCGCTTCGATGCGTGCCATCTCTACGATGTCAGTCCCCAAGCCCAGTACCGCCATTAGCGACGCGCTTCCCGCATCAGCAGTTTCATATCCGCCACCGCAGCCGGTAAGCCGTTCATCACCGCCTGGCCGATAATGGCATGGCCGATGTTCAGCTCATGCATCTCTGGCAGCGCAGCGATCGGCTGCACATTATGATAGGTCAAACCGTGGCCCGCATTCACCTTCAGACCTTTACTGGCCGCGTAGGTTGCCGCTTTGGCAATGCGCTTGAGTTCGGTTTGAATGGCCAGATCGCCCTGCGCTTCAGCATAGGCACCGGTGTGGATCTCGATATAAGGTGCACCGACGGCTACCGCCGCGTCGATCTGGCGATGATCGGCATCGATAAACAACGAAACCAAAATCCCCGCCTGTGCCAGACGTTCAACCGCCACCGCCATTTTGTCCTGCTGCCCGGCCACGTCCAGCCCGCCTTCGGTGGTCACTTCCTGACGCTTTTCCGGCACCAGGCAACAGAAGTGGGGTTTCAGCTCAATGGCGATATCCAGCATTTCATCGGTCACGGCCATTTCCAGATTCATCCGTGTCTGGATGGTTTGACGCAGGATACGCACGTCGCGGTCGGTGATATGACGGCGATCTTCACGCAGGTGAACGGTGATACCATCGGCCCCCGCCTGCTCGGCAATAAATGCCGCCTGCACCGGATCCGGGTAGTTGGTTCCACGCGCGTTACGTAACGTGGCAATATGATCGATATTGACGCCCAACAGTAAATCAGCCATGACAACCCTCTACTCAAACATTTTCAGTAGCAGCAGTTTACACGGGCTGGCAAAACGGCAAAAGCAGAAACCGCTTAGGCTTCGTCGACGGGGGTATCGGGTTGTTTGCGTACGAACTGGCGAAACAGCTCGCGGCTCTTGATCGGCTTACCGCCGAGATAGGGTTTTAGCGCCATGCGAGTGAAGCGCTTGGCTGCGCGCAGAGTGTCTGCATCAGGGAATTGGCGTTCATCCAGTGCACGGAGTTCACGGCCGGTAAAACTGTAGTGATCTACCACCAGGCTGGCGATAAAGCCTTTCTCCTCGCGATAGCGATAGGTCATGCCATCATCCACCGGTTCACCGCTGCCAGCACAATGGAGGAAATCCAAGCCGTAACCCAGATGCCCCAACAGCGCCAACTCAAACTGCCGTAAAGCATGTTCCGGGGAACTGTCTTCCGCAGCTAATGCCTGCAAGCATTGCAGATAATCGAAGAACAGAACCGAATAGTTGCCTTCCTGCTCCAGCACCCGTGACAACAACTCATTCACGTAAAGGCCGCTGTAAAGCATCATGCCACTGAGTGGTAAACCGAGGGAAACCGCTTCAGCGCCGCGCAGCGTTTTAACTTCACCACGACCGCCCCAGCGTACTAACAGAGGAGTAAAGGGTTGCAAGCAACCCTTTAGATTGGAACGGCGACTACGCGCGCCTTTCGCCAGCAAGCGCACCCGCCCATGGCCTTCCGTGAACAGATCCAGCATCAGGCTGGTTTCACTAAAGGGCCGTCCATGCAGGACGAAAGCGCGCTCCCAACCATCCATAGGTGGTATTATTTCAGGTCGTCGGTATAGCCCAGGCTTCGCAGCGCACGTTCATCGTCCGCCCAGCCCGATTTCACTTTCACCCACAGTTCCAGATGCACTTTAGCTTCAAACATCTGTTCCATGTCTTGGCGGGCTTCAGTACCAATGGTCTTGATCTTCGACCCTTTGTTGCCGATCACCATCTTCTTCTGGCCTTCACGCTCAACCAGGATCAGACCATGTATGTTATAGCCGCCGCGCTCGTTCGGTACAAACTGTTCGATCTCGACCGTCACCGAGTAAGGCAGTTCCTCACCCAGGAAACGCATCAGCTTTTCACGGATGATTTCCGACGCCATAAAGCGCTGGGAACGGTCGGTGATGTAATCGTCCGGGAAGTGGTGTTCCGCTTCCGGCAACACTTTGCGTGCGATAGCCGCGATAGTATCCACGTTCATGCCTTTTTCGGCAGAGATCGGCACCACATCGAGGAAATTCATCTGCTGGCTGAGGAACGCAATGTGCGGCAACAGCTTGGATTTGTCGGTAACGTTATCCACTTTGTTGATCGCCAACAGTACCGGGCATTTCAGGCTGCGCAGCTTGTTGACCACCATTTCATCATCGGCAGTCCAGTTCGTGCCTTCCACTACAAAGATCACCAACTCGACGTCGCCGATTGAGCTGCTGGCAGCTCGGTTCATCAAACGGTTGATGGCGCGCTTTTCTTCGATATGCAGACCCGGGGTGTCGACGTAAATGGCCTGATAAGCGCCATCGGTATCAATACCCATAATGCGGTGACGGGTCGTCTGTGGTTTACGCGAGGTGATGGAGACTTTTTGCCCCAGCAGTTGGTTCAGCAACGTGGATTTGCCCACGTTGGGACGACCTACGATCGCAATAAAACCGCAGTATTGTTTCTCTTCGCTCATTCAAGCTCCAGCTTTTTCAGCGCTTGTTCCGCTGCCGCCTGTTCGGCTTTACGGCGGCTTGAACCGGTGCCCACCACGGGCTCGCTCAAACCACTCACCTGACAGTGGATAGTAAACTCCTGATCGTGCGCCTCACCGCGAACTTGCACCACCAGATATGAAGGCAATGGCAGATGGCGACCTTGTAAAAACTCCTGCAAGCGGGTTTTCGGGTCTTTCTGCTTATCACCGGGGCTGATTTCGTCCAACCGGCTACGATACCAGTCCAAAATCAGGCGCTCGACGTTTTGAATATCGCTATCCAGGAACACACCGCCAATCAGTGCCTCCACCGTATCCGCCAGGATCGACTCGCGGCGGAATCCACCACTTTTCAGCTCGCCCGGCCCAAGGCGCAAACACTCGCCCAGATCGAACTCGCGGGCCATCTCAGCCAACGTATTGCCTCGCACCAGCGTGGCACGCATGCGGCTCATATCTCCCTCGTCTACGCGAGGAAAACGCTGGTAGAGCGCATTGGCGATGACAAAACTAAGGATCGAATCACCCAGAAACTCGAGACGTTCATTATGTTTACTGCTGGCGCTACGGTGAGTTAACGCTTGCAGTAAGAGCTCCTGCTGTTGAAAAGTGTAGCCCAGCTTCCGCTGCAGCCTGTTTATTACGATGGGGTTCATGAGTTACCAATAGATCAAGAATGCGTCAAAAACTTGCAGCATACGGAACAGGCCTGCTTTGCCAAAAGCCAATCCAAAGCTGTTTCGTTTGCAGTGGCGCCATAAGGGGCCAACTTTTTATCGCTCGAGGGGCTATTCTACAACGAGTGGAAATATAATGCTGCGTTTTTCCCGTCGTCTTTCAAGCTGCAGCGTTGTTACCTGCACTATCTCACCCCAGTCACTTACCCAAAAGTAAGCTCCTGGGGATGAGATAGCTTGTTGCCTAGCTGCAGCTCGAAATCCATAGGGAACTTCGCCATATAAACTGCAGTTTGCAAAATACTATTAGTGAATACCACCAATACGGCTCAATCTGACGCCCGTTGGCCATTCACCTTCCTGCTTTTCAAAACTCATCCAGATCGCCGTGGCTTTACCTACCAGATTCTTCTCAGGTACGAAACCCCAATAACGGCTGTCGGCGCTGTTATCGCGGTTATCACCCATCATGAAGTAATGGCCTGCTGGCACTACCCACTCGGCCAACTGCTGGCCTGCCTGCTGATAGTAAGCACCGACCTGATCTTGTGCGCCCGGCACGGTCAGAATACGGTGAGTCACGTTACCCAGAGTTTCCTTACGTTCAGCCAGACGAACACCACCCTGTGGTACGTTTTCGTCCAATGGCATCTGGAAGAAGCCATTGCTGGTCTCGCCCATACCGCTGCGGGTAAACATCTGGACAAAATCGCTCGGTTGCATATCGCTGTAAGTGACTGCCAATGCAGTATCGCACGCTTGGCCGCTATTACAGTTTTCTTGCACCGTTACACGCTTATTCACCGGATCATAGGTCACGCGATCGCCCGGCAGGCCAATCACGCGTTTGATATAATCCAGTTTGGTGTCGCGTGGATATTTAAATACCGCAATATCGCCGCGCTTGGGATGACCGGTTTCAATTAGCGTAGTCTGGGTGATCGGATCCTTTATGCCGTAGGCAAATTTTTCCACCAGAATGAAGTCACCAATCAACAGCGTCGGCATCATCGAGCCTGAAGGGATCTGGAACGGCTCGTAAATAAACGAACGCACCACAAACACCAACAGCAATACCGGGAACACCGAAGCCCCGGTTTCAACCCAACCCGGCTGCCTGGCCACTTTCGCCAAGGCGGCTTCGTCGACCGTACCGGTCGCCTGTGCATTGACCGCCGCGATTTTCGCCCGACGTGCCGGCGCCCATTTAAAGCGCTCAAAGCACCAGATGATCCCGGTTACCAATGTGGCTAATGCCAGGATCAAGGCAAACATATTCGCCATGCAAACTCCCTAGTTACACGAGCTTTCGCTCTTACTTACCGTCTTTACCCACGTGCAGAATGGCCAGGAATGCTTCCTGCGGCAACTCAACGTTACCCACCTGCTTCATGCGTTTTTTACCGTCTTTCTGCTTCTGCAACAGTTTCTTCTTACGGCTGACGTCGCCGCCGTAGCACTTGGCCAAGACGTTTTTACGCAGCTGTTTTACCGTTGAACGCGCGATAATATGCGTGCCGATCGCCGCCTGGATCGCAATGTCGAATTGCTGGCGTGGGATCAGTTCTTTCATTTTCTCGACCAGATCACGGCCACGATACTGTGCGTTATCACGGTGAGTGATCAGCGCCAGTGCATCGACACGTTCGTTGTTGATCAACACGTCAACACGCACCATGTCCGAGGTCTGGAAACGCTTGAAGTTATAATCCAGCGACGCATAACCGCGCGAGGTGGATTTCAGACGGTCAAAGAAGTCTAGCACCACTTCGGCCATCGGGATTTCGTAAGTCAGCGCCACCTGGTTACCGTGGTAAACCATGTTGGTCTGTACGCCACGCTTCTCGATACACAGCGTGATCACGTTGCCCAGATATTCCTGTGGCATCAGCATGTGACACTCGGCAATCGGCTCACGCAGTTCAGCGATGTTATTCAACGGCGGCAGCTTGGATGGGCTGTCGACGTAGATGGTTTCGTTGCCGGTGGTTTCGACTTCGTACACTACCGTTGGTGCCGTAGTGATCAGCTCCAGATCGTATTCACGCTCCAGACGCTCCTGAATGATCTCCATGTGCAGCAGACCCAGGAAGCCACAGCGGAAGCCGAAGCCCAACGCGGTAGAGCTTTCTGGCTCATAGAACAGGGAGGCGTCGTTCAGGCTCAGCTTGCCCAGCGCATCGCGGAAGGCTTCATAGTCGTCGGAACTGATCGGGAACAGACCAGCATACACCTGTGGCTTCACTTTTTTGAAGCCTGGCAGCATTTTGTCTGCTGGCTGACGAGCCAACGTCAAGGTATCGCCCACTGGCGCACCGAGGATATCTTTAATCGCGCAGACCAACCAACCCACTTCGCCGCAGTTCAGCACATCGCGATCGACACGTTTCGGGGTGAAAATCCCCAGACGGTCGGCGTTATAGGTTTGGCCGGTACTCATGACCTTAACTTTATCGCCTTTACGCAGGGTACCGTTTTTCACCCGGATCAGGGAGACAACGCCGAGGTAGTTATCAAACCAGGAGTCGATGATCAGCGCTTGCAACGGTGCATCACCATCGCCTTCTGGCGGTGGGATATCACGCACCAGACGTTCCAGCACTTCTGGCACGCCAACGCCGGTTTTAGCCGAGCAGCGCACCGCATCCGTGGCATCAATACCCACGATATCTTCGATTTCCTGTGCGGCGCGATCCGGATCGGCAGCTGGCAGGTCAATCTTGTTCAACACCGGCACCACTTCCAGATCCATGTCCAGCGCGGTATAGCAGTTGGCCAGGGTCTGAGCTTCTACGCCCTGCCCGGCATCCACCACCAGCAATGCGCCTTCACAGGCGGCCAGTGAGCGGGAAACCT
Organism: Serratia sp. H1w; assembly: GCF_000633355.1. GTDB lineage: Bacteria > Pseudomonadota > Gammaproteobacteria > Enterobacterales > Enterobacteriaceae > Chania. The sequence goes on from NZ_AYMQ01000031.1 coordinate 74,408, forward strand.
CATAGGAGAAGTCAACGTGCCCAGGGGTGTCGATAAAGTTGAGGTGGTAAACCTGACCATCAAGGGCTTTATAATCGAGCGTCACGCTCTGCGCTTTGATGGTAATACCACGTTCGCGTTCCAGATCCATCGAATCCAGCACCTGTGCGGCCATTTCACGTTCGGTCAGGCCGCCGCAGATTTGGATAATACGGTCAGACAGCGTCGACTTGCCGTGGTCAATGTGGGCAATGATAGAAAAATTTCTTATGTGTTTCATTTAATTAGTTTTTCTGCCTTGGTATTTCTGAATTACTCGCCTATGGAACCCGCATGGACATAAAGCGACGGTGAATGGGTCGGCTATTTTTCGCCTGAATCGCAGCATTCTACATGCCACAACCCTGAAAACCTAGCGATCGGTGCAGTGAAGCTATTCGATTATACGTAGTTTAGTGTTGCAGAGCGTCGCAGTTGATGAAAGCAGATATTAACGCGGCCTAAGCCCGATAAAAATTGTGGATTAATAGCGCCAACCATCTTGCCCAGGTCACATTTACCCGCTGGTAATACATATTGCGCGATTACGCAATAAACCCAATCTTAATTATCTGATAAATAATATTTTTATCAATAACTTACATTTACGCCGCCACACCTCCGCTTTAGGAAAAGCCCCATATACGCCTCTGGTTCCCCTCGGTTACAAGTGGCAGGAACTTTGGATAAAAATAGACTTCAGGGCACTACGACATCGGCAAGCCCACCAGAGTTCACCAGCATCTCCTCTGAACATTGATTAGAAGGTTTACCATGATCGATAAAGGGCAAATGCTGAGCCGGCACGATTTTTCCAAGGTCAACTGGGGCATTTTGGCAGCGGTAGCGCTGCTGTTCACTCTCGGTGCGGCGCTGTTATTAATGCCGTTATTGAGCAACATGGAAGACCGAAACGTTCTGACCTTACTACAAACCGGCGCGGCTATCATTCTGTTGGGCAGTATTTTGCTGGCATTGCGCCAGTACCTGCGGCCAATGCTGACCTATCGTCTGTATGAGCACGGCGTACGCGTGCTGGATCACCGCAGCCATAAAGAACGGTTTATTGCGTTTGAAAAGATTGCCGATATCTACCGCTCTCACGGTAGCAGGCTGCTTGGGGGGCTGAGCGACACCATGGCGTTTCGCACCACGGAGGCGGCGTTCTGGTACAGCATCAAGAGCAATGTTTCACACTCCCAGCAACTGATTGAAATGCTGATCCAACGACAGATCCAGCAACGTGGGCCGCAGGCATTAAATTCGCTCTATCAAGGGGAGAAGTTGACGTTTGGCTATCTCAATAGCGGCAGGCGTTGGCTTGAGCCGTGGCGGGTGAAGCCGATTCAAACATTACGGCTTAGCGCGACAACGCTGAGTACCTCTCAGACGCAGGTGCAGATCGAAAAGATCCACCGGCTGGAGAAAAATGCGCAACGGGGTACCCTTCGCCTGTTCGATTTACAAGGCAACGAGCTGTTTTCGCTGTGCTATTACTCGCTGTTCAGCGCCGATCTGTTTATTGCGCTGATGGAGCATATGATCGGCAACCGCATCCCCGCCTACAACAACCCAGCGATGACGCGGCCACCCTATTAAATCGGGGATTCGGTTTCGGTATGTAAACGCAAGGCACCGGGCGGCAAACCGATTTGCAGCACCACGGGTTGGTAATTGGCCTGTTCACCAAGGCGTTTTGCCAAGCTACGTGCAATCAGGAAGGCTAGGCCACCCCCTAAAATTGCACCGAGCGCTGCGGCAGCGTCGCTACCCAAAAACCATTGCAACAGACCACCGCCGAGCATCATACCAAATAGCGGGGTCAAATAGACCAACATTGCCGAGCGTAACAGGCTGCCTTCGGCGATACCGACTTCAACGCGCTGGCCGGGCTCAAGAGGCTGGGCGATGGCCACCTGCAAGTGATGTTCACTTTCAGGCACCAGCTCATCGAAGGCACGAGCACCACAGCCAGAGCGCGCGGTACAGCTGCCACAGCCAGCTTTAGGCTCACAACGTAGCTGCGCCACGCCCTGTTGCCACGAGATCACCGTGGCCCACTCTTTCATCATTGTGGCGCTACCTTGAAAGTAATGCTGTCGGCAATGCGTTTGGCCGTTGAGGGCGGTAATTCCCCGACCACGGTAATTTCATTGCCATTACGAATTTCGGTTTGGATGGTACGGCGGCCCTGACGATAAAACTGTTGGCTGGCATTGCTGCCCGAAGGGCTGATATTGACCGAGAAGCTGAACAAGCCATCGCTATACAGGCGTGATTCAACGGGTACCGCTACATTCGGCAATTTGCGGCGATTGCGCGCCACCTCATTCACGCCAGCAGGCAACCAACCGGCCTTCCAGGCCAGCTTGACGTCCTCAGCCGCAGGCAAGGTTAATAGCGGTGGCAGATTAGCCTTGAGCAAAGGCTGCATGACAGTCTTCACCTGATCGCCCACGACGACCGAGATAACCCGATACTGCTCCAGCGTTTCGCCATCGCGATCGAGCAGATCGACCCGCAGCGGCAGCTTGGTTTCCATATCCATCCACACCACGTAGCTGTAACGGGAGCCGTCACGAGACACAACGCGGTAGACGTCACAGGCCCGATCGGAAATGCGGGTGCGGCCAACGGAGATGAAATCGTAGTATTTCGCCAGATAGTCGAAATCGGCAAACACGATGGCGGGCAAGGCGTCGACGATATGATCGCCAGACAGCGTGAACGGTTCCAGACCAGGCTCAAAATAGCTGATCCCACCACCACGTTGCAGCACTTCCCGGCGCGGGCCATCCATATGCAGCAACTGCCCCAACGGCTGTTGGTCGATCACCGCATGGCGATAGCGTAACGACTCTATCCCCTGCTTGCTGATGCTGATATAGGCGAGTTCGTAGTTGAGTGAACGGCTGGCACTGCTCATTTGTTGCAATAACGCCCCGGACGCAGGTTCCTGCGCCGAGGCGATATTTGCATTGAGCAGGCTGCCCGTTAAAAGACAAACGGAGAACCAGATTTGCTTCATTACTGCTGTTGCATTCCTAAAGACTGAGTTCCAGGAACCTGAATAGCCGCCTGCTGAGGCCTGCTTTGTTCAAGTTGCAGTTGATCGGAGTGCAAACGACGTTGCAGCTCATAATCCTGCAGCATGGCATTGATGCGTTTGCGCTGTTCCTGCACCTGCTGCTGTTGACCACTGCCGGTGGAGAAACTGTCTGCCGGGACGCCCAGGCTGACCGGGGAGGCTGCCCCCATGATCGGCATAGTGTTAAACGCAGGGCCTTCAGCAACGCCTGACTGTACAGCAGGCTGATTGTACTGTTGTACACCCACGATCACTGCCAGAGAAACACAAGCGGCCACGCCGACCTGCGTTAGCTGACTAGCCCAAGGACGCACCTTGTGCCAGAACGGCAGTTTACCCCAGGTATGAGGTTGCGGTTGAGATTCGGGGATTGCCGAAGGAACCAGACGAGCGGGCTCTTTTTCCAATGCGGCAGCAACACGGTCTGCGATATCGAAATGCATGACTTGTCCGATATTACCCCGTAACGTGTCACGGATCAGGTGATAGCTCTGCCAGCTTTGCTGAAGTGCTTTATCTTTACCCAATGAACTCAGCAGCTCATTGTCGAGCATTTCACCATCCATCAGAGCGGAAAGCTTTTCTTTCTGCATGCCTAAGTACCCTTCCAGTGTCCGCTATCGCTAACGTTGGATCAGCGGTTGAACTTTATTATCGATAGCCTCCCGAGCACGGAAAATACGTGACCGTACGGTTCCGACCGGGCAATCCATGATGGCGGCTATCTCTTCGTAGCTTAGACCATCCAACTCCCGCAGGGTAATCGCCATGCGAAGATCCTCTGGGAGTGACTCAATGGTACGGAAAACTATCTGTCTCAGTTCTTCTGACAACATTAAGTTCTCAGGGTTCGAAATTTCTTTCAGTGCACCCGCACTTTCGTAATTTTCGGCATCATTGGCATCCACATCGCTTGATGGTGGGCGCCGCCCCTGAGCAACCAGGTAATTTTTTGCTGTATTGACAGCAATTCGATACAACCAGGTGTAAAAGGCGCTATCACCACGGAATGACTCCAGTGCGCGATAAGCTTTAATAAACGACTCCTGCACCACATCCGGCACGTCGCCCTGTGGTACGTAGCGCGAAACGAGACTCGCCACTTTATGCTGGTAACGAATCACCAGTAAGTTAAACGATTTCTGATCGCCCTTTTGGACCCGCTCAACCAGAACCTGATCCGTTAACTGCTCGCTCATCCGAGGTAAACTCTCCCCAAATCTATCTCCACGCGTGAAATTGTACCGCCAGCCATACATTATTTTCCTGAGCAAGCACTCGCTTGGAGTTCATACGGAACGCTAAGTTCCATATCGCCATTGTTTTTTTGTTGATGTCACCTTGTCCGTGGCTTTTGCCCGGACAAGTAGGCTAACATGAATTTCACTCTTCTTCTGCACACATCATACGTTATGCAACCATCATCTGAACATGTTAGCGATGTACTGATTGTCGGCAGCGGTGCTGCCGGCTTGTCCCTGGCGTTGCGTTTGGCGCAACATTGCAAGGTTACTGTACTCAGCAAAGGTCCGCTCAATGAAGGCGCCACCTTTTATGCCCAAGGCGGGATTGCCGCGGTGTTTGATGAAACGGACAGCATCGCCTCGCACGTTGATGACACGCTGATCGCCGGTGCCGGCCTGTGTGATAAAGACGCCGTCGAGTTTATTGCCGGCAATGCGCGCCACTGCGTGCAATGGCTGATCGATCAGGGCGTCCTGTTCGACACCGAAACCAATTCCCAGGGTGAAGAACGCTATCACCTAACGCGCGAAGGTGGCCACAGCCATCGGCGCATCCTGCACGCCGCCGACGCCACAGGCAAAGAAGTAGAGACTACCCTGGTAGCGAAAGCAAGTGCTCACCCCAATATTTGTGTGATGGAACGGCGCAATGCGGTCGACCTGATCACCTCCAACAAGATCGGCTTGCCGGGCACCAAGCGCGTAGTGGGCGCTTACGTCTGGAACCGTGAGCGGGAGCAGGTGGAAACCTATCGCGCCAAAACGGTGGTGCTGGCTACCGGCGGAGCGGCCAAGGTTTATCAATATACCACCAACCCGGATATCTCTTCGGGTGACGGCATCGCCATGGCCTGGCGCGCAGGTTGCCGGGTCGCCAACCTGGAGTTCAACCAATTCCATCCAACTTGTCTGTTCCATCCACAGGCGCGTAACTTCCTGCTGACCGAAGCCCTGCGCGGCGAAGGTGCCCATCTGAAACGCCCGGACGGCAGCCGCTTTATGCCAGACTTTGATCCGCGTGGCGAACTGGCTCCGCGCGATATCGTCGCCCGCGCCATTGACCATGAGATGAAGCGCCTGGGTGCGGACTGCATGTATCTGGATATCAGCCACAAACCGGCGGAATTCATCACGCAACACTTCCCGATGATCCACGAAAAGCTGATGACGCTGGGCTTTGACCTGACCAAACAGCCAATCCCAATCGTACCTGCCGCGCATTACACCTGTGGTGGCGTGATGGTCGATCAACATGGTCGCACCGATCTGGATGGGCTATATGCCATCGGCGAGGTCAGCTACACCGGCCTGCACGGCGCCAACCGTATGGCGTCCAACTCACTGCTGGAATGCCTGGTTTATGGCTGGTCCGCCGCCGAAGATATTCTGACGCGACTCCCCGCCATCAAACTGGCCAAACAGTTACCGCAATGGGATGAAAGCCGGGTGGATGACTCGGATGAACGCGTGGTGATCCAGCATAACTGGCACGAACTGCGGCTGTTCATGTGGGACTACGTCGGTATCGTGCGCACCACCAAACGGCTGGAGCGGGCACTGCGCCGCATCAATACGTTGCAGCAGGAGATCGACGAGTATTACGCCAACTTCCGTATCTCCAACAACCTGCTGGAACTACGTAATCTGGTGCAGGTGGCGGAACTGATTGTGCGCAGCGCGATGGAGCGCAAGGAAAGTCGTGGGTTGCATTACACGCTTGATTACCCAGACATGTTGCCCGAGCCGAAACCCACTATCCTGCAACCCTGAAGGCTTAGTAGTTCAGATAGAAATCGGTAATCAACTGGCGGAACTCGGTGGTGTAGCTGCCATCCGCCAGTTTTATTGCCAATTCAGCCTCTTGTTTCACCATCGGCTGACGAGCTAATGCCAGCATCATACGATGTTTTGGCGTATCGGCCCGGTCACTGATATTCAGCCGCCGTGCGGTGTGCCAGCCACGTTGGTGGGCATTCACTTCAAAATCTTCACCGATCGCATAAGGCAGCACCACGCAGAACTGCCCCTCCGCCACGATCAGCCGTTCAGCGCTATCCAGCAAGGCATCGTGAGTCAGGGTTTCGGTATAGCGGGCGTTGGTACGGGCCAAATCGCGACAGGCAACGGAAGGCTCAAAATACGGCGGATTGCTGACGATCAGATCGTAACAATGCGCATGTTGCTGGGCAAAATGATGGATATCCTGGGCATAGACCTGAATTTTTTGCGGCCAAGGTGATTCCAGCACGTTATCACGCGCCTGCAAGGCGGCATCGTTGTCCAGTTCGACTGCATCAATAGCGACCTCGCCGGCTGTTCGCTGCGCCAACATCAGAGCAATCAGTCCACTACCGCAGCCAATATCCAGCACTCGCTGCACGTTATCCACGGCAGCCCAGGCACCGAGTAACACCGCATCGGTTCCCACCTTCATCGCGCAACGATCGTGGGCAACAAAGAACTGCTTAAAGGTAAAACCGCCGCGACGCGGGGTCGATTTCGTTTTAATTTGATTACTCACAATAGCCACCAGCAGACAAAACTGGCGTAGCATAAGGCAATCTGATTTAGGGTAAAAGTTAAAAAGGGTGAACCCTGCGGCCATCCCGTCTATAATCGGCGCCCCAAGTAGAGGTAGATAATGACAGCAACCAATTTTTCCGAACTCGAACTCGATGAGCGCCTGATCCTCGCTTTGCGTGATAAAGGCTACGATCGCCCCACCGCTATCCAGGCCGAGGCGATCCCGCCAGCCATGGACGGGCGCGACGTATTAGGTTCGGCACCGACCGGTACGGGCAAAACCGCCGCATTCTTGCTGCCGGTTCTGCAGCACCTGCTGGATTTCCCACGTAAGAAATCGGGCCCACCGCGCGTGTTGATCCTCACCCCGACGCGTGAGCTGGCTATGCAGGTGGCCGATCAGGCACGTGAATTGGCTGCGCATACCTCGCTCGATATCGCCACCATCACCGGCGGTGTGGCTTATATGAACCACGCCGAAGTCTTCAGCGAAAACCAGGACGTGGTCGTTGCCACCACTGGCCGCCTGCTGCAATACATCAAAGAAGAAAACTTTGACTGCCGCGCGGTAGAAACGCTGATCCTGGACGAAGCCGACCGCATGCTCGATATGGGCTTTGCGCAAGACATCGAAACCATCTCGGCCGAAACCCGCTGGCGTACCCAGACGTTGCTGTTCTCCGCAACGTTGGAAGGCGAAGCCATCCGCGAGTTTGCCGAACGCATCCTGAAAGATCCGGTTGAAGTTGAAGCCGATCCGTCACGCCGCGAACGTAAAAAAATCCTGCAATGGTATTACCGCGCCGATGACGTGAAGCATAAAACCGCCCTGCTGGTGCATTTGCTGCAACAGCCGGACGTGCAGAAGTCGGTGATCTTTGTACGTAAGCGTGAGCGCGTGCATGAGCTGGCAGCCTGGCTGCGTGAAGCGGGCATCAACACCTGCTATCTCGAAGGCGAGATGGTGCAGGCCAAGCGTAACGAAGCGGTAAAACGCATGATGGATGGCCGCGTTAACGTACTGGTCGCCACCGACGTTGCGGCACGCGGGCTGGATATTCTGGATATCACCCACGTGTTCAACTTCGATATGCCACGCACTGCCGACACCTATCTGCACCGTATTGGCCGTACTGGCCGTGCCGGGCGCAAAGGTACCGCTATTTCGCTGGTAGAGGCGCATGACCATCTGCTGCTGGGCAAAGTAGGCCGTTACCTCAATGAGCCACTGAAAGCCCGCGTGATTGAGGAGCTGCGTCCTTCCACCAAGGTACCTAGCGAGAAGAGCAACGGGAAACCTTCGAAGAAAGTGTTAGCTAAACGCGTTGAAGACAAGCTGAAGAACAAAGAGAAGGTCAAGGTGAAGGTACGCCATCGCGACGCGAAAAACGTCGGTAAGCGCCGCCAGCCGAAAGCCAAGCCAGAGGCTTAATTCCTACGTTGCAATCCCCTCTCCCTAACCCTCTCCCACAGGGAGAGGGGACTGAACGTGCCACATCTTAACGACAGTATTCATCCTCGACGCCCCCCTGCTACAGATTAGCTTCCGTACCTAACCACAACACCGGACTGGCTCCCTCTCCCCTGAACAAGTACCCATGTGATCCCCATTTCGTACCGTGGGAGAGGGTTGGGGTGAGGGGCGATCAAGAATTTTAACCATAGAAAAAGGGAGCCGAAGCTCCCTTTTGTTTACCTCACCTGAAATTACAGGCTTTCGGTAAAGGTACGTGCGATAACGTCACGCTGTTGCTCAGGCGTCAGTGAGTTGAAACGCACCGCATAGCCAGACACACGAATGGTCAGCTGTGGGTATTTTTCCGGGTTCTTGACCGCATCTTCCAACGTTTCGCGACGCAGCACGTTTACGTTCAGGTGCTGACCACCTTCAACGCGCACGGTAGGTTGCATTTCCATCGGCACTTCACGGTACTCGATCTGGCCCAGTTCGCTGACAGGCACGATCTGATCTTCCGCATAATCCGCTTTGGCACACACACAGCGCGCTTCTGATTTCTCATCATCCAGCAGCCAGAAAGAGTTCACCAGTGCTTGATTGTTCGCTTTAGTGATTTGAATACCAGTAATCATTTTGTTGCCTCCGTAACAGGGAGAAAAATTTCTACGTTGCCGGAAAACTCGGTTTGGCTTCCGGCCATTTGGTAAAACCAATGTTGTCTTGTTGTTCTGTATACCAGTCAAACCGGGTCGATTCTTTGACTAAAATCAATTTTTAAGGGGCATCCAAATGAACGCCAGAGGCAAATTTATGTTTTATATCAATTTTACCCTTTTGTTCCTTAAAATTATTTTTGTAAATTTTAAAAAATATTTGTAATCCTCGCTCACCATAGCGATCGAAAAAGCGGGTTTCGCCGAGCGGAGGTTAACGGTAAGCTATGCGCAATGAATTGCTAACAAAAACAAAGGAGAGTGCTTATGTCTACCTCCCTCACCTGGCATGACGTCATCGGCAAAGAGAAAGAGCAGCCCTACTTTCTGGATACACTCGCCTTTGTTGCCAACGAGCGCCAGGCTGGTAAGACCATTTATCCACCACAGAAGGACGTGTTTAACGCTTTCCGCTTTACCGAATTGGCGGACGTCAAAGTGGTGATCCTCGGGCAAGATCCCTATCACGGCCCGAACCAGGCTCATGGCCTGTCGTTTTCCGTGCTCCCAGGCATCCCTGCGCCGCCTTCACTGGTCAATATGTATAAAGAGCTGGTAACGGATATCCCCGGCTTTGAACGCCCGACACACGGTTGCCTGCAAAGCTGGGCCGAGCAAGGCGTACTGCTGCTCAATACCGTGTTAACCGTTGAGGGTGGCCGGGCGCATTCTCACGCCAACCTGGGCTGGGAAACCTTTACCGACAAGGTCATAGCCGCACTAAATGAAAACCGCGAGGGCGTGGTGTTCCTGCTATGGGGTTCGCACGCACAAAAGAAAGGGAGTTTTATCGATCGTCAGCGCCATCATGTGTTGAAAGCGCCGCATCCCTCTCCGCTTTCTGCCCATCGCGGTTTCCTGGGTTGTCACCACTTTTCACAAACCAATCAGCTACTGGAACAACAAGGGTTGGCACCGATTGACTGGGTGCCGCACCTGCCGCAAGCCTGATCCAGGCGTGAAAAAGGCACCCGCGGGTGCCTTTTTCCTTCACCAGGTCTTATCAAGACTTGGCTTTGGAAACCGCTACCATCGCCGGGCGCAGCAGGCGGCCATTCAGCGTATAGCCTTTCTGCATCACCATCATGACATGGTTCGGCTGATGGTCGGCTGATTCCATCAGGCTCATCGCCTGGTGCACGTCCGGGTTGAATGGCACGTTGAGTTCACCCACCACTTCGATACCATACTTGCGTACCGCGTCAAGCAGTGACTTCAGCGTCAGCTCAATCCCTTCGATCATCGCGACCAGTTCAGGGTTGTTCTTGTCCGCCAGCTCCAGCGCACGCTCCAGGTTGTCGATCACCGGCAGCAAATCGCCTGAGAATTTTTCCAGCGCGAAGCGGTGTGCCTTCTCAACGTCCAGCTCGCTACGACGGCGAACGTTTTCCATTTCGGCTTTGGCACGCAGCAGGCTATCACGCTCGCGTTGCTGAGCTTCGGCCAGTTGGGTTTCCAGCTCGGCAATGCGTTCATCGCGCAGATCGGCGCCGGCCGCCATGGCTTCTTCGTGCTGTGCTTGCTGTTCCATTTCTTCCGAGGCTTGCTCGTTTGGCGTCTTCTGTTCTTTACTACTCATGAATATCTCCGCGTTTTAGCATTAATCTCGCAACTTGGCTTATTATGGGGATCAAAACCGGGGTTTCAAGTCAACCGGTCACAATGTGGGGCATAAACCGTCCCTGGTGAGGAAAATGGCAGCAATGAATAAAAAATTTGCATGTATTGGCATTGTTGGGCACCCGCGTCACCCTTCTGCTCTGGCCACCCATGAGATGTTATACGAATGGTTGGTTGCCCGTGGCTACTCGGTGATCCTTGAACGCCAGATTGCCCACGACTTAGGCATGAAAGACGCCGACACCGGCAGCCTGGCAGAGATTGGTCTGCGGGCGGATCTCGCCGTCGTGGTCGGTGGTGATGGCAATATGCTGGGCGCCGCACGCGTATTGGCGCGTTATGACATCAAAGTGATCGGGGTTAACCGTGGCAATCTCGGTTTTCTGACCGATCTCGACCCGGATAACGCGCTCCAGCAATTGGCGGACGTGCTGGAAGGGGAATATATCGACGAGAAGCGCTTCCTGTTGGAAACCATCGTCCATAAAGAGCACCAGCAATGCCGCGTTAGCACCGCGATTAACGAGGTCGTGTTACACCCCGGCAAGGTGGCACATATGATCGAGTTTGAAGTCTACATTGACGATCGCTTCGCCTTCTCGCAGCGTTCCGACGGCCTGATCATCGCCACACCAACCGGCTCCACCGCCTACTCGCTTTCCGCAGGCGGCCCCATTTTGACCCCGTCGCTGGAAGCCATTGCGCTGGTGCCGATGTTCCCGCACACGCTTTCCGCCCGGCCGCTGGTGATTAACGGTGACAGCACGATCCGCCTGAAGTTTTCCCATATCGGCAGCGATCTGGAAATCAGCTGTGACAGCCAGATCGCCCTGCCTATCCAGGAAGGCGAAGAGGTTCTGATCCGGCGCAGCGACTTCCACCTAAACCTGATCCACCCCAAGGATTACAGCTATTTCAATACGTTGAGTACCAAATTGGGCTGGTCAAAAAAATTATTCTAAAAATAGCGCCAACCGCTTTACTGTATATAAAACCAGTTTATACTGTATGAAATCACAGCTATGTGTTTATGAACAGGAAGGTCCCTATGTTGGCGCAATTAACCATCAGCAATTTTGCTATCGTTCGTGAGTTGGAGATCGACTTTCAAGCGGGTATGACGGCGATCACCGGTGAAACCGGTGCCGGTAAGTCGATTGCTATTGATGCGTTAGGCCTCTGCCTCGGTAATCGCGCCGACGGCAACGTGGTTCGTCTGGGGGCCTCCCGTGCCGATATCTGTGCCCGCTTCTCACTGGCTGATACCCCATCCGCCCGCGAATGGCTGGAACAGAATCAGCTGGATGACAGCAACGAGTGCCTGCTGCGCCGCGTCATCGGTACAGACGGCCGTTCGCGTGGCTTTATCAACGGCACCGCCGTCCCGCTTTCCCAACTGCGGGAACTGGGACAACGGCTGATCCAGATCCACGGCCAGCATGCCCACCAACTGCTGCTCAAACCCGAACACCAAAAACAGCTGCTGGATGCCTATGCGGGCGAACCCGCTTTACAGGCGGCCATGCACCAGGCCTACCACCAATGGCACCAAAGCTGCCGGGAGCTGGCACACCATCAGCAGCAATCTCTCGAGCGCGATGCCCGCAAGCAACTGCTGCAATACCAATTGAAAGAGCTGAACGAGTTCGCCCCTCAAGCCGGTGAATTTGAGCAGATCGATAGCGAATACAAACGCCTGGCTAACAGCGGCCAGTTGCTGACCCTCAGCCAGCAAGCGTTGCAATTGCTCGCCGACGATGAACAACACAACATGCTCAGCCAGCTCTACACCACCAAGCACCTGCTGCTGGATCTGATCGGTATGGATGAGAAACTCAGCGGCCTGCTGGATATGCTGGAAGAAGCCTCGATCCAAATCAGCGAGGCCAGTGACGAGCTGCGCCATTACGCAGACCGCATGGATCTCGATCCTAATCGCCTGCATGAGCTGGAACAGCGCCTGTCACGCCAGATAGGCCTGGCACGTAAGCACCATGTTTCACCAGAAGAGTTACCCGTCCTGCATCAACAACTGCTGGACGAGCAACAACTGCTGTCCCAACAGGCCAGCGATCAGCAACACCTGAGCGAAGCCGTCAATCTGCATCATCAACAGGCGCTGGCTCTGGCTGAACAGCTGCACCAGAAACGTCAGCACTACGCGGCCGAGTTAACCACCCTGATCACCGAAAGCATGAATGCGCTCTCGATGCCGCACGGCAAATTTAATATCGATGTACGCTTTGAACCGGAATACCTGAGCAGCGAGGGGGCCAGCCGCGTTGAGTTCTGCGTCTCCACCAACCCAGGGCAACCGTTGCAACCGCTGGCAAAAGTGGCCTCCGGTGGCGAGCTATCGCGCATCGCATTGGCGATCCAGGTCATTACCGCACGTAAAATGGAGACCCCGGCGCTCATCTTCGATGAAGTGGACGTCGGCATCAGTGGCCCAACGGCAGCCATCGTTGGCCGCCTGCTGCGCCAGCTTGGGGAATCAACCCAGGTGATGTGCGTGACTCACTTACCGCAGGTTGCCGGTTGTGGTCACCAACATTTCTATGTCAGCAAGCAAACCGACGGCACGGTAACCGAAACCCAGATGTCGCCATTGGATAAACGAGCACGTCTGCAAGAGTTGGCGCGGCTGCTCGGCGGTAGCGAAGTCACAAAAAATACGCTGGCAAACGCAAAAGAATTGCTGGCCGCATAACTTTTTTACTTTCCTGAGGTCATATTGGAGCCCTGTAAAGGTTCCCAACTGCTGCAAGGTCTATTATCATCGGCATCCTATGCCCTAAAGGAATGTGATTACTATGCGCTGTAAAATGCTGACAGCTGCCGCTGTGGTTCTTGTGATGCTGACCGCAGGCTGTTCTACTTTCGAGAAGATCGTTTACCGGCCGGATATCAACCAGGGTAACTACCTGACACCTACCGACGTGGCAAAAATCCACAAGGGAATGACGCAACAACAGGTTGCTTACACATTGGGCACACCAATGATGCAGGATCCGTTTGGCACTCAGACGTGGTTCTACGTGTTCCGCCAAGAGCCAGGCCACGAGAAGATCACGCAGCAAACGCTGACGTTGACGTTCGACAGCGCAGGCGTGTTGACGGATATGCAGAATAAACCGGCGTTGACAGATCAGTAAGCCGTGCCGGAGCTGTCATCCGGCCCGTGAGGAAGAGTGAAATCCTCCACGACAGTCGTAGGCTGCAACTCGGAAGACAACATTCTGATGAAGATAAGGCGCATTAAGCGCCTTATTTTTTTGCCTTTTCCGCGCGCTGGCGACGCAGCTCCTTCGGATCGGCCAGCAATGGCCGGTAAATCTCTACCCTGTCACCGTCATTAAGCACATCGCCCAACTTGGCTGGTCGGCTGTAGATGCCTACCTTGTTGCTGGCCAGATCGATATCGCTACGTAGCTCTAGCAGCCCAGAAGCGAGGATAGCCTGCTCAACGCTGCTGCCTGCAGCCAGCTTAACCTGGCGCACGTACTGACGTTCAGGTAACGCATAGACCACCTCAACGCGTATCTCAGACACTGTAGACCTCTTTGGCGCGCTGGGTGAACGCTTGCACCATATTGCCGGCCAACTCTTTAAACACTTTACCGAAGGCCAATTCGATCAGCTTGTTGGTGAACTCAAAATCCAGGTGCAGCTCAACCTTGCACGCCTCGGGGCTTAGCGCGGTGAACTGCCAACCGCCCATCAGCTTGCGGAACGGGCCATCAACCAGTTGCATGTTGATACTTTGGTTGTCCAGCAGCGTATTGCGCGTGGTGAAGGTTTTGCTGATACCGGCTTTTGCCACCTCCACCGCGGCGGTCATTTCATTAGGGGAAGCGGCTATCACCCGGCTGCCGGTACATCCTGGCAGGAAATCGGGGTAAGAATGAACATCATTAACCAACTGATACATCTGCTCGGCGCTGAATGGCACCAATGCAGATCGACTGATCTGGGGCATAACATTTCCTGAGAGGCAAAAAACGTACAGATAATACCATTTATCTGGCGTCAGACAAAAAATCTGCTACGCGCTGACGTGGCTAAAAAATGCGAGAAATTGCGCAGGTGCTGAGTGGGAAAGGATTTCTTTCGCTGCGCCATCCAGTATAATGACCGCACTATGACAAAGAAAAAAGCATACAAACCCGGTTCCGCGACCATTGCACAAAACAAGCGAGCACGTTTCGAATACTCCATTGAAGAGGAAATCGAGGCGGGTTTGGCGCTGCAAGGTTGGGAAGTAAAATCACTGCGTGCTGGCAAAGCTAACATCAGCGACAGTTATGTGATGTTCCGCGACGGTGAAGCCTATCTGTTTGGCGCCACCATTTCGCCGCTGAACGTCGCTTCGACTCATGTGGTATGCGATCCAACACGTTCCCGTAAACTGCTGCTGAAAAAACGTGAGCTAGACTCACTGATTGGCCGCGTAACCCGCGATGGTTATACCGTGGTTGCCCTCTCCATGTATTGGAAAAATGCCTGGAGCAAGGTGAAGATCGGCGTAGCCAAAGGCAAGAAAGAACACGATAAGCGCGATGACATCAAAGATCGTGAATGGCAGACGGCGAAAGCCCGTATCATGAAGCATGCCAATCGTTAAGCCGCTGGCTTAACAGGGTAATCTTCTGGTATACTGCACACAGTACTTGGGGCTGATTCTGGATTCGACGGGATTTGCGAAGCCCTAGGAGCATGCCGAGGGGCGGTTTGCCTCGTAAAAAGCCGCAAAAAAATAGTCGCAAACGACGAAAACTACGCACTAGCAGCTTAATACCCTGCATAGAGCCCTCTCTCCCTAGCTTCCGCTCTTAAGACGGGGATAAAGAGAGGTCAAACCCAAAAGAGATCGCATGGAAGTCCTGCCTGGGGCTGAAGTGCTAAAATTAATCAGGCTAGTTTGTTAGTGGCGTGTCCATCCGCAGCTGACCGGCGAATGTAAAGATTGGACTAAGCATGTAGTGCCGACGGTGTAGTAATTTCGGACGGGGGTTCAAATCCCCCCAGCTCCACCAAATAATGATCCGGGTATTACCAGATAAGTCCGGAGAAGTACGGAAAGCCCGCATCCCACCTAGGTTTGCGGGCTTTTTTGTGTCTGTAGTAGTCCGAGGATATCCGGCTGAATCCGGTATTTATTGGTATACGTTTAGGTATACGCTAAAATGTATGCCAATAACGTATACCAATAGACGGAAGAACCCACGCATGGCGCGCACTACACGCCCCCTCACGCATACCGAAGTACAAAAAGCCAAAGCCACTGAGAAAGACCTAACCCTACATGACGGTGACGGTTTGTTCCTGCTAGTCAAAACCTCCGGAAAGAAACTCTGGCGTTTCCGTTACCTTCGCCCTGGCACCAGCTCACGCACTATGATCGGCATCGGTGCATACCCTGCCCTTTCCCTAGCCGATGCCCGGCAGATCCGCGCAGAGAAACTCGCCATACTGGCAAAAGGGATTGACCCACAGGCCAAAGAAGCCGAAGAGGTAGAACAGCAACAGATCGCCCAAGAGAGCATTTTCCTTAACGTGGCAAAGCAGTGGTTTGCATTGAAGCAAGCCCACGTGAGCGCGGATCACGCGAAAGATATCTGGCGTTCCATTGAGAAAGATATTTTGCCCTCCCTGGAGAATGTCCCTGTTCAGGAAATTAAGGCTCGCTTGCTGATCCAGGTGCTGGAACCTATCAAGGCTCGAGGCGCACTAGAGACTGTTCGCCGATTAGTACAGCGTATCAACGAAATCATGATCTACTCCGTCAACACCGGCTTGATTGAGGCTAACCCAGCCTCTGGTATTGGTAATGCATTTGAACGCCCTAAAAAGCAGCATATGCCGACTATACGCCCCGAAGAACTGCCTAAGCTGATGCGAACTATCTCGATGAGTAATCTATCGATACCAACGCGCTGTTTGCTGGAATGGCAATTGCTAACGCTGATACGGCCTGCAGAAGCCTCGGCAACCGCCTGGGCCGAGATCGATATAGAGAAAAGGGAGTGGTGCATACCGGCAGAACGTATGAAGGCAAAGCGCGATCATATCGTTCCACTCTCAGACCAAGCGTTAGAGATACTCGAAATCATGCACCCTATCAGCGGTAGGCGTGAGCATGTGTTCCCAAGCCGCAACGATCCACGCAAGCCGATGAACAGCCAGACGGCAAATGCAGCCTTAAAGCGTATTGGCTATGGCGGCAAGCTTGTGGCTCATGGGTTACGGTCTATCGCTAGCACGGCTATGAATGAGGCTGAGTTTAATGCTGATGTGATTGAGTCAGCGCTAGCCCATTGTGATAAGAATGAGGTTCGCCGGGCCTATAATCGTTCTACATACCTTGAGCAACGGCGGGAATTGATGAATTGGTGGGGAAAAGAGGTATACGCCAAAAATTAAATCATAAAATATTTATTAAACCACCAGAGTGCTCTCTGGTGGCCATTATTTATGCCACCCAATTATTTTTAACTTCATCAAATTCATCTGATGAGTTGCATATTAACTTCCAATCAAGAATAACCTCAGGAATTATTTCACCTTTGTCTACAAGATAACGATGAATATGCGAAGCAAGTTTTGCTGCGCTAACACGTTTTTCAAGCCTAGCCACCTCTGTCTCCATATTTATATCTTCATGCATAATTTTCTCTAACCCAATTACTAGAGAGTCCATTAGGATTCTACTTTTAACAACAGAGCTTTCAGCTATATATTCAGCTATGAAAATAATGCAGTCAGACAAGCATGGCCCACAGTTCCATTTTATCTTTTCTACCAAGCAATCTATAATTTTATCGTAATAGATACTATTATCATGAAGGATATATAAGGATCTAATTGCACCTTGAATTATTTTTTCTTCAGTGGAGATAATTGCATCACAAACATCATCAATCATAGCAATGCGCGCTGGTGAATCATTAATAAAAATAGATATCAAAGCCGGCATGACTACCAGCCCATCATTATTCATCTTTTTCAATAAAGTAACAATTCGCTCTTTAACCGAAGTGGTTATGTCATCTAGACTATGTAATGATAGACTAGTTACTATGCTTACTATATTTAAAAGACGGGATTCAAACTCTTCTTTAATATCCTTATAATCTGCGCCACTTAAATATCCTCTGTCACATTCAAACCATTCCTCTAACTGACAGACTAACATATCTATTTCTTCATGTGAAAAAACCATAGCTGCCGACGCACCTATAAATTCCATGCAATAACGGGATCTCCCATTGGTGATCGTGATTCCTTTCTCTCCTGAATTATTATGGATAGGGAATTGATATTTATTAAGATACTCCATCATATTTTTAGCCACATCTATTCCCGCAGGATGGAGGTTCTTTATAAAATAGAATCTGTAATAATCAACATCTTTAGGGAATCCAAATTCATCCGTTTTTGACCAAATAGCTTTAATTAGTTTTTTTATGTCAGATTTATTAAGAAAACCTAATTCATGAAGAATAATCATTTTAGTTGATGAAATACGTCTGGATTGCTCATTGCCACTTTTTATATACTCAACGTCCTTTTTAAAAAGAGCGCTGGGTAACGTTCTAATAATATCTGATACGGCATTTCTTTTCAAATATACTAAGTATTCGAATGGATTAACAAAATCATGCGGTGATCTGTCATCACCTTTCTTGGCAGAGGGAAATTTAATAAAAAGAGGTATTAACTCTATTTTTTGCTCTGTACTTAAACTTTTTATCGCTCGCGCAATAAGATTTTTTACTGAACCATAATTATTGAAGTTAGTTGAATTAAATATGTCACTTAGAAATTCAAAGATTTCTTTTTTCTTTTCAAATGAACATTTAGCAACCAATCTCGATAAAATTTCTGGTATAATATTAAATAATGAAAATTCTATTTGCGTGCATTGCTTTGATTTAAATCCTGTAGTCTTATGATAGATTTCTTTAAATTTAATTAAATAACCTTCAAGTATCTCGTTAATTTTATCACGATTTAACTCTCTTAGATGAGAACGGTTGTATAATCGTCCTATAGATCTTTCATCAGCTATTCTAAGTAATGAGAACAATGCCCACTCAGGACAATATTCGTATATACCAACAGAGGCATTAATAGCCGTAGACTTTGAAATTGTTAACATTGGCGGTATACGGAATGGTAAACCGATCTCTTCAGCAAAGAGGAGGAAGTTAAAGGCATAACTAACTATATTATCTTTCGCGTTAGAGAGGAAACTAATCGTAGAACTCCTCCTACCAAGGTCAAAATCATATTGACCATTAGATTCTTTCCCCCTTGATATTTGCTCTAATCTTATTTCAAAAAATTTCATTTCATTAATAGGGTCACATCTATATTGAGAGAGAACAGCTAACCTTTCAGTATAATCATTTACACTCTCCTCTTTGTTTGAACGCCATAGGCTATTTTTTAACAGCCGAGTTAACAGCATAATATAAGATTCTTGGGAATAGTTCGCATAGTCATAACCACTAGGCATTAAACGGTTACTTCTTCTTATTGTTGCCAAAGAGCTTTCTAAAATAGAAATGGACTCATCAACCATTCCGAATTCGGCAAGTAAACCAGCTCGTTTCGCTTCATGGAATGGAAGTTGAGCATTCCTTTCCCAACTTGATATTTTGCTTATAGCCTCATCTATATCTAAATTATAATATGAAAAAATAACATTTTCATATTCATAGTCAGCATATATCTCGGGTGATAATTTACTCTTTGACTCAATTATTATCACCGACAGACGTAACCATTCATTTTTTAATCCCTCTTGCCTACAATACCTCATAAGATTAATTATCAAAAAAGGAAAATACTCATTTAAACCATCAATATATAAATTCGCATCATTTTTTTCAGCAAGATATAATCCCTCATACCTATCAATAATAATAAATATTCTCTTAGCCAAATCATCAAATATCGGCATAAGCGATTTGTTTATTCGCCATACTATTTCATATGCGATTTTAATGTCTTCATTGCCGTCCCAATCATCATGTAGTGAAAATATCTCTAACCAATACTCTGTCTCACTCCATAACCTACGTCTGTTATCTTCTGGAACTATGCACCAATTGGGGAATGACTCTCTATCTCTGCTCCAAGATGTAATAACTTCCTTAATCCCTTCCTTCTTTTGCTCTATTGAACCTGTTCTTAATGGTGGGTTAATATGATCAGATGTAGGCCATTTTAGGTTAAACTCTTCTTTTTTACTTTTAATAAGAAAATCAAAAAAACATTCATAAGATTTATAATGACTGACATTATCAACCAAATAATTCAAGTCAACTATAACTATATTTCTCCGTTCTAATAACTTCCTTTGAGCTTCGTTAAATGAAAACAAACCAATCAAGAATATTTTTGGCGAATTCTCACTTCCTAAGTTATCCCTAATCCATCCAATCCAGTTCAAGAAGTTCGGATCATCCCCAGAAAAACCGATAAGACACAGTGTATTTTCAATCAGCGATTGTTGCACTGTATTAACGAATGTCGAAAAATCTATAGGGTAACGCCTGTAGTCTTCTTCTGTTATTATAAAAGGTCTTTCCGATGGAAAACTCCCATGCAATTTAATTATTCTTGGTTTTTCTGCATTCATTAAATCATTTTTATTTACAACTAAATCGTACTTTCTTGACTCGACAAAAACACTGGCTCTTTCAAGAAGAGTGTCGTAATTTGTAGTAAATACATCAACCCACGGCAAGCTAAGTAACTCTTTATGCAATTGTGACGGTTCATACTCTTTATCAGGAATATTTTCTTGAATAATCTTATCTAACACATTCCTGCCAAAAGCAGCTTGAACTTCATCACCAAGTTTTAACACATTCGAGTAACGATTTAGATTACTTTCACAATAAACTTTCTCATAGAATAGTTCTCCTAGGTCATTCCACATGGGAAATTTCCGAGCCTTGTTGCTAGTTGGTTTAGCGTTCCTACTAAACCCCGCACCGACTAGAACAGCAGCATGCCCATCCCAAAGCCTAGACGCAATGTCGTTTAAAAGCGGAATAATTTTTTTACGATTATTAGTACTCATCCCTTCTCCTTATCTATGTATTTCTTTAGATTATATTCTTTTACTCTGTTTAGGCCATCCCTTCTCATTTATTAACTGGCGCGCAATGCTATCCCCGCCTCGCCTGCCCGCTTTATGTGTCGCATTTCATGCAGATGCATAGCGGGCTTGAAGCCGCGCCAGCACTGGGGCGAGGTAGGCTAAACACGCTCATTATACGCATGCAAAATCATGCACTCTATGCATGCACGCGCAGTTTGAGGCAGGCTAGCCAGAAAAAAGGCTGGTTTTGGGAGAGCCGTGGAAAACAAAAAAACGCATCTTGGTAAAAGATGCGGGGATGGTTAATCAATGCAGGTGATTATTATTGCCGTAACGGTTTAACGTTCGACGTTCCGGCGGGGGCGGTGCCGGAATAGTTTCCGGTGGAGAGGGCCGTCGTATAACATGCTCAATACTTTCCCGCGTTTTAAAGGTGCTAGAACAGTCGATATTCTGGCACTGGTAATACGCCTCTTTGGTCTGTTCAGTTAAATACCGGCTGGTGCGGGTATGTGAACCACTGCGGCAAAAGGGACAACGCATCATGATTTAATCCCCCGTTCCTTAAATTTCTTGCGTTTTTCCGCTATTTCCGTTGCCAACTGCCAGCGTTTAACTGGGCTGTCGCGCAGCGCCGGTAATACCCCCGTTTCCTCGGGCTGTGCCAGTCCGATTTCACTCAGCATCGGGTGCTCAATGTTCTTTTGCGCCGTAGCCGTAATAACATGCGCAGTCAGCGCCCCCAATACGCGCTGTTCAATCACTCTCATCGGGTTATCGTGGTAAACACTGTAGGCTTTCTTTGCCAGGGAGCAGGCATTGACAACATCGGCGCTCAAGAGCGCTTTCCCCAGGGCGTCCACGGCCTGAGCCATTGCGTGCTCGGCAAAGGCGTTCAAAGCCTCTCGGTGCGCGTCGACCAGCTTGGGTGCCGTCGTTCCACAGCAAAGGTGGAGGTACATTTTATCCACCTCCATTTCTTCAATCAGGCCGTCGAACTCTTTGGTCAGTTCCCGCTTGGAGATCCGGCTGTGGTGCTGTGCTTGCAACTCCGGGGTCATTTCCCCACGCAGTTTGCGGAACAGGGTGCGCCACTGGCTTTCCGCTTCGTGACTTTCTACCTCGGTGTCTTTCTTCTGTTGATGGCAACGGGCGATGCCTGTTACGACCTCCGTTAGCTCCTGGGCGTTTTTGTCGTGGGCGGCGCGGGCATCACGCAGCGCTTGCAGCTTTTGGGTGATGGACTTGGGTAGCGTGGTGCTCATGGTGGTGTCTCCGGTGTTCGTCAATGTGTCGCCATTCTGTTGATAACCGCACAACATCGCTATCAATGCCCGTTGGATCACCGGCAGGACAACACCCCGTGAAATTGCCCAGAAAATCATCACCAAGATTTTAGTTTTTATATAAACTATTAACTACTGTTCACTTTAATAAAAAATAGAGTTAAATCAGTAAGTAAAGTAGTGAACAGTTGACTTAAAACTCATCACTCACTGTTCACTACTGTTCACCCTGCCCAAAATTGACCTTTTCCCTGGCTAGCCTCTTCATCGTCTTTTCAAACGTTTTTACCTATTGATTATTATTTATTTACCACTATTTCTTTCTGATTGAACTCTTCCTCCCCTTCCTCATCCCTCATCACTATTAATCACATAATGTGTATGTTTTTCAGTCAATTGCGTAATCCACCACACAACAAACCCTTGTTGCCATCATGAAAAATATTCACATAATAGGGCGCTACCACACGAGTCCACACAGTCCCGGTGAGTCACCACCGGATATAAACGAGGTAGCATAACCATGCTTGCAGTTGCCACACCGTCCCGTTCTACCCCCGCGCCAACCCTGACCGAGCCAACGTCCCGCGATCGCTTTATGCGCCTGCCTGAAGTGCTCTATACCACCGGCCTTTCCCGCTCCACCGTGTATGAAATGATTGGGCGTTCACAGTTCCCAAGCCAGATTTCCCTGGGCGGTAAGAATGTTGCCTGGCTTGAGTCTGAGGTTGAAGAATGGATGGCTGAACGTATCGCCAACCGTCACCCGGAGGCCGTAGCATGATGCTCCTGACGCTCGGCCAACAAACCTTTAGCCTGGATCACGGCGATGCCCTGTTTGTGGCAGAAGCTATCCTGATGCTGCGCAAGAACCCTAAAATGGCCCTGTCTGAACGCCACAGCGCCAAGCATGGCGTGATTGCCCTTACTTGCCAGGGGCCCTCGATTTACCACCGGCCCCAAGTGCGCCATGTACCGCTTTCCAACGCCGCCGACAGCTACAAAACCTCTGACCTGACAGACTGTTGATCACTATGCGATCGATTGAACATCCGTATGCGTTTTCTGGCTTGCCCTGGCGGCAAGCCCTACGTTATAGTCCTTGCGCTGTCGCACAATCGGCAGCCGGGCGTGAGAACCCGTGTTACTTATTGGCGACTCAACACGCGCCTAGCGTGTTTTTTTATGTCGTGGCCTTGGTGCGCTCATTTTTTGCACAGTGGTTTTTATGCTACTGTAGCGATCAAACAATGGTGGCTCAGGCGGGGCAGCCTTCGGGCTGGCCGGTTTCCAATAAGGCCGGTTTCTCACCCCCGTCTGGGCTACCACCCTTGCGTGAGAACTTAGGTGGTAGCAATAACCAATACTTATTGGAGGCTGCCACCATGGCTACTACCCTCACCCCGTCACACCCGCAATTTGTCTTCCTGTTTGCTGCCGTGCGCCGCAACACCACCACATTACAGCCCTGCATGCTGCGTACCGTCGCCGATTGTGAGCAAGCCGCCCGTCGCGCCCTGGTTCGTGATTACGTGCTGTCCTTCGCAGGCCGTCTGCCTGTCGCGGAGGTGGCATGAATACCCTGGCCGCCCGTTTCTATAGCGATACCCACTACCCGATCCCGCACGCCGATTTCCTGCGCTTGCAGCATGCACACTCTGTCGGGGTATTGTTCCTCGATATGCTCGATCAGATGAACTGCTGCGGCCAACGCCCGGACAGCTTCCAACAAGATGCTCTAGCTTCCGTGGTGGCGGTACTGACCGACCAACTCGGACAGGTGGTCACCACCTGCGAATCCCATATCAATCACAACCTGGAGGCGACCGCCGCATGAACACACTCAATCAATCCTGCCTGCCTATTGAAGTGCGTACAGCGGTGTATCGCCGTGCGGTGGCGCAAGCCTATCTCGATACCTGCGCCTTTTATGGGCTTAGTCTCGGTTACTCGCTGGATGAATTGCAAATGACCATCGCCATGCAGTTGGAAGGCTACTTTGTTGGTCAGCATGGCCCGGAAGAGGGTATGGACATGGCGTGTGCCATGTTGGGTGATATGGTGCAGCCGGATATCCTGGTCGCTCCTCCCCGCCTGACGCCGTTAGGGCAAAAGATGATGGATGAACTGTGCTGTGACCAGCTCGCCGCCACCGCTAATACGACCGTGCATTAAGGGAGCGACGATGATGCTATTAAACGTTTCACATACCTCACGTGCAGCAACCGGCCAATGGCCGGTATTACTTCCTGCCCTGGGCATTCACATCACCGCCGGGAGCCGGGAGCAGCCTTGCCCGGTCTGCGGCGGCAAAGACCGTTTTCGCTTCGACAACCAGCAAGGACGTGGAACCTGGTTCTGTAACCAGTGTGGCGGCGGGGATGGTCTGTCACTGGTCGAAAAGGCGCTGGCGGTGACCACCAAAGAGGCCGCTAACAAGGTGGCCGGGGTATTGGGTAACACCTCACACGCCCCATTACCGGTGCAGGATAGCCAACAGGATAAAACTCAGGCCCGGCAACAGGCCGCCGAACAGGCCCGCCAACTGTTGGCCGCCGCAGTCCCCCAGGCAGGCAATGCCTACCTTACCCGCAAAGGCTGGCCGGATGTGGACACCCTGACCTTACAGGGCAAGCCCCTGCGCGTGGGCGGTATCACTTACCAACCCGGTGACCTGCTGTTACCGCTGACCAATGCCGCCGGGGAGGTGGTCAACGTCCAGTTGATCAACACAGCAGGCGACAAGCGCACCCTGGCCGGAGGGCAGGTCAAAGATGCCTGCCATTCTCTGCCCGGGCCGGATCACGCGGTGATCTGGTTAACGGAAGGCTACGCGACCGGGCTGACCGTGCATCAACTGACCGGGGAAAGCGTCTGTATTGCGCTCAGTGCCAATAACCTGCCCGCCCTGGCCCAACAGTTGCGCGCACAATACCCGGATGCCTTGCTGTTGCTGGCCGCCGACAATGACGAGAACGGCACCGGCCAAACCCGCGCCACTGAGGCGGCCCAACTGACCGGCACTAAATTGGCATTACCGCCAGTGGCCGGCGATTGGAACGATCTCTATCAGCAACAGGGCAAACTCCCTACCCTGGCACAGTTGCAGGCGTTTAACCCACCGCAGCACCCTAGCCCGTTCGACACCCTCAGCGATGCCGACCTGAAAGCCATGAGCGCCAGTGAGAAAGCCGCACTGCTGGCCGAACACTACCAGCACTTGCTGGCGGTGCCGCCGGTGGGGGAAGATTTGTGCCGCTACGAGAACGGCGCATGGCAGGTATTGCCTTACCGGGTACTCAGCCGGGAAATTGCCGCCCTGTTCCAGAAAATCCGCGCCCCGTTCTCTGCCTCCGGGATCGGCAGCGTCCTGGATACACTTAAACTGATGGTGCCACAGATGGGCACCCCGGCCCGCCAGTTGATCGGTTTTCGTAATGGGGTGTTTGATACCGTCACCGGCACTTTCAGTGCCCACCAGAAAACCCACTGGCTGCGCACTGTGAACAGCGTGGACTACACGCCATCCAAGGCCGGGGAAAATCTGGCCGACCACGCGCCCTACTTCTGGCGCTGGCTGACGCGGGCCGCCGGGCAGCAACCCGATAAACGGGAACGTATCCTCGCGGCGCTCTTTATGGTGCTGGCAAACCGCTATGACTGGCAGATGTTCCTGGAAGTGACCGGGCCGGGCGGCAGCGGTAAGAGCGTGATGGCCTCGATCGCCAGCCTGCTGGCCGGGAAAGACAACACCACCTCGGCCTCTATCGATACGCTGGAATCCTCGCGGGATCGGGCCTCGGTGGTCGGGTTCTCGCTGATAATCCTGCCTGATCAGGAGAAATGGAGCGGTGACGGGGCGGGTATCAAGGCGATCACCGGCGGTGATGCCGTCGCCATCGATCCGAAATACCGTGATGGCTACTCCACCCATATTCCGGCGGTGATCCTGGCGGTGAACAACAACCCGATGCAATTCAGTGACCGCAGCGGTGGCGTATCCCGTCGCCGGGTGATCCTGCCGTTTCCGGAGGTGATACCGACCCATGAGCGAGATCCGCAGCTCCTGACCAAAATCACCGGTGAACTGGCGGTGATTGTGCGCCACCTGATGCAACGCTTTGCCAACCCGAACGACGCCCGCGATCTGCTCCAGGCGCAGCAACACTCGGATGAAGCGCTGGAGATCAAACGCAGTGCCGATCCGCTGGTTGATTTTTGTGGCTACCTGCTGGAAGAGAGTGAACCCCACGGCCTGTATATGGGGAACGCCAATATTGTGCCCGCCAACCCGCGCAAATATCTGTATCACGCTTACCTCTCTTATATGGAGGCGCGAGGGCACAAATACCCGTTAAATCTGACCGCGTTCGGGCGGGCTATCCCGCAGACCTTGCGCGAATACGAGATCACCTTGCTTAAGCGCAAGACCAATCAGGGGATACAGACCAACCTGGTACTGAGTGAGGATTGTGAGGCCGATTGGCTGCCTAAGTGTGAAGCCCACTGAGTGAACGCGGTCACGATCGTTTTCACCGATCAATACGCGGCTATTGATCTGCCGAACCCATTGGACGCTGCCGCAGTGAGGCATTTATAGTCCCTTGTATAAACTGCATACAGTCCAACACCAGGGAAAATGTATCGGTTATCCTTCCGGCCCGTTTGCGGGCCGTTCGCTCCCCCATTCACTACAACAGCAAAACCGGCTCCGGCCGGTTTTTTTGTGCTTGCCGATCGCCACTGTTCACGCTGGAGTGAACAGTTGTGTACAGTTCCCAGATAACTCACCACCATTTAACATAATGATTTATATATAAAATTCAAAAAGTGAACAGTGTGACCAGTTTTTCTATAAATCTTTTTTTGTGGCAACGTTCCGGCTGGTTTTGTGTTCGCGGATCGGGACTGTTCACACTGGAGTGAAGAGTTGTGCACAGTTCCCGGAAAACTCATCACCCTTTAATGCAATGATTTATATAGATAAAATTAAAAAGTGAACAGTGTGACTAGTTTTTCTATAAATCTTTTTTTCTAAGCACTACGGCAGTTCAGAGTTATGATGGCTTAGTATTCACTTAGGGAATGCCTCAACATGATGGAACGTACGAAAAAAACACTTTTGGATGGATTAGAACACCATGGCTTCAGTGTATTAGCTCAGACTTGACTTGACACGGCTATGGCACAGAGCAAAACCCAATCTGACAGGCAGCTCTGTGCCAGGAGCGGACATTAGTAAAGATGCTAGTTTATATTTAACAAAAAAGTCATAAAGGCACTGCAATAAATTAGTGACAATGAGTTGAAAAATAGGCAGAATCAGATTAATTTCTTATTCAATTAATATAAAAGGCTAGAGTCCCAACACATTTAGGAGAATATTTAATGATACTGTATAAATATGTCGATTTATGCACTGGAATGAAAATTGTAAGAAACCCTTCAGTAAAATTCACACATCCTTACGATCTTAATGATCCATTCGAAATAACCTCTTCATTTTATGAGGCTGATGACCATGACTACTCACATAAAAATAATTACTCAAATCTGCTTAAATTAACATCTAGTTATGGAGTCCTTTCATTATCAAGAGCGCCGCTAAATGCTTTAATGTGGGCACATTACGCACGGGGGAAACGACATGGGGATAGTAAATTCATTCATTTTGGAGAAAACAATACAACTCACGGGGGATTAGTCATAGGAATTGATGCTGACAAGGCCGGGCTAAACGATGAAGGAAATAATATAATACCTGCAAAATTTGGTAGTGTAATTTACACATCGACAAAACCAACTTCGAGATTCAATGATTCAGAAAATATAAATATCATTGAGGGAATGGTAACTCATTATGATTATAAATACTTAGAGGCACTACAAAGGATGTTTTGGTCATGTATTCAATGTG
>NZ_AYMQ01000032.1 GCF_000633355.1 Serratia sp. H1w
ACACATTGAATACTTGACCACCAATCCGACACAGTTTTATCTGGCGCGATTCTTACTGGGGTTAGCCGAAGCCGGTTTTTATCCTGGGGTGATCCTCTATCTGACACTGTGGTTCCCTTCAAGCCAACGGGCAAAGATGACCGCACTGTTCGTTTGTGGGATACCGGTCAGTAACATCATCGGCGGCCCGCTCTGCGGTTGGATTATTGAAAACATGAATGGCATGTTTGAGCTGTCGGGTTGGCAATGGTTATTCTTTATCAGCGGCCCGCGTGCGCTATTGATTGCGATTGTCATTTTCTTCTTCCTGGATAATACCTACCAAAGCGCCAAGTGGCTCAGTCCACAGGAAAAAAGAGATGATCGCGCAAGATATGGAGCAGGGAGCGTCGAAGAAGACTGGTGCCGATGGTGCGACGCAGGAGTGGACAATGAAGACCATGCTGAAGTCTTCTGCATTCACCAAAATGTGGCTGATTTGCTTTTGTACCGTGATGGGGCAAGGGGGGTTGGCCTTCTGGGTTCCGACCATGATCCGTGATACAGGAGTCAGTTCGGTATTGGATATTGGTTTACTGACCATGTTGCCGTATATGCTAGCCGTGGTTGCCATGCTACTGGCTGCGCGCAGCTCTGACAAATACCGTGAAAGGCGTTGGCATATTATTGTGCCTTTCTGTATTGCCGCCGTTTCATTGATCTTTATCGGCCTGTTCCCACACAATAAAGTCATCGTCATGATTGCATTATGTATTGCCGTGGCCTCTAGTCTGGTTCCTTCACCTTTGTTCTGGAGTTTACCAAATGCTATTTTTACCGGCACCTGCGCCGCGGCTGGAATAGCGTTAATCAACTCGATTGCCAATATTGGCGGTTTTATCTCCCCATATATTATTGGTTACTTTAAAAATACGACGGAAAGTAACTTGGTCGCGATGTGTGTACTATCCAGCATGATGATACTGGGAGCCATACTGACCTATAGCGTGCCGGCAAAACTCGTTAACAAATAACAGTTCCTGGAATATCCGTACTGATAATAACTCTGATTGATAAATAACAACCATACTCTCTCTGTCTGGGCATTGAGCTATTTCAATGGCGGTGGGGGTATGGTTTTTTTATTGTTAAGTAATGAGGCGGGGGTCGTTATTTTACCAGCATAGGACATGCTCTTGCGTACGTTAATGCATGTGCCACGGATTGAACCCCGCATATCCATGTCGTAACCGGAATAGTGAATATCTTACCAATAGGCTTCTGTACTTGAATGCAGTGCCGTACTGATGTAGGAAAGGATTGTGGAGAGGGAGTATTGGGGAACTCTACAGCTAAATTTCAATCGATTAGGTCACGCGAAATACAACGTGGCCCTTATTTTAGAAATTGACGTCGCTGTTGCTGAGATGAACTCTTTACCTACAAAATAGCTGGGGCTAACAGCTCCCTCTCCCTGTGGGAGAGGGTTGGGGTGAGGGATTAGAAGTCTACGTCGCGGTTACAGTCTTTTGAATAGATATAGCTGAACTCTTCCTGGCCTACCGCATAACCGGCTTGTGGCACGTAGGCGGCCATAAAGATGTAATCCCCTTTCTTGACCGGGATCCATTCGTTGTCCAGGTTATAAACCCCGGCACCGCTGAGAATATACGCGCCATGTTCCTGCACGTGAGTCTCAATGTAACCATGGCTGGCACCCGGTTTGAAGGACAGGATATGGATATTCATATCGAACCCCAGATCCTTCGGCAACAGATCCTGCAGGATCACATCGCTCATGCCCTCATAGTGGATCCGTTCCAGCTTGTTGACGTTATTGCTGACCACATGGGCCTCGTAGCCCTTGATACGATTGTAGGCACGCTTGTAGAGGAACAGTTGGCTTGGTTTGCCGCCGTTGGTGTTCTCCAGGCGCAGCATGACGCCCGCTGGGCAATACAGATAGCCGCCGGTGGTGAGCGGGTAATCGGTGCTGTCGGCGGAGGCGGTGATGCTACCTTCGATCACGTAGACCAAGGTTTCAATATTCTCGCCACCAAAACCTTGTTGGTTGCGGCCGCCGTCATGCAGCGTCACTAAATAATCGACAAAGGTGGCGCCCAGTTTCGGGGTAGCCAGGATAGTGACGTCGCAGTTCTCGAAGCCAGGGATGATGTTACGTACCAGGCCATCCGGCGGGATCACCGCATAGTTGTCGCGTTTGATAATGGAGCGCGAAGCCAGGATGTCTTTTGGATAGCCAATCTGATTATTGATATAACCCACGGTAGTTCTCCTGATTAGTCAGGGCCACAGCCCTGCAATAAAAATTTATGCCTGCGCCGTCGTCTGGCGTTTATTTTTCTGTTTCATCAAAACGTTGACGGTAAAGAAGATCACGGTGCCAATCAGCAGGATGGCGGCCGAAATATAGAATCCCATCACTTTGGAGCCGGTACTGTCGGAGATCACCCCGGTGAGGAACGGAGCAATCACCGAAGAGGACATGCCGAAGAAGTTAAATACGCCGAAGCTGGTGCCGTAGCCTTTTTTCGGCGCGTTATCTGCCACGAAGGAGATCATGATCGGGTCAACCGCCAGCTTGCCGAGCAGGCCATAAAGGATCAGGCTGATCAGTAGGGTAGTGGAGTCTGGCGAGATCACAGTGCAGACCAGCGTCACGGCGGCACAGATTTGCAAGAAGATGATCAACTGTACTTTCTTGGCGCGGAAACGGTCGGACATGCGGCTGAAGAACAGCGCGCCGGGTACCGAGGCAAAGGCCACCAGTGCGGCAGAGAAGCCGATGGCCACGCCTTCGAACCCACGCTCCTGTTGCAGGAAGGACGGCAGCCAGGTCACGATCATGTAGTAGCCATAGCAGGTAGCGAAATACATCACGTAGGCGGAAATCATCCGCAGGCTGAACAACCCACTGGCTTCCTCGCTTTCCTCTACCACCGTGCTGGCTTTAGCTGCCGGGCTGGCGGCCAGTGAAGCGGTGTAGGAACCCCCTTTGATCACCATGAAGAACACCAAGGTCATCACCACCAGCAGGCCGGAGATGATAAACAGCATGATCTGCCAGTCCATCCCCATGCTTTTCACCAGCAGACTGGAGGCGATCAGGCCAATGGCCATCCCCAGTGCGGAACCGCTGTTGATAATGGCGGTGGCCAAACCGCGGCGTTCCAACGGAATGTTTTCTGAAGAAAGCGAATAAGCCGAGCCGTAGTAAGAGCCACAGCCCATCCCGGCCAGTAGGCTACCGGCATAGATCATGCTCAGGCTAGTGGCATTACCGATCAGCAAGGTGGCGATGATGAACAGGCAAAAGCCTGGGATCAGCACCACTTTCTTACCGAATTTATCCACCAGGATGCCTGCCGGGATCTGCATTCCGGTATAAGCAAAGAAGTAGAAGCTGGCGATCAGGCCCATCTCGGCGTTCGAATGCTCGCCGATGGTGGCTTGCATCTCAGGGAAGATCGGCGTCAGCACCGTGCGGTAAATCCAGATTACCGCCCAGCCCAGACACAGCACCACCACGATTTTTTTCCAGTACAGCGGGTCAAACCCGCTGTTGGCGGTGGTTTTACCGTTACTCATAGGCGGGCTCCCTGCTCGGTATAGGCCAGTTGATATAAGGTATGCGCCAGGATTTTCACCCCTTCAGCCAGATCGGCCAGTGCGGTTTTTTCCGCCGGGTTATGGCTGATACCGGCAATGCTCGGTACAAACATCATGACCGTTGGGACGCGTGGGGCAAAAATCTGTGAGTCATGTCCAGCGCCGCTGTGGATCATGCGGTAGTTCAGCTTGTGGCTTTCACACAGGTGGCTGACGCAGGCCAGCAACTGCTTGTCCATCGGGATCGGCGTTTCATCCATCCACAGGTCGATGTCGACCTCGATGCCCATTTCGGCACAAATGCGCTGGATATCGGCTTCTATCTCCTGAGTAAAACGCAGTAGTGTCGCTTTGTCAGTGTGGCGGCAATCCATCGTGAAGTGAGTAAATCCGGGCACCACGTTGACGGTATTCGGTTTCGGTTCGACTTTGCCAAAGGTCAGCACCAGCGGGTCGCCTTCTGCTTTGGCCTTGGCGATGGATTCACAGCAAATCCGGCTGAAGGCATAAACAGTGTCTTTGCGGTAACCCATTGGCGTGGTGCCCGCGTGGTTAGCCTCGCCCTTCAGTTTGATATCGTAGCGGCGCTGGCCGACGATGCTGGTGACGACGCCAATGGTTTTTCCTTCGGTCTCCAGCACTTTGCCCTGTTCGATATGCAGTTCGACAAAGGCGGCGATATCTTTGCGCAGTGGCTGGTTTTCCGGGCGGAAATCAAAACCGGCGCCGTGCATGGCATCAACGAAATTCACCCCTTTGGCATCGCTAATGTTGCGCACGTCTTCCGCATGGGCTGAACCGACGATATTCTTGCTACCCCAGAATACGTAAGGGAAGCGGCTGCCTTCTTCCTCGGCCAGCGAGATGACTTCCAATGTACGCAGCGGCGTACCGTGGGTTTCTTGCAGATGTTTGATCGCCAGATAGGCAGCTTCGATGCCAAACTGCCCATCAAGGTTGCCGCCGTTGACGACCGTATCGATATGCGAACCGGATAGGATCACCTGGTCGGGATATTTGCTGCCTTGCAGACGGCCGGACAAATTGCCAACGGCATCATAGGAGGTTGTCAGACCGGCAGTTTCAAAGGCCTGCTTCAGCGCCTGTTGGGCTGCCACCCATTCTGGGGTATACAGCAAGCGCGTCATGCCACCGCTGGGATCGGCCCCAATCCTGGATAACCAGCCGGAAGTTTCGCTAATTTCTTGTTGGAAATTTTTCATATTTATCTGCCTGCTTGTAACTTCCCTGAGACATGCGTCAACTTTGCTTTGTCGGGAGGAAGATAAGGAAAAATGGCGGTGAAAAGAGCCTTTCTCCGCCAGCTTGAGGTTATCTGCCGCTTAACTGGCAAACGGATCTTTATGGTCGTAGGAACGTTGGTAAATATCGTCAGAAATTAAATATTGATAAATTTCATCGACAATATCGATGCCATTCTTTTCATTTGCTATTTCACGCATATGGCTACCCTGTCCAGGGTAGAGAACTTGTTTCACGCCAGGAGCCGGTTTGATTTCATTCAGCTCTCTCATTACTTGGCTGATATGCTTGCGGAAGGTGGCTTCGTTGGTGAAATAACTTGGGTTGAGCACAATATGCAATTGGCCCAATTCCCGGCCTGCGCTTAAGTCGTGATACATCGAACTAACGTGTTTACCGAACGGTAGGCCAAGCAAGACGCCAGAGAGAATATCGACCATCATCATCAGGCCGTAGCCTTTTGGCCCGGCGATAGGCAATAGCCCGCTGACGGCGAAAGGATCGGTGGTATTCTTGCCTTCACTGTCTACCGCCCAGGTATCCGGGATTGGTGCGTTGCGTGAGCGGGCATCCAGCACTTTGCCCCAGGCCTGAACCGTGGTGGCCATATCAAAGGTAATGATGTCGTCGCCTTCGGCCGGTGCCGAGAACGCGATCGGGTTGGTGCCGTAATAGACTTCTGCGCCGCCGTAAGGGACGACCATCGGATCCGACTGACACAGTGAGATGCCAATCATACCTGCGTGGGCAGCCTGTTGCACAAAGTAAGACAGCGCACCGCTGTGGCCGATGCGCCGCATGCCAACTACCGCAACGCCATTCTCTTTCGCCATGTCGATAGCGTGATCCATGCCCAGTTTGGCCGCGACGTGCCCGGCACCGTTGTCGCCATCAAAAACTGCGCTGCAAGGACCGGTTTTTTCAAAGGTGAAATGCGGGTTGTTATTGGTACCGCCTTTGCTGATGCGTTCAGAATAATATTCCACTCTTACTGCGCCATGCGAATGGATGCCGCGCGCATCCGCATGGACCAAAACGTCCGCAACGATCCCTGCGTGTTCCTTGCTCAGGCCTGCGGAGTGGATTTTATTTTGAATCAGTTGGTGCAGTTGTTGCTTCGAGACTTTCATAGACAGTCCTTTCGTTACTACGGGTTATTTAAATCACCTCTGTCTCCTAATGTATAAACTTGGGGCGGTAATAATGTGATCCAGACAGCTATTATTTTATTGGCTTAAATTTTCATTGAATGACATTAGCATTGTTAGATTATTTTTAACAAAGGCCCCGGTTTCTGCGGGCTGAAATTAATTAATGTCCGCTAGACTTGATGATTTTTTCTAACAATGGATAAAGTGTGATGGTTCTCACCTTAATGGCAGGGTTTTATTTGTAGCTTGGCAAACAAGAATATGGAGTCCGAAATAAATAGATTGCTAAAAATATCTGAGATATTCCATTGCGAAGTTCAAATGCTGTTTTAAGGATATCACTATGATCCATGCTTTTATCAAAAAAGGGAGCTTTCAGGATTCGGTCAGCCTGATGCTAATTTCCCGTAAACTCAGTGAATCACCCAACGTCGAAGAAATATCGGTCATGATGGGGACGCCGGCCAATAAATCATTACTTGAAGCGACCGGCTTCTGGCATCCGCAATTCAGTGAAGCGACCCCCAATGATATTTGCGTAGCCATCAAAACGGACTCTGCAGATGACAGTATCACCGAGCAGATTGACGAGGCGTTAGGTGCAGCCCTGAAAGCCATTGCCCAGGGGCAGCAAGGGGGTAAACGCCTGCTCAAGGCACGCAGCTGGCGCATGGCGCGGCAGAAACTGCCGGATGCCAATATGGTGCTGATCTCCATTGCCGGTGAATATGCCGCCGGGCTGGCCGATCAGGCGCTGGACGATGGTTGCAACGTCATGATGTTTTCCGACAACGTCAGCGTCGAGCAGGAAGTGGCACTCAA
Source organism: Serratia sp. H1w (assembly GCF_000633355.1). Lineage (GTDB taxonomy): Bacteria > Pseudomonadota > Gammaproteobacteria > Enterobacterales > Enterobacteriaceae > Chania. The sequence goes on from NZ_AYMQ01000032.1 coordinate 6,846, forward strand.
AACCAAGGCGCGTGACAAGGGCCTGATCGTGATGGGGCCGGACTGCGGCACGGCCAACATTGCCGGAGCCCCGCTGGCTTTTGCCAACGTCGCGCCGCAAGGCATGATTGGCATCATTGGGGCTTCGGGAACGGGGATTCAGGAACTGACCTCGCAAATCACTCTGGCCGGACAAGGCATCTCGCACGCCATTGGCTTGGGCGGGCGTGATTTAACCGCTGAAGTCGGTGGTATCAGCGCTATCAGTGCGCTACGCATGTTGGCCGCCGATCCGCAGAGCCAGGTGTTGGCGTTTGTCTCCAAGCCTCCGGCAGAAGCGGTACGCCAACGGGTTATCGCTGAAATGAAAACCCTTGGCAAGCCGGTTGTGGCGCTATTCCTTGGCGCTAAAATTGCGCAGAAACAGGAAGATAACATCACCTTCGCCAGCACATTGGATGAAGCCGCCCGTCTTGCCGCAATGTTGGCAAATGTGCAACAGATGGCCGCGCAGCAGCCCGCGGTGTCTGGTGGCAAGATCTCCGGCCTGTATGCTGGCGGCACCCTGGCGGCGGAATGCGCCATGCTGCTGGCCGAACGCTTGGGCGTGGAGGCCGACAGCAAGCATCAACACGGCTCAATGCTCGATGCCGACGGGCACCGCATTATCGATATGGGGGACGATTTCTACACCCAAGGTAAACCGCACCCGATGATCGACCCCTCAACGCGCAACCAGGAAATTGCTCGCCTGGCGCAGCAACCACAGATTGGCGTGCTGCTGCTGGATGTGGTGATCGGCTATGGCGCGCAGGCCGATCCCGCAGATTCACTCGCTACCGAGGTGAAACGCGTACGCGAAAAACGCGGTAGCGCTCATCCGCTAGCCGTTATCGCCACGGTGACCGGTACCGAGCAGGATCCCCAACAGCGTTCCCAACAGATTGCCACGCTCAACGAGGCAGGCATCGCCGTGATGAATTCACTGCCGGAGGCGGTCGCCCTGGCCTGTCAGCTCATCGCCCCTCCAGCGTTGGGGACAGCTGAACCGGCGCCCGCCATGCTGGCCGGTGTTTCCGTGATCAATGCAGGCTTGCGTAGCTTTGCCGACGATCTGCAAACCAACGAAATTTCAGTGGTGCATTACCAGTGGGCCCCGGTGGCCGGTGGTAATCAACGATTGGCTAACATACTGAAAAATTTAAAGTAAGGGATTGATATGTACGCATCTATTGAACAAGCAAATGCTGCCGTTATCGCCAGGATCCGTGAAGCCCGCCCCCACTGGCAGGATGTTGACTTAGCTAAAAACCTGATCCCGCAGTTGGCTCAGGGGAGAAAACTGCTGCATGCCGGGCCGCCGGTAACCTGGCCGGAAATGAGCGGCCCGGTTCGTGGTGCCTGCATCGGGGCCTGCCTGTTTGAAGAGTGGGCCGAGAACGAACAACAGGCGCTGGCGCTGCTGGAAAACGGCGAAGTTGAATTTATCCCTTGCCATAACGTCAGTGCCGTTGGCCCGATGGGCGGCATCACCTCGGCACATATGCCGCTGGTGGTGGTGAAAAACACCGTTCATGGTAACTATGCCTACTGCAACCTGAACGAAGGGATCGGCAAGGTGATGCGCTTTGGTGCCTATGGGCCAGACGTGCAGGAGCGTCATCGCTGGATGCGGGACTCACTGGCTCCGGTATTGAAAGCCGCGCTGAGTGCTTTTGAAGGTGGTATCGATCTCACCGCCCTGATGGCGCAGGCGATCACCATGGGGGACGAGTTCCACCAACGTAACATTGCCGCATCCGCGCTGTTGATGCGCCAGTTGGCTCCGCAAATCAGCCTGCTGGAGCGGGATAAGGCCGAATTGGCCAAAGTGATGCAATTCCTCAGCATCACCGATCAGTTCTTCCTCAACCTGGCGATGGCCTATTGCAAGGCGGCCATGGATGCCGGGGCAGAGATCAAGCAGGGCACCATCGTAACGGTGATGACCCGCAACGGCAAAAACTTTGGCGTCAAGATCAGCGGGATGGGCGACCAGTGGTTTACCGCACCGGTCAATACGCCGGAAGGCCTGTTCTTTTCCGGCTTTAGCCAGGCTGATGCCAACCCGGACATCGGCGATAGCGCCATTACCGAAACCTTCGGCATTGGCGGCGCGGCCATGGTCGCAGCTCCTGGTGTAACCCGCTTTGTCGGTGCTGCCGGTGGCATGAGTGCCGCGACCGATATCTCGGAAGAGATGGCCGAGATTTACCTGGAACGCAACATGATGCTGCAAATCCCAACCTGGGACTTCCAGGGAGCCTGCCTGGGGCTGGACGCCCGTCGGGTGGTAGAAACCGGCATTACGCCGTTGATCAACACCGGGATTGCCCACCGTGAAGCCGGGGTTGGGCAGATTGGTGCTGGTACCGTGCGTGCGCCATTGGGCTGTTTTGAAAAAGCCATCGAAGCACTGGCAGAGAAACTGGGTATCAGCGCGTAAAAAACCGCTTTGCCCGGATGCGACTCCGGGCTAGGGAGCAAGTTATGGACATCACCGCGTTAGCCGTCAGCCACTCAGCCACACAAGATTACGGTCCGTTGCGCTGCGTGGGGCGTTTCAATAATGCCATCAACTTTCTCTCGCCCAACGATCGGTTGCTGACGCTGCACCGGGAAGGGCGCGGGCTTAGCCCAATGGGCTGGGAAATTGGCGATGACGATTTCGATGAAATCTTTGACAGCTTGCCGGGAGCACAGCATTGCCAGCTTTCACCTAAAGGGATCGAGCTGGAGGATATTGCCATACACCGCCAGGGGAGGCGTCTGGATCTCCGCCTGAACGTGAGTGGTGAAATTGCGCTGCCACCGCTGGCCGTCGCACTGGCCGATGTCTCTGCCCATACCGGCCTGTTTGGCCGTCTGGGTAGCCTGCTTGAGCAACCGCACTGCCAGGAAATCCGTGCGCTACAGCGGCACTTTACCGCCTGGCTGCTGGGGCAGGAGGTTGATTGGAGCGCCATGCTTGGCAAAGGGCCCGGCTTGACGCCAAGCAATGACGACACGCTGCTGGGCATGTTGCTGGCGGCTCATCTCGATAGCCGTGTGAGTGTCGCAAGGCTGCCGTCCTTTTTTGCCGCCAGCCAACCCTTAAACCAATTGACCACCTTGGTCAGCGTCCACTATTTGCAGTTTGCCGTGCAGGGGATCTTCTCTACCCCGGTACAACTCCTGGCGCGCGCTTTGCTCAGCCCGAAAGAATTGCCCACCGCCATCAACGACATGTTGGCAACCGGGCATTTTTCCGGCGCGGATACGCTATTGGGCGTTTTGCTGGGCGTCACCGCAATCAATCATCTTTATTAATTTTTCAGCGAAAACCGTGCCGAATACCGTTCGGTAAGGGCTGTTATTACTTAAAAAATGGGTATCTGAATGGAAACGTTAGTTATTGCCTTGGGGGGCAACGCCCTGTTACAGCGCGGTGCAGTGTTATCCGCCGAGAATCAATACCAGAGCATCTCGTTAATTGCCGATGCCATTGGCAAGTTGGCCAAAAAATACCGTATTGCCATCGTGCACGGTAACGGCCCGCAGGTCGGCCTGCTGGCGTTGCAAAACCTGGCCTATAGCGATGTTCCTCCTTATCCGTTGGATATTCTGGTCGCGGAAAGCCAGGGCATGATCGGCTATATGCTGGCCCAGCAGCTCGGCGCGTTCCATCCCGCCCAGCCGGTGTCCACTTTGCTGACCCGCGTCCTGGTGGATAGCGAAGATCCGGCGTACCAGCAACCCAGCAAATTTATCGGGCCGGTGTATGACCCCCAGCAGCAAGCCGAGCTGGAACAGAAATATGGCTGGAGCATGAAGCTGGATGGCAAATACCTGCGCCGGGTGGTGCCTTCCCCAGAGCCGAAAAAGATCCTCGATATTGAAGCGATCAATCTGCTGTTGGCGAAAAACCACATCGTGATTTGCAACGGTGGCGGCGGTGTTCCGATGGTAGCCAGCAATGAGGGCATGGTCGGTAGCGAAGCGGTGATCGACAAGGATCTGGCCTCCGCGTTACTGGCAGAAGCGCTGGATGCCGATCATCTGGTGATCCTGACCGATGCGGATGCGGTGTATCAGCATTGGGGCACACCACAGCAAAAAGCCATCCGTTCGGCCACCACCAAAGAGTTGGCCCCGATGGCGGTCGCCGATGGCTCGATGGGGCCGAAAATCATGGCGGTCAGCCGCTTTGTGCAGCGCAGCGGCAAGGTGGCGCATATCGGCGCTTTGGCAGATATCGAATCGGTACTGGCTGGCACTGCGGGGACATTAATAACGCCGTAATGCGGCTTTAGCCGTTAACAGGATGGGCGTTCCGCCCATCAAACCAGGGAATATGAATATGCAAACAACAAAAACAGAGCGAATGCCCTATTGGGTTAAAACCGTCATTATCTTCTTCCTTGGCTGGGTGGTTATTTACGCCGGGCGATCGGTGCTCAGCCCCATCATGCCGCAGATCCAAACCGAGTTTGGGCTGTCAAAAAGTCATCTGGGATTAATCAGCAGCCTGTTCTTTCTGACCTACACCATTTTGCAGGTGCCTGCGGGACTGTTAGGTGACCGCCTGGGCCGCAAGCGCATTCTGGTTAGCGGCTTCATGCTGTTTGCGCTGTTTATCGCCGCCGTCAGCATCTCATCCAACTTTCTGATTTTCATCGTGCTATGGATGCTGACCGGCGCTTCGCAAGGCGTTTATTACGGCCCGCAGTATGCTCTTTCTTCAGAAGCTATCCCCAAGAAGTGGATCACCTTGGGCAGTGCGGTGATCGGCAGTGGCATGTCGTTTGGTATCGCGCTGGGCTATTACCTCTCCAGCTTTATGATCGAGCACTTTCATACTTCGTGGAAGATGCCGTTCCTGGCGATGGCCATCCCGGTATTTATTGTTGCGCTGTTGATGCTGTTCTTTATTCGGGAAAAGGCCCCGCAAAGCGCCAGCGACGCTCCGGCGGCAACGGCAACCAAGGGTGAATTCAGCTTCCTGGATCTGTTTAAGAACCGCAACCTGCTGATGGCGTATATCACCATCTTTTGCTCGATCTACGGCTTCTTCGTGATCATTACCTGGCTGCCGTATTACCTGCAAAAAGAGCGTGGGATGGATATTGTCCATGCCGCCAGCATCGCGTCTATTGTGCCGTGGATTTCTGTGGTGGGCACGCTGCTTTGTAGCTATGTCTCCGACAAACTGGGCCGCAGAAAACCGGTGGTGTTGTGTATGCTGCCTTTCTCACTGCTGGCGATCTTCGGCATCGTCTATTCCACCAGTGAAGCGGCGTTGATCGGCGTATTGGTGCTATATGGCCTTATCGGTAAGATCAGCCTCAACCCGGTACTGATTGCGTTGGTGGCAGATAACGCACCCCGTGCCGCGCTCAGCACCGCTTTCGGACTGTATAACTTCTTCGGTATGGCGGCGTCGATCTTTGCGCCATACGTGACCGGCTTTATTGCCGACAGTACTGGGACGTTGAACGCGGGCTTCTATTTTGCTGCGATGATTACGGTGGTGGGCTTTATCGCCATGCTGTTTGTCAAAGAGGGGAAAACGGCGCAGACGGCCTGATGCTTGTCAGTTAAGCCCCTCACCCTAACCCTCTCCCACAGGGAGAGGGGACTGAACGAGCTACAATTTGACATCTGCACCCGCCTGCGGCTCCGGACTCGCCCCCTCTCCCCATCACTGTGCATAGGGAATTTCTGGACGCTATATCGGGAGAGGGTCGGGGTGAGGGGCTAAATTATCAGGAGGCCTGATGTTTGAGGGGCGCAGCATGCTGCGCCCGCTCGGAGTGCGATTAATACAGCAAAGAGTAAAGCTGACGGCGATACTTGGCGGCCAGCGCATCGCCAGTCCCCAGTGCTGCCAGAATATCCATCAGGATCTTGCGGGCGCTACCGTTAGCCGCCGCCAAATCTTTTTTCAGATGGCCCATCAGTAATTCCAGCGCCTCTTCGTTACGGCCAACCTGATGCAACTGCAAGGCTAATTGCACGGCCAGCTCGACGTTTTCCGGCTGTTGCTGAACCTGCTGTTGCAACTGCTGAATTTCCGGCGTATCGGCGGCCTGCTTCAGCAGCTCAATCTGTGCGACCAAGCCGAGGTAACGGGTATCGCGATCCTGCAACGGGATGGTAGCCAGCACCGCTTCGGCATCTTCCGTCTTGTTCAGGGCAATCTGCGTTTCAGCCAACGTGAGGCCAATATCACTGCGCTTATTGCTGAGGCCCCAGGCGTCTTTCAGTAACGGTAATGCTTCAGCGGCACGGTCTTCCTGCAACAGCTCAGTGGCTTCTGCCAGCTTGAGATCTTCGGCCTTTGGCAGGAAACGCTGCAAGAACTCGCGGATCATCTCTTCCGGCTGTGGTCCCTGGAAGCCATCAACGGGCTGGCCATCTTTGAACAGGTAGACGGTGGGCAGGGAACGCAGGCCAAACTGGGCGGCGATCGCCTGCTCGGCATCGCAATCCACCTTCGCCAGAATAAACTGACCTGCGTATTCCGCCGCCAGCTTATCCAGTATCGGGGTGAGTTGCAGACAGTGCTGGCTGCGATCCGACCAGAAGTAGAACAGCACCGGCTGGGACATGGACTGTTCCAGCGTTTGGTGCAGGTTAGTTTCGTTAATATCAACAACGGCTTGAGCTAGCATGGTTTCTCTCTAATCTGATCTTGCGGAGCCAATTTATTCTAAATGGGGGCGAACGGGCGCGCTTCAACCCTTGCCCGCATTTGCTTAACCATTACTGCGCAGTATCCAGTCCAGCGCACGGCCGGGCAGCAGGCGGCGCAGGATGCTCATGGTATGCGCCAGCAGGGTAACCGGATAGCGCAGCTTGGCTTTGGGGCTTTCCAGTGCGTGGCGCAGCTTCGGTAATACCGCTTCGGCAGGCAGCGTTAAACGCTTGGCAATGCTCGGGTTATGCACCGGCTTATCGCTTTGCGCCTGATTAACGTTCTGCGTGAAGTGGGTGGTCAGCGGGCCGGGTTCGATCAGGCTGACCTGAATGCCGCTGCCGTGCAGCTCCATACGCAATGCGTCCGACCAGGCTTCCAGTGCAAACTTACTGGCGGCATAGGCTCCACGCCCGGCGCTGGAGATTAATCCCATCACCGAACTGGTTTGAATAATACGCCCTTCGCCGTGCGGCAGCATCGCTGGCAGCAACAGTTGCGTGAGCTGATGAGTGCCAAACAGGTTGGCGGAAAACTGCCGCTCCAGCTGTTGACGTGAGATGGAACTGAGCGGACCGTAAACGCCGAAACCGGCATTATTGAACAAGCCATACAGTCGCCCATTGGTCAATTCGATCACCTGTGCGGCGGCGCGTTCTACGCTGGTGCTGTCGTCTAAATCCAGCTCGATGCCTTCCAAGCCAAGCTGACGCATATTTTCCACGTCTTCCGGCTTACGGCAGGCGGCCAGCACGCGATAGCCACGGTTGCGCAGGTCCTGCGCCGCAATCAATCCTATCCCGCTGGAACAGCCGGTTATCAATACCGCTTTTTGCATAACTTTACCTAGTAGACAACCCTATTTAGTTAGACTCATGTTTTACTAGAGGTTCCAGCTGTTGCGCCATCCAGGTGGTGATAAACGGCTGGGCATCCTGATTAGGGTGCAAACCGTCATCCTGCATCCATTCCGGTTTGATCACCACCTGTTCCATATAAAACGGCAGCAGCGGAATGTTGTGCTGCTTGGCCAAGGCGGGATACAGCGCACCGAAAGCCTCGGTGTAGCGGCGGCCATAGTTTGGCGGAATATGAATTTGCATCAGCAGCGGTTTGGCCCCTGCCTGCAAAACCAGCGTGATAATCTGATTGAGATCGCGCTCGATATCCGCAGCAGGGAAGCCGCGCAGGCCATCGTTGGCACCTAGTTCGATCAGCACCCAGCGCGGCTGATGCTGTTTCAATAGCTCGGGCAGGCGTGCCAGCCCCTGGGCGGCAGTATCGCCGCTGATGCTGGCATTCACCACCTTTGGGTGGCCAGGTTGTTTCTGCCACTCATCGGCCAGGCGAGTTGCCCAGGCTTGCGCTACCGGTAACCGATAGCCAGCACTTAAACTGTCGCCTAAAATCAACAAGGTATCGGCAGCCACAGCACGTAAACTGAATAATCCCAACAGCAAAAGGAAGGGAAGATGCCAGCGGAAAACGTTCTTGAAGTTCATCATCTTAGTAAACACGTTGGTCAGGGTGAGCATCAGCTTACCATCCTTACCGGAGTCGAGCTGGTTGTCAAACCCGCACAGACAATTGCGCTGATCGGCGAGTCGGGTTCCGGTAAGTCGACCCTGCTGGGCATTCTCGCTGGATTAGACGACGGCAGCGAAGGGGATGTGCGCCTGCTGGGGGAATCGCTGACCACGTTGGATGAAGAAGGGCGCGCCGCACTGCGTGCGAAAAATGTCGGCTTTGTGTTTCAGTCTTTCATGTTAGTTCCGACCTTGAACGCCTTGGAGAACGTACAGCTACCGGCGCTGCTGCGTGGCGAAAGCGATCGTCAAAGCCGCGACCAAGCGGTGCAACTGCTGGAACAGTTGGGGTTAGGTAAGCGCCTTAACCACCTGCCAGCACAACTTTCCGGCGGGGAGCAACAGCGTGTGGCATTGGCCCGTGCGTTCAGTGGCCGCCCGCGGGTGCTGTTCGCCGATGAACCCACCGGCAACCTGGATCGCCAGACCGGTGAGCGCATTGCCGATCTACTGTTCTCGCTCAACCGTGATTTTGACACCACACTGATCCTGGTCACCCATGACGAGACCCTGGCGGCGCGTTGTCAGCGGCGGCTGCGCTTGCGTGAAGGCAAGCTGTGGGAGGAAGCATGATTTGGCGTTGGTTCTGGCGTGAATGGCGTTCGCCTTCGCTGCTGATTGTCTGGCTGGCGTTGACGCTGTCGGTTGCCTGCGTGTTGGCTCTTGGCAGCATCAGCGATCGTATGGACAAAGGCTTGAGCCAGCAAAGCCGCGACTTTATCGCCGGGGATCGGGTATTGCGTACCTCGCGCCCGGTGCCGGAAGGTTGGCTGCTCGATGCCCAGCAACAGGGGCTGAAAGTCAGCCGTCAGTTATCTTTCACCACCATGACCTACGCCGGGGACCGCCCGTTGCTGGCCAATGTGAAAGCCACCGATGCGGCCTATCCGCTGTATGGGAAACTGGAAACTCTGCCTGCCAATCTCAAACCTATACCGGGCAGCGTGCTGGTGGCTCCGCGCCTGCTGGCATTATTGGATATCAAAGTCGGCGACAATCTGGAGGTCGGGGATACCACCTTGCGCATCGCCGGGGAAGTCGTGCAAGAGCCGGATTCCGGCTTCAATCCGTTCCAGACTGCGCCGGGCATCATCATCAATCTGGCGGACGTGGATAAAACCGGGGCGGTACAGCCGGGCAGCCGCCTGACCTACCGCTATATGTTCGCCGGTTCGCAACAAGATATTCAGCGCTATGAAGATCGCCTCAAACCTCAACTCAAACCCGATCAACGCTGGTATGGGCTGGAGGAATCTGGCAGCGCGCTAGGCAAGTCTCTTCAGCGTTCCCAACAATTCCTGCTGCTTTCGGCGCTGCTGACCCTGTTGTTGTCGATTGCCGCCGTGGCGGTGGCGATGAGCCACTATTGCCGCAGCCGATATGATTTGATTGCGGTGCTGAAAACCCTGGGCGCCGGCAGAAAAGCGCTCAGCAAGCTGATTATCGGTCAATGGTTGGCGGTATTGTTACTGGCAGGCGCCTGCGGCAGCGTGATTGGCCTTGGGTTTGAGGCGGTATTGATCCGCCTGCTGGCTCCGGTGTTGCCGGGCGAGCTTCCTGCCGCTGGGGCCTGGCCGTGGCTGTGGGCGATGGGCGCACTGGTCATGATTTCGCTGTTGGTCGGGCTACGCCCTTATCGCCAACTGCTGGCCACCCAGCCGCTACGCGTACTGCGCCGGGACGTGGTGGCAAACGTCTGGCCGCTACGCTATTTCCTGCCTGTTACTGCGGTGATTGTGGTGGGGCTGCTGACGGTATTGATGGGAGCAAGCACGCTGCTGTGGTCAATTCTGGCCGGAATGGTGGTGTTGGCTCTGTTATTGGCGGGGATTGGTTGGGGTAGCCTGCTGCTGTTACGGCGTATCACGCTAAAAAATCTGGCGCTGCGCCTGGCGGTAAATCGCCTGTTGCATCAGCCTTGGGTGACCATCAGCCAGTTGGCGGCGTTCTCGCTGTCGTTTATGTTGCTGGCCTTGCTGCTGGTATTGCGTGGCGATCTGCTCGATCGCTGGCAACAACAGTTACCGCCAGACAGCCCGAATTACTTCTTGCTGAATATGACTACGGCTCAGGTGCCACAGGTGAAAGCCTTCCTGCAACAGCATCAGTTGCATGAGGAGACTTTCTATCCCATCGTGCGTGTACGTCTGACGGAAATTAACCAGCAGGTGGCGACGGAGCGGGTGCATGAAGACGATCCGGGCGGCGAAGCGGTTAACCGTGAACTGAATCTGACCTGGCAAAGCGATCTGCCAGATCACAACCCACTGACGGCTGGCACCTGGCCGCCGAAAGCGGGCGAAGTTTCGATGGATGAAGGGATTGCCGGCAGGCTCAAGATCAAGCTGGGCGACACCCTGACGTTCAGCGGCGATACCCAATCGTTCAGCGCCAAAGTGACCAGTATGCGGCAGGTGGATTGGGAAAGCCTGAAGCCGAACTTCTACTTTATCTTCCCGCCGGGTGCATTGGATGACCAACCGCAAACCTGGTTGACCAGCTTCCGTTACGACGGTGATGGTAAGGTGCTGACGCAGCTCAACCGCCAGTTCCCAACTCTGAGTCTGCTGGATGTCGGCTCGATCCTGAAACAGGTTGGCGGCGTGTTGCAGCAGGTGAGCAGGGCACTGGAGGTGATGGTGGTGCTGGTGGTGATCTGCGGCGGTTTGCTGTTGTTGGCACAGGTGCAGGTCGGAATGCGCCAGCGTCGGCAGGAACTGGTCGTTTACCGTACTTTAGGCGCTGGCAAGCGCCTGCTGCGCGGCACGCTGTGGTGCGAGTTTGCCTTGCTGGGGCTGGTGGCCGGGATTGCGGCGGCATTGGGGGCTGAAGCGGCGCTGTGGCTGTTGCAGACCAAGGTGTTCGACTTCCCGTGGGCACCTACGCCGGTATTGTGGTGGGCGTTACCGCTGCTGAGTGCTTTGTTGCTTTCGCTGTGTGGCGGCTGGCTTGGCGTACGTTTGCTACGTGGGCGTGCATTGTTCCGCAGCTATGAAGGTTGACCCATCACCCCAACCCTCTCCTACAAGGAGAGGAAGCTGTTCAGCGTCGTTGGCAGGGGTAATGTGGTACTGCGTAGGGGCGCAGCATGCTGCGCCCGAAGGTGGCACGTTCGGAGGGGGAAGGGCTATCCCAGCTTCTGCTGTGCCCAAGCCAAGCCGCTTTGATACTCGGCTGGCAGCAACGGAGCTAGCGCCTGCAATGCTTGCTGTATTGATGCGGCATCAGGATCGTTAAGATTCAGATGCCCGACCTTGCGGCCTTCACGTACCTCTTTCTCATACCAATGCAGATGCACCAGCGGTAATGCCAGCCATTGCTGATCCACCGCTGTGCCAATCAAATTGACCATCACCGAAGGTGTGTTCACCACCGGCTTAGGCAACGGCAGCCCCAGAATGGCGCGCAAATGCAGTTCAAACTGGCTGATGGAAGCGCCATTTTGCGTCCAGTGGCCGCTGTTATGCACACGCGGAGCCAGCTCGTTGATCAACAGGCTGTCACCGACGATAAAGCACTCCATCGCCATCACACCCACGTAGTTCAACTCGTTGAGGATCGCGGCTAGCATCTGCTCGGCCTGCTGCTGTAACGCCGGGTTTGGCTGTGGTAGCGCCACGCTGGTACGCAGAATACCGTCTTCGTGCAGATTGTGGGTCAGCGGATAGAATACCGACTGGCCATCGTGACCACGGGCACCGACCAGCGACACTTCGCCAGAGAAATTGATCCCCTGCTCGACGATACATTCGCCATAGTTATCCGCCGGTAACTCCGTCTCTTGACCAGGGCGCAGACGCCATTGGCCACGGCCGTCGTAACCCCCAACGCGGCGTTTAACGATCGCCAGCTCACCCAAGGTGGCAAACACCTGCGGCCATTCGCTAGCGTTTGCCAGCAATTGCCAAGGGGCAGTGGCGAGATGGAGTTGGTCGAGCAGTTGTTTCTGAGTAAGGCGATCGGCCAAACGCGGGAAGATATCGCGGTTGACGAAATTACTGTGAGTGGCCAACTCGCGGGTGAGGGCGGTTTTCGGCCAGCGCTCGATCTCTGCGGTGATCACCGCATTTTGATAAGGCACCGCTTCCGGCTCGGCATCCAGACCGACGGGATAAACCGCAATCCCCAAGGGTTCACCGGCCTGACGCAGCATCCGTCCTAGCTGGCCGTTACCCAGTACGCAAACCGGCTTCATGCTTCCTCCCGTGGGTCCGGGTTATTCAGCACATCGTCGGTCTGGGCCTGACGCCACTGCGCCAGGCGTTGTGCCAGCCCGGCATCGTGCAGCGCCAAAATTTGTGCTGCCAGCAACCCCGCGTTCGCCGCCCCGGCTTTACCGATGGCAAGCGTACCAACCGGAATGCCACGTGGCATCTGTACGATGGAATACAGGCTATCGACACCGCTTAACGCAGCGCTTTGTACCGGCACGCCCAGCACTGGCACTAGCGTTTTGGCCGCCAACATGCCCGGCAGATGTGCCGCACCGCCGGCACCGGCGATGATCACGTCAAAACCCATGGCGCTGGCATGTTCGGCAAAACTGAACAGCTTGTCTGGCGTACGGTGGGCGGAGACAACTTCGACATGGAACGGGACATCCAGCATGGTCAGAACTTCGGCCGCGGACTGCATAGTAGCCCAGTCACTTTTTGAACCCATTACGATTGCGATTTTAACCCCAGCGTTGGCGGCTGAAGTGGCGGTGGCTCCCATGAGTGCATGGCTCCTGTGAATTTGGACAAACGTCGGCTGGCAGGCCGTATGAGGGCGTAGAGCATATCATGGGTAAAGGGCGAGGAAAACGGTTGCGTAGCCGGTTTTCACCAGCAAAACGCTGAACATGGCTTAAAAAGGGAACTGGATCAGCTCGACGGCTTCTGCCGTGACTTTAATCATGGAGCCTTCCGCATGCCAGGCACCTAGCACGGCACGATGGGCTTCACCGTCAGGTAATGCCAGCGGATGAATTGCCGGGCGATGGGTATGGCCGTGGATCATCCAGTGAACATGATGGCGTAACATCGCCTGCTCAACGGCTTGCGGATTGACATCCATAATCGCGGTGGACTTGTATTGGTTGCTTTGCTGGCTACGCGCCCGCATTTTTGCGGCAATCTTCAATCGCCAGCGCAGAGGCAGCGCCAGAAACGCGCGTTGGATCCAGGTGTTATGAACTTTTTTGCGGAATTCCTGATAGGCCTGATCGTCGGTACACAGGGTATCGCCATGCAGGATCAGGATTTTGCGGCCATACAGCTCGACGATCTGCTCTTCCGGCAGCAGGGTCATGCCACTCTGCCTGGCAAAACGCTTGCCCAACAGAAAGTCACGATTGCCGTGAATGAAGTAGCAGGGCACTCCGGCCTGCTGCAACGCCTTTAGCGCGGTGGCAATTTCGCTATGTAATGGCTCAGGATCGTCATCACCAATCCAGGCTTCGAACAGGTCGCCCAGAATGTATAACGCATCGGCGTGAACGGCTTCTCGCTGCAAAAAACGCAGAAAACCGGCAGTAATTGCCGGTTCCTGTGCGCATAGATGCAGGTCTGCGATGAACAGCGTGCTCATGCAGCCGCGATTACTCGCTGACGGTAACGCTGGTGATTACCACGTCTTCAACCGGAACATCCTGGTGCATGCCGCTACGGCCAGTTTTGACGTTTTTGATCTTTTCGACCACGTCCATACCTTCTGCCACTTCGGCAAATACACAGTAACCCCAACCCTGTGCGTTTTCAGCACGGAAGTTCAGGAAGTCGTTATCCACTACGTTAATGAAGAACTGGGCGGTGGCAGAGTGTGGATCGTTGGTACGAGCCATTGCCAAGGTGCCACGGGTGTTTTTCAGGCCGTTGTTCGCTTCGTTCTTGATGGTTGCTTTGGTATCTTTCTGAGTCATACCTGGTTCAAAACCACCGCCCTGAACCATAAAGCCGTTGATAACACGGTGGAAGATGGTGTTGTTGTAGAAGCCTTCACGGCAGTAGTTCAGGAAGTTTTCAACGGTAACCGGTGCTTTGTCAGCAAAGGTCTTGATAACGATATCGCCGTGATTGGTGTGGAAAGTAACCATAGTTTTAGTCCTAGCAAGATGAAATGAGCTGTCACATAGGAAGGCGTGTGAGCAATCAGACCGACTTTATAACATATCTCAATTAATCAGTCAGCAGTGGCTAGAGTGGCAGTTCTGCGGCAGAAATACATGTGTTGTAATCTTGCGTCAGGGGGGGATGTTTCCGATCTTAGGCAATTTTCTGTCGATAAATTCAGCAATCCTTGGGCTTGACCTTGCAATAGAGCAGCCTTCGGGGTTCAATATGCGGATATATTTGTTATCACGCACACCACGGACAGCCCTGATGCTAAAGATTTTTAATACCCTGAGTCGTCAAAAAGAGGAATTTAAGCCAATTCATGCCGGTAAAGTCGGTATGTACGTGTGCGGGGTAACCATTTACGACCTGTGTCATATCGGCCACGGGCGTACCTTCGTTGCTTTCGACGTGGTGGCGCGCTATTTGCGTTATCTCGGCTATTCGCTGAACTACGTGCGTAACGTGACCGATGTGGACGATAAAATCATCCGCCGTGCGGCAGAAAACGGGGAAACCTGCGATCAACTGACCACGCGTATGTTGGCAGAGATGCACGCCGATTTTGATGCGCTGCTGATCGATCGCCCGGATCAGGAACCGCGTGCCACCCAGCATATCGCAGAAATCATCGAGATCACCCAACGTCTGTTGGCGCGCGATCATGCCTATGTCGCCAGCAATGGTGACGTGATGTTCTCTATCGATAGCGATCCACAATACGGCCTGCTGTCTCGCCAGGATCTGGATCAACTGCAAGCCGGTGCGCGCGTAGAGATTGACGACGTGA
Source organism: Serratia sp. H1w (assembly GCF_000633355.1). Lineage (GTDB taxonomy): Bacteria > Pseudomonadota > Gammaproteobacteria > Enterobacterales > Enterobacteriaceae > Chania. Next base: position 22,011 of record NZ_AYMQ01000032.1, read on the forward strand.
AACGCAACCCGATGGACTTCGTGCTGTGGAAAATGTCCAAGCCGGGTGAACCAAGCTGGGAGTCCCCGTGGGGCCCTGGCCGTCCAGGCTGGCATATCGAATGTTCGGCAATGAACTGCAAGCAGCTTGGCACCCACTTCGACATTCACGGCGGCGGTTCCGATCTGATGTTCCCGCACCACGAGAACGAGATCGCTCAGTCCAGCTGCGCGCACGATGGCCCGTACGTCAACTACTGGATGCACTCCGGTATGGTGATGATCGATAAAGAGAAGATGTCGAAGTCGTTGGACAACTTCTTCACTATCCGCGACGTGCTGGGCTACTACGACGCTGAAACCGTGCGTTACTTCCTGATGTCTGGCCACTACCGTAGCCAGTTGAACTACAGCGAAGATAACCTGAAGCAGGCTCGTGCCTCGCTGGAACGTTTGTATACGGCACTGCGTGGTACCGATGCTAATGCCATACCTGCCGGTGGCGAAGTCTTTGAAGCACGCTTCCGTGAAGCGATGGATGACGATTTCAACACCCCGGAAGCCTATTCCGCTCTGTTCGATCTGGCGCGTGAAGTCAATCGCCTGAAGAGCGAAGACATGGCGGCGGCAAACGGGTTGGCGGCAGAGCTGCGTAAACTTGCCAAGGTGCTGGGCTTGCTGCAACAGGAACCCGAGCAGTTCCTGCAAGGCGGCGCGCAGGCGGATGACTCGGAAGTGGCAGAGATCGAAGCGTTGATCAAACAGCGTAACGATGCACGTGCAGCCAAAGACTGGGCGTTGGCAGATGCTGCCCGCGATCGGTTGAACGAGATGAACATCGTGCTGGAAGATGGCCCTCAGGGAACCAGCTGGCGTCGTAAGTAAGCTAAGAACTTATTAAGTTAATAAAACCGGGTGACGTTTGTCACCCGGTTTTTTTGTGCCTCAGGCATGAGCCTCGTTGAGCAGACGTTGGTTGATGTAAGCAATAGCCTGCTCTGGGTACATGATTTTGTTCACCACGTTCGTCACCCCTTGACCAATAATGATCTCCGCATGGCGCAGGTTAAACAACTCACCCTGTAAACCCCGGGATTCGCGGATGCCGCTGCTGGGATTATCCCTCAGCAAATTGAACCACGGATAGAGATGCAGGATACGCTGGTTTTGATAGATGCTGCGATGGGCACTGTTGCCGCCTAACAGCACCAGATGCTCGGTAATTTCTGCCGAATACAGCCAACGAAAGAACTGCTCTACCTGCGCTTTCTTATCACTGAAACGGGACATACCCAGTGAGCCACCGCCCATCTGCGGGGTGTTGCCCGGAACGGGGGCGTAACCAATTGCGGGTGATAAAGGGCTGTGAGCGACGTCGTTGAACAGATTCATATACATGATCAACATCGCCAGTTGGCCCTGCTCAAATTGGGCCACCGAGCTGTTCCACCATTCACTGTTCAGATTGGTGGTGACGGTAAGTTGCTGCTGATATTGCCGCAACGCTTCGACGGCCAATGCAGGCTCCAGTTGCACCGGTTTATCCTGGTGCACCAACCTTCCCCCCAGGGCGTAATAACGCAGCAGATATTCGGTAGCAATCAGCCCAGAACTGCCAAGCGTGGTTGATGAGCCTACCGGACGCTGCGGGTTGCCGGATTGATGAATTGCGGTGAAAAAGGCCGTGATATCATCAAACTCGTCAAAACTCGTTGGGATTTTCAGCTCTTTGCCCGATTTCTCATAAAACATGCGTTTGATCGTGGGGTCATCGAACAGGTCGCGACGATAAAACAGCAACTGGGTACTGGCATCAAACGGTAGCGCATAGGCTTTACCGTCGATCTGGCTGAAATGATGGCCGATTTCTGCCGAAAAGTTATTCAGCAAGTCTGGCAGTTCTGGCGCAATTTCTGCTAACGGCGTGAGGGCTTTTTCCGCAAACCAGGGAAGACAGGCCATATCGATACGCAGTAAATCATAGTACGGATGCAGATGCAGGTTCGAGAGGATTTCAAACACTTCATCATAAGGATAAACGGCGAGGTTAACCTTGATGCCGGTCTGGCGATAGAAGTGCGGCAACAGCTTCTTCAGCGCATCGGTAGAGGGGCTGGGCAGGATCAGCATATTTAGTGACTCTGCCTGCTGTCGCGTGGCTGGCGCGTAACTGACATCCAGAGCAAATCCACGGTTCTCCAGTATCAGCTCGCCAACTTGCGATCCCGAACCACAGATATGGCGGGCAATTTCCAGACCCAGCCGGGCGTAATCCATTTGATAGTTGTGCTGATTGCTTACCACAGGGGGTTCATTGTCGCTCAATTGCCAGATCGGGGGGCAGGGGTCTGCGCTACCCAGATAGGCTGCCTGCGTAAGGCAGCGGCCTTTCTCAGTGTCTTGGGCAATCAGGATTTGTGGTGGCTGGTCAGCAAAAAAAGTAAACGCGGCGGTATGGCATTCGCTGGCCGGTGATGGCATGACCGTCAGTTGGGTCGATGGGCTTAGCTGCGCCAGCGTATTTTTCAACGCATCGACAAAGCAACGGCTGTTGGTATAAGTGAGAGTCTCACAAAGCACACCTACATGTGCAGGCCGACTGCGGGCGACCTCAGTAGCAATTGCCTGACCCGCCTGACCAAAATCCAGACTGAATTTGGACTGCGCCTGCGTTGGGTGGCGATAAACAAACAGGATCTGTTCCGCTGGCAACCGCAGCGTCTGGTAATAACTCTCACTGTCGGCCAGACAAGAGACGGTAACGATGGTTTGGTAGGATTTTGCCGCCAGCGTCTGCAAGATATCCGTTTCGGCAGAGGGGAGATCGTTGGTGACGTAAAGATCCAGAGCGCCCGGGAAAGAGGATTGTAATGATTGCTGGAGCCCGCGGTAGAGCTGGTGATATTGCTCGTTGTTGATATCGGGCAGGATCAGCGCTACGCCACTGTTTTTACTGGCACGCAGTGACTGTGCCTGGGCATTGATCTGATATCCCATTTGCTGGGCAGCTCGTTGGACCGCCTCGATCTTCTCAACGCTGACGTTGCCGCGCCCATTCAGGACGTTGGAAGCGGTGCCGTGTGAGACCCCCGCCAGCATTGCTATATCCTTGATAGTTGCCATTTTCCTACCGCTTTGACCGACCTGTTTTGATGCTAACACCGGCATGGCCACTTCGCTATCTCGATTTCCTTTTAATCATAAAGTTTGGATCGTTCCACACTTTGTTGAGCATTATTTATGCTTTAAACCGTTCCGTTAAATAAAAATGAAAACAAACTTAAATTTAACTTATTGTTATTATTTATTTTTATAATTTATTGTTTTTTATTGATATTTAATTAAATATTTTGAAGTCGATCACCAATGTTGCTTGCGGTGTTAACCGTTTTTTATTCTCAGGATTATTATTGACACGTTCCAAAATCAATTAAGCAGTGCAATTTGCCGCAAGGGTTAGGAACGATAGGTCAGTAATTTACTGAATAAAAAGGATAAAAAATGAAAATACATTTCCTGGGATCGGCTGCCTCTGAAGGGATCCCCAATCCGTTTTGCCGCTGTGACCATTGCCAACAGGCCCGTTTCCTGAAGGGGAAAGATCTGCGTACCCACTCCTCGGCGATTGTTGATAATGTGATGTTGATCGATGTCGCTCCAGAGTTTAGCCAACAGCTGTTGCGTGATGGGTTGGATGCGAGTGGCATCACCGATCTGTTGTTCACTCATACACATCCAGACCACTTCAACGTCGGCGAGTTGTTTAGCCGCATGGAGGGTTACGGCTTCAATATTGATCACCCGCTGGAGATTTTTGGTAATGACAGGGCGATCAACGGCTGTGCTGCGGTATTGCCGGGCTATAGCAAACAGCGCTTTGCTTTCCACTGCCTGGTGCCCTTCGTCACCGTCGAAAGCCATGGCTACAAAATCACACCGCTGCTGGCCAACCATGCCAAGTGGGAGCTGTGCTACGTGTATGTGATCGAAAAAGACGGCCAGACGATTTTCTATGGACATGACTCTGGCTGGTTCCCGGAACTGACCTGGCAGTGGCTAGAGGGTAAAGCGTTGGATTTGGTGGTGCTGGAATGCACCTACGGTTTCAACGGCGACGATCGCACCGACAACCATATGAGCCTGGAAACCGTTTTTGCAGCGCAGGAGAAACTGCGTGCGATGGAATGCCTGCATGCTGGCAGCCAGATCGTGGTGTCGCATATTTCTCACAGCGGCAAATTGCTGCATGAGGAGTTGGTAGCGGCCTGCCGCGATAAAAACATCACCGTCGCTTATGACGGCCTGATCGTTAACGTGGCGTAGGGGGAGATCTCATGGACTTTAACAAGACTCCTCGCCTGCTGATCATGATGTTCGTGCAGTACTTCATGCAGGGCGCCTGGAATATGACGATGGGCCTGGTGCTGAGTACCTACGGCATGGCCGCCATTATCGGTTCATCCTATGCGCTGCTGGGATTGGCAACGATACTTTCGCCGCTGTTTATCGGCATGGTCGCCGACCGCTTCTTTGCTTCGCAGAAAGTCATGGCGATCCTGCACCTGATAAACGCCGGGGTGATCCTGTGTGTACCACAGTTTATTGAAGCGCAGGACACCACCATGACGCTCGTGATGATCTTCCTGGTCGGCCTGCTGTTCTATCCGACTACCGCGCTGGCTAACAGTATCAGCTTCAGCCATATCAACGGCGTGAAGTATTTCCCGGTGACCCGCGTGTTCGGCACCTTCGGCTTTATGGTGATAGGGTTCATCATCGGGCAGATGGGATATTCCGGCGATACCATGACCTGGTACATTGCTTCGGCTGCCGGGGTGGCATTAGGGCTGTACTGCTTCACCCTGCCGGATACGCCTCCGAAGGCCAAGGGCAGCAGCTTCGCCCTGCGTGATTTGCTGTGCCTGGATGCGTTGTCATTATTCAAAGATCGCAACTTCTCCATTCTGATGCTGAGCATCTTTGTATTGATGATCCCCAAAACGGCCTATTCCGCCTATATTCCGGTGTTCCTGAAAGCGCTTGGGTTTGATAACGCTGCGTCCATGATGCAGGTAGGGATCGCCTGCGAAGTGGTGTTTATGTTCCTGCTTTCGTTCTTCCTGCTGAAAGCGGGCTTCAAGGTGACGTTGATGATGGGGGCGGTGTGCTGGATCATCCGCTCGGTGCTGTTCTCCCAGGCCGCGCTCGATGCCAATATGACGTTTGTCTTGATTGGCCTGATGCTGCAAGGGTTCTGCTGGGACTTCTTCTTTACGGTAGGGGATATCTATGTTGACCGCAAAGCACGGCCGGAAATCAAAGCTCAGGCACAGAGCCTGCGCTTTATCGTCTCCAATGGCTTTGGCTTGCTGTTCGCCTCCACCATTTGCGGCCAGATCTTCAACAACACCGTGACGGAGCAGGGGCCACAAGCATTGCCGCAGTGGGAAAGCTTCTGGCTGTTCTCGGCGATTATCGCCGCCGTGGTCTCGGTATTCTTCTTCATTTTCTTCAAAGACGATCTTTCGAAGGAGAAAACACCTGCGGCCATGAAACCCGCTAAGCAATAGGGAGCAACATGGACAGCCTGTTATCGGTGCTGGGCGGGTTGGGGCCGCTCCACCTGGCAACGGTAGGCAAGATAGTCGCGGCGTTTGTTCTGGGGGGCGTGATTGGCCTGGAGCGCGAATCCAAAGGCAAGCCCGTTGGATTTAAAACCTGCGTGATTATAGCCGTCGCCAGTTGCGTATTAACGGTGGTGTCGATCCAGTCTGCGGAGTATTACGCCGAGATTTCCGTCAATATCCGCAGCGACCCGATGCGGCTGGCCGCCCAGATTATCAGTGGGGTCGGCTTCCTGGGGGCAGGTGTCATCTTGCATCGTCGTGATGATGCGATTTCCGGTCTGACGACCGCGGCGATCGTCTGGGCATCGGCGGGCGTCGGTATTGCCTGTGGAGCCAGTTTCTATCTGCATGCGTTATTGGCGACGGCGCTGTTTTTGTTGGCGATAAAGATCAGCCCCTATATTTTCTTGCTGCAATCAAGGAACCAGCATCTGGGGAAGGTTAAGGTACGTCTGATACTCGATGAGAAGGAAGGGCTGCCCTGCCTGATGACCCAGCTTAACCAGCAGAGAAACCTGATCGATGCGATGACGATACGCGACATCAAAAGACGCAAGATTGAAGTGAACTTTAAGCTGACGGTAAGGAAAAGGATGACCCTTGATGAGCTCTACAACATGCTGTGCGGGATTGACCATGTATGCTCGGTTGCCTTGGAGCATTAGGCCGTTTTAGCGGATCAAAAATGCCGGGTAGCTTGGCTGACCCGGCATTTTTTTCTTGGCGCTTGAGCAATCAGGCTTTAACCGTGACGCTCATACCTTTGTAGCTGACCTTCTGGCCGTCTACGATCTTGCAGCGCTTACGCGTTTCGACCTGACCGTCTACTTTGACCTGCCCATCGGCGATCACTTCTTTCGCGGCACCGCCGCTGTCGCACCAGCCCTGGAACTTCAGCAGGTCGCACAGTTCGACGTGAGGGTGACTTTCCAGATTAAAAATTTCCATACTGCCTTACTTATTTAGGTTGAACGTCGTGAAATTCCTCGCAGGCTTGCAAGGTATTTTGGATCAGTGTAGCAACGGTCATGGGGCCGACGCCACCTGGAACCGGAGTAATGTAGGCCGCGCGTTCACTTGCGGCTTCGAAGTCTACGTCGCCGACTACTTTACCACTTTCCAAACGGTTGATGCCGACATCGATCACGATCGCGCCCGGTTTGATCCAATCGCCAGGAATAAAACCCGGTTTGCCCACGGCGACGATCAACAGATCGGCATTTTCGATATGGTGACGCAGGTTCCTGGTGAACCGATGCGTAACGGTGGTGGTACAGCCAGCCAGCAACAGCTCCATACTCATCGGGCGGCCAACGATGTTGGAAGCGCCGACGACCACGGCGTTCAGGCCATAGGTATCGATGTTGTAGCGTTCCAGCAGAGTGACAATGCCACGTGGGGTACAAGGACGCAGTTTGGGCGCACGCTGGCACAGACGGCCAACGTTATACGGGTGGAAACCGTCCACGTCTTTATCCGGGCTAATGCGCTCCAGCACCTTCACGTTGTCAATGCCCGCAGGCAGTGGGAGCTGTACCAGAATGCCATCAATTTCTTTATCGACGTTTAATTGCTCGATCAACGCCAGCAATTCAGGTTCGGTGGTGGAGGCAGGCAGATCGTAAGAACGGGAGATAAAACCCACTTCCTCACAGGCCTTGCGCTTGCTGGCGACATAAATCTGCGAAGCCGGATTCTCACCAACCAGTACCACTGCCAGGCCCGGCGCGCGCTTGCCAGCGGCCAGACGTTGTTTCACTTGCTCAGCTACTTCGTTTCTAACCTGCTGAGCAATCGTTTTGCCATCAATAATCTTTGCTGCCATCAGTGAGGAAATCCATCATTTAAGAAAAGCGGGGGATGGCGCTATTTTGTCAGAAGAGAGGCGCGCTGTCAGGCTTTGGATCGGGGTTATGTTGAGAATAAGCACACGATTGCGTCGTGGTTGATGCTTTTTTACAGCAAGGGAATGATCCTCGACGTTTTTTATCTCCAGACGCAGGCTCTTTTACCCCATCGCCACTGGCGATGGGGAGGTTCATGAAAGTGGAAGTTTTCCTGACAGGGGCAAACCAGAGGCTGACTAGCGGAAATCTGGGGAAAAGCCCGCCGACTCAACAAGCGGAGCTCCCGTTAGCCGTGCGCAAAATACATCATCATGAGCAGCAGAATTTCTCCGTCTCTACTCATAAAGGCTAAAACTGTCTTCACCCTTCCCGTACTGCCTAACGTTGACCCAATCGATCAGTAGCAGATCATGAGCCAGCACAAAGTCGTCGATTTTATTTGCCATGCTCGCGGCGTCAGCGTCGTGAGGTGGTAGCAGACACAACACAGCCAGGTTACCTTGTGCATCGGTTTGCCCCCAAAAGATCCAGCCGGAAGTGGTTTGCCAGGCAAAACCATTGACGATGGTGGCCGCGGCGTTATTGAAGGCCACTCCGCTGAATCGTTTTTCAACGCCAAATGCCTGCGCCAGCGATTCGAGCGGTAGAGCAACATCAAGCAGCGGCTCGGCAATGCGTTTACGAACATGAATCTGCTTGAAACCGGACTCCTCACGTTGCGTGTGATAAATCGCCAGAATGTCCTGAACTTCCTGTTGCACCAGCTCATGCAAGCTGACAGAGAGAAATTCAAACTGCCGCCAGTCGTCTTCGTGCAGCACCAGTACGTTTTCCAGTGAGGCGACATCCTCCACCATCGCCATGTCATTGGTGATTGTTGGCAGGCTGAAAAGCACCTTGGTCGGATCGATATTGAAAATTTCCTGTTTGGCCAACACCACGGTTACCTTACCCGTTTCCCTGAATTCGGCTTTTGTGGCGGGCCTTGCCTCGACAACCTGCCAATCCACATCGCCCAGATGCAGCGTGGTATTGATTTCAAAAGTATCCGGCAATTGGTCGACTGGTACTGGTGAAACGCCAAAAGCTTCATCCTTGCCGAGTTCAATTAAGGTGACCTCGACGGTTTTTGGTTTCTTCTTACCCCATCCAAACATGGTAATGCTCCTTTTTCTGCCGCTGTTTCAGGCGGTGCTTTCTTCCATCACGCGGATATTGTCTGCCAGATAAACGGCTGCGGGCCATTTGCTAAAAAGCGCCTTGGCGTACGCCAGCGGACTCAATTTTGTTTTGTCTATACCCACTACCACTGCACGTACCGGCGGCTTGTTGAAATCCATGCCATGACTGATCAGCAGTTTGATCAGGTCAGAGCTGTTTTGTTTGGTAGCCAGCGTGTGATAAAGCCCTTTTTCCAGGCCCTTGGTTGCCGCGTACATTTCTTCCAGGCTGGACCCTTGATCGAGTAAGTACCGGGTGGCCGCAGAGGCATTTTTCAGGATCGCCCAGCACAACGCCGAATTGAGATCGCTTTTGTCGATCCCGTTTTTCAACAAAAAATCGATCGCATCGGTGTTGTTCGAACATGCCGCATCGTTGAGCATGCTGTAACCGTCTCGCGAGGTTTGCAAAATGTCACAACCCTTGCTGAGCAGATACTCAGCAAATTCACGGTCCCACGCATAGCAAATCAGCTGGTTGAGCGCATGACGGTTCTGATAGCCTTTTTTGTTAATGTCGGAACCCTTCTCAATCAGGTATCTGGCGATATCCAGCTTCCCGGCTTTGATGCAGGCGTGCATTGCGTTGTCGCGCAGAAAATTCCCTGCTTCAATATCCGCGCCGGCGGCGAGCAGCAAATCAATAGCTTCCTTGTTGCCATGCAAGGCTGTTGCATGCAGTGGTGTCCCGGTTTCCTGGCTGCTTTTTTTTAGCTGTGCATATTTGGCATTCTTCAGCCTTTGTTTTATCAGGTCCAGATCGTTGATTGCACAGGCATAGAGCAGTGATTTATCGTCGTCCATCCTACTTGTCCTTTTGATTACGCCATCCGGGCGGCACACCTAATCTAGCAACTGATGTAAGTAAATTTGGTCCAGAAGATCAACACCTGTCGGTCACATCAACGAGTGTTTTTGTTTATTACTCTGTTTTTAAAGAATAAATTTTATGCTTATGTGACTGTTTAGCTGGCTGGACGTGAACAACCTTCGCCCTTCCAAGCCACAGGTCTGAGGGATAAGGTGAGAAAAGGGATCTCTATGACCTGAGATTTACGTAATCAGATCATTGCGTTAGGTTTGCTTTTAGCCGTTGATTTGTTTGAAAAATCACCATAAAGCACGTTGGCGGCTAGCACACCAACAAAATCCATTGACTCGTTGACCTCTGACCGTATAATCCAACTCCGCAACTTCGGTTGCCGCATCCGCATTTCAATGCGCCCTTAGCTCAGTTGGATAGAGCAACGGCCTTCTAAGCCGTAGGTCACAGGTTCGAGCCCTGTAGGGCGTACCATTTTGAAGTAAACAGACGTCAACTGACGTCTTTTTTTATGCCTGAAATTCAGTTAATTAGCTGATTTTGGCGCGTAGAAACTCTACCTGATTCTACCCGTATCAACCCACATCAAGTACTATCTGTTGGTATATGTGATGGTACATTCCTGTTCAATGAAATCTTATACCAACAACCAGCAACGGAGGGCAGCAAATGGCGCTTACCGATGTGAAGGTAAGAAGTGCAAAACCAACGGAAAAGCCTTACAAGCTCACCGATGGCGAAGGGATGCATTTGATGGTGCATCCTAATGGTTCCAAGTATTGGCGTTTGCAGTACCGTTTTGATGGGAAGCAGAAGACATTGGCGTTGGGCGTTTATCCTGAAATTACACTTTCGGATGCTCGCCAACGCAGGGATGAGGCCAAAAGGCAAGTTGCCACAGGCATTGACCCTGGCGAGCAGAAGAAGGTTGATAAGCAAATTCGTAAAGCAGGTATTGAAAGCAACTTTAAAGCCATAGCGTTAGAGTGGCACGAATACAAACGCCCTAATTGGTCGAAGGGATACGCTGAAGACCTGATGGAAGGTTTTGAGAACGATATTTTTCCTTATGTTGGTAAACGACCGATTGCTGAAATCAAACCTCTGGAAATGTTGGAAGCCCTACGCAAGCTGGAAGCTCGAGGTGTTTTTGATAAGCTTCGGAAAATCCGTCAGGCCTGTAATCAGGTTTTCCGCTATGCGATTGTTACCGGTAGAGCGGAGAACAACCCTGCATCAGAGCTCGCGGGAGCACTTACCACCGCGAAGTCCAAACACTATCCTCATCTCCTGGCCAATGAATTACCTGAATTCCTGAATGCCCTGGCTAAATACAGTGGCAGCCCGATTACTCGGCTTGCAACCCGTATTTTGCTTTTGACAGGGGTTCGAACTATTGAGCTCCGTGCTTCCGAGTGGGAAGAATTCGACCTTGAGCGTGGTATTTGGGAAGTTCCTGTCGAACGTATGAAAATGGGACGCCCGCATATGGTTCCGCTATCTGAGCAAGTGCAGGATGCGTTAAAGCAACTACATGCAATTACTGGGCGTTTTAAGCTTGTCTTTCCTGGCCGTAACGACATTACAAAGCCAATGAGTGAGGCAAGTATCAACCAGGTGCTGAAACGTATTGGTTATCATGGTAAGGCTACAGGGCACGGTTTCCGGCACACGATGAGTACCATTCTGCATGAACAGGGCTATAACACAGCGTGGATTGAGTTACAGCTTGCTCACGTCGATAAGAACACGATTCGTGGTACTTACAACCATGCGCAGTATTTGGAGCAGCGGAGAGAGATGCTCCAGTGGTATGCGAATTATATGGACAGTTTGGAGCTGGGAGGAAGTGTGGTGCATGGGGAGTTTGGGCGTAGGGCTTAAAGATTGTATCATTAAATAGGATTGTTTTAATTGGCCGTAAAGATGTCTGGATGTTCGTTGGTATGGGCATAGAACATCAACGATGGTCTCTAAATTTGTTTATTACAGTAAGCTAATAGCGCCAGTAGCGATGCTGACGCTATTATTTTAATCAGCACGAATTATTTCACTTTTCAGGTAATAATGTTGATGATGTGCTGAGAGTAAAAAATAATAAGGCCGACAATGGCTTTTTATTAGTGATTATCGTTCAAAAAACTAATGAGTAAATGTACTGTCAACAAGATTTTGCATGTGACGGGTTATGGCATGTTGTGTGTTAATTGAGATGGGATTATTCATCAAGAGATGGCGCGCAGTGTCAGACGAACCATTAGGAACACAACTGTTTGCGTGCTGTTAGCTGACAGTATATTTATAATAGACTAAGACTTTATCTGAATCATTTTAGGTAAGGAGTCAATAAATCATAGTTTTCTGTAAGTTTCTGGGTTCATTATATTTGCCGTTGCAAAAAAGCATGGCCATTATTTAAGATCTAGATAATGTTTTAATACCAAGTGATGATATTTCGCAATTATCATCACTGGCACATAACCATTCTTCTATATAGTCTCTAATAATATATGTTGGGATATTCACTTTCCCTCTTAATGAGCATTCCCATATAACAAGAACTTTAAAACCTGCTTGATTTAACTTATTGATAACATGGTGATCTCTCCTTACGTTCTGAGTCAACTTTTTAACCCAAAAGGCAGGTCTTGTTTTTGGCCATTTGAACATATAGCACAAATGCCGATGCCAAAAACACCCATGAACGAATATTGCTGACTTATAATCGGAACATAAAAAATCAGGTTTCCCATAGATTGAATTATTTTGCGAAGTGTAATCTACATCTAATGAAAATAAAATTTCTGATATCATTTTCTCTGGAATAGTATTTTTAGAGCGGATCGCTCTCATATTCCTGGCTCGTTGTTGTTTGGAGTGAACATCCATCACCAACTCGATTTTATTTTTAGAGCTAATTTCTCAGCTAGTAATACAGGAACAGCATTTCCTATTTGCAGAAATGCTGCTGTTCTACTTGGCTTTCCTGAAGCGCTTTCAAAGAAATAATTATCAGGAAATGTCTGCAAGCGAGCCGCTTCTCTTGGAGTTAAGGAGCGATTCTGACTTATATCTGGGTGGATATAATAATGGCCATCTTTAGCGATATGTGCGACGATAGTATGTGAGCAATGCAAATCACCAGCAACTACTTTGAACCTATCTAAAAAAGATACACGTTGGCGGTGAGTTTTCAAACGTGTGGGAAGAGAATTATAGTCTATCCGTTGGTGACCATTATTCCATTTTTCTACTGCTATTCTGTATATTTCTAAATCTTGCTGAGTGTGAGGACGGGCTGTATGCCATGTAATATAGTTTTTTGAATCACACAACTCACTTTCTATTAGGAAAGAGTGTGGTTTTTTTTCTTTATATTGAAATATTTCACCGTGACCTGATAATAGCTTCGGCAAGTCAGAAAAAACATCATCTACAGTTAACCTAATGGGGAGCTTATCCGGCTCAGGATAGAAACCCAAGGTACTCCCTTTTTTTCCTACAAGTATGACCCTTTTTCTCGCCTGAGGAATACCATACTCGTCAGTAGATAAGATCTTATATTCTGTTTGATAACCTGCTGCACGAAACAGTTCTCTCATTATATTAAAATAAAGGTTTCCATTCTCATCTTTAGCTGAAAGCAAGCCTGTAACATTTTCGAAAACAAAATAATTTGGTTGATAACGCTCTAAAAATTTCACATAATAAGTAAAAAGATAATTCCTTTTATCACCTATCATCCGATTTTTTGAGCGAGAACGCCCCACCAATGAATATGCTTGGCATGGCGGACCACCGATAATAATATCTATTTTTTTACTTTTTATTGAATTATCTATTTTAGTGAAAATCTCACTAAGGGATTCACTTTTTATTTCTTCATTAATAACAGACTCAATGATTTCGGCAGGGATTTCTTTATATAAAGTATTACGAGAAATTTCTCCTCTTAGATAATCCTCATAAATATTTAATTTCGATTCTTTTGTTAGCCAGTGGTAAGCCGCCCTAGTTCTTAGTGTAAAGCAAGCTGCTTTGTTAGATTCCACATGCGCTACCGGTGTAAAACCGGCACGAATAAATTCCTCAGACAGACCGCCTGCTCCAGCAAAAAGATCGAGAAAATGTAGAGACTTATCCATAAAAATTCCTAATATATCATATCTCTACATTTTAACACAAAAAACAAGCATAATCTAGTGGATGGCTGTGTATCCTGGCCTGGAAATATAACGTGCCATCTCTGTTCTGATTTTTACCAGTATATCGTCTTTTAATCTAAATGCTTCACGTCCGAACATTCTCATATTCTCATCTGAAACAGGAATGGATATGATATATTTAAACGATAGGAGTAGCTTATACTGTTTTTCTTTATATAAAATATCGGGAGCTTCCTTAAATATGCCTTCATGTTGTGCTTTATTTATTTTATCCCAGCATTCAGATGTAAATAGATTGGATGGAATAAGGGAGGTTAAAACAAAGCGATGTATTTTGATCTTCTTATTTGCGTGATCACAATCAGGGCTAATTTCAATAACACCTAGAATAATGCTACTCAGGTCTACTTTTTGCTCCACTCCAGTAAATTCTTCCTGAATGATGGTATCCAAGTCTGTATTTCCAAAAAAGCAACTTTATATTAGTATTTTTTCTGTCAATAAAACTTATGACGCCTTTTTTATATAATGTCTCCCCATTCTTATCGGAGCATATTTCTTCAGCTAAAATATATGTATTCAACTTTACTTTTATATCTGTTGAAACTTTTTTCAATTGTGCATTGGATGCAAAAACAAATTCTGACCAAATGTTTTTTTTTGTAATGTTAGCATAATCATCTTCTACGAGGTTAAATAACCCTTTATTTAAGCTGGTATTAGCGTCATCCTTTGCCACTTTAAAACCTGATGCTTCATATGCTAATAGACTAATAATGTTTTTTATATTTTCATTTGTTTTATCAAGATCCCAAGAGTTATTGTTTTTTGCAAGCTGATGAACTTTTGTTAATATGTTTGAAGATGCATTAGCTACTGCATTTTCCCAACGCAACATTGAACTAACTAACCTGTTATCAGACAATATGCTATTTAATTTCTCTTTCAGTTTTGTCGCGTCTTCAATAAAGACATGTTTATCTATGCATGCATAACTGACAGGTGGTGGTATATCCTTTGATAGGACATCATCGTTTTTTATCCTATCTATTATCTCCTGAGCTTTATCTGTGTGTTTTGACCAAAATACTAAGGAATATATTCCTCCGCCAATTAAATGACTTATAACCTCTTTTATTGGTCCTACCAGATATGCTGCCTCAGAATTAGTACCTGGCTCCAAATGGAGGTCTATAAACAACCAGCGAATATCAGTGCTTTTTTCTATGCCATATCTTTTTACTCTATCTCTAGAGTCATATTGCAAAGGAAGACAAGGAATTCCTGAGTTATAGAATGCTTCAGAGAGTTTTTTTAGTTCATCTTCATTATCATCAACGACAATTACTTTCGCTCTAGGTAACATACTTAATTATTCCCTTTAAATATTAACGAAACTGCTGCGCCATCAAATGCCTTGGGTAGTTTCAAGTTTTCAACTGAGTCGATAATCAATTTACCACCAATTGATTCCATCGCTGTTTTTGCATAATATAATCCAAGCCCCATCCCTCCAGGTCTATTTCCGATAAATGGTTGTACAGCACTCTCTGGTGGTATACTAAACCCATCACCATTATCCACAATAGTAATTGCTGGGCCTTCGTCATACCAATTTGGTAGGCAGTAAATGCCTACACCAGGCACATAATCTTTATTTTTTGTCAGTTTTTCTTTAGCTTGAGTCCAATATAAAGAGTTGTTAACGATATTCGTTATGGCTGCTTGTATGATACCAAATGGTGCATGAAGTAAAAAATCAGACTCTTTATCATCCACTAATACAGGAGCAGAGAGAGAAACATTATGGTGTTTAAATCTATGTATCGAAAGTGCTGAGACTTTATCAATAACTTCACTGGCAGTGAATTTCTCTGATTTCCTTTTTTTCAGCAGTGAACTAAAACTTTCAAGGATGCTAACTAAATTAGATGATCTCTCTCTCAATTCTTCAATAACGGCATCATCTTTCATTATTGCTCGGTGGAGTGAATCAATTTCACGTTCAATCTCATGAAAAATAACAGAAATATTTAGCCCGCTGAGACCCGAAGAGGTCATCACATTTCTCATTTGATTGTATTCTTTTTCTATACCCGTGATCATTGAA